>CAWGRP010000007.1:0-173200 GCA_963825005.1 uncultured delta proteobacterium | reverse complement strand
GCTGCGAAGAGCGCTTGCTGCGAAATAATTGAGTTTCAGCATTACCGATAAAAGAAAAGCATGGATTCAGGGAGTATCATGTGAGTCTCCAGGGATGTGCGAAGAAACGCTAGACCGAAGTTCCCCGCCCTCTGATGCAGCATTCCCTTGAGGGAGAAGGGTTTCCAAGAAGACAGGACTTCCGTTTACTGGCTACAAGCGGAGGAGTTGGAACGCCCGCGTCTGAAGGGGTGTCAGGTCGGTTACCTGAGAGAAGGAGGGTTGTGCGGGATCAGTGCCGATCCTTACACGATGGCGGCACCGGGTACTGAGCTCGGCGAGCAGGGTCGAGAAGCTCTGGACGACAAGACCCTCGGGTGTGACGCGGGTCGTCTTCTTTTTTCGGGCCGACAGAGAGGCTTTCGCCGGCCGCACCGCATGTCTCGTCTTTCTCATCTCCGGCAGTTCTTCATCATCAAAAAGCAGCGGCGCCAAAGCCCTTCTCATGTGCCACTCCACGTAGTACGCGAGGAGGCAGAGGAAGATGTGGGCTTTCACGTGATCCGCGGTCCGATGCCAGATGGGCCGTATGAGCAGATCGAGTCCCTTCAGGCTCCGGAAGGCCCGTTCGACCTGGGCAAGGTTTTTGTAGGTACGGACCGCGTCCTCGGCGGAGAGTTCTTCTCCCGGTTCGCTCGTCCGGATCACGTAGATGCCGTCGAGGGCTTCTTCTCTCCGGATCGATTTCTCCTTCCGGGCAAAGGAGAAGGTTCCTTCCCCGATGGTCAGACTGAAGTGCTTGCCCATCTTGAACCGCTTGAGCACGCTCCCTACTTTCTTGCCGATCTCGGCCTTGTCGAGCGGGGTGCGGGTCCTCCTCGCCACCTGGCGGGCAATGCGGGTTAGTTCGCCCTCAGTGGCTTCAAGAAGGTCCCGGCGTTTTCTCTTTCGTTCCTCAGCCAAAAGCGGATTGAAGCAGGCGATGAGCCGTTCGCGAGGGTACTCGTCGGATGCGATCTCGGCAAGGTCCGTCTGGTCAAAAAGAGACATCTGCAACTGGCCGCCCTCGGCGAGGCTCCGAATGGCTCTCGATCTCAGGGCAGAGATCCAGCCGAGACCCGGGTAGGTCTTTACGGTGTCAATCTGCGTTTGGGTGAGCATGCCCCGATCACCGACAAGGACAAGGCGGTTAAGCCCGAAGCGGGTCTTCAACGTCTCCACCTGATCGGGAACCGTGGTGGGATCACCGGTATTGCCGGGATAGACGCTGACCGCGATCGGGCAGCCCGTATGATCGGTGAGCACCCCGTAGACGATGATCGGCTTCCCTTTCTGTCCATCCCGGTCATGGCCGAACCGGGCCAAAGGACAGGTCCTTCCCTCGTAGTAGCTGCTCGTCACGTCGTAAAGCACGGATGAGCCTTCCGCCAGGTGCTGTGCTGCCAGCTTCTTCTCGATCGCGTCCTGACGAGAGAGCAGCCAGTCCATCGCCCGGTAAAGATCATCCTCATCGGCATCGGTGACGGTGAGTTCTTCGGCAAGCGTCGTGGTATGCATCAGCCGGGTCGTAGCGAGTTTCGAGGAAGGGTGGAGGAGCCGCTCCGCGATCATGGCGATGACGAGATCACGCTCACGGCTTCTCTTGGACGCGATAACGGTGTCGAGACCGATCTTGCGGATCGTTCCGAGTACCGCCTCCACATGCCCGTGGGCCAGGGAGCGTTCGATGTGGAAGGCCTCCTTCGGTGTGACAACGGTTTCACCCCTCAGGACGCGCCTGAGCGCCTCAACCTTCTCTTCCGGCCAGCTCGTCAGGTTGGCAACGGTTCTCCGCTTGACCTTCTTCCCTTCCCGCCATGCTTCCCGCAAGAGAACGGCAGGCCGGGAGTTACGATTCGGGACCACATCAATGTACATGAGCACATAATAGCATTGTTAATGCAATTATGTCAAGTAAACAGTTAATATTACATGGTCACAAACGGAAGGGCTCACTATCGAGCTTTCCGGCCACAGACAAGGGGAACGAGACAATTTCTATCGTGATTTCATGGGGAACTTCGGGCTAGCTCTCGTTTGTTGATTGTCGACCTGAAGCCCTGTGCCTATTCGCTATCACATGCATTTCAGTTCTTACCTGAAGCTTCCGTTTTGCGTTTTTCCTGCCGTTCTTCTCATTTGCCGTTCATTTGCTCTCATTTGCTGTATTTCTCCTTGACAGCTGATTTACCGCGAGTGTACCATTGAACATATGACTGAATGGTCGGTCATATTCAGGGATTGTAAGGAGGAAAGCCTTGGGTCGAAAGGAAGATGCAGCTGCTGTAAAGGAGCGGATAATAGAAACGAGTATCACGCAATTCCTCGCAAAAGGTTTTGTAGGCACATCTGTGACAGACTTGGCCCATGCCGTGGGCATCGCTAAGGGCACGGTTTACTGTCACTTCACGGGCAAAGACGAAATCCTCGATAGTATCCTCAAAAAATTCTCTATTGAATTTCTGGATGGGCTCATTAAAGAGGTGGATAGCTGTGAGGGAGATTTCCTGGACAAGTTCAGAGTGTTCTACAGGTACACAACAGAATTTGGGCGTAGCCACCGAGAGTTAATGTTAGTCTGGCATACCTTGCTCGGTGAAATTATAGGGAATCGTTCGAATACAGAGAAAAAAATGAAACAGATTCAGGGCAGGTATAGCAAATTTATAGAGGCTTTTCTTGACGAGGGAAAGAAACAGCGACTGATAGGTCCTAGAATTAATACCCGTGTTTACTCGCGTATCATAACCGCTATACTAACCGGGATGCTCCTGCAGTGGTATGTGGAGTCGCCATCCGTTGAAGAAAGCAGGCAGTATGCGAAATCCTGTCGCGACGTTATCCTTAAAGGCCTGGAGGCAGTGGATTTACCCAAAGAAGGTATTAGCTCTAAGAAAAGAACAGTTCATCTTACGTGAAAGAAGCAGGGAATCGCCCTCATCGATTCTACCGTGAATGACGCGCGTGTTCGTTCTTCAGATCAGGACATTCTGGTAAAGATACGAAGTCAAAAGATTTGCCTCAGGAAGATTGACGATATGTAGATGAAATAGTACAGATCCAGATTCAGTATCTGTATCATCCATCCTATTGGCTCTGTGAAGGGCATGTAATTATGCCGGAAAAAATTCGGGTAATCATCATAGGCGATGAAACCGCTCTCGTTCAGCAGTTCAAAAGAAAGCTAGAGGCCAAGGGTTTTCTCGTTGGTGTCGCGTTAACCGCCAAAGACGCTTTGGGTTCAGACAAGCCTGCAATAGGTCACCGAGAGGTTGGAGACACGATGGCTAGAGAGAAATTAAGAAAGGGGGTTAAGCACAGAACCTAACCCCCTTAATGTCCCTCTGAAAAAGACTTGTTGTTTCGTCTGCTCTTATTTCATCAGTACGGAAGGGATATAAAGCGTCAATTGAGGGAATATAAAAAGCAAGATCACGCAGACAAGCAATGCCGTTAAAAACGGGTAAACTCCGCTGTACACGACACTCATGGGAACCTTTGTGATATTCTTGACAACAAAGACGGGCATAGCGACCGGAGGAATTACTGAACCCACACATACCGTCAGAGATACCATGATGCAAGCCCATATAGGGTCATACCCCAACTGGGTGATAGCAGGGAAAAAGATCGGTGTGGCCAGAATCATGAACGCCAGATCGTCAATTATAGAGCCACCTATCAGGTAGATAAAGAATATCAGGGCCATTACAACGTGCCGGTGCACCGGAAGTTTTACAACCCAATCCGCCACACTGCTCGGTATATCCGTTACAGCCACAAAATGACCCAGCACCATTGAAGCTGCGACAATCACAAGCACCATACAGGACGTGCGCAAGGCTTCGTTGATTGACTTTCTGATTCCGCTGTACCCGATGTCGCCTTTTAACATGCAGAGCACAAGTACGGCAAAGGTTCCGATGCTGCCTGCTTCCGTGGGCGTGAAGAACCCCTGCAGGAGGCCACCGATGATTACAATAAAGATAACTATGGGCCAAATGACCGCAGGCAAGGATTTCATTCTCGCGCCCCAGTCATATCTTTCACTTTTTGGGCCAATAGCGGGATTTATTTGCGTCCAGCCAAAAATTACTCCGACATAAAACAGGGAAAGCATGAGCCCCGGAACGATGCCGGCTAGAAAGAGCTTCCCGATGGATTGCTGAGTGATAATTCCGAGGACTATAAGCGTCACACTCGGGGGGAGAAGTACGCCCAGAGTGCCCACCGTTGCCACAATTCCGGTCGATAATTTTTTGGCATAGCCGAATCTGTCCATTTCGGGAACGGCCACGCTGGCAAAGGTTGCCGAGGTGGCGATAATTGAACCCGAGATGGCCTTAAAAATGGTTGCGCCGACAACTGTGGCGACTGCCAGACCACCGGGGATATGCCCGAGGAACTTATGCGCGCAGTCATAAAGGCGTTTAGCTATGCCTGCATTGAAGGCTATCTGCCCCATAAGCACAAAAAGGGGCACCACTGTCATGCTGTATGATTCGAGGGAATCGTAGAAGTCATTGGCCAGGATCTTCATAGCAGCATTGGGCGACACAATGATAGCGTAGCCCGCGAAACCAATTATGGTCATCGCTACCGCCAATTCCATACCCGTCAAAAAAAGCCCCAACATCAGGATACATCCGACAACACCCAGGGTTACCTCATTCATGGCTGTTCTCCACGATAAACACTTTAAAAATGTCGGCAATCAGGACCAGGCACTCTGCGAAAAAGCAAAAGGCCAGACTGTAGGCTGCAGGGTAGTAAGGTATACGGAGCGTCATCGAAACCTCGCCGCTCTTGTGAAGGTGCCCTGCCTTCATGAACAGATTCCAGGCAAGGAGCGCGAAGATAGCGATGCCTAATATCCTCGTGCAGATAAAAAACGCATTTTTCACAGCATCCGATCGATTCTCGACGAGGAAATCCACGTAGATGTGTCCCCTATCCCACGATGTCTGTGCCACCGCAAAGCCCACTACCGCGGCACCCGCTATTGCCACAAGTTCATATGTTCCTGTGATGGCATGACCAGCGGACCTGAGCACTACATCGACAACGGTCAGCAACATCATCAACAAAAGAATGATCCCTGCCAGCCCGTTCATCCAGCCACTCAATAACTTGCAGACAGCGACGAAGGCTTTCATCACTCCTCTCCTCTACCGGTGCCGGGGGCAGTTCTTAGTTGCCCCCGGCATGAAGTCACCTTTCTTGGTGTTGACGTTTCTTGATACAAAGCAACCCGCGCGTGAGCGTCACGAGACTACTTAGGGTTCGCCTTAAGATACTCGCGGACGAACTTGATCACTTCATCACCGGGCAAATTCTTCTCCTTCATCTTCTTTACGTAACTATCGAAAAGAGGCTGGGCGGCTTTAGCAAATCTTGCATCCTCTTCTTGAGAGAGCCTCGAAATGGCGATTCCCCTTTTCTGTGCATAGGCCTTTCCTGATGCATCGATCTCGTCCCAGACCTTGCCTTGTTTTTCGATCCATTCCTTGTTGATCTGCTCGATTGTCTTTTGGGCGTCCGGCGGGAGACTTTTCCACTTGTCATTGTTCATAGCAATGATAAAGGTGGCTGTATAGGCACTACCGTAGTTTTCCGTCGTGTATTTTACAACCTCACCCAGCTTCCAGCCTTCCAGTGCCTCATAGGCGCACATCAGACCGTCGGCAACACCTTTGTTGATTGCATCATAGGCGTCACCCATAGGCATGGCGACCGGCGCGCCGCCGAGAAGCTTCATGAACTCCGCATTGGAACCGAAGGTGCGCATCTTCATACCCTTGATGTCCTCCAGCTTGGTGATAGGCTTCGTTCTGTTATGGATCAATCCCGGGGGCTGGGCGTGAAAGTACATCACCTTCACATCGTCAAACTCCTTTGGTTTGAATTTGGCGTAGTAGGCGTTAACAGCTTTCGTTGACTGCATCCCGCTCGTGTAGCCAAGGGGATAGTCCAGACCTTCGGAAAGCGGAAACTTGCCCATCGTATAACCGAGTACAATATTTCCAACATCACAAACGCCCTGCGCGACGCTGTCATACGTCTGGGCAGGAGGGGTAAGCGTGCCGCCGGTATAGTGGCGGACCTTCACCTTGCCGTTCGTCCTTTTCTCGACCTCTTTGCACCACGCTTCTGTAATTTTGGCGTTCTCATGGCTCGGCGGAAAAAAAGTCGAATAGCGTAACTGGACGGCCTTTTCCTGCGCAAAACCAATCGCTGCGCACATACAGGTAACTACGAATGCCAACAGCACAACAAGACAGAAAAAACTTGAACGTCGCATAAAGTCTCCTTTCATTTATTGGGTTTGTTACTGCTCTGTATTCGTCTGCCTTCCGTGAAACTCTTAAAGCAACGGCCTTTCCAGGAGAATGCCGACCGTGCCGACCGGCTGGAATACTCGCGGCTCCTTATCTGGCCGGCGAAGTCATCAACCATGGGCCTGGGCGAAGACAACATCATCCTCGTTCCCTATAGCTTAATTCCAAGGCTGCGCGCGATGATGAGCTTCATAATTTCCGTCGTTCCGGCAAAAATCGACAACGACCTCGCGTCGCGGTACAAACGGCAAATACGGTATTCCTCCATATAGCCGTAGCCGCCATGCAACTGTACCGCCTGATAAGCAACCCGGTTCACCATCTCGCCTAGCCACGCTTTCGCCATGGATACTTTGGTGTTTATGTTTTCTCCATTCATGTACGCATAGATCAGGGTGTTCAGAAACGTGCGGCCAATCTCAACGTCCGTTGCCATTTCGGCAAGCTTGAAAGCATTGTGCTGGTGCTCAGCAATGGACTTTCCGAAGGCCTCACGGACTTTAGCATAGTTAAGGCCCTCCTTGAAGCACTCCTCAGCGAGCGCCTGACATTTCACGACAACCTCCAATCGTTCTCTTCCCAGTTTCTCCATCATGTATTTGAAACCCATCCCTTGTTCTCCGAGAAGGTTTCCGGCTGGTACCCGGCAGTCCTCAAAAGCAAGTTCTGCCGTATCCTGCATGTGATAACCCATCTTCTCGAGCTTGCGACCCCTTATGAAACCGGGCGTGTCACCCTCTAATACAAACAGACTGATCGCCTTGTTACCGATCGCATCCGGCACTTTACATGCGACAATAATAATGTCTGCCACCATGCCGTTGGTAATGAATGTCTTCGATCCGTTAATTACATAGTGGTCACCGTCTTTCACGGCTCTTGTCCTGATCGCGGCAAGGTCCGACCCCGCATCGGGTTCAGTCAGGGCAATCGCGCATATGGCTTCCCCCGTCGTTGTTTTTGGAAGTAGTCTTCGTTTTAGGTCCTCTGAGCCGTAGGAATAGAGATAAGGCGTAGCGACGTCGCTGTGGAGAGGCACACCCACTCCGAAACCGTTACCTCGCATGAGCTCTTCATTAATGACCAGCAGAGAATACCTGATATCGACACCCAAGCCACCGTACTCTTCGGGCAGCCAGGGACAAAGAAAGCCCTGCGCTCCCATTTTTTTCCATAGTTCTCTCGGAACAGATCGGTTGTGCTCCCACTCTTCCGCATGGGGGGTAATTTCGCGGGCAACAAATTTTCTGAATACCTGCCTGAAATCTTTAAGCTCCTGATCCTCCTCAAAAATAACCATCTTACACCCTCCTCGCGGTGTCAAACGTAATTCACAGCACTAACGAGCGGCTCAGCAAGCCGTTCATCGATCCAAGAGCCGACATAAATGACTGACCGGTCGGTCATTTATGTCGTCCAAAAAAAGTTCGCAAACTGAGTCAAGGGCTGTCACAACACCGCATCTTGATAATGACTGACCACTCGGTCACAAATGTGATGGTACACTTGGGGCGATTAGTTGTCAAGAAAAAAGAGACAAAAAAGAGCCTTTGCAATTGTTACCTGTATTGCATGGTTTATAGGCGGAAGCCACGAAAAGCTCTGTCATCGCCGTTTCGACCAGCTTCTTGTTTGCGTCTGGGTCTGCCTTAGCCGTGCCAAACATCAACGCGGTCATTCGCGATGGCGACGCCGGTTGCGATCAAACCTGATTTCTTGATCATCAGTCCACTTCGCTGCTGCATTTCCATGGACAATCCCTTACCCTATTTGAGAATGCACTTTTCGCTTAAAGAGAAAAAGGAACTTACCGCCCGCAGACCCCGTATTCCTTGGTGAAGTCGAACATGGCCGTCAGGTTCTCCACCTTTGCGTCGTTGACGCCCGCTGATGCGTCCACGATGAGGCCTCCGCCCTTTCCCGCGTAGTCGATCAGCTTCTTGCAGTAGGCCCGGACGTCGTCAGGGGTGCCTGTGGCGAGGATAGAGACGGGCACGTTGCCCCAGATGCATATCCGCTCCCCAAGGATATCCTTCGCCTTCATCATGTCCGTTGCCTCGAAGCGGTAGACGGCCTTGCCCGGAGGGATATCCCCTATGAGCGGGAGGCGCGAGGTACAGTCGCCCTCCCAGAAAGGGTAAGGGGTCAGCCCCTCATGCGATGAGGCCCATCATCAAATCACGCAGCGTGGGCCAGTAGAACCGCTTGAACTGCTCAGGGGACATGAAGCCGTCGAGCCCCTTGTGGAGCGGAATAAAGACGAACTTCGTGCCTGTCTTTCTCGCCGAGCTTACGCCCTTCTCGACGGTGAGGGGCAGTATCTTCTCACAGGCCTTAATCAGCGGTTCGGGTCGTCTGTACATATCGAGCATGACGCCTTTCGTCCCCCGCAGATAGTCAGCTACTATGTCGAAGGGGGCGTAACTCTTTCCTCCGCCGAGGGAGGGAAAGCCTGCCTCCTTGAGTTTTTTTCCGAAGAGCCGTCCGTAGACCGCCATCCGCTCCGCCTCACGGGCGGCCCTCACGAGCGTCCCGAGGGCGTCCTGCACCTCCGGTTCGGCCAACATGGCGAAGAGACCGAGGTCCATGTAGTCCAGGAAGTCCTTAAAGGGAGCGAGTTTCCCGAGCCCTTTCAGAGAGCCTGCGATCCTGGGCCAGTAGTTGCGGACCATGAAATCCGTCGGTTCGGAAAGGAAATGGTCGTACTCTTGAGCCGACATGTACTCGCCCTCGACGAACTGAAAAGGCAGATGCGCCGCCAGTTGTCGGCCCGGCCATTGCATCTGCCTGTAATCGAGGACATCGAGCAGACGCCCGAGCAACATCCCCGGGAAGGGGTTCCGGACAAGGTCCGGCGCGAAATCGACGGTCGTCCTGAGGTGCGCGTCCCACAGGGTGTCGGGTTCGTACATCAACTGTTCCTGGGTGTAGCCGCAATAGCGGGCCGAGAAGAAACTCGAAGCTGGCCGTCACCGGGATGCGGTCGGGCAACTCGAGCGCAATAACGTCCCGGACGCGTTTTGCTCTTGCTTCGTACAGTTCTTCGGCATTCATACCGGTTCCCTTCAGGCCATGCGAATAGATGTTGTCACTATCATTGTGCGAAGAATTCGGATCCGTTTACTTTCCCGTCCCCGTCAGCTCCGCCTCGACCGTCTCCAGCCCTTCACCTTTCACATTGACCCTGTAGAAAAGCACGAGGACCGCGCACAGCAGAGGTGGGATCGCGAGGAAGGCAAAGTACTGGCTGAAGGAGTAGCCCGCAGATTGGAGAAGACCTCCAAGCAGGGGGCCGCACACGGCGCCGAACCTTCCCATCGTGAGGGCCCATCCCACGCCCGTGGACCTGACGAAGGTGGGGTAGACTTCACCCGTGACCGCGTGCTGGGCCGACTGACCGCCGATAACAAAGAAACCGGTTGCGAAGCTCAGAATGTAGAGCGCCACAGGGCTTCCGGTAGCGAGCCCGAAAGCATAGGACACGACTGCTGCGAGCACATACGCGGAGACGAGGCCCCATTTTCTGCCGAAGCGGTCGAGGATCATGCCGAGGAAGATTGCACCGACAAAGCCCCCGAAGTGATCCATCACGGTGTAGCCGTAGCTCTTTACCAGGGGGATGCCCGCCTTCATGAGAAGCGTCGGCAGCCACGTGATCAGACCATAGACAGCGAGAAGGTTGAAGAAGTAGACGAACCAGATGAGGATAGTCATCACGGCGAGCTTAGAACTGAAGAGCTGTCTGACACTGGCCTTTCTTTCTATGGCAGGAAGAGCAAAGCTCTCCTTGGTCCATGATATAGGCTCCACCTTCGCAGCCTTCTCCATTCTTCGCAAAACTTTGATAGCCCCGTCATGACGTCCCTTCTGTGCGAGGAACCGCACCGACTCGGGCAGGAAATAATAGAGAAAAGGAATGAAGAGTAAAGGAAGAAGTGCGAAAAAGAGCACGACCCGCCACCCATAGGAGGGAATGAAGAGTATTGAAATTATGCCGGCGAGAGCCGGACCGATCATGAACCCGGTGAACATGGTCGCGACCATCCTCGCCCTGACCTTCGCGGGTGCGAATTCCGACGCCAGCGTGATGTTGATCGTGAGGGCGCCGCCCATGCCGATGCCGGCAAGGAAACGGAGAATGCAGAAGGTTTTGAAGTCATGCACCCAGTAAAGCCCGCCGTTGAATATGGAGAACATGAGCAGACCCAGAATGAGCGGCGCCTTCCTGCCGATGCGGTCGGCCAGCATGCCCAGTCCCGCCGTGCCTATCATAAGGCCTACGAGACCGTAGGATACAATCGAACCGGCAGCCACGGGGGTGAGGTGCCACTCTTTGATGACATTCGGCATCACATAGGCAAGGATCTGCGAATCATAGCCATCGAACAGAAGCGTCAGTACCCCGAGGACCAGAAGATTCCAATGGAAACGATTGAACTTCATTTCATCGCAAAACTTGGTTACGTTCGGTGCAGCCATACCGTGCCTCCTTGTTTCACGTACCGCTTCGCTTCGTTTGCCGGATGGGGGTAGGTTTTTCCTGTCCGGCGGTGCTTGCTCTCGTGCGTAGCTGCCCGTCCGCAGCCCTCATGATTCCCTCGGCGACCAAAAGGTCCTCGTGCAGCAGGTCGGCGGCGGTTGAGCGCTGCTTCGTCGCCAGGGCGTCCGTTATCGCCTCGTGCAGATCGGTGATTGCCCTTGATTCTTTCAGCTGTACCGCAGCGTGCCTGCTCTTCAGATCGCTGAAGACCGAGAGAATAGACTCCATCACGATCGTGAACGTGTGGTTCTTCGATGCCTTTGCCAGGAGCCGGTGAAACTCAATATTCTCCTCGTACGCTGATCTGTCGGCGTGCAGTTTCTTTCGGGCCGCCATGATGTTATTCCTGAGCGCCTCGATGTCCTCCTTGTCCGCGTTCTCGAAGACGAGATCGAGCAGACAGGTTTCTATCGCCCTGCGTGCCACCATGCAGTCCTCTCGTGAGACCTTGTGGAGCCTTATCGTTTCGAAAAACAGACTGGCCAGTTTGCTCAGCATCGTGCTCTGGATCACCGCGCCACCCTTAACTCCGGGTCTCACCGTGATGAAACCGGAGAGCTCGAGAACACGCAGGGCCTCTCGCACGGACTGGCGACCCACGTGGAAGAGCTGGGCCAGCGCGGGCTCGGAGGGAAGCTGCTGCCCGGGCTTGAGGGTCCCGCTGAAAATGAGCTCCTTGAGTTTCTCCGACACCTCTTCGAAGGTTCTCTTGCTTTTCACCGGCTCAATCAGACTTTCGTAATCGGTCGCCATACCACTCTCCCCGGCATGCCCTAGAGGCGAATTGCCTCTTCGTTCAGACCTTCGGTCCCTCTATAGATGAAGCAGCCTGCGCGCGTTATCTTCGTAAATCTTCTTCTTGGTAGCGTCAGACAGTTCCATCTTCTCGATGCCGTTTATGGTCTCACGAATCGAGACGCCGCCGTTTTCGACATCATAGGGCAAGTCTGTACCGAACAGGACATGATCTTCCCCGAAGAACTTCAAACCGCATTCGAGCGAATAGTTGCTGTTGCCGTCAAGGGCCGTATCGGCATAGAACATCTTCAAATACTCGACGGGGTGCTTGGTTAGGCCGGGGAAGTGATCGGCGCCGAGCCGCTGGAGGCCGTTGTTCCAGTGGGCTATGGCCCGGTCAGAGAAATAGGGCACCATGCCGCCGAGATGGTGGGTGATGAACTTGATGGTGGGGAATTTTTCGAAGATGCCCGCAAACACGAGCCTGACCATGGCTGCCGTGGTATCGTAGGGCCACCCGTAAATCGAGAAGAGCTGGTTGTATGAAACCTTTTCTGTCGCCCAGTCGGGCTGACCGGAACTGCGCATGGGGTGGAGCCAGATCGGGAGATCGAAATCCACCATGAGTTTGTAGAGAGGGATCATTGCGTCTGCGCTCGGCGGCTGGCCGTTCACTCTGGTGTGGATCTGGATGCCTTTGAAGCCAAGCTGTTTGATAGCCCGCTCCGCCTCCTTGAGCGCAATCTCCGTATTATTGAGGGGAACATTCGCGATGGCGGCTATGTACCGCTTGGGGTTTTCTGCCACCATCTCAGCTATCTCGTCATTGCATACTCTGGCAAGTTCAGCCGCTTCTTTGACGCCCACAACCTCCTCTACAGGAGGCATGGTTGCGGACAGGACCTGGACGAGGTCGGGATAGGGCTCGAGCTTTGAGAGCCGTGCTTCCTTGTCCCACAGGACGGGTCGCCTGTCCTGCACGGCCTTTTCTGTTGGAAACTTGTCAGCGTATTTGTAGAGTTCTTTCTTGTACCGTGGAAGCATAACGTGGGTAAAGATATCAATCTTCATGATCCGCCTCCTTATTGGTTATCAGACACAGCGCCAACGATCGGGCGCCGCATCGGCCTTCCGCATGGCCGCGCGAAACATCAGACAAATAGATTTCTAGATGTTTATAACATTCGACAGTGGTTTGTCAAATCATATTTCTTGTCAATTCGGCGGGTGGCGCAGGCGTGGTTCCTCGTGCGACAGCAGAGCCGCGCACTCCTAACAACGAGATTCAATTCAGGAACGTTAGAGAACCCGGTTCTTATTGGTCCTACTACCCAGATCAGACCAAAAACCATCAGCGCCAGTGCGTGCATGCCCTGTGCGCGGATAGCAAGCCCGCCAATGATTATTACAATCAGCGGACCAAGAAAAAGAGCCCAATGGCATCTCGTATGATAGATGATTGTTTCAGCCCCGGTCGATTTGCTGTTGTTTGAATTCATGTCTTCAGTGTATCACCATAAGCAATGGGCCTGCCGGAATTATGCTCAGCAGGCCCATTCCATGATCTCGCACTATACGTTTAGCCCTTGCCCATCATAAGATTCGGAAGCCATAATGCAATCTGCGGAAATACAAAGAGTATGATCAGGGCCAGGATAAGTGCCGAAAGGAAAGGCACGACTCCCTTGTAGATCGTCTTGAAAGGAATTCCTGTGATATTCCCTAAAATAAAAACATAAATCGCCACCGGGGGGATGAGGCCGCCTATCATCAGCGTCACGCAGATCAGGATGCCGAACCAGATGGGGTCATACCCGAGTTGCATTGCCGTCGGGAAGAAGATGGGCGTGGCGAGTACCATGAACGCCAGGTCATCCATAATGGAGCCGCCTATCAGGTAGATCGCAATAATCAGCATCATGACAATGAAGCCCGGCACAGGAAGCGCCCCGGCCCATTTTGCGGCAATCATCGGTATCTCGGTTATGGCAAGGAAATGGCCGAAAATAGCAGATCCGGCGATAAGCATAAGAGTCATGATAGACGTCTTCAACGCGCCCTTAAAAGATCTTGTGATCATACCCCAGTTAACTTCTCCCCGGACAAGAGCAAGGAAAAAAATGGCAACGGTGCCGATGGTGCCTGACTCTGTTGGGCTGAAGAACCCGGTTATCATGCCCCCGATGACGATTCCGAAAATGATGGCAACAACAAATGCTTCGGGGATTACCGCGAATCGTTCTTTCCAGCCTGCTTTTTCCGCCCTGGGGGCTATCTCAGGCCTCAGGGTTACCCAGCCCGCAATAACTGCCATAAAGAAAAAAGCAATCATGAGCGCGGGCACAATACCGGCGAGGAATAATCTGCCGATAGACTGCTCGACCTGAAGCCCATAGATGATAAGCACGGTGCAGGGAGGCAGGATCATGCCCATGGTGCTGACGGAGGCTATCGTACCTGCAGAAAGTTCCTTGCTGTACCCGTAACGATCCATCTCGGGCATCGCCAGCGTTGAAAAGGTCCCCACGGTGGCGAGGCTTGAGCCGCACATGGCCTTGAAGAGGGTCGCCCCTACGACGGTTGTCATTGCCAGGCCGCCCGGGATGTGACCGAACCACCGGTGCGCCCCCATGTAGAGCCGTTTCGCGATATTCGAATTTGCGGCAAACTCTCCCATCACCATAAAGAGCGGAATCACGGTGTAACTGTAGGTTGTGAAATTATCAAAAAAATCCTTGATGACCAGGCTGGAGGCCGCTGAAAACGTCATAAGAAACGTGAATCCGAGAAATCCAACCAGTATCATGCAATAGGCCATTTCGAGACCTGTCAGGAAGAGCGTCAGCAGCAATATGATTCCGTATATTCCCGCAGAGACATCACTCATTGTCTGTTCCCCTTATTTTTGTTACGAGGTCACAAAATATTGTAAAACTCTGTAAGATAAAGCTGAAGCAGAGAGCGAAGCTGAATGGGTAGTACGGCACTTTAAAGCTGGCCGTACGTTCACCTGAATGCCTCACGTCAATACCATACAGGTAGAAATTATAGGCAATAAACAGAAAGAGGAGAATTCCTACGATCCTGGTGATTATGTTTACGATGCGTTTCGCATCGGGGGTCAGCTTATCCGTTGCAATGTCTACAATTATCTGGGCGCCCAGCAGGGTACCAAAAGGAATCGAAAATCCGAATACGATAGAGCCTCCGTACTGTATCAATTCCATGGATCCCGTAATAGGATGGTGGAAATTCCTCAGGATGACATCACAGAAGGTCAACGCGATCATAAACGCCAGTACAACCCCGGCAACGACGTATAATCCCTTGTCAACAGCAAAGATCCCTGCCATGAAACGCTTCATAGCTGCCTCCACCTTTGGAAAGAACGAAATTAGAATCTCTTGACCTATAGCTACGTGATGCAATGGGGGCTGCACACCACAGCCCCCATAATGAGCACCAGTACTGTTACGGGTTTTTCTTCAAGAATTCTTCGGCGAATTTCAATGCTTCGTCGCCGGGGAGCCCCTTGCCCTTCGCCATCTTCACATAATCATCCGCCGCGTATCGCTGCAGTGCTGCGTTCATCTTCGAACGCGAACTGTTCTCATTGTTCGTATGACTCCCCGAACGTTTTGGCTTCCTTGGCTCCGCTTAGGAGTGAAGCCTCCCCGGGGTCAGGACCTTGTACAGTTCTTTAAGCTCGCGTTTCAGTATCTTGCCGACAGAACTCTGCGGCATCTCCTGCAGGACGAGGTATTCTTTGGGGACCTTGAAGGGAGAAAGACGTGCTTTTAAGTACTGCTTGAGCTCTTCAGAGACTATTGCCTTTCCTTCCTCGGGTTTAACGAAAGCAACAACGCGTTCCCCCCACTCTCTGTCCGGCACGCCAACGACCGCGCAGTCAGCTACCCCGCCGAAGCTGTAGATAACCTCCTCCACCTCCCGGGGGTAGACGTTTTCTCCTCCGGTTATGATCATGTCCTTGATGCGATCAACGATGTACAGATAGCCATCGCTGTCGAACCGACCAACATCGCCGGAGCGAAACCACCTACCTTCCCAAAAAGCCGCGGCTGTTTCTTTTTCGTTTTCCAGGTAGCCCGACATGATGTTGGGCCCACGGATACATATTTCCCCCTCCTGGCCCAGTTCCAGCGGATTGCCCGACTTATCTCTGATCTCCACCTCGACCAGGGGGACGCATGTCCCTATTGAGCCCACGACGTGCCTGTAATAATGGTTATAGGTGACCGCCGAAGCTGACTCCGTCATTCCATAACCTTCGGATATGGTGATACCCGTCAACTCCTTCCACTGCTTTACGAATTCGACCGCCATGCTGGCTGCCGCCGAAAAACAATAGCGGACACGGCCCAACTTTTTTTGCAGGTCATCAATGGTAAGCATTCTGGCATAGGCAGTCGGGACCGCGAAGAGTTTTGTAGCTCTGCCTTTTTGGGTGAGACCTAAAACACGATCGATGTCGAAGCCGGGCAGGAGTTCCAGACAACCGGCGCTGAAGATGGTCGCGTTCATTATGTGTGCCTGGCCGAACACGTGATTGAACGGCAGGAAACAGAGCGCCCGATCGTCTTCTGTCGACCGTTCGCTGCGGGCAACATTGTAAGCTGACACATTGATATTCTCGTGGGTGAGCATCACACCTTTCGGCGTTCCTGTGGTCCCGCCTGTATAGAGAACGGCGGCCGTGTCATTGCGATCTCTTTGCACAGCCTTGAACGACCCCGAGCCGCTCTCCAGGATGTGGCGTAACTCAAGATCACCTCCGGCGCAAATAATCTTCTCCAACACTTGCGAGCTTTTCAGGGGTTCGAGGTATCCCAACTTTTCCGGGACCGTGAACATGAACCGAGGCTTGGAGTGGTTGACAAGCAGCGTCATCTCGTCGGGAGTGAGGAGGCTTGAAAGGGTTATTGCAATTGCGCCGGTTTTGAGTACGCCAAAATAGAAGGCTATCCAGTCTGAGGAATTGGGCGCACACAGGCCGATATGGTCGCCCGGTTTCACCCCCAATCGCAGAAGCCCGGTTGCTATCCGGCTTGCCCTATCATTCAACGCCGCATAGCTGACCTCAAGATCATTCTCGCAGAGGGCCGGACGTTCGGGGAAAAAGAATGCTGAACTTTCAAGATTAGTCGCAAGATTCACAAATCCACCTCCTTAAGCAAGTCTCACCGTGTTTACAGTAAGGGACCCTGTGATCGATCACAGGGAACTGTCAAATAACCCCAAAAGAGTCATATGAACATAAATCTAAATGGGCTACTATTTACACTTAATAGTTTTTTATTCGGCGTGTCAAGAAAATAATCTGAAAGTCCTTGAAGGTCACGCCCTTGCTGATGTATGCTGACCCAGCGGGGAGAGATGCGTAAATTCAGTCCGGTCAAACAATCACGGGTTTCCAGCGAAGTGATAGAGCAGTTGAAGCAATCCATTCTGCTGGGCCAGTTTAAGGCCGGGGACAGGCTCCCCGCCGAGCGTGAACTGGCCGCGCAGTTTCAGGTGAGCCGTGCGACTATGAGGGAAGCCCTCAGAGCGCTGGAGACCCTCGGATTTATCATGACCCGTCAGGGCGTGACGGGCGGCCCGCACGTCACCGACCTTACTTTTGGACATCTCGTAGATGCTTTTCTGGATCTCTTCATGGCGGAGAAGATCACCATCCCTGACCTCCATCAGGTGAGGCTCTTTGTTGAGCCGGAGGTGGCACGTCTGGCTGCACTGAACGTGACGCCGGCATATGCCAAACGACTCCGGGAGGCTCTAGAGGCCGAAAAATTACCGGTCCGCGAACTGCTCGAAGATGTGGACCGCAAGACAACGGTGCATTTCATTCTGGCGGAGATGTGCGGAAACAATCTTTTTGAGGCTATAGTCCGGGCCCTCATGGGGTTGACCAAACGGGTGGTAGAAGCTGTAGGGCCTGATCCACGCACCATGCACCCTGCCGGTATGCATCGCCCAATCGTTGAGGCAGTCCTCGCCCGTGATCCTCAGACTGCATCCGAAGCGATGTTGAAACACGCCCTTGATTTTGGCAAAACCCTTGTCAAGATGGAGATGACCTTCAGAAAGAAGAAGGGAAGGCCCTTCGCTTTGTAGCACCAGAAATCGTTCTAGCCGTTACCAATCCAATGCACACACATACTTCAGCGCAAGCCTGTTCCATATAATCAGAAACACAAATGCCATTCTGCGGAAATTTTCTGAACGCATTACGTTCGTTTTTTGTTCTGTTCTGAAGGCCTGGCGCGGTGCGTTTCGGGCAATGGGAGAAGCCGGGAAATAATTCTGCCCAAAATAATTCTTGACAGATGGGGTACGCTGGGGTACAAGAAAATCATGCCTGCCAAAAGTTTTGTCGTAGAGAATCCGACTCTTATTCGGGGTCGGGTATATAAGGAAATTAAGCGGGATATTCTGTCCGGCAGCATACCTCCCGGCTCACGTCTACTCGAAGGGAGACTTGCAAAGGAACTGAAGGTCTCACGGACTCCGGTGAGAGAAGCCTTACACGTTCTGGAAATGGAAGGCTTTCTTGAGTCGTTTCCACGGGTGGGATACCGGGTGAGGCAGATTACGTGGGAAGAGGCACTTGAAATATACGAGATAAGGGCTCTTCTTGAACCTCTGGCAGCCAAGAAGGCGATGGAAAATAACGATCAAAGTTACATAGATTTGTTGCAGCAGGCCATCATGAAATCGGAAGCGGCGTGCAGGGAAGACCGGCTGGATGTTTTCTTTCACTATGATGAAGTGTTCGATGAGGTCATTATCAGAGCGAGCGGCATGAAAACTCTCCTTGGTCTCTGGGCCACCCTTCGGCAGCGTCTTAAGCTATATAGAATGCAGGTTCAGAGTTCGGTCAGCATCAGGCTGAAGGCGGTGAAGGGACATCGCCGCATAGTAAAGTGTCTGAAGGCCGGAGATGCGGCCGCTGTGAAAGCAGCCATCCGGGCGCACCTCGACGACTTCAAACGGGACGTCAGAGGGGTTACCCCTGATTGGGCTGGCAGTGAAGAATTCGGAATGAAAAAATGAGCAGGCATCAGGAGGCTCGATGCGAAAATTCGTTGCTTCTATCCTGGCGGTAAGTACATGGATGGGCGGGGCGGGAGGAGTTATTCTTGTTTTCCTCATGCTCGTCACCGTCTTTGATGTTTCGCTCCGCGCTATCGGCAGGCCCATGTCGGGTAACTATGATATCGTCGCCCTGGGGGGTGCCCTGGTAATCGGATTTTCTGTTCCTTACGCTACGATGAAGAAAGGACATATTTTCGTTGACGTATTGATCCAGGCTCTTCCCGCACAGGGACAAAAGATGCTCAGCGTCTGTACCCGTTTGATCTGCGTTGCGGTCTGCTTCATGATTTCCTGGCATCTCGTAAGGCTCGGGCTTGATTACTACGATAAGCACGAAGGTTCTCAGACCCTTCAACTCTCATTTTATCCCGTCGCGTTCGGACTGGCGATAGCATTTTTTGTCCAGTGTCTGGCCAACATTGCCCAGATCTTTCAGCTGTTCTTGGGAGAGAAGAATGAGTGAGGTCGTCGTTGGGATCCTGGGTCTCGGTGTCCTGCTGGCGTTTTTTTTGACGGGAATCGAACTAGCTTTTGCGATGATTCTGGTCGGCTTCGTCGGCTTCGGATATCTCGTCTCCTTCGAAGCGGCATTCAATATGATGGCGAAGGATGTCTTTGACACATTTGAATCGTACAGTCTCACCGTTGTCCCGCTCTTCATTCTGATGGGCCAGGTTGCATTCAATGCGGGGATCGCGCGAAGACTTTACGATACGGCCCACAAGTTCATCGGCCACATCCCAGGGGGCCTTGCGATCGCCACTGTTGCCGGTGCAACAATTTTTAAGGCAATCTCCGGCTCTACCGTTGCAACGGCAGTAACATTTGCCAGCGTCGCCGTCCCAGAAATGGATCGTTTTGGCTATAGCAAAAAATTGTCCACCGGGATCGTTGCCACGGTCGGCACACTCGGGATATTGCTACCGCCGAGCGTGGTCCTGATTATCTTTGGCGTGATCACCCAACAGTCGATAGGAAAGCTGTTCATCGCCGGCATCGCCCCGGGACTCCTGATTGCGCTTTTCTTCGTTTTTATCATTGTAGGCTGGTGCAAGATTGATCCTTCAGTCGGCCCCGTGGGAGAGAGGTTTTCCTGGAAAGCCAGGCTCTCCGCGCTCCCCGAGGTCATCTGGCCGATCATCATTTTCCTGATCATTATCGGCGGACTACTGGAAGGCTTTTTCACCCCGACCGAAGCCGGAAGCGTTGGAACATTCGCCGTTATCGTGCTCTCCTTTGCCAAAAGAGACATCAATATCACGAAAACGGCGCAATCCGTAATGGAAAGCCTGGTCACGGCCACCATGGTCCTTTTGCTCCTGGCGGGCTCCGCAGTCCTGGGCCATTTTCTCGCGGTAACGAAAATACCGATGCTCGTATCTGACTGGGTCGTGCAATTGCCCGTTCACCGTTCACTCATTATGTTTTTCATTACCCTCATCTATCTTATTGGAGGATCTTTCATTGATGATCTTGCCTTCATGATTCTGGCCACGCCCGTTTTCTATCCTGCGGTGTTGAAGCTTGGCTATGATCCCCTCTGGTTCGGCATGATGATCTCCGTTACAGTCATGATCGGCGTTGTCATTCCGCCGGTCGCAATAAATGTGTTCGTCGTCAAGAACATCACGAAGGTTCCCATAGGAGTTGTTTACAGCGGTGTCTATCCGTTCCTGGCTTCGCTTGTGGTCTGCGGGATACTTCTCTTTATCTTCCCACAGATTGCAACATTTCTACCAAGTTTGTTTTATAAGTGATTCTTGTCACCATGGAGCGCTCAGATCAAACAAAATAAAGAGGAGGTTCTCATGAAAGGTTCATACAAGTTTATGATTCTTTGGGTTGCACTGGCGCTTCTCCCGGTCGTTTTTGTGGCGTCCGAGTCTGCTGCTCAGCAGAAGGTGTTCACTCTTAATTACGCCGATTACTTTCCGGCCACCCATAAGCAGGCTGTCCTCGTTGACCAATGGTGCAAGGAGATAGAGAAGAGGAGCGGAGGCAGAATCAAGGTCACACCGTTTCACGGAGCCACCCTGACCCCTGCCCCTATGATTTACGACAGTGTGAGTAAGGGCATAGCGGCTATCGGCATGGGCACTCTCGGCTATACCAGGGGGAGATTTCCTTTAAGCGAATTTACCGATCACCCTCTCGGCTATCCGAACTCCCGGGTTGCGACGAAGCTCTTCAACGAATACTACAAGAAATTCAGGCCGAAAGAACTTGACGATGTAAGGGTACTGTACCTCCAGGGGATCGGACCCGCCCTGCTCCACACGGGAAAGAAACCTGTGTCGAAGCTGGAGGATCTCAAAGGCATGAAGATTCGCGCGAGCGGACTCCAAGTGGCGCCGACTACAGCTCTGGGAGCCTCACCCGTGGGCATGCCTATCAGTGATGTCTATGATGCGCTGTCGAAGGGCGTGGCTGACGGCGGTTTTTTCCCGTATGAAGCCCTGGACGGCTGGAAATTAGGAGAAGTGGTGAAGTACACGACGGAATCATATCCGAGTGCTATGTCGAGCGGCTTATTCGTAGTCATGAACAAGAAAACATGGGAGTCTTTGCCTCCCGATCTGCAGAAGATGGTAGATCAACTGGACGAGGAATGGGTCGAGAAAGTTGCTATGGTCTGGGACGAGATCGACAAGGAAGGGAAGGATTTCTCATTAAAACGGGGGAACAAGACTATTACCTTGTCAAAAGAGGAGGGGGAGCGCTGGAAGAAAGCAGTGCAGCCGGTATTGGATGACTACGTCAAGACGACGAAAGCACAGGGCTTGCCGGGAGACGAGGTGCTGAAATTCGCCCTTGATTACCTGAAGAAAAATCCGAAGTAAACGAGATGGTCCTAAGTACCCTTGCGGAGGTGGTTCCTTGAAACTGAAAGATCGGGTGGCGATAGTGACGGGCGGCGGGAAGGGTATCGGTAGAGCAATTTCACTGGCCTTTGCCAGAGAAGGCGCTATTGTCGTAATGGCGGCCCGTGACCTCGCGAGCATGGAGTCTGCTATAGAAGAGATCCGATCTCAGGCAGGCAGAGCGGATGCCTTTGTCACCGATGTCCGGCACGAAGATCAGGTAAGGAAGATGGTTGCATATACGCTGGATAAGCACGGCCGGATAGACGTATTGGTAAATAACAGCGGTACAGGAGGACCCACGACCAACGTCGCGGACCTGGATCTTGATGCCTGGAACGATGTGATGGCTATAAACGTAACCGGACCTATGTTGTGCGCCAGGGAAGTGCTGAAGCCTATGATTGCAGCGCGAAAGGGCAGTATCATCAATATCAGCTCGGAAGGCGGCAGGTCCGGCTTCGCTATGAGGAGTCCTTACGCGGTATCGAAGCGTGGAGTCATTGCCCTGACCGAGACACTTGCGATAGAGGTTGGAGCATACTGCATCCGCGTGAACTGCATCAGCCCCGGCAGGGTGAGGGGAGAGCGCGTCGAGAACGTTGCGAGAGATAAAGCCAAAGCGCTGGGCCTTAACTACGATGATGTGATGGCAAGTATGACCCAGGATTGTTCACTCGCCAGGTTCGTGGAGGCGTCTGAAGTCGCTAGCGGCCGCGGTCTTTCTGGCCTCGGACGATTCGAGTGGAATAACCGGAGAGACAGTGTCGGTGAGTTGCGGCAAACACATGCTCCACTGATCCATATGAGTTACGGCTAAGAGAAAGAATGAAGGAGGAAAGGTTAGCGATGGGAGATAAGACAGGATCAAAATACTCGCAGTACGTCGTCACCGATCTTCCGCAATTTGAGGAGATGGAAGGACATCACAGTCCACCTCCCTCCTGGATCTATCCCGATATTTTCCCGGGGGTACATATGAGGATCAACGGCATGGATGTCAGCGGAAGAGTACGCGACCCGCATGCGGACCCTCATGTTCATACGGACCATCCGGAGATTTATCTCTCGGTCACGCAAGGTCGGGGCGACGTTGTCATCGAGGTCCAGATGGAAGATGAGAGGTTCACGGTAGAATCGCCGTTTGCCGTCTTTATCCCGCCGGGCGTCAAGCATTGCTTTACCGTTCTGAAGTGTGATTCACCTAATTACGTGTTTGGCATCCATGTTCTGGATTACAAGAAATGATCCCGATGAGCTTGAACTGCCCACGATGAGGCGAGCGATCAAAATATACAAACATGGAGGTGTTTCTATGAAGAGGAAATTTGCAGCAGTCTGTCTGGTCATGGGTTTTGCTCTTCTGCTCGGTCTGGCATGCCCGAAAAGTGATGCCGCCGATCAGAAGCCTGTTACACTCAAGTTCTCCGAATCAACGTTTCCGGCCACACACCGTTTTGCCATGCTCATGGCCGACTGGTGCAAAGAAGTCGACAAAAGAACAAATGGCAGAGTCAAGATTGACATCTTTCCGGGCGGCATTCTCGCGCCCACTACCCAGGTCTTTGACAGCGTGAAGAAGGGCATCGCAGATCTCGGTGATACCTTCGCAGGATACACGAAGGGACGCTTTCCCCTCACTGAGACCATCGACCTTCCCTACGGGTATAAGAGCGCAATGATGGGTACCCATCTCGCCAACGAGTTTTACAAGAAGTTCAAGCCGAAGGAATATGATGATGTCAAAATAATGTTCTTTTACACGGCTGGCCCGCAATTCCTCGATACAAAGAAAGAGGTAACAAAACTGGAAGAGGTGAAGGGGCTCAAGATACGGTCGACGGGCACCAGCGCAAAAATAGTTGAGTACCTGGGGGGCGCACCCGTGGGTATGCCCATGGGTGACGCGTACGATGCGCTGGCCAGAGGCGTGGTGAATGGCGTGGTCGGACCTACTGAAGTCATGAAGGGGTGGAAGCTTGCAGAGGTCCTCAGCTTCGCCACAAACTATGGTGCCTCGCACGTCAACGCAGCCTATATCTTCATGAACAAGAATAAATGGAATTCGATTCCAGCTGCGGATCAAAAAATAATCGAACAGATCAATACGGAGTGGATAGAAAAGGCGGGGAAGAACTGGGACGATGCTGACAAAGAAGGCGCCGACCTGCTCATTTCGAAGGGCGGAAAGATAATCCAGTTGCCTGCCCAGGAACAGGAAAAATGGAAGGCCGCACTCAAGCCGATGTTCGATGATTATATAAAAGAGCTGAATTCAAAAGGGCTCCCGGGCAATGAAGCGGTTAAATTCTGTATGGATTATGTAAAGAGCCATTAGCACAAAGACACGCCATCGGCCTTAGCATCTGAGCGACACAGGCTTTGGGAGCTGCATGCTTACAGGCCTGTCTGTTAGCGAATCAATCCTGCGCTGATGGTTTCATGGGAGGTAGCATGGAAGCAGTACTCGGATTAGTCGAAAAAGTGAGCAAATGGATGCAGGCGGTCTCGTGTGTTGCACTGACGTGCCTTATGCTTCTCACGACCATAGACGTCATCGGTAGGACTTTCGGTCATCCCATCATCGGCACCTTTGAACTGGTTGGTCTCGGCGGGGCTGTTGTGCTTGGCTTTGCCATTCCTGTCACGTCCTGGTTTCGAGGCCACATATTTGTGGATACATTTTACCGCAAACTGTCAAAGCCGGTTCAGAATGGATTCGATGTCGCGACAAGATTGATCAGCGTAGTGCTCTTCGTCCTCATCGGCTGGAATCTGCTCAAACTCGGCTACGAACTACATACAGCGGGCGAGGTGACGCTCACCCGGCATCTCCCTTTCTACCCTGTAGCGTACGGATTGGCAGCCTGCTGTTTTGTACAGTGCATAGTTCTTCTCTGTGACATCGTCAAGATCGCGGGAGGGAAGTATGAATGAGGTGGCTATAGGCATTATCGGTCTGGGATTGGTCTTAGCCCTTTTCATGACGGGCATAGAGATGTCGTTTGCCATGATTGCGGTGGGTTTTGTGGGGTTCGGCTATCTCATGTCGTGGGAAGCGGCACTGAACCTTCTGGCAAAAGATTTTTTCGATGTGTTTACATCGTACAGCCTCACTGTTGTACCTCTGTTCATACTGATGGGGCAAGTCGCATTCAATTCGGGCATAGCCAAGAAGCTCTTCGATGCGTCGTATAAGTACGTCGGCCACATCCCCGGGGGGCTTGCCATCGCAACCGTAGCCGGCGCAACGGCGTTTAAGGCCATATGCGGCTCCACGCCGGCCACCACTGCAACGTTCGCGGCCGTTGCAGTTCCCGAAATGGAGCGTTACGGGTATGACAGAAGGCTATCGTCAGGTATCGTGGCCAGCGTGGGGACTCTCGGTATTCTCCTCCCCCCAAGCGTTACGCTTATTATATTCGGTATTATTTCCGACCAGTCGATCGGGAGGCTCTTTCTCGCAGGGGTCTTCCCCGGGCTGATTATCGCCGCATTCTTCGTCATCGTCATTTATGGATGGTGTAAGATCAACCCTGCCGTGGGTCCCAAGGGTCCTGTTTTCTCCTGGAACGCACGGCTGAAGGTGATTCCCGACGTGGGATGGGTGGTCGTGGTCTTTCTTCTGATGGTGGGAGGCATCATGAAGGGGTTCTTCACGCCCACCGAAGCAGGGAGCGTGGGCACGTGTCTGGTTCTCCTTCTCACCTTGCTAAAAAGAGACCTGGACCTGAAGGGCTATGTTAAATCTATAATTGAGTCTGTCAGGACCGCCTGCATGGTTCTGCTGCTCGTCATGAGTTCCACTATACTCGGTCACTTTATCGCCGTAACCAAGATTCCTATGCTGGCTGCCGACTGGATCGTCTCCCTGCCTTTCCCTCCTACCATTATTGTCATCATGATTTCCTTCATATACCTCATAGGGGGCTCATTTATCGATGACCTTGCATTCATGATCCTGGCAACCCCGATCTTTTTTCCGGCCATCGTCAAGCTGGGGTACGATCCTATATGGTTCAGCATGATCATCGCCATCACCGTTATGATTGGCGTTGTTATTCCACCCGTGGCCATCTGCGTATTCATAGTCAAACAGATTACCAAGATCCCGATGGGCGTTATCTACCAGGGTGTTTACCCGTTCCTGATCAGCCTGATTGTCGGTGCCATTCTGCTCTTCATCTTCCCCGGCATCGCAACATGGCTCCCGGGTGTGCTCATGGGTCGTTAATAGGTGATAACTGCGGTGGAACTCAATGCTAAAACAGGTAAGGAGCGTATCGCATGCGACTAAAGGATAAGGTGGCTATCGTAACAGGCGGAGGAAGAGGGATCGGCAGAGCTATATCGCTGGCCTTTGCCGCCGAAGGCGCCAGTGTGATCATATCGGGTCGATCCCTCTCGCAATTGCAGGATACTGCAGAAGAGATCCGTTCGCGGAACGGGAGGGTGACTGCTATACAGGCAGACGTCTCGAACGAAGAGCAGATAAAGGAAATGGTAGCCCGAACCATTGACGAGTATGGAAAAATTGACATACTTGTGAACAACAGCGGCATCACAGGTCCCACCGCCCCGGTGGTCGAAATGGATCTGGCCGCCTGGAATGAAACGATCGCAGTAAACCTCACCGGCGCTATGCTCTGTTCCAGGGAAGTACTGAAGCATATGATCCCTCAAAAAAGCGGGGCGATAATCATGATCACCTCGGAGGGGGGCAGGGGCTGTGACGGAAAATCAGGCTTCCCGAAACGAAGCCCGTACACCTGCTCCAAGATCGGCATGATAGGGCTCGCCGAGACAATGTCCGTCGAGGTCGGCCAGTACGACATTCGCGTGAACGCCGTAAGCCCTGCCGGGGTCATGGGCGAACGCATCCGCAACATCTTTACCAGCCGGGCACGGGCCTTGGGCATCACCTTTGATGACCTCCTGAGCAAAGTGACCGGCACAAACTATTCACTTGGCCGATTCGCCGAGGAAAGGGAAGTTGCGTCTGCGGCGCTGTTTTTCGCATCAGACGAGGCATCCGCAATAACCGGGCAGACCCTGGTGGTGAACTGCGGACACCACATAGTGCATTAGGTACTTCCATACAGAAACGTTCGCGAAGGAGCAGATGAAATGAATTACGCGAGGAACCTTGAAATGTCCGCTCTCTGTTTTCCGGATCGCATAGCGGTCGTGGACGATGGGGAGGAGTTTTCTTACGCGCGTCTCAATGAAGAGGCAAATCGTATCGCCACCGCACTGATCGATATGTCTGTTCGGCCGGGCGATCACATTGCGCTGTGCACACCCAATTCCTACAAATGGATCGCCTTTTACTTCGGTGTCCTCAAGACGGGAGGCGTGGCAGTCACCCTCTCCAGCGCTCTTGCTAAGGACGATCTGAACATGTTGTTAAATGACGCTCGGCCGAAGGTGCTTTTCACCACCGAAGATAAGTTGGGTGACCTCGGTCCGAACGTCCGGGACTATCTCGCTTCGATAATCTCCCCCGACACCGAACACTCCTTTGACGGGCTTTTGAAGGAAGGGACGCCGAGCTTTCGTGCGATCGACGTGGAGCGCAGACGAACAGGGAGCATTCTCTATACCGGAGGCACGACCGGGCTGCCCAAGGGGGTCATGCTGAGCCACGAGAATATGATTTCCTCGGCCCATAACGTTGCTCATTTCGAACGTTCTTTCAAGGAAGACAGAGCCATGTGCTTCCTTCCTATGAACCACGTGTTCGGCCAGATACATATTATGGGGTCCATGATCTATTGTGGCGGCTCGTTGGTTGTGCAATCCGCCTTTGACATGGACAAGGTCCTGGATGCCATGGGCCGGTACGGGATCACCAAGTTGTATGGCGTGCCCACCATCTACATCCGACTTCTAAGGACGGAAGGCATACGGGAAAGACTGGCTTCCGTTCGCTACTATTTCGTCTCCGCGTCGGCTATGCCGGCCGAGCTCGTAAGGGAATGGAAATGGCTCACGGGGCTTGATGTCCACGAGGCATACGGTATGACGGAGACGGCATCAATGGTCACATATAACCACTACTTCAGGCATGTAATCGGTTCTGTTGGGACGCCGGTCAACACCGTTGAGGTTCAGCTCATGGACCCTGAGGGGAATGTTGTTCCCGAGGGTAGGGAAGGTGAGATTTGCATCAAAGGGCCGAACATCATGAACGGGTATCTGAACAACCCCGAAGAGACAGCAAATCTCTTCCGGGAAGGTGGCTGGCTGCGAAGCGGCGATGTGGGCATCTTTAACGATGAGGGATACCTGTTCGTCGTCGATCGCCTGAAGGACATGGTCATAACCGGGGGCGAGAACGTGTACCCGCGCGAGGTCGAGGAAGTGCTCTACAAATGGCCCGGAGTCGAAGAATGCGCCGTTATAGGCCTGCCCGACCCCGAATATGGGGAAAGGGTGACGGCGTGTCTTGTGCTGAGACAGAAGGATAAGCTTCTGGACGTCAAAGAATTGAAGGCGTTTCTCAAGAAGTCTCTCGCCTCTTATAAGGTGCCGAAAGAGTTTATCGTTCTGGACAAGCTGCCGAAAGCGCCTACCGGAAAGCCGTTGAAGCGAGAGCTCAAGAAGGACGTCCAGAAGATTGCCAAAGAAGGGAAATAGCAATATGTTCGGGAACCAGCGTGAAAACCAAGAACGCCTGGAACCATGCTACAACATGGGCACCGTGACATGCCACTGTGCGCGAGCTTAAGGCCGCTACTACCATTACAAAGCCGGCAAGAGCGTGAGGACAGCCTGCGTGCGCGATTTCAGGAAGAAAGAAAAATGTCGAGAAACTCATGAACCACTTTCTGCAAAATGGTCTCCTACCAGGAGAGGTGGAAACTACCGCGTGGGTTTGGAGCGTAGCTTCTTTGCCAGTAACGGCGTAAGGGCTAAAATTGCGAGCAATAGGAATGCAAGAAGGGTTCGCCACGTGAACAGATCTCGAACCGAATTTATGCTTTCCAGCTGGCTGCCGGCGTACGCATACAGCAGCGACACAGGTATGATCCCGAGGGACGTTGTCCAGAGAAAGGTTCCGAGAGAGACCTTAGTCAGACCGGAGAGCAGGTTGATCAGCACAAACGGGAAGAGTGGTATAAGCCTGACGATGAGAAGATAGAGATAGCCGCGTTCCTCGACTTCCCGGTTGAACCGATCGAGCTGTCGGCTGTAGCGCCTCTGCAGCCAATCTCCTGCCACGTAGCGCGAAAAGAGAAACGAGCAGAATGCGCCGGCCGTTGCACCGATGTTTATGTAAAGAGCCCCGAAGAGGATGCCGAAAAAGTAGCCTCCTGCTATGCTGAGCACTATGTCTCCGGGCATCGCCGCTGCGACTGAAAGAGCATAGCCGACCGTATAGATGAGCACCGAAATAATGTAGTGACCGTGTACTGTCTCGCGTAATGCCTGCCCATCCCGCTTCAGCTCCTCCAGCGTCACGTGATCGAAAATCCCCGAAACCTTCACCGCAACCAGCCCGGCCACGATTATGCAAACAAGTAGAATCTTTTTGACCGGACTACTCACTGCTGCCCCTGGAAATGGAGTAATTAATGGGCGGACCTTGCCCGAACCTTTTTTATTACCAGCGGAACGAGCGTGAGGGCTGCGAGCAAAAGAAAGGCGAGCAGGATCCTTCCCCCGTAAACAGATCCGTACTGAGTTTATCGTCTCCCAGTTGGCTGCCGGCGAACGTGTAAACGAGAGATCCCGGCATGATGCCGATGCACGTGGTCCATACGTAGGTCCAGAGCGGGACGTTTGTCAGTCCTGAAAGGATGTTGATGACAAAGAAAGGAAATGCCGGGATGAACCGAACGGAGAGAAGGTAAAAATGGCCGTTCTCATTGAGTTCCTTGTTGAACCTCGCGAGCTGCGCCCCGTATTTGCGCTGGATCGCATTTCCCAATATGTACCGGGATAGAAGAAAGGCGAACGTGGCCCCGACTGTCGCTCCAATATTCACATAAATGACACCAGGGAAAAGATGAAAGAGAAAACCACCTGCCAGCGTCAGCACGGTAGCGCCGGGGAGAGAAAACGCCACTACAACAAAATAGGTTGAAAGGTAGATAAGAACGGAAAAGCTGTAGTGAGAACTGATGAACTGTTCCAGCTGTTCCTTATGCAGTCGCAGGTTCTCAATCGTGAGATAGCTGCCGGCGCCGGACACCTTGATAGCCACAATAAATGCGATCAGAACGCAAAGGACTACAATCTGTGCCGCATGCTTTTTCATATACCCTCTTGCCTCAGAGCCCCTTTATCGCAGATTAAAGCGGATAAGGGCTACTACGATAAGAGCGGATAGTTTATCTTTGACCGCCTGTGCGATAGAGCGGCACAGCCGTTCAACCCCGATCCGCTTCGCGGACGGTGATAGTCTCGCGGGAGCGACCGGGTACCCGCGTGCGGGTGGATGAACAGCATTGACGCTGTATCACAATGCTGTCCACAGGCAAACTCATCTGCGTATATCTCTCTTGGCCTTTATCTGCGTACATCGGCGATAAGATCTTATTCTCGAGTCGGACGTCCCATCCGTCAGCCTTTTCGTAAATATTGTCTGTCTTCTATCTCCATCGCACCTTGGAATATTCATAAACATTAAAAGTGCCTTTGTAAATGAGGCCGGATGCCGAAGCCTTGGTTCCTGCGCGCAGGCAGTGCTCGCCATCTTTTGATTCAGTGCTGTACAGCGTGGGCAGAAAGATCCGGAGAGTGGTGTTAAAGATCCAGGATGATTTGTGAGAGACTGCGCTTCGGCACGTGGTGCACGCCCTTCTCGTCCCGCCAGTACTTGATGTCCCCGTCCTTCACTTCCTCGATGACCACTGTTTCATTGGGATAGCCCAACGCTATGGCAAGCAGGATATCATACTTTTCCGGGATGCTGAGTGCGGCCCGTAGCTTTTCTCGCTGAATGTTGGCGATCATGCATCCTCGCAATCCGAGTTCAACTCCCGCAAGAAGCATGGTTTGAGCAGCGATGCCATCATTACAATAATAGTTTCGGGTGATCTCCCTGTCGCCCAGGATGATTATGTAGGCGACCGGCCGTTCGCCCTGTACCGGCCCGGGCCAGTCCTTCAAATATCCTGCCCACCCCAGACAAGTGAAAATGAGATTATTCTTTTCGGGTGTGCTGGAGAGAATGTATTTTAGCGGCTGCAGATTTTGCGCCGAGGCTACGAGGCGAGTCAAGCCAACAAGCTCCCTCAATACCTCGTGCGCTATTGGCTTGTCCTGTTGAAACCTCCTGTGACTCCTGTTTGCCTTGATAAGGTCTTTAATCATAACGCGCTCCCTCTTAAGAAGACCGCTCATTTCATCCGCTAGGAAGACCGTCACGCCTCCGCGTGACTAGGAAGCCACTGCAAACTGCGAACGATCCCGTTTGGTAGGTTTAGATTTCCTTCTTCCATCTTCCTAGCGCGTAGCGCGATCTTCCCTCTTCCTAGCGGAGCGGTCTGACTCCTACGCGAGGCCTATCCTCATTCTCTTTTTGGTTACCTCGAGAATGGCCGCCATCACCGGGCCGGCCTGCCCGCGTATCACAAGATCGGCGAGATCATCCAGCGGCGTCTCGTCGCGGTTTATGATCACGAGCTTTGAGCCGCTCCGTTTTGCAATAAGCGGCATTGACGCTGCCGGCTGAACCACGAGCGACGAACCGACTACAATGAAGAGATCGCACGCTGCGGACCGTCGGTACGCTTCTTCTGTTTCCCTCTCCGGCATTGCCTGTCCGAAGGAGATCGTGGCGGGTTTGAGTAAACCGCCGCAACTGTCGCAGCGCGGAGCCTTCTCACCTTTGCGTACTCGTTCTTGAATGGCATCGCGGTCATATCTTTTCTTGCAGCTCAAACAGGAGACATAGGTGGCAGTGCCGTGAAGCTCGATGATCTTTCCTTCCGAATTGCCGGCCTTGTGATGGAGCCCGTCTATATTCTGCGTGATGACGCTATCAAGTTTGCCCAGAATTTCGAGCTCGGCGATTGCCAGGTGGGCCGCGTTAGGCTGGGCTTTCTTCATGGGCTCATACATCTCGGTTGCCATCTGCCAGTATTTCTCTCTGGACGCTTCGCTGGCAAGGAAGTTCTGGAAATAGAAATCTTCGGGATTGTACCGGTCCCATACGCCTCCGGGGCTCCTGAAGTCAGGTATTCCCGATTCGGTGCTGAGGCCGGCTCCCGCAAACACGACAACCGCCTTTGCGTGTGCGATCCATTCGGCTGCCTGATCGATCATCTCTTTCATCTTCTCCTCCAATGTCGCTATGGAGTTATGTAAACTTTGCGACAACTGTCAGTCACCACCCGCTTCTCAAGACAAGGCTTTTTCATCGCCGATAAAAGCTGATAAGGGCTACGATAAACGCCGATACAATTTTTGACCGCCTGTGTGATACAGCGCCACAGCCGGTCAACCCGCAGCCGCTTCGCGGACGGTGACACCCTTGCGCGGAGCGACTGAATTGTGTCCAGCATTGCCGCAGTATCGCGATGCTGGACACGGTCAAACTCATCTGCGTACATCTCTCTTCGTCCTTATCTGCGTACATCTGCGATAAAAATCGTCTTACATGCAGTACCATCTCGATGAGCCTCGGGCCGGGCTCTGCCACACCTGCGGCCAGCTCCTGCGCAAGTCGCTCCGCAGTATCGACGGACGTGGCAGGCACACCAAAGCCCCGCGCAAGGCTGATCCAATCGATGGGGGGAGCATCCAGCTCTGTCAGGTTCCTGGCATTATCTCCAAAGGATGTAAGGCCTGCACGGGAAAGCTCCAGCTTGAGAATATTATAGCTCCTGTTGGAGCAGATTAAAGTGATGACGTGCAATCCTTCCCTTGCCTGTGTCCAGAGGGCCTGGGCTGTATACAGGGCGCTTCCGTCTGCCTGAAAATTGATCACGGGGCGATCAGGGCACGCAATGGCAGCACCTGTAGCACACGGCATCCCGTATCCGATTGAACCTCCCGCGATAGTCAGGAACGTGTGCGGGGGAGAGAATGCGGTGAGCGGATAAAAAGTAAAACCGCTGGTGATCCCCTCATCCACAATGATTGCCTGTTCCGGCTGGATGGCTGCAACCGTGAGACAAGCCTTCTCTGCTGTGAGCGCGCCATGAGGAAGCGCTGCGCGGGGCGAAGGTCTCTCAGGAACAGGTGAGGTCGGAGCATCGAGCGCGTCGGCGAGGGCAGCAAGTGCCTCAACCGGATCTTCTCTTCCTTCACACAGATAGAGCTTCTGCTGTTGGTCACTCAAGATATGACCCCGAACACCGGGATAACCAAAAAAGGTCACCGGCTCGTGCGCATTGACTATCACTACAAGATCATAGCCGGACAAAAGAGATATAGCCTCTTCAGGAAAATAGGGGATGCGCTGCACGTCCGGCAAACCCACACCGCGTTCCATGCAGGAAAAAAAGGAAGGTGCAAAAAGGTTGCACTTGCATTTCGTTCTTATGCGTGAAGCAGCGTGCAGGCCGGGTTTGCTCAGCGCCCTTCCGTCGAGAAGCAATGCCGATTTTTGTGCCGCCCGAATCCGTCGTGCCGCCTTATCGATCACATCTGCATTGACCGGCGCGAACGAGAAAGGCGTGAGGTCTATACCGTTGTCCATGGCGTCAGCCAGTTGAAGATCATGGGGGACAATGAGACTCGACACCTGTCCAAAAAGAGATGCGTTGATCGCATCGTTCATATCTCTGGAAAGTTTCTCCACCGATGTGCTCGTCCGCACCCAACCCGACACGGTGCGGGCCAGGCTCTCGATGTCCATCGCGAGTGGTGGATCTGCGCTCTGGTGCCATGTAGCATGCTGACCGATAACATTGACGAGAGGCGTAGCAGCTCTTCGCGCGTCGTGCAAGTTTGCGATGCCGTTCGCAAATCCCGGACCCAGATGCAGAAGTGCCATGGCCGGTCTGCCGGTCATCCGTCCGTATCCGTCTGCAGCGCCTGTGCAGACACCTTCAAAGATCCCGAGGATAGCCCTGATCCCCTTCACTGTATCAAGCGCCATTACGATCGGTATTTCGGTTGTGCCCGCGTTCGCAAAACAGACGTCAATACCGAGTGCGCGGGCGGTTCCAACCAGAAGCTCTGCTCCGTTCACTGCTCACTCCTGTTCCTACAGACGCCAAAACAAAGAATTTTCATCGCAGATCAAGACGGATAAGGGCTACTACGATAAGCGCGGATAGTTTATCTTTGACCGCCTGTGCGATAGAGCGGCACAGCCGGTCAACCCTGATCCGCTTCGCGGACGGTGATACTCTCGCGGGAGCGACGGAGTGTGTCCAGCATTGACGTTGTATCACAATGCTGGACACGGTCAAACGCCATCTGCGTATATCTCTCTTGGCTTCTATCTGCGCACATCTGCGATAAAGATTCTTTGTCGCTTCGGCTCATTATGCTGCTTCCGGAGGGTCGGATTCAAGAACGCGCAGCAATTCGTCGATAAACTCGAGCTGTCCTGTTATGATCTTCTCCCTGGCAACATCGATGTCGAACCATTCCGCCCGATCGGCTTCAGGAAATTCCTGTTGCTTGCCTGACTGAGGAGGCCACTCCAGAGAGAAGGTGTTACTCTTGATCTTCTTGGCGTCCAGGTCACTTTCGAAAGCCCATGCATGGATTACCTTACCGCTGGGCTGTTTCACTGCGCCAAGTCGAAAGAACCGGCCTGTCGGCAGAGAACCTGTTTCCTCCTCAAACTCGCGTCGGGCTGCCTTCAGCCCGTCTTCTTCCTGGCCGAACTCTCCTTTGGGCATAGACCAGGCGCCAAGATCCTTCTTTGCCCAGAAAGGACCTCCCGGGTGTATCAGCAGGACCTGAATAGACTGCTTCCGTTTTCGATACATCAGAAGTCCGGCACTCTGCTTTGTCACCTACATGCTCCTCTCAAATACCCCAACCGCCGGAGACGGTGATGCTTGTCCCGGTTATGTAAGACGCATCCTCCGATGCAAGAAAGGCGATAACGCGTGCAACTTCTTCTGCTTCGCCGATCCTTCCGAGCAACGTTTGCTCAATTATCGGAAGCCTGTATTTCTCCGGCATCTTTTCGATGGTCGGCGTGCGAATAAGCCCGGGAACAACTGCATTCACGGTTACATTGTCAGGCCCGCCTTCCCTCGCAGCCGTCTTCGTCAATCCGATAACTGCCGCTTTTGCCGCTGAATAGGCAGCTTCACCTTTTGCTCCGGATAGTCCGTAGACAGAGCTGATGTTGACGATGCGTCCCCATTTTCTCGCCCGCATCTGTGGAAGCAAGAGCTTTATCAGCATGAACGGCACGCCCACATGAATCCCGAGCACTGCATCGAATCGGCTCTTATCGATCTTCGACGTGACGCCCGGCTCATCGAACCCGGCATTGTTTACCAGGATATCAATCGCTGTCTTACGCTTTATTTTTTCGATGAGGACCTCAAGAGATCGTATGCGGGTCAGATCGATCACATGGGCGATCACTGTGCAGCCTTTGCCGGCAAGTGTTTGAGCCACCGCGGGAAGAGTCTGTCTATTCTTGTCGAGAAGAACGAGGTCGGCTCCTCTCTGTGCAAACGCTTCGGCACATGCCCTGCCAATGCCCTGACCCGCTCCGGTTATTAACGCAGTATGACCACTCAGGTCCATAGTCGTGCCTCTTCGGGAGGAGATTTGAATGGAGAGTCGCTCCGGCTATTTTATCGAAAACATTCTGAAGTTACAAGGAATTCCGAGGTCAAAATTCCGCACATTCAGAAACTCTGGCAAATTATGCCAAGTGGATTCATCTGCAATCCGAGGCGACGATGACCTGCTTTCGCCGGGTACCTGTGGGCAGCGCTCTTTCCATCGGGCGAAAACCTCTCAGCCACGGGTGGCAGGAGGAGCGCGAGGAGGAACACCCAAAAGTGGGTGCCCGGAAGGAATGCGGATCAGGCCAACTTGGCATCACTGTGTGTTCAGGAAGGCGATCAGATCGAATACCTGATCATCCGTCAGTTTTTCTCTGAATGAGGGCATCTCTGCATACGGGCACCGGAGCTGTTTGAAAATATTCTCCGGAATTGCGGGCCAATCGCCGAACGGAAACGTTTTCCGTTTCAATATTCCCTTGAGGCCGGGGCCCACAAGCGTCTCGGTGCCAAGCACATTGTGGCAGTACATGCAGTTTGCCTCAAAGAGCTGCTTCCCTTTCGCAACGCTTGCCGGTTCTGTCCTCACCGCAATCGTGGGAATAGCGACATCGCACGCAGGGGCCGGCTTCGCCGGTCCCATCACCTTGATAATGTACCCGAGCAGTTCCTTCGCCTGCGTGTCAGAAACCCTGGATTGGAGGAACGGCGGCATGACGCCTTTGGCGCCGTTGTCGAGTCTCGGGTCTCGTATCCAGCGGATGAACGTCTGCAAGTCTTTCAACTCGTCCGAGCCCCGGAGCTCTGCCTTCGGGTCAACTATGTTCCCCCCGTATGGGTGACAGCCGCTGCAATTGGCATGGAACAGCTTTTCGCCACCCCGGAATTCTGCCGGACCCGCAGGAACCCTCCCTGAGTAAACGAGTTGACCGCCGAAAAATCCGAGTCCCAGCACGGTAAGTAGGGTGAGAAAGTTTATGCCTACGACCGGTAATGAAGTTCTTTCATTACCTCTACCGACCACAAGGGATATGGTGACCACAACCAGCAGGACTCCCGCTAATACCATCTTAACCTTTATCGGGTTCAGCCACCCCCCTGAGTAAAAGTGCTGCCAGTCCATGTACCCAAAGAGCACCGTAGGGAATATGGAAATTAACGCAATGATCATGCAGTAACGCGCAGCCCGGCCGGCCATCGGAGAGTGAACGAGGAGCGATACTATGCCCAGCAGGAAGGCGCCGATCACTATTCCGACGGGCAGGTGTGTGATTGCGGGATGGATTGGGTGTAGATATCCGATGGCAGCGAGAAGTTTATACAAAGATTCCATTATTCGACCTCGAGGACCTCTTTGAGAGCAACCGCGTTATTGTGGTCAGTATCCTTCGCCGCATAGAGCAGGGTAACCGTCCCGTGCTGCGCGTGTTTCCTGAGCTGCTCGATAATCTCCTGTTTCGTTTCCAGCTCCTTCTTGTATCTTCTCTTGAATTCAACCCACCTGGACGGATCGTGGCCGAACCATTTTCTCAAGGAATCGCTGGGAGAGAGTTCCTTCAGCCAGTCGTCGATGGCCGCCTGTTCTTTCTTTATCCCTCTCGGCCAGAGCCTGTCGACCAATATCCTCGCCCCATCCTGCGCAGAAGCGCCGTCGTACATTCTCTTGATCTTGAGCATCTGAGAGACCTCCTCCGCAATGTCATACCTTTTTAGCGGCTTCGGGCTGACTATAGGCGCACGTCCTCATCTGCTTTTGGGATAAGAAGCTCTTCCTCAATGTATTGATGCTTACCTTATCTTGTCAAGTGCGGACGGCAAAAAGCGCGCCGATAACGCTGCTCGTCATCAGCGCGCTGCAATTGAGAAAGCTGGTTGTGCGCTTTACGGCCCTTCCGTCTGATCAATATGAGAAGCATCGGCAGGTTGTGATAAGATTAAGGGCCTGAAAAGAAGAATTTATCGCAGATGTACGCAGATAAGAGCAAAGAGAGATGTACGCAGATGGGTTTGCCGGTGGACAGCATTCTGATACAACATCAATGCTGTCCACACCCCGTCGCTCCCGCGAGAGTATCACCGTCCGCGAAGCGGATCGGGGTTGACCGGCTGTGGCGCTGTATCACACAGGCGGTCAAAATATCTTATCGGCGTTCATCATAGCCCTTATCAGCTTTTATCGGCGATGAAAAAGCCTTGTCTGGACTTTTAAATAACAATATAGATGAACAGGACGGAAGCATGACCTATGATTTTGATCAGGAAATAGATCGCAAAGACACCGACAGTCACAAATGGTTGGCGTATGGTGATGATGTTATTCCGTTGTGGGTTGCGGATATGGATTTCGTTTCAGCAGAACCGATTATCCGGGCGCTCCGTCAGAGAATCGATCATGGCGTATTCGGATACACCCGTCCTTCGCCGGAGTTGGGGTTTACTATCCAGAAACGGCTCAAGAGCCTCTATGGCTGGGAGGTAAGAGAAGAAGAGATAATCTACCTGCCCGGCGTCGTTTCAGCACTCAATCTTGCTTTTCAGGTATACGCCGGACCGGGCGACGAAGTTCTGGTCCAGACACCGGTTTATGGTCATTTTCACCGCGATCCTCTCCGTCGCGGCCGGGCCGTAATTAGCTCGCAGCTGATAGAGAAAGAGGATACGTACGAGATCGACTTTGATGCATTTGAGAAAGCGATTACGGATCGAACAAAGATCTTTATTCTGTGCAACCCGCACAATCCGGTCGGCCGCGTCTTTACGAGAAAAGAGCTGGAGAAGCTTGCCGGGATCTGCCTGCGACACAATATCATCATCTGCTCGGATGAGATTCATTGCGATCTCATCTATCCCGGATATCGTCACATACCCATTGCTACTCTGGCACCGGAAGTGGAGGCCCAAACGGTTACACTCATGGCCCCCAGCAAGACGTTTAATATACCGGGGCTCGGATGCGCCTTTGCCGTCATCAGGAATGACTCCTTGCGCAGAAAGTGGATTGCTGGAAGTGAGGGGTTGATACCGCACGTGAATATCATGGGCCTTGTAGCCACACTGGCAGCCTACAGAGACGGACAGGAGTGGCTCGATCAGGCGCTTCGCTATCTTGAAGGGAACAGAGATTTTCTGATGCAATATGTGGAAAAATATTTTCCCGGCATACGGATGAAGAAGATGGAGGCGACCTATCTCGCCTGGCTCGATTGCAGGAATGCGGGGATAGCCGCAGACCCGTTCGACTATATTCTCAAGGAAGCAAGAGTCGCGCTCAATGACGGTGCCGAATATGGAAAGGGAGGCGCGGGTTTTCTGAGGCTCAACTTTGCCTGCCAGAGAAAAAGATTGGTTCAAGCCCTTGACCGTATCAAAAACGCATTGCTCTGACGTCCATATTCGGTTATGCATTCAAACCTTTTTATCGGACTCGGCGTCCACTTTAGTGATGAAGATAGAGGGCGCGTTGTCATTCCGGCGGACCCCGGATCGGAGTCCGGGGCAGGCGCCGGAATCCAGGTCTGACACCAGACCACACGTCAGATCATCAATACGTTGGAAACGGTTGCCGCTTGCACCGATCTGTATTACAATAGATTGGAACCCATGAAACCTATACTTGCTGCTCTTTTTATCGTTTTTATGGCACATACCCTCTTTGCCCAACAGCCCATTCAGGTGACGTTCGAGCAGAATGAGGTCGGAAAATTTCCGTCGAATTGGAGAGCGAAAGATCAGGAAGAGGCCGCAAAGGTTTATTCGGTGCAGGCCGAGGGTGAAAAGAAGTTTCTCCACGCTGACGCGCGTGGCCTGTCGGTGCAGATCAGTTACGAGAAGAAATGGGACCTGAGTGAGTATCCGATGCTGCGTTGGCAGTGGAGAGCCGTCACGTTTCCCGAAGGGTCAGACGAGCGGATAAAAAAAGGGAACGACAGCGTTCTCGGCCTCTACGTGGTACTGAGCGGTCTCCCGTTCGTTAAATCTATCAAGTACATATGGAGCGACACGCAGCCGGTGGGAGCCGCCTTCGATTCTCCTTTTTCAAGCGGCTCAAAGATGATCGTCATTCGCAGCGGGAGAGCGCAGGCCGGCACCTGGCTCACGGAAGAACGCGATGTGCTTTCTGACTATGAGCGCTTCTTTGGGAAAAAGAAAAATCCGAATGCAATCGGGATCGGCATTCTGACCGATGCAGACAATACCAATTCCCGTGCAGTCGGGGATTATGGAGAGATAGCAATCCTTCCGCGAAGCGCGAAGTAACACCGGTTTGCCTTCAAGCGCCTACCTTCGTTGCCCTTCGGCCTGTTCCGCGTCAACGTACACCAAGGTACGCCTCCGCTGCCCAGCCCTCGGCGCGCCTCGGTAATCATCTTGAATCCAAACCGGCTGCCGTTTGCCTTCAAGCGCCTACCTTCGTTGCCCTTCGGCCTGTTCCGCGTCAACGTACCCCAAGGTACGCCTCCGCTGCGTGAGCCCTCGGCGCGCCTGGGGCACCCGGCCGGCGGCTGGGTCATCCATCTTGAATGCAAACCGCTGGGCGTCATATGCCTTTATAGAATTGAATCTTTTTCTGCTTCTATTCTGCGCTGTCTCAATTCTGCTCTTGCAATTTTTTTGGAGACCGGTAGAAAAAACCAATCGTCGATTGATCGTTCCAGTCTTGCGGCGGCTTCCTCAATTGTGGAACAAAACACTGGCAGCCAGGATTCAAGGCTCTTTGCGTACCGCGTCAATTTGTCGGCGTCTTTCACGACACGATCGTTGTTTGAGAGAGCAGTAGATCTAGTATCGTGGCCGTCTATGATCTCCAGGATCTCGGCCGTTCTCCTTACGTCATATCCTGCTTCCTTCAGTATCGTTGCAGCTATCCTGGCCCCTTCCTGCTCATGCATTCGAGTTATCTCCTTCTCTTTCCGTGGACCCCAGGCGCGCGATATAAGGTTCTCGGTAAGCGCGTGATACCCAACGTCATGCAGAGTCACCGCAGGGATGACGATATCTCTGTCACCCTCTTCCGTCCCGAGCAGTCTCAGCGCAAACGTCATTGCAGAGCGAGTATGCGTCTCGTTATCCCTTACGAAGAGATAAGGCTTTGCGAGTTGGAATATCTTTTCTTCGGTCTCGGTTAATCGATGAAGCTTCCCGATGTTTTCCTGTTCAGCCATGTACTCTGTATCTCCCACAGGCACCGATGATCTCGTTGCAGAGCTCTTCGTGGTTCAGTCCGACACACGGTGCAAGTATATCGGCATACTTCACGTACAGGGGATAACGTTCCTGGAAGAGATCGACAAGAGTCTGATCGGGCCGTTTTGCCAACCCGCGGGTCTTGAAGTCTTTGATTCTCGATTCCAGTGTGACCATGTCTGCATCGAGAAAGACAGTGAGACCGTCACGCTTTAGATGTTCCATCGCCTTGTGGCTGTACACAGCACTGCCCCCGGTGGCGATAACGTGATCAAGGCAATCGAGATTGAGAAGAACCTCTTCTTCAATGTTCCGAAGCGCCATGTAGCCGTCGGTATCGACGATCTCCTGCAGAGTGCGACGCTGCGACGTCTGGATGAGAACGTCCGTATCTATAAAGCCGCGGGAGGTGAGCTTTGCGAGAAGCACGCCGACTGTGCTCTTGCCTGAGCCCGGCATGCCGATAAGAATGAGATTCGATTTCACGCATTCACTATAAATGATGTCGCTTCGATTAATCAAGGAGGCCAGAGAGAATTCAAACAGCTATGCTTATACCGATTTGCATTCAAGATGGAGAGCGAGGCGGCAGCGAGGAGCCGACGAAGGCGTACCTTGGGGTACGTCGAGGAGAGCGACGTAGCGACAACGAAGGTATACACTTGAAGGCAAATCGGTATTAGTTGCCCGGTGTGGGCTGCACGGGCCTGGGCGGCAGGGGTTGACCTCTCCTGCCATCGATTATGACAGGCATGTTCTTGAGCATATCGATGGCCTGGTCCCTCTCTCTTTCCTGTTGTCTTCTGGCGTCATCTCCGCCATCAATTGAATAGACTGTCTTGTCATCGTCCCTGGTCACGCTGATATCGTCCTCGGCGACGAGAGATGAGTGGACCCCGGATATAGCCATGAGTAACAGACTGATAAAGAGAATCGAAAAGATTTTTAGCGTTGAAAGCCTTCTATTCATTTTGTCACCTTCGGGGGTATGCCTGCTCCATAAATATAATCGTCCATCCGCAGCGTTTAGTTAATTACCGAAGGAAATACATAATCGCCCGGTGCCACACCAATGGGCAAAATGGTGTTGATTTAAAAATATCAATCGCTTAGCTCCCGCCATCCACCGTTCTTGAAGGCCTTTTAAACATTGTTGTTGAAAACTCTGTTCTTCTCGGTTAGCAGTACGGTCCGCCGCCCGAAATAAATGTCTCTATGATGTTTCCTTTCGTGACCGGAAGCAGTAATACCGAGGGATGCTCCGCATCGTGATACACCCTGAGCCGTGACGGAGCTTGGCGCACAAGGCTTCCGCTTGCGATCATCTCGAGTGGGTTTTTCGGTTGATCGTCGCAGCAGCTGATCTTGAGCTTGATCTTTGAGCCTGCCTTGAAAAGATTCCCCGTGGGCACAATGGGGATCTTGAACTCATAGATGTTGCCCGGAACCAATGGATCCGATTTGGTGTGGGGATGGAAAGGCGCCCACGGTTTCGACTTTTCGGGATCGATTTCGCGGTGAGACCCTCTGAGCCAGCCCCTTGTCAGTATCTTTTCATTGCCCTCTCGATCGACTTCGCGAAGGCTTATGAACCAGAGCACCTCCGTATCCGTGCTCGACGCGTAGAGGTTGAGTACGATGGGGCCTATCACTTCCGTATTCTCTACCAGTCGCGGCGTGGTATATTCCAGCGCTCCGCGGCCCCATGGAGAATCGTTAAACGTGTCCGAGCCTTCGTCATCGTGCTGTAAATGTTCATGCAGCAATCCGTTCTCGTGCAGGAAGAAGGGCGTCCATCGCGTCTCGGGCAAAGGCCACTCTTTAGCTTCCTTCCAATCATTCGAGCCCATGACAAAAAGCCTGATCGGCGCCTCCTCCATGATGCCGGTATCCATGCCTTTCAGCCAGTGATCAAACCACCGCAGCGATTCGTACTGCAGCTGATAGAGCGGCCGGTCAAGATATGCCGGAGGCGCGATGATCATTTTCCTCGGCACGTTCAGATTCTCAAAGCTGCGAAATGCCCCGTTCAAATGGAGACCGTACATGCCCCAGCATGCGCCGATGTAGCCCGGCACTTTGATGCCTTCATAGTTCACCTTGCGTACATCCCAGTACGGCCCATCGTACGGGTGATTAAGAATGTCAATGATGAGAGGATGCGTCAACATGTCCGGATTTCTCAAAATCTGTACAAGCTCGGGCACGCCTCTGATATCTTCGTCTTGAAGCAGTTTGCCGATCTCCTCCGGTTTCGCCGTCGACTTTGGAACCCTGCAATTGTGAACCGAGCCCAGAGCCCACATCCTGCAGAATCCGTGTCCCAGGATGCCGCCGCGGTACACAAAATCACGGTACGCGTCTGTCGCTGCCCACGGCCCGAAGAAGCATTTGAGATGAGGAGGATTCAAAGCCGCAATGTACTGTTGAATCCATCCGAAGTAGGAAACGCCGAACATGCCAACGTTGCCTGTGCACCAGGGCTGCCGGGCGATCCATTCTATAACGTCGTAACCGTCCTGGGCCTCCGGCTTGCCAAGGAATGGGTACTCTCCTGCGGACTTTCCCGTTCCCCGAATACTCGCGATCACGTAAACGTAGCCTCGCCGCACGTAAGCGTTGGGATCGCCTGCTTCGATGAAAGCATTTCCCTTCTCCTGCCCGGGAAGCTTGAAAAAGTTCGTTGAGAGGGAATTGATGGTTATCGGGGCTGTCTGAGATGCCTGATCGTAAGGATGAAATCCGAAAATAGCCGGAAACGTATCACTGCTGTCGGGCCGGAAAATATCGGCATTCAGCTCTGTGCCGTCACTCATGCGAATCTTCACACCGCGCTCTATCACAACCTTATACTTAAGCTCCGAGGTCTTCCAGTTCTTACCGAACATAGGTGATGCCTCCTTCTTTTTACCACATTCTGCCGCGCACGGGATCTCGTGTCAATAATAAAATAGTGAGGGAGACCGCGTTAATTTCTCGCAATTTCTCTTCCGGATATACTACAATGGAAAAAAAGCATGAGACTATCCGCGGCCTCATGCAATTCGCGGCGAGGAGGGAGAGCATGAGTGAGCGCGAGCATGTACATAGGCAATGTGATCCTGCTGGTGCTCAATCTCCCTCTGGTCGGCATGTGGGCCCGCATTGCTCTGATCCCCTTTCCCATTCTCGGCCCCCTGATCATCCTTTTCTCGGTGATCGGCGCTTACTCGATACGCTTCATGATGTTCGACGTCTGGGTTGCGCTGATATTCGGCGTTGTCGGGTACGTGATGCGCAAACTCGGTTTTCCTATAGCGCCGCTCGTCCTTGCCAGCGTGCTTGCCCAGATGCTGGAGACGTCCCTGCAGCAGTCTTTGCTCATCTCACAGGGTTCGCCTCTCATCTTCTTTACGAGGCCTATCGCCCTCGTCTTCATGCTGCTCGGATTTCTTTCCATCGGGCGCGGCGTCTGGAAGCAGATAAAATCAGGCGAGCCGGAAATAGCGCTGGAGGACGATGAAGCGTAGAGAACTCAGACCGCTTCCACCCGTACGGGTACCTGGAGGGCTAGGAAGAGGGAAGATCGTCCGCCGCGGCGGACTAGGAAGATGGAAGAGAGAAAAAGGAGAAAACATATGAGAATATCTCGGCTACGTTTGTTGGTTCTACTCATTGCTGTAAGTCTGGTCGTGATTGCCCCGCCTGCCTATTGCGCGGGGTACCCCGATCACAACATCCAGATGATTATTCCTTATGTGGCGGGGGCTACGGGAGATATCACCGCACGACTCCTGATCGAGGAGATGCAGAAGAGCCTCGGCGTGAAGATCATCCCCAACAATAAGCCGGGCGCGGCTTCGGTCTTAGGTACTGACGCGGCGGTACGATCGAAGAAGGACGGTTATACGCTTCTCTATTCAAGCGCGTCAGCGATCATCTACGCACCCATCACCAGCCCCGACATCGTTCACTACAATGCTTTCAAGGATCTGGAGCCGCTAGGGTTTCACTATTGGTTCCCTCAGGGTATAGCCGTGAAGTCTGACGCGCCGTGGAACAGTTTCACCGAGCTCATCGATTATGCCAGGAAGAATCCCGGGAAGCTTCGCGTCAGCACCGTCGGTGTCTCATCCACGCCGCACATCATGCTCGAGATGATCCAGGATATTACCGGCGCAAAGTTTACCCATGTCCCTTTTGAGGGAGGCGAATCAGTCATAACGGCTCTTCTCGGCAATCACGTGGAAGTCTGCTGCGATGGATACGCCAAGTTCAAACCCCACACAGACGCCGGAAAGTTGAAGATCCTGCTCATCTCCAAAAAACTGCCCTTCGCTCCCGGTATACCGACGATAGCCGAGGTGGGATACAAGAACGAGACACTCCCCGGTACCTGGTACGCCATGTACGCCCCTGCAGGCATCCCGGAGGATGTGAGAAAAGTTCTGATCCCTGCGGTCGAGAAAGCGGTGAAGGCGACAAAAGCAAGAATAGACCAGATGGGTTCCATCGGAGAGTATAAAACTCCGGCAGAAACCATGAAGCTGCAGGAAGAAGAATATAAGAGGGCTTACGACATTGCCGTGAAAGTAGGCTTGCGGAAAAAGTAGCAGGACGAACGGTTCAGCCGGTCATTGCTCGCGTTCCCACGCTCCCTTTCCGGCGGGCATCAGAAAGGCAAGCGGAAGCGACACGATAAGCATCATCCCGAATGCAATGAAGATAATCCTGAAGCCTGCGCCGATTGTGCCGCTCATGTGAAGGATGACGGTAATGATCGATATGCCTATAGCTCCTCCAACCGTTCGAAACATATTGCGTAAGCCCACGATCGTTCCTATTCTCCCGGGCATCAACTCGATGCAGGCGTTGTTGGCAGCGGGAAATGCCAGGCCCATGCCGATACCGGAGCACATAAGCAGTAATGAGAGGAGTGCTGCGCTACTCAAACCAAAACTCATCATCTTCGAAAAAAAGAGTCCCGGCGCAAGCAGTACCGTTGCTCCGGCGGTGATACCGAAGCCCCACACCATGGGCAGACGATAGCCCCACTTCCTGAGCAGGAAACTGGTGATCGCTGAAACAACACTGGCGGCGGCCGCCTGCGGCGTCAGTATCACGCCGCTCATTAATGTTGAGAGGCCATGCACGGAGGTTGCGTAGAACGGTATGAGGGGGAGAATTCCCATAATCGCCATGCCGATAACAAGATTCATCAGATTCGCTGCGAGAAATGGTCTTGATTGGAGCAAGGCGATATCGAGCATGGGATGAGGCTCCTTCTTCTCCTGACGCAGAAAGAGTAAAGCGAAAGCAGCGCTGAGCGCCAGAAAGAGTGCTGCGAAGAAGAAAGAGACGATAGAAACTCTTTCTGCGATGAGATTCAGGCCGAACATGAGAAAAAGCGTGGTCCCGCTGAAAAGAGAAACGCCTTTGAAATCCATGCGCCGGCGCGCGAAGACCCCGGTGTCTTTGAGGAGCGCGAGACTCAGGACGATCAGGCCGATGCCGATAGGCAGGTTGATATAGAAGACATAACGCCAGGAGTAAAGACTCACAATCCATCCTCCCAGATTTGGCCCGATAATCGCCCCTATGGGGAAAATGCTGCTGAAGAGACCGATGACCCTTTCCCTGTTCTCCGGAAAATAGTCGCTCACGATGCCGGATGCAGTCGGGAGAAAGCTCGCTCCTCCAATGCCCTGAAGAAACCTGAACAGGATCAGGCAATAGATGTTGGGCGAAAAGCCGCAGGCGAGGGAACTGGCCGTAAAGACCACGAGCGAAATGACAAAAACCTTCTTGCGACCGAAGCTGTCGCACAGGCTTCCCGCCAGCGGCATGGCCAGACTGACCGCAATATAAAAAATCGATATGGTCCACGCTGCCCAGAGAACACTCGTATGGAGATCTTTAATAATGCTGGGAAAAGCCACGGCCACGACCGTGCCGTCAATCGAGTACATGAGAAGGGCAAAGCCCGAAATGATGAACACAAGATAACGGTGCATCAGGCTGGAGTCTGGCTCCCTGCCCTGAATTGAGCCGGTCCTTCAGTTTTCATTTTAAGGACCTGCCGCGCTACCAGTATAGCCAGAAGCACCGCGCCGACACCCGTTGAAACGTAACCCGGATAGACCAGGGCGAAGCCTCCGATCAAAAAAAGCAGGCGCTCGGGCCAGCCTACCGATCTGAAGAGATACCCGTGGAACGTCACGGCCATGCAGCTTAAACCCACAAAGGCCGTGGCAATTCTGAAGGCCATCATCACGGGCGAACCCATGAGCAAGAGTTCATTTGCATACACGTAGAGGTAGGGCACGAGAAAAGAAGGCAGCGAATAGAGAAAAGTACGGTTCGTGGTCTTGACCGGGTCCGTTCCCGCCAATCCCGCCGCAGCAAAGGAAACGGGTGCAACCGGAGGGCTGATACTTCCGAGCACCCCGAAGAAGAAAACGAAAAGATGCGCTGCCATGGGAGTAACACCCGCTTTTACCAGTGCCGGTGCTGCGAGCACGGCGAGGATCAGATAGCAGGTGACAGGCGGCAAGGGAAGGCCGAGGATAAGGGAGGCTATCATCGTGAGGAAAAGGAGAAGGAGCACATTGCCGCCGGCAACCATGAGCAGCACATTCGAAAAGCGCATGCCGATACCCGTAAAATCGATGGTGCCGGTAATAATCCCGGCCGAGGCGCAGCAGATCGCAACAATGAGACTTCCCTTGGCGCCACGCTCCATAGCGGTGAATATCTTCTTCGGCGTCATCATGGTCTCTTTACGCACCATACTGATCACAATGCAGGATATAATCGCCCAGAAGCCTGCTTTCGATGTGGAGAAGCCCAATTGGACGATACTGAAAATCAGGACAAGGATGGGGATGACCATATAGCCCCGTTTAAGCGTAACATCTAAAAACCGGGGTATCTGCTCTTTGGGGAGCCCTCGCAGCCCGAATTTTGCGGCCTGAAGCTCGATTATCATATATACCGAGACATAGAAGAGAAGGCCCGGGATGAGCGCGGCCCTGCAGACGTCCCAGTAACTGCCGCCGATCATCTCAGGAATGATGAAAGCTGTGGCGCCCATGACCGGCGGCAGGAGCATGCCGCCCGTGGATGCGAGTGCTTCGATGGTCGCCGCGACAATGGGCTGGTATCCGGCACGCTTCATGAGCGGTATGGTGACGACTCCGGCGGCGGTGACGCTTGCCACCTGACTTCCCGTAATCATGCCGAACATGCAGCTCCCCATGATCGCGGCCTTCGCAGGTCCTCCGCGAAACCTTCCGAAAAGCGAGAGCCCTACGTCGATAAAGAGCGGTCCTGCACCCGATACGGTGAGAAAGGAGCCGAAAATAATAAAGACGATGATGACCGTGGAAGAGACACCCAGGGGTGAGCCGAGAATCGCCTCGGTACTGAAGAATAGGTAGTTTATCACCTCTTCAAAACCGAATCCCGAATGAGCGATGACTTTTGGCAGATGCGAGCCAATGCCGAGGTACAGGAAGCAGAACATGCAGATGATCACGACAGACCAGCCTATCACGCGCCGCGTCGCTTCGAGCAAAAGCAGGATGGCAACGAGGCTGCACGCAGAGTCGAGAAAGTTCGGCTCCCCCGCTCGATAGCTCAGCGCTTCATACTCAATGAAGACGTACACCCCGATGAAAATGGAGAGGCCGATGAGAGCGATATCAACAAGAGAAAGGGGGCGGTATTCATCTGAGACTTTTGTGTCCTGCGATTCGTCGGTTTTGGTTCTGAACGGGAACATGAGAAAAATAAGTGAAAGGGCGAAGGAAAGGTGCACGGTGCGCTGCTGCACGCCCGGTAAAGGCCTGATGCCCGCGGTCAATATATGAAAGAGGGCCATGGCCACGGCAAATACCGCAATGAGAACGCGACGGGTTGTTAAGGATGGGGTTTGCATATTTCCTTTCGTGCGCCGGGCGAAACGGCAGTTTCTATTTCTTCATTGCGCCGATCTCTTTCAGATATTTCTCAGCGCCCGGATGGAAAGGAATGGAAGAAGGCGTCGCCAGTCTTTCCAGTACGAACTCTTTCTGCGCGGCTTTGTGGATGCTGTAGATGTCCTCCCTGTGCTCGTAGAGGTTTTTCAGGAAGGCGTACACCTGTTCCGAACTGACACCGGCGTGAGTCCAGAAGGTTGTGGTGAAGCCGTAGATCGGCGTGTCGGTCTCAAGGCCCTTGTAGGATTTTGCTTTGATCACCGTGCGATAGTAGTAAGGATAGGCTGCGGTGACCTTCTGCAGAATTTTTTCATCGACGGGCACGATGCGCACATCATGCTGGAGTGAGAGCTCCGTGTAAGCCGGCATAGGGTAAGAGCCGCCGAGGAAACCGCCGTCGAGGCTTCCATTCTGTATTCCCTCGACAACTTCCTTGTAATTGTATAAGCCGACTTTAAAGTCGGTTTTCTTAATGCCGTGCTGTTCGAAAAAGAAGAAAGCGCTGTTCGAGATTGTGCTGCCCGCACTGCCGACGCCGATGCGCTTACCCTTCACGTCCGCGTACGATTTGATCGGCGAGTTGGCGGGAACAACAAAATAGATATCCGAACTGTTGACGTACGCCACTTCCCGAAGAGCGGTAAAAGGTTTGCCGCCGTATTCTCCCTCGCCCTTGTACGCACGAGGCGCATCCGGCGTGGCGAAAAGAGCGAAGGCAGGTCTTTTCTGGGCCTCTTTCTGTTTCAGGCGTCTGACCATCTCCATGGTGCCGGTCGTCGCCTCATGAACGTAATTGGCTTCGGGAAGATATTTATTGGCAACCGTTGCAAAGCCGGCGCCGAGCACGTACACCACGCCTCCTGCCGGCGGCGTGTAGATCGGTATCAGATCTGCGGCGCCCTGCACTGACGGAGCCGCGCATAGGAGTGCGAGAACGAGCGCTAAGATGCTCAATACCATACTTCCAGGATTGCCACGATGCATATTCCACCTCTTCTTTAGTAAATTGTAGGAACGGTAATCAGCACAAAAACAGTGTGTTCACCTGCCTACAGTGAACTCGTCCTTGGTCTGCCCTTCGATGTCCCTTACAATGAAGAAGTAGTGATCATCTATTCTCATTGCAGTCGTGTAATCGAAGAATTCACCATTCTTCGCCAGGAAATAAAGCCGGCCTCCCTGCGCGCCCGCGACCACATACGTGATACCGTCCTTCTGGCTGCGTTTGTAGATATGATCGTGACCGGCAACAACGAGAGAGACGCCGCTTCTGACAAAAAGAGCGTGAAGCGCATCCCTTGCCTTCTTGTGCCGGTCGAGGCCGTGAAACGGAACGACGGGATAGAGCGGTTCATGCATGAAGACGAACTTGTACCTGAAGGGCTGCTGCAGCTCGGTTTCCAACCATAAAGCCTGCTCGCCTGTTATCCTGTGTTCCTCACCCGGCAGTTCCGTATTCAGAAAAAGAAAGAGCGTGTCGCCGTCGCTGACAGAATAATACGGCTTGGGAAAAAAGGTGAGATAGACCGCGAACGATTCTTCGCCGCGTATGTCGTGGTTGCCGGGCGCGAGATAGAGCGTCTTGCCCGGCCCGGTGATCTCCAGGAATCTGGCCCACAGGTCGGCATTTCCCGGCTTGTGGATCGCGTCACCGGTGTGGATTATGATATGGATATTCTGTTCCTCTATCGCACGAATGAACGTGGCATAGACTGAATTGGCCATTCCCACGTGACTGTCGCTCATGATGGCGAAAGGCTCATACTCTCCCCTGGCAGCCAGGGGAAAGACACAGAGCCAGGTAATGACAAGGAGCACAAAAACTTTGATTCTCATACAGCAAAACCTCGAAAATAGTCTGTGGACCAAAATTAGCAGCCCGATTAGTATACGCTAATTTACGCTGGAAGGAAACCGGCCTGCTTGCTATAGAATGGCTTCCGGTTTATACTATTACTTCAAGAAATCAGTATGGAGTATAGTATGAGAGTCAATCGATCAACAAAAGCTGTATTGCTGGTTTTCGGTTCGCTGCTGGGTGTGCTTTTTTTCTCCGGAGCCTTTGCAGCAGATCCGCCTCCCGTGGTCCAATCCGAGGTTACTCACCTCTTCGATTACGTCGAGAATTCCGGTTGTCAGTTCTACAGGAACGGCAGCTGGCATGACGCCCATCAGGCGCGTTCTCATCTCGAACTGAAGTACCGGTACCTGTGCAAGAAAGGACAGGTGAGCTGTACTGAGGATGTGATCGAGCGCGCGGGATCCGTAAGCAGCATGAGCGGCAAGCCGTATCAGATCAAATGCGGCGACGCAGGACCTGTCCTCAGCGGTGACTGGCTCAAAGCGGAGCTGAAACGGTACCGCTCGCAGGACAAAAATCGTAGCTGCTTTCTGCCTCCACGAACGCCGCTAAAAATCTCAGGTCCATGACCCGGGCCGCCAATGATGTGAACCTTTTTCCTTTTGCGCCTTCCACCACTCCTTGACAGGCTTTTCCGCGGAGCCTAGGTTTACCATACGGGGGTGCAATTATGGCAAATAATAGAAAGATCCGTAAGGTCATCAGGAGCAAGCCCACCATCGAGGGCGCGGGAGTGCACCTGAGGCGCGCATTCGGTTCGAGTGAAGTTCCTGAGTTCGATCCTTTTCTGTTGCTTGACGATTTTCGCTCGCACGATCCGCGCCTTTACCTGGAGGGTTTCCCGTGGCATCCTCATCGCGGCATTGAAACCATCACTTACGTTCTCGAAGGCCGGGTCGAACATGGTGACAGCATGGGCAACGAAGGCGTCATCGGCGTCGGTGACGTCCAGTGGATGACCGCGGGTAGCGGCATCATCCATCAGGAAATGCCCAAGGGGAATGACCTGGGGCATATGGGCGGCTTTCAGCTATGGGCCAATCTGCCCGCATCGCACAAGATGATGGCGCCGCGTTATAGAGGGTTAACCAGGGATCAGATACCGGAGGTTTCGGCGGCCGACGGCGTGAACGTCAGAGTCATCTGCGGCGAAATCAAAGGCGTGAAAGGGCCTGTAAGAGATATCGTCACCGACCCCGAGTACCTTGATGTGTCCATGCAGGCCCATTCGAACTTTGTCCATCCGATCAGGCGCGGCCACACCGCATTCGCTTACGTCATTGAGGGCAAAGGCTACTTCTGCGAGGAGAAGGATCCATTCACCCACGAGCTGGAAGGGGCGAATTATTTTGACATGGAGACGAATCCCTTCATCGACAACGACAGCCTTGTTGTTTTCGACGACGGGGATCGGATAGCCGTCGCAACCGAATCCGACAGCGTGCGCTTTCTACTGGTATCGGGTAAACCCATTGGGGAGCCGGTCGCCTGGTACGGGCCCATCGTGATGAACACCCGCGAAGAGCTGGAGATCGCGTTCAATGAGTACCGCAACGGTACCTTCATCAGGCACGGCAGCAAGCGGTAGCATTCTAAGGCGAAGCAGCCTCTTCGCCGCAGGCTCTCCCTTTGAGGCTGAAGAAGAATTTGAGGGTTTTCTTCACCGTCTCCGAAAAGATTTTTGTGGCGAAAAAATTCCCGGCCACACGTTTGTTTATCTCACCCAGGGTCGGATAGGGATGTACGGCGGAGGCCAGGGTCGATAGTTTCACGTTGCCGTTCATCACCGCCACCCATTCACTCAGCAAGTCCCCGGCCTGTGGCCCGAGAATCTGGATACCGATAGGTTTCTCTTTTTCGTCGAGTAGCATCTTTATTTTTCCGATCCGTTCCCCTTCAGCGAGGCTCCGGTCATTATTCTTAAACTCGTCCGACCAGACCGAATAGTTGATGCCCTTGGCCTTCGCACTCTTTTCATTCATGCCGATACTGGCAAGCTCCGGGTCTGTGTAGGTGACCCACGGCAGATAGGTATAATCAGCTTTTCGGGGGAAATGAAAAATAGCATTGCTCAGCGCGATACCGCCCTCGTAGCCTGCTGCATGCGTAAACTGGTAGGTACCGGTCACATCGCCGGCACCGAAGATATGTTTCTGCGTTGTGCGTAGTTTCTCGTCGAGCTTGAGGCCTTTCCTGTCGAATGCAACGCCGATATTCTCAAGGCCCAGCCCTTCCAGATTCACCTTTCTGCCCGTAGCCACAAGCAGCGTCTCCCCGCGGACAGATTGTGTCTCGCCGCCTTTCTGGAAGACGACCTCTATTTCGCTTCCAACGACTCTGGTGCTTTTTACGGCGGATTCGAGGTAAAAGTCTACGCCTTCCTTTTTGAGGATGTCCATGATGATGCCGGTCAAGTCTCTGTCATCGGCATTGAGGATCTGACCGAGAAATTCAACAACGGTTACTTTCGTGCCGAGCCTCGTGAACGCATGGGCGAACTCAATCCCTATCGGTCCTCCTCCGATGATGATCATTGAGGCAGGGAGTCTTCCCAGGGAAAATATTTCCTTGTTGGTTATGTAAGGCGTCTCTTTGAGGCCTTCAACAGGCGGTATCGCAGGAGAGGAACCCGTTGCTATCACCCAATGCTTCGCGGAGTACCCCTTGCCGTCAAGATTGATCGAGTGCTCATCAACGAAGAAAGGCTGCCCGTACATCACCTTTACGCCAAGATTGCAAAACCTCTCTTCGGAATCGTGATGCTGAATAGTGCTTATTACTGACTCTATCCGCCTGGCAACCTCTCTATAATCAGGAGTCTGGAGTGCGACCTCCGGAAGGCCAAACTCCCGCGCGTTCCTCATCAGGTGGTAGACCTGCGCCGTCCTGATCAGAGTCTTGCTTGGAACGCAACCGTAGTAGAGACAGTCGCCTCCGAGCCTACCCTCTTTTTCTACGAGGAGTGCTTTCGCGCCTGCCTGCGCCGCGCCTGCCGCGACTGTCAATCCTGCCGTGCCTCCGCCCAGAATGCCTATATCAAAATCGTAGGTTGTCATAACGTTCCCCTTCTTTACATCATGTAAGGTCGCATTCAGCCATAGTCAAGGATGTCGCCGGGCAGAAGGTGCGCAAAGGGTGCGCCATTGACAGAGACAACGATGAGCGACATATTAAAAAAGAGTTCCACGCTAATCCGGCTTGCGCGATCGCAACCGGAATAGATGTTGACCGACAAGCCGAAGTTGACGGAGGAGGTGACACGATGAAAACGGAAGATCAGAACATAGTCTGCCGCATGGGCGAACAAGAGCCGGAGAATTCACGCGCACAAAAACGGCTCAGCGCAAAGGATCGGGAAAAGGAGCGGCAGATCAGAAGTACGATCGGGCGTCGAGGCTTTTTTAAGCTGATGGGTCTCGGCACTCTGGGCTTCGGCTTTGGCGTCTCCATCTTCGATTCCATCTTTCAAATCGCCGTGGGCGCGGACAAGAAGGAAGACGATGACCATAAGCTGCTGATGATCGGGACGGTCGATTTCATGGGATTCCGGGCAAAGGAGATCACACCCAACAGGGAATTCTATATTACGACCTATTCGGACAAGGTACCGGCCGTCAATTATGACGCTCAGAGATTGCGCATCGAGGGCCTTGTAGAGAAGCCCTATGTGCTCACCATGAAGGAACTGGAGGCCATGAAGGACACAACGGAGTTTGTGACCCTCCAGTGCATCGGCAATCCTGTGGGTGGCGACTCGATTGGAAATGCCCAATGGGAAGGGGTGACGCTGAAAAAAATTCTCGACAGGGCGCAACCGAAGGGGTCCATCGCCAAAGCGGCGTTCTTCGCAGAGGACGGCTATAGCGATAGTATTCCCTACAATCTGGCAGAGTCCGAAGACGTGTTTCTTGCTTTCAAGATGAACGGTGAGCCGTTGCCACGGGAGCACGGCTATCCCCTGAGGGCCATCGTACCAGGCATTTACGGGATGAAGAACGTCAAATGGCTCTCCAAGATCGAACTGGTCAACTATAATTTCAAAGGCTTTTGGGAAAAGAAAGGCTGGTCGGACGAAGCTATTATTCCTCTGAAGTCGCAGATCCTGATGCCCATGAGCGGCAAGTCGATTCCTGCCGGAAACTATATGGTCGGCGGGGTTGCTTTTGGCGGCCGGTACGGGGTGAGCAGGGTGCAAGTCTCTGTCGATGGAGGCAGGACATGGGCTGAAGCCGCAGTGAAAGCGCCGCTTTCGAAGTGGGCATGGTCTCTGTGGGAATATGATTGGAAGCCGTCACGCGCGGGCCAGTACACGATACAGGTGCGAGGCATTGACAGATCCGGCAAGGCGCAGGAATCTGGTTCACTCCTGGGCAAGGTCACGGGATCATTCCCGTCGGGGGCGAAGGGAGTACACGAAGTAAACGTGACGGTGATGTGAAGTAAGACCAGAACCTGCGTATTCGATAAACCACTCGAATTGACCAATTGTGGGCCGGGCGCACCTTTTCGGAGCGAACATCGCGGAGGGGCTGGGGACCCGCAAGTGCAGGCGAGTGGTGCCGCACATCTGGTGGTGCGGCACGATGCGTCCGACTCCGAGGCCTCGCAGTTCTGAACAATACTGGTTTGCGAGCTGCCAAGATGACCTGCAATACTCGCGCGGTTCGCAGTCAAAAAGCATCGAACTCGCCGGAACGTCCGGCGGGTCAGACCTGGAGCGCCTAGAGAGCGGAGAAACGGTGCTCCCGGCCCAGTACTGGCACTTGTTGTCTACCCGGGCTCTCTCTTTTTCAGAATAAGCGATAGCATCTCTTCAACGCCCGGTGAGCGAGCGCTGCATTCAATCGCTGTGTTGCGTCCGCGTGGATGCCAGATCACCGGATCATGATCCCAGAAGAGCGTGATGGTTGCCAGTCCGCAGGCTGCAGCGAGATGCGCCACACCAGAGTCGTTGGAGAAGAAGATTCCTCCTTTGCTCAGGAAGCTCGCAGTCTCCTTCAAATCGTCGAACGTTCGAGCATCAGCCACCGAGGTTTCATGGTCGGGCGCTTCCAGAAGAACGACATCAATTCCCTCATCGTTCAATCGATGATATAGCGTGATGAAATGATCATAGGGCCATTTTCTTTTCTTCATGACCCGTTTCGGGATAGAGAATGATCCTTTGGCCGTTCTGTTCTTCGATTTCCGTTTTGAGTGGCGTCACGCCATGTTTTTGAAGTTGCGCGAGTTGGTACTCTTCCACATGGCGCCGCTCTTGCTCCGGGTACATGTCGATAAACAAGACGGGTCCGGAGCAGACGTTGCCCAGCCGTCTTCTCATTTCGCCGTCTTTGTCCTTTCCAATCATCACAGCCTGCGCCCAGCGTTTGTCACAGGGAAGATCGGAAAAAAGCCAGAGCCAGCTACGTTCCTCGACCGACAGGACGTGCTCGAAATAGTGTTCAAAGAGACCGAGGAACCTCGTATACCCGACCGCATGCATTCCGCCTTTGAAATGTGCGTTAAGAGAATGAAAGGCCGATTCCGACAGACAGACATCCCCGAGCCCTCCAAGATGGATGAGAAGAATTTCATTGCCCACCGTCCGTTCCTCGATTACACTATAGCATAGTGAATGTGCCGGCCGAGCTCCTGGTTACGTTGACGGTGCGGCTGGTACTTGGGCGCGACTGTTCGCAATTGGCACCAGGGTAGTAGCGTATAAGCCTCCGGAGAATGTTATGGACAACGAGTGTGTGATTATTGTTGATGACCTGAGAAAAGCGCGCAGGGAACTGGCGACCTATATCGATGTCACGGAAGAGGACCTCTTGAAGATATACGAACTAGCTCTCGGGTACGCGCAGGAGAGGCGTTCCAAACAGATCCCCATCGCTGAAGTGATGACGAAAGATGTTGTGTCGGTGCACCCGGATGCGGATATACGTGAGGCGGCGAGGCTTCTTTCGGAGAAGGGTGTAGGGGGCCTTCCTGTTGTCGATGACAGGAATGAAGTCATCGGTGTTGTCACGGAAGCGGATGTGCTCTGCATGGTAGGCGTTGAGAGGGACCATGGTTTTAAAGACTTGATACGGCACATCATGGGAGACCCCTGCCTCAAGCGTCCGAAAGAAGGGAGCTGTCAGGGACTTCATGTCATCTCCTGCGCTGACTATAAGGTTGGATCAGGATGTGCTGGAAGCCGCTGAACTTCTGGAGAAGAAGCGCATAAAAAGGATTCCGGTGGTTGACGAGAAAAACAGACTCGCAGGGATTATCACCCGCGCGGATGTTGTGAAGGTGATGACAAGGCTGTGAATTTCAAGGAATATCTCTCAAAAATGAAAGGCGGCGCCGAGGGCCCACCCAGGGTTCCCCTCAGAGAGATTCTCTGGTCGGGTCTCGGTGCCTTGGTCGGGACCGGCATGTGCGGGTTGGTTTCCGCATGCTACCTGGAACCGCGGTCGCTCAGCTTGATGCTGGGCTCTCTCGGCGCTTCTGCAGTGCTGGTTTACGGCGTGGTGGCAAGTCCTTTTTCCCAGCCGAGGAACGTGATGGGCGGCCACGTCATATCGGCGTTTATTGGAGCAGCCTGCCATAGAGTGCTCGGTATTGATATCTGGCTGACTGCTACGATCGCAGTCTCGCTTTCAGTGATGGCAATGCTTCTCACCAGGACCGTACACCCTCCGGGCGGCGCCAGCGCCATGACCGCCGTGATCGGGGGTAAGGCCGTGCATGATCTGGGCTTCCTGTACGTGCTGGTGCCTGTCGCACTGGGCGTAGCCATCCTCCTTGCGGTTGGGCTCATTACCAATAACCTTTCCGGAAAGAGGCGATACCCGGCTTACTGGTTCTAATGCTAATTCGCATTCAAGCGGATACCTTCGTTGTCGCTGCGTCGCTTTTCCTCGACGTACTATAGTACGCCTCCGGCAAGCTCCTCGCTGCCGCCCGGGGTACCCGGCCGAAGGCTGGGTCGTCCATCTTGACTGCAAATTAGCATAAGATTCGATCGAGCAGTTTGGTTATCCGCCCGCTTGAGCTGAAAGCACCATCACAGCCTCATTTGCGCGCATGGTGGCGAGCGCGATGCAGCCGTGACCCCCTTTGACTTCCCGTCCTGTAGAGATTAAACTATCGAATCATGAATAAATTCAAGCTGGTTAATGAATATAGGCCGGCAGGCGATCAGCCCCAGGCCATAGAAAAACTATCGGAAGGTGTCGAGAAGGGACTACAGCACCAGGTGCTGCTCGGCGTCACCGGTTCGGGAAAGACCTTTACCGTGGCGAACGTGGTCGAACGCGTGCAGCGGCCCACGCTCGTCATATCGCATAACAAGACGCTGGCGGCTCAGCTCTATGCGGAGTTCAAGACTCTCTTTCCCGAGAATGCGATCCACTTCTTCGTCAGCTACTACGATTATTACCAGCCGGAGGCGTATGTCCCGCCCACGGATACGTATATCGAGAAAGATTCCTCCATCAACGAAGAGATCGACAAGCTTCGTCTGTCTGCGACAAACGCGCTTTTTGAGAGAGAGGATGTGCTCATCGTTGCCAGTGTCTCCTGCATCTACGGCCTCGGCTCCCCGGAGGCTTACTACGGCATGCTGATCTATCTCGAAGAGGGCGACGAGGTCGACAGGAGAGCGCTCTTTGACAAGCTCATTCAGTGTCAATACGAGAGGAATGAGACCGATTTTTACCGGGGCAGGTTCAGGGTCCGCGGCGAGACGGTTGACGTCTACCCTGCATACGAGGAGGATAAGGCATACAGGATCGTGCTTGATCGTGACAGGATATCGGGCATCTATGTGATCGACCCTTTGAGCGGGAAGAGCCGTGAGAAGCTCAACCGGGTTACCATTTACCCGGCAACGCATTATGTGACGCCGAAGGAAAAAGTGGAGACCGCGATAACCAGCATCCGTGCAGAACTCGCCGACAGGTTAAAAGAGCTGCGCGGCGCGAACAAGCTGCTAGAGGCGCAGAGGCTGGAGGCAAGGACCAAGTACGACCTGGAGATGCTCAGCGAGATAGGCTATTGCCAGGGCATCGAGAACTACTCGCGGCACCTTACGGGAAGAAAGCCGGGTGAGCCCCCGCCCACGCTCCTCGATTACCTCCCCAAGAATGCGCTGGTGCTGATCGACGAGAGCCACGTTACCATACCGCAGCTCATGGGCATGTACAAGGGCGACCGGTCGCGTAAAGAGACGCTCGTCGAGTACGGCTTCAGACTTCCTTCGGCTATCGACAACAGGCCGCTCACGTTCGAGGAATTCAAAGAGCGGGTGCATCAGATTGTCTACATCTCTGCCACGCCGGCCGTCTATGAGCTCGGAAAGGCGGGGAGCCATATTGTTGAACAGATAGTGCGGCCGACAGGCCTGATCGATCCGCAGATCGAGGTGAGACCCTCAAAGAATCAGATAGACAGCCTGCTGGAAGAGATCAAAATCGTGACAGCGAAGAAAGAGCGCGTTCTCGTGACAACGCTGACGAAACGGTTTTCGGAAGACCTCACCGATTTTCTGCTCAATGCGGGCGTCAAGACAAAGTATCTTCATTCCGAGATCGACACACTGGAGCGCGTAGCTATCATCCGTGATCTGCGACTCGGAAACTTTGATGTTCTCGTCGGAGTAAACCTGCTGAGGGAAGGGCTCGACCTGCCCGAAGTATCGCTTATTGCAATACTCGATGCCGACAAGGAAGGATTTCTGCGCTCCAAGACATCACTGATCCAGACGTGCGGAAGGGCAGCGCGTAACCTTAACGGCAGGGTGGTGATGTTTGCCGACAACATGACCGAATCGATGCGAAGGACGATCGAAGAGACGGAGCGAAGAAGGAAAGTCCAGACCGAGTATAATGAAGCGCACGGCATTACGCCTGAAGGGATCAAGAAAGAGATCATTGACGTGCTTGCGTCGATCTATGAGAAGGATTATTACACGATACCGCTGGACGAGTTCGATGAGCAGGGCATCCAACCCAAGAAGCTCACCAAAGTTATGAAGAAACTGAAGCGAGAGATCGATGATGCTGCGAAGAAGTGGGATTTTGAAAGGGCGGCGCAGCTGCGGGACAGACTCCTGAAACTTGAAAAGATGGAGATCACCCTCTAGTGATCGCTGACGAGACATTGGTGAACCTGCCGGAAAGCCCCGGCGTCTATCTTTTTCGCGACAAGAGCAACCAGATTATTTATGTCGGCAAGGCGAAAAATATCCGTGACCGGGTGGGCAGCTATTTCGCCGAAGGGGCTAAAGAGAGGCGCCTGGAGCGCCTCCTGTCGCTGATTGATAATGTCTCGTTCGTGCTTACCGGCAATGAGAAGGAGGCCTTTCTTCTCGAAAACAATCTGATAAAAGAACATCAGCCGAAATACAACGCGGTCCTGAAGGATGACAAGACCTACATCTCCTTGAGGTTGAGCGTCAAAGAAAAGTTTCCCATGCTATCCGCCACGAGGAATATAAAAGACGATGGAGCTCTCTATTTCGGGCCGCATCCGCATGCCCGCGATGTCAGGGACTTTCTGAAGATAGTGCAGTCGTTGTACCCGGTTCGGCGGTGCAAGGATGCGGTCTTCAAGGGCAGGACCAGGCCGTGCATGCTGTACGACATCAGAAAGTGTACGGCTCCGTGTGTGGGCCACATCGACGAAGCCTCCTACCGGACAATAGTGGAAGAACTGACCGACTTCCTTTCCGGAAGGGATGAGAAGCTTCTGAAGAGTCTCGAAGAGCAGATCGATAAAGCAGCGAAGGAATGGGATTTCGAGAAGGCGCAGGAGAAAAGGGAGCGCTACCATATGCTCAAGAGGCTCGTCGAGAAACAGCATGTCCACGAACACCTGGGCAAAGACAGGGATGTCTGGGCTGTGCTCAGGGAGGAGCGCAGGCTCAGAATTGTGCTTCTCAGCTTTCGCAGGGGCGTGTTGATTTCAAAGAGAACGTTCCACGAGCCTTTTTCTCTTAATCCGGACGAGGCGTTCTCATCGTTTGTTTTTCAGTACTACACGAGCCGTCAGATTCCTGATGAGATAATCGTCTCCGAAGCGCTCGAAGATCTACCGCTTTTGGAACAGCACTTGAGAGAGAAGAGGCGCGGTCTGCGTGTGCTCGGGCCCGAGTCTCGCGGCGCAGGGGACATGATCAGGCTGGCCGTGGAGAACCTCCACGAAGTGGAGCCGCTCAAGACAGACGAGGCTTTCAAGAGGACCCTTCATTTGAATAAGGCGCCGAATGCGGATTGAAGTCTACGATGTCTCACACACGGGCGGTACGAACCCTTCAGGTATCATGGTGGTCTTTGAGGAGTTCAAGGCGCGTAAGGACGCGTACAGGGTGTTTCATATCCGGGAGGCTCAACCCGAAGATGACGTAGCAATGATGAGTGAGGTCCTTACGCGAAGGATGAAGGATGAGAAGATACGTCCTTTACCCGACCTTGTAATCCTCGACGGCGGCAAAGGGCAGCTATCGGCTGCGATCAGCGTCTTCAAGGGACTCGGCGTAAGCCCGGATCTCATCGGGATTGCGAAAGGACAGGGCAGGAAAAGAATGGAAGATGTGCTCTACCTCCCTTTCCGGAAGAACCCGTTACTCCTGCCGAAATCGTCACCCGTTTTTAAAGAGATCGTCAAGATGCGCGATGAAGCCCATCGCTTCGCCATCGGCTCTCACAAGAAATGGAAGCGAAGGGAGGACCTCTCCTCTGTGCTCCCGGGCATCAAGGGCGTGGGCAAGAAAAGGATGATGCTCCTGCTCAAGGAGTTCCCCTCGCTGGACGCGATGCGGCAGGCAGATGCGGAAACAATTGCCCGGTTGCCCGGCTTCAACAGAAAGATCGCCGAAGAGATCAAAACCGCGCTCACCTCGTCATCTTAGATCAAGTCTGTTTTGTTGGTTTCGTTAGTTTAATTATTAAGACGGCGACTAAATAGTTCGTCATGCCGGACTCGATCCGGCATCCAGAGATGACTGGATTCCGGCGTCCGCCGGAATGACGGCTGCGAAAGGTGTTCCGGTATTTAGGTGTCGTCTTAGCAGTTCCATTAGTTGACACAATAGAACCGATCCAACCAATGCAACCAATTAAACAATTTCTTTGTAATCGCAATGTTATCAGCTATAATTGTTCAAGCACGCCCATGTCGGACATCGAGAATTCTTTCACCATACACGATTTACCCGCCGAGGAAAGGCCGCGGGAACGCCTCAAAAAATTTGGCGCGCACGCGCTGTCCGGTCATGAACTGCTTGCTCTGGTAATCGGCCGGGGCGTGGCAGGAAAATCTGCGTTGATTATTGCACAGGAACTGCTGAGACGGTTCAAGAATATCAAAGGTGTCAGCGAGGCGACCGTCGAGGAGTTGTCTGCAATCAGCGGCATAGGTCCGGCCAAGGCGGCGCAGCTCAAGGCCTGCTTCGAGCTCGGCAGGAGGCAGGACATCGAGGACGAGCCGCCCAAATATGAGCTTACCAGCCCGCAAAGCGTGGTGAAAGCTGTCAGGGCAGATATTCAGGATAAAGCAAGGGAACACTTCAAGCTCGTCGTGCTTAACGTACGCAATAGGGTGATGGGTATCTATACCATCTCCGTGGGCACAGCAAACGCAAGCCTGGTGCATCCGAGAGAGGTATTCAAAAGTGCGATCGCCCGCAGCGCTTCTTCGGTAGTGCTGGCGCATAACCATCCATCGGGCAACCCCGAACCCTCTGAGGACGACGTGAGGCTCACGCAGCGGCTGGTGGAAGCCGGCAGGCTGCTCGGGATAGAGGTGCTGGACCATATCATCGTGACAACCAAAGACTTTGTCAGCTTCAAGGAAAGGGGGCTGATGTAGAAGACAGGGTCCAGGGGCCGGGGTCCGGGGTCCCGAACTGCTAAGAACCGGACATTTCTATTTTGCCTAGACAAGGTCGTAGATGACTTTGACAATGGGTTGCTTCTTCTGGTAAGGATGTAGGTGAAAAAGCGCGATCTATTTCGTCGGTTCGAGGAATCGGCGATGTAGTTGAAGGAGAGATAACGATAGATGGACCGATTGGACCCGATGAAGCACATACACATCGTCTGTAAACGCAAGAAGGAGGATGCTCAAGCTGTCGCACAGGAGATCATAGCGAGATTCAGCGGAACGACCGAGGTCCTGCTCGATGAGGAAACGGCTCGGGAGATCGGACATGGGAAAGCATTCGAGCTTGAGCATGTGGGAGAAGGGGCCGGCCTCATTATCGTCCTGGGAGGCGACGGCACGCTGCTTTCAGTTGCCCGCCAGCTCAAGGGAAGAGAAGTCCCCATACTTGGAGTGAATCTTGGCGGTCTCGGATTTCTGACCGAGACATCGCTCGAAGAGCTGCCTGACATGCTCCTCTCTGTTATGCAAGGCCGTTATAGCCTCTCCCGCCGCAGTATGCTGAGCGTTTCGGTCAGGCGCAATACGGAGCTTGTCTTTGATCTGTCGGTTCTTAATGATGCGGTGATTACAAAGGATGCGCTCGCCAGAATAATCGATGTAGAAACCTTCGTGGATGATGAGTACCTGACCACATACAGGGCTGACGGACTCATTCTCTCGACTGCAACAGGCTCAACAGGATATTCGCTGGCTGCGGGCGGTCCCATTCTCCACCCGTCCCTCACGCACATTGTGGTGACGCCGATATGCCCGCACATGCTCACCAACCGGCCGATACTCTTGCCCGGGGAGGCTGCCCTGAGAGCAAAACTGCTCTCCAGAGACGAAAGGGTTATTCTCACTCTCGACGGCCAGATAGGATTTCCTCTGGAATTCGGAGACGAAGTCACGGTCAAGAAATCTTCGTATGCCGTTAACCTGATCACCTCCGCGTCAAAAGGATACTTTGAGGTGCTGCGCACCAAGCTGAAGTGGGGAGAGCGGTGAGTCTATGCTTGCCTTCTTGCGGGTGAAGAACTTCGCTATCATCGACGAGCTGGAGATCGAGTTCAAGGAAGGCCTCAATGTCATTACCGGAGAGACCGGCGCAGGCAAATCGATCATCATCAACGCTCTTTCCGCCCTCGTCAATGCAAAGATACCCACGGATATCGTCAGGTGCGACGCGGACAAGGCTGAGATAGTCGGCCATTACTACCGTGAGGACGATGAGTATATCCTGAAACGTGTGATTGGAGACCAGGGTAAATCGAGGGCTTTCATCAATGAACAGCCGGTTACCCGCAAGAGACTCGAAAGCCTTGGCGCGGAACTGACGAGCATTTATGGACAGGGTGAGTCCAAGGACCTTCTGGATAAGGAACATTACGCTGTCATACTGGACAGTCTGCTTTCGCTCGAGAAAGAACGGAGACTTCTTTCAGATAGAGTAAAGGACCTGCGAGAGGTCGTAGCGGTCCTCAACAAGAAAAGGAACGAGGTGCAGGGGCGGGAGAAGGAAATAAGCCTCCTGCAGTTCCAGATAAAAGAAATAGAAGAGGAGAACGTTCAGGAAGGCGAAGAAGAGAGTATCAAGGAGCGACTGGCGATCCTCAAAGATGCGGAGAGGATTAAAACTGTTCTCGACAGCGTGAGTAAGGGGCTGTATGAAGATGATGGTTCGGCACACGCCATTCTCAAGACGGCGGCTTCGGCACTCAAACCGGTGAGTAAAATAGAGGCCATTGAAAAACTGCGTCTGCGGATTGAGGCGCTCTTCTTTGAATTGGAGGAGATTCTCGAGGAGATAAAGAAGCACGAGAAAATATTTGTGTATGATCCGGACCAACTGGAGGCAATGGAAGACAGATTGTACAGGATCAGACGCCTCCAGGAAAAGTATGGGAAGACCCACAGAGAGATCAAAGAGTATGAGCAGTGGGCCAGGAATAGCCTCCTTTATCTTACGACGCTTTCGTCTAACCTCGAAGAGTTGGAGAACAGAAGGGTTATACTGCAGAAAGAAGTGGCAGAACGGGCAGAGCATATCTCCACGGAGAGAAAAAAAGGGGCGAAACAGATTGAAGATGAGGTGGCAAAGGAGCTGGAACTGCTCTCAATGAAGGGAGTGAGTTTCAAAATCGTAATCTCGGAGAAAGGCTCAATCGACGAAGACGGCAAGGATGACATCGAGTTTCTTCTGAGCGCAAATCCGGGAGAGCCGCTTAGACCTTTGAGAAAGGTCGCATCAGGCGGAGAGCTGTCCAGAGTAATGCTCGCCATCAAGCGTATTGTCGGCGGCACGCACGGGATGACCATGATATTCGATGAGATCGACGCGGGGATAGGAGGGAAAGTGGCAGAGATCGTCGGAAGAAGATTGCACGAACTCGCCCGGAACAGTCAGGTGATCTGTATCACACATCTCCCGCAGATTGCCGCATACGGCGACCATCACTACCTTGTGGAGAAATACCAGGAGGAGGGATCAACAAGGACGGCAGTGCGCGGCCTTGCGAAAGACGAGCGGATACTTGAAATCGCCCGCATGCTTGGCGGCGTGAAGATCACCGAGAAGACAGTCGATCAGGCAGAGGAGATGCTTCAGAATGCTCAGGAAAGCACGCATTAGCGATATAAAAGCGGTTCACCGCTTGGTCAATGACTGCGCCGCCAAAGGGGAGATGCTTTCGCGGTCGCTTGCCGAGCTGTACGATAACATAAGGGATTACTTCGTGTATGAAGAGGCGGGCGAGGTCGTGGGCGCCTGCGCTCTCCACGTCTGCTGGGAAGATCTGGCAGAGATACGCTCCCTGTGCGTGAATCCCGATTTCAGGAAAAGAGGCGCAGGAAGAGCGTTGGTCGATACATGCCTGAAAGAAGCAGAGGAATTCAGTATTAAACGGGTTTTTCTCCTCACCTACCAGAATGAATTTTTCGGCAAAGTAGGCTTTGACATGATAGATAAGACGAAGCTGCCGCAGAAGATATGGACAGACTGCATCAAATGCGCCAAGTTTCCCATGTGCGATGAAATGGCGATGGTCAGAAACCTTTAGGAGAGCAATCGTGATCGAAAAAGAGCAACTGGTTCGCGCGTTAAAGAAGGCTTTCGACAGTTACGAGGTCTGCTTTCTGAAAGAGCGGACGAAAAAATATGAGAGCTTCGAGCGCGAGCTCTACAGTCTGGTATTCAGAGAAGAAGAAGGTATAGCGCTTCGCGCAATAAAGGATCATCGACTGGTCTTTTCATACACGCACGAGACCGGAGATAAGGCTGCCTCCGCCCTGATAGAAAACGCAGCCTCGCTTGTTCCTTTCATGGAGCGGGACGAGCATGCGGTATTCCCCGGGAAGTACGGCGCCTATCCCGCCTTCGAGGCGTATGATACGGCAGGAGTTGAAACAGATGACAGCGAGAAAACAGCGCGCGTGCTCACGCTGGAGCGAGCCATTCTCGATCATGATCGGAGAATAAAGCAGACTCGGAACTGCGAACTGCAGGAGGTGACGATCGAGTCGGCGATTTTCAACGCAAACGGGTTACAGGCGGAAGCGCGAAAAACTATATACACGTTGGGCGGTCTTGCCGTTGCGGCAAACGGTGAAGAGGTATCCTGGTATGACTGGTCGTGGGGCCATAAGCTCGAAGAGCTGGAACCCGCATCATTGGGACGGCGGATCGCCGAGAAGGCAATCTCCTTTCTCGACGGCAAGGTGCTTAAGACGGGTGCCTACGAGGGCCTGTTGACGCCCGGCGCAACATGCGACATGCTGGACGTGATTGCGCCCTCCTTCCTCGGCGAGAGCCTGGACAAGGACAAGACGTGGCTCAAAGAGAAGCAGGGCAAACAGTGTTTTTCGCCGATTCTCACTATTACGGATTCGGGATTGGCAGGCATGGGCAGCTTCCCCTTCGATGGTGAAGGTGTGCCTTCGCAGGAAAATGTAGTGGTTCGGGAAGGCTATTTTCAGGGGTTCCTGTTCGATGTATATTACGGACGCAAGCTGTCCAAACCCTCAACCGGAAACGGGGTCAGACCTGGACTCAGAGAGCCGCCGAAGTGCTCTCCGCGCGGATTTTACATTGAGAAAGGCGCCGAAGACGTGGCGAGCGCCTTCCAGGATGGCATCATTATCGAAGAGCTGATGGGCACGCATACTGCCAACCCGGTCACCGGCGATTTCTCAGTCGGGGCTCTGGGACTCATCCGCAAAAACGGGCAAGAGAGCCCGTTCAAAGGTGTCATCTTTTCAGGAAATGTTTTTGAACTGCTGAAGAACATCAAGGCCGTGGGGAATGATCTCAGGTTTTACGGACCCTACGGGGCACCTACTGTGTATATTACCGACTTGAAAATCAGTGGCACCTGATGCCCGCCATTCTACCACTTCACTGCTGAGCCTAAATGGGCAACCTGGCTCCTCAGGTAAGCAAGATGCTCGTCAATATTCTCCCTGGTTACCAGCACACCGAAGTCGTCAGGCACCTTGACGCTCGTGTCGTTGAATATGCGGGCAATCATTAAGGCGCCAGCCTTCTGCCTGTAATGCGAAGTTTCGTAGTAGTAATAATTGTTGGTGGTGATAGAGTTCAAGCCGCTGAAATCATAGAAGCTGGTAATTTTGCTCAATTCTTTTTCGAACAGAAATAATTTGTCCAGGCCTGTGGCCAGGTAGGTTTCCTTGTGAATAGGGTTTATGAAGACGATCAGCGGTATCCCGTGCGCGTTCAGGAGATCCACCGTCTCCCTGATCTCCTCCAGCGCTGCATCCATCCTGTCCCCTGGTGTAATGAAGGGCTCCCGAAACTTTGCATCTTTGGCATACGTAATCGGGTCCGCCTCGATCGCTTTTTCTACCGCGGGATCGGGCATCTCAAGTCCGGTACCGTAATGATCATACCGAATCGGCTGCCTCTTACCTTCGAACCCTTCAAGCGGTTCCTTCATGCTTCTTGACGAATAACGAACAAGATATTTCAGATAGAATAATACCCTGTTCTGATGCACTGCCGGTGGATAGGGGTGCCTCAGGAAATCCGTATGCTCTGCCGGGTCATACTTGTAAGAGAATTCGTCAAGGCCTATCAGGACTAATTTGGGCCGGACCTGTTTCGTCACCAGATAGCGGAGGCTGTCCAGGTAATTGCGCGGCAGGCCTTGTCCGAAAGTCATGTTGTAGCAGACCGCGTTCTTCGCCAGCCTTCCATCGATAGCGTTCACCCTTGAGGAGCCGAAGATAAGGCAGTTGTATCTCTGCGGGTTGAGGGCCACATAACGGGTCTTGATAAAATTCTTGTCCGGTTCGATAAACTGATGTAAAACGTCGTGCCGCCAGGTTCCATACCTGAAGAAGCCTCTCGGGTCGACAACATAGTTGAAGAGCGCCACAAAGCAGAGCTCTACTGCCAGCATGATCAGACCGGTAAAGAACCATTTTCTGTACCGCTTCATTAACATGCCCAGAATGTCGCCCATATACAAGCCTGCGGATAGTGGCGAGCTCAATTTTGATGCATGACCCAGCCTTCGGCCGGGTGCCCTAGGCGCTCCGAAGGCTGGTCTGCGTAGGCGTACCTTGGGGTGCGTCGAGCAGAACAGGCTGACGGGCAACGAAGTAATACCGATTCGCCATCAATCGTATACCTTCGTTGTCCCTGCGTCGCTTTCCTCGACGTACTAGTAGTACGCCTTCGTCGGCTCCTTGCTGCCGCCTCGGTCTCCATCTTGATTGCGAATCGGTATAAAGCGCAAAAAGCAGCCCGCCATTCTACCATTTGACTTGTGATCCGAGGCCTGCGACCTGGCTCCTCAGGTAAGCAAGGTGCTCGTCAATATTCTCCCTGGTTACCAGCACACCGAAGTCGGCAGGTACCTTGACGCCGATGTTGAGTATGCGGGCAAGAATTAGCGCGCCGGCCTTGAACGTGAAGTGAGAGGTTTCAAGGTAATAGGCGTTGTTGGTAGTAATGGAGTTCAAGCCGCTGAAGTCGTAGAAACTCGTAATTTTGCTCAATTCTTTTTCGAACAGGAGGAATCTCTCCAGGCCTGTAGCCAGGTAGGTGGTTTTGTGGATGGGATCCATGAAGACGATCGGCCGTATTCCGTGCGCTTTCAGGAGATCCACCGTTTCCCTGATCTCCTCCAGCGCCGCATCCATCCTGTCCCCGCTTGACGCGAAGGGTTGCTGAAATCTCGGATCTTTAGCATATGTAATCGGGTCTGCGTCAATCGCTTCCTCTACCTTGGGGTCCGGTATCATGAGGCCCGTATCATGATCGTACGGAATTGGCGGCTTCTTGCCCTCGTACCCTTCGAACGATTCCTTCATGCTTCTCGATGAATAACGAACAAGATATTTCAGATAGAATAGCACTCTGTTCTGATGCACCGCCGGGGGATAGGGATATCTAACGTAATCCGTGAACTCCTCTGCCGGGTCATTCTTGTAAGAGAATTCGTCGAGGCCTATCATGACTAACTTGGGTTTGGCTCCCTTCTCCAGTATATAGCGTAGATTGTCGAGGTAATAGCGCGGAAGACCGGCTCCTATGAACATGTTGTAACAGTTAGCTTCCTTGAGCCTTCTCACATCGATAGCGTTGGCCCTTGAGGAGCCGAAGATAAGGCAGTCGAACTTATGCGGATTTTGAGCAATATAGCGGGTTTTAACGAAATTCATGTTCACCAGCAGAAACTGATGAGAAACATCGTGCCGCCAGGTCGCGTACCTGAAAAAGCCGCTCGGGTCGACAATGTAGTTCAAAAGCGCGACTAAACTGAACTCCACTGCCAGTATGATCAGACCGGTAAAGAACCACTTCCTGTAGCGCTTCATCAGATCCTCAGAAGAACCGATAGACGAACTCCTTCATCTCGCCCATATGCAGCACGGCATACGCTCCGGCTGTCAACACTATGAACGCTTTCCAATCAGGCTTGAATCTTTCGGCCATCTCGTTAGAATTTTTGAAAAACAGGCACATGAACAACGCCACGAAAATGAAGATCCATGAATCTCTGGCTCCCCCCATCACCTGCTTCCACGGCATAAACTGTATTCCATAATTCGCGAGAGAATGGAGGGATCGTTCCCATTCTTCGGGAAGGGCGACGCCGCCGAGGCCCGCCATGCCCCTGAGTACCCTTATTGCATCGCTCCAGGTTTTTGCCCGGAAGAAGACCCACGCGATGTTGACGAAATTGAATGTCACGAACCAGGCGATCACGTTGGGCATTCGCAATCCAAGCTTTTTCCATGCGCGGCATATGATAAGGGCCGCCCCATGGAGAAAGCCCCAAAAAACAAAGGTCCAGCCTGCTCCGTGCCACAGGCCCCCGATAAGGAAGGTGATCATGAGGTTGCCGTAGACATGTGCCTCGGATACCCGGTTCCCGCCCAGAGGTATGTAGATATAGTCTCTTAGAAACCTGGTGAGCGTGATATGCCAACGGCGCCAGAAGTCCTGTATGTCTAGTGCTTTGTATGGACTGTTAAAGTTTATCGGAAGCCTGATGTTAAAAAAGAGCGCTACGGCGATGGCCATGTCGGTATAGCCTGAGAAATCAAAATATATCTGGAAGGTGTAGCAAAGAGAGGTTGCCCACGCGAGGAGAAAATTCAAATTCTGTGTCGCGTCAAATCCCTGGGAAGCCCAATCCTGAAACCGGTCGGCGATCTCGACCTTTTTGAACAACCCTATGGCGAAGAGATACAGTGCCACCGACAGGTTTCGATAGTTGAGCGTCTTACTCTTAAGGTTCTCCAACTGAGGTATGATCTCGTCATAGCGTGCGATCGGACCGGCCATTAAACGCGGAAAGAATGAGATGAAGAGCGCATAATTGAGAAAGCTGGCGCGTTTGTCAGGAGCGCGGTAGAGATCGACGAGGTAGGCGATCTGGGTAAAGGTGAAAAAGCTGATGCCGATCGGTAAGAGTATCTTTTTTACCGGCAGGCCCAGGCCAAACCATTCGTTCAGGTTGCTGATCGCAAAATTAGTGTACTTGTAGTAGCCGAGCAGAGCCACGGCAACGACTATTCCGAAGATAAGCAAAGCTTTACGCCTGACTCGCCCGGTCTGTGGAAATGAGGTCAGCATGAGACCAAGGAAGAAGTTAAAGAGTATCGAAAAAGCAAGGAGTAACCCGGAGCTCACCTCAGCCCAGCAGTAAAAGACGAACGAGCAGAAGATCAGCCATATGGTCGAAGCAACAGTGAGGTGCCACCTGTTGAGCAGAAGATAGACAATGAGCGTACAGGGGAGGAATAGGAAGATAAATTCGTGGGAGTTAAAGGTCATTTATGAACTGTGGCTGGTAGCCGAATCGCTTCATCTCTCCGACGCCCATCGATGACAATTCAGGCCCCGGACACTGACACTAGTACTTTTTATAGCACACCGTGGCTGAATTTGTCCATGAGGGCGGATAGATTCTGTTTGACACGAAGAAGAGCCGGGTGCATAATTGGCAAAAAATTGTTGCGTCCATGTTGGACATGCTTCTATTCTGTGATATAAGTTGGACTGGTTCATGAAAAATATCCTTCAGATAGATGTTGAAGATTGGTTCTGTGATCTGGAGCCGCAGGACTGGGACAAATGCGAGGCCCGGGTTGTCGCGGCAACAGAGAAGGTGCTGTCCGTGCTCAGAGATTCGTCCACCAAAGCCACGTTTTTCATCCTGGGTTACGTCGCTGAACGGTTTCCCGCTCTGGTAAAGAGAATCGAAGGAGAAGGCCACGAAGTCGCATCTCATGGCTACGGCCACAGAAGGATCACTGACCAGACTCCGTCAGAATTTGAGGAGGATGTGAGGAAATCGATAGACATTTTGGAGAGCATTACAGGCAAGAAGGTCAAAGGGTACAGGGCTCCGCAGTTCACGGTCATGAAGGAGACGTTGTGGTCGCTCGGAATACTCAAGAAACTCGGAATGGAATACGACTCAAGCATCTTTCCGGTAAAGACGCCCCTCTACGGCATACCGGATGCTCCATTGTACCCTTACAGGATCGAATCGGAACATGCAGGCGAGGGCAACGGTCTCATGGAGATACCCTTGTCCATTTATACGGTCCCGCTGCTGGGGAAAAGAGTGCCCGTTGCGGGTGGATTTTACTTAAGATTCTTTCCCTACCTTTTTATCCGTCATGCTCTCAAGACGCTGAACGCGCGCGGTCATGTCGCAGTATGCTATATTCATCCGTGGGAATTTGATCCGGGGAAACCGCGCGTAGAAGGGCTGAAGTGGTACCACTATTACAGGCTTGGCCGCCACCGAGAAGAAGTTTCGCAAGCTGCTGTCCGACTTTAGATTTACATCTACAGAGGAATGGATTGAGCATGAAGGAAGACGCTAAGGTAAAAGAGTACTTCACGAAAAGCGCTAAAGAGTTCGACGACATCTACGAGAACCGGGGCGGGCTTGTCACGCGGTTCGCGAACCGCCTGTTCAGGAAGGGCATGCGGCAGCGGTTTGAAATGACGCTGGAGCTGTGCGGCTCAGGGGAAAGGTCAATTCTGGATATAGGCTGCGGCGCAGGGAGGTTTACGATTCCGCTTGCGGAACGAGGCTTGGACGTGGTGGGCATAGACTACTCATCCGAGATGATACGTCTGGCGGATAGCTATGTGAAAGCGCGAAATGAATCAAGCGGTAAGCCGCTGCGCGTGAAACATCTGTGCTGCGACTTCCTTTCTGATTTCAACCCGAAGGAAAAGTTTGACGTGACGCTTGCCATAGGCGTTCTCGATTATATCAAAGACCCTCTACCGTTTATGAAGAAAATGAAAGAGGTTACGAAGGGTCTAATGGTAACAGCCTTTCCCGCCTACACGCCACAGATGCCGATCAGAAAGATATGGCTCGCCACAAAAGACTGCCCCGTCTACTTCTACACAAAAAAGCGGATCGTCCAACTCTACACTGCAGCAGGGATCACGGACTACGAGATCATCTCCATTCCAGCAGCGTATCTTGTGAAGGCAAAGGCTTAAGGTTGCGGCTCGCATTATGTATCTTTTTTGTAATTAGCACGATGCCGGATAGTTCAAAATAGACAGGGGGAGCTTGAGCAGGACATAGCTGCATCTCTCCGCCTCTTGTATGATAATGAGTTAGACTGTAAATGCACGACACTTCCCATACCTCTGCGCCCAGTCGCCGCGTGCACAGCGTTTTCTTTGTCGTATTGTTTGTCGCATTCTTGAGTCTAGACGTCTTCCATGGTTGGATCCTGCAAAACCTGTATTGGCCTCCTCTTGTAGTAAACCTCCTGGAGTGGGTACTCTTTCTATCTGCTCTCGTCCTATTCATAGTTTGCGTCAAGCAGATGCCAGCATCCGACGCAGCGCTGAGCAAATCACGCGAGCCTATCGTGAAGCGGCTCAAGGATACTGACGACCCGCTATTGATACTACGGTGTTTTGCCTTTTTCTGTGTAGTGGTTACTCATTGTTACTTGGTTTTCAACCCGGAAATAGGATCCTCCTGGAACTTTCTTCTTCAGGGCTGTGCGCATGCCGGCATGGTGATATTTTTTTGTTTATCCGGCTATCTGATGGGAAAAGCATTCTACAGTTCGCGTTATGCTCCCAATCGCGCGGGCCTTAAGTCGTTTTACGTGAATCGCGCAATTCGCGTTGTGCCTCTGTGCTATTTTGCTTCTTTTGTTGTCACGCTTTTTGTGATCCCTGATTTGCTGAAGTATGAAACCCTCAAACAGCTCTGGCGTCCCTTGTTGTTCATGTATTACGGAAATCAGCCGGGTCCCATCGGGGCGTTATGGGCAGTGTCGGTAGAAATGCAGTACTATGTCATAGCCCCTTTTATTTTTATGCTGCTGAGCCCATTGCTGACCTCCAGGCAGCGAACGTATACGTTCATCATCATGGTGCTTCTTTCCGGTTTCATTTTGAAGTATTCAATCTACGAAATCGGCACAGACTGGTACACCCATAGCTATACGCCGCTTCTCACGAATCTCGATTTCTTCCTGGTCGGCTACGCCGTCAATCCACTCATTGAAAAGGACAGGCAGAGCATCCGGAGTTTCGATCATTACAAGAGAAACATCGCTGCTGCAGTACTTCTCTGTCTCCTGATATATCTGATAGCCTCGGGTGGAGGGAACGGTGAGATTCAGTACCTTTTTCATGGCAAGGGGCGCCTTTTCTCTCGAAGCGTTTACCGTGAGTTGCTCACGAGGATAGTCGTGGTCATGGCATTTCTTTGTATACTCAACGTGGAACGGTATAAAATCAGACGCAAGTATCTTCCTGCTCTACAGCCTCGTTTGCCGGGCATATTCGTCAACCAGGTCTCTCGCGTGCTGCAAGCAGCGGGTGTTTTGACGTACGGCCTGTATGTATGGCACTCCTCGGTATTAACCTCGTACGCAAGGATCGTACCGCAAAGCCACCGACTGTCCGAGTACTTCTTTTACTGCGGCAGCGGCATGCTGCTCGTGCTTCTTCTGACAATCACTACGTATTTTGCAATCGAACGCCCTGCCGAACGTCACAGAGCGTAAGGAATAGAGCTACTTTTATCCTACCGTTCTTCTCACATATGACTCGTTTTCGTGCTGTTACTCAGAAGGCATGTTCAGCGATCTCCAGGGCTGCCCTGTCCATCGTCAGTATTACCCTGGCCTTGCTGCCGGCCTGGCTGAGGACCGTGCTTGCGAAATAGCGGGCAGAGGCCAGCTTGCCGCTGTAAAAGGCAGCTTGAGAATCTTCTGCGATAAGTTTCTCGATTGCGTCGGCATCAGCTTCAACACCCGATTTCTTCGCCAGTGCGCTGAGCCGGTCGTGCGCAATGACCGCCTGCCAGAGAAGCAGCCAGCCGACGGTAACGTCGCCGAACAGCTCCAGGTATGAAGTGGCGTAGAGTGCCAGGCCGGGAAAGTCCTTCTTCTGAATGCTGACCAGGAACTTCGACACGTCAGACAGCGCCGCCGTAGCTGTAGTGAGTGCCTCGACGTAGGAAGCGAGCGCCGGATGATTTCTGTTGCTCGTGCAGAATTTATCGATATCTGCCAGGTGTCCGTTTATAAGACCCGCGCTATCCTGCCCGAGGTTTCGGCCTGCAAGCGTCAAGGCCTGGATTCCGTTGGTGCCCTCAAAAATGGAGTGAACTTTTTCATCTCTTAAGAATTGTTCGATGGGGTAATCTTTCATGTATCCGTATCCGCCGTATACCTGCATGGCAGTTTCGGTCACGCGGAAACTAATGTCCGATCCATAGGCTTTTGCAACCGGCGTGAGGAAGGCAGTACGCCTTTCCCACAGCCGCCTCTCCTCTTTACCGGGAGCCATCCTTTCCTGATCGATACAGTAGGAGGCATAGAGGATCAGAGCGCGAACCCCTTCAGTATACGCTTTCATCTGTAGCAGCATGCGGCGCACGTCAGGATGTTTGATAATGGGTGCCTGCCCGGAATCTTTAGGAGCACCGATCTCTGTCCCCTGGAGCCTCTCCTTCGCATAGGAGAGGGCGTGCAGGTAGGCGGTGCTTGCGATGGCAGCTCCGTGGCGGGCAGCGATGAGTCTTGACTCATTCATCATAGTAAAGAAGATCGGTAATCCTCCGTTCTCTTTGCCCACAAGTTCACCTCTGCAATCACCGTCTTCACCAAAATTCAAATGACAGGTAGGAGAACCTTTGAGCCCCATCTTCTTCTCGATCGTGATGACCTTCACGTCGTTCGGTTCGCCCAGCGAACCGTCGGCGTTGACCTTTATTTTTGGGACGAGGAAAAGCGACAGGCCCTGTGTCCCTGCCGGAGCGCCCTTAATCCTCGCCAATACGAGATGGATGATATTCTCTGTAAGATCGGTGTCACCCCCGGTGATCAACATCTTGCTGCCCACAATTGAATAGGTTCCGTCAGGATTGCGCTCGGCCCTGGTCTTGGTGGCGGCCAGATCGCTGCCTGCGTCGGCTTCCGTCAGAACCATTGTTCCGGTCCATTTGCCTGCGAGAATATTCCTCATATATTTCTTGTTCTGCTCTTCCGTTCCATGTGTGAATATCAGCAAAGCCGCTCCCCGTGTCATGGCGGCGAGCGTTTGAAATGCAAGATTACCGGCTTCGAAATATTCATTGGCTGCCATACCGACTACCATGGGCATGCCCATTCCCCCCATCTCTTCGGGAAGATCGAGCCCTCGCCATCCCCCATCGTTCCACTTGCGCCAGAGATCATGAAAGGATGCGGGCACGCTTACTTTGCCGTCTTTGAGGAGACACCCCTCGGTATCGCTGTCAGCGTTGGTCGGCATCATCGCGGTCGTCGCTAGCTTCTTCGCCTGACCGAGGACCTGCCTGTATGTCTCAGCGTCAAAGTCAGCGTAGATCGGCGACTCCGAGAACTTGTCGATTTCGAATTGCTCAAAAAGGATCAGCTTTTGATCCCGTTCATCTACCAAGAGGTCTGCCATTAAAGTGCTCCTTCTCTTTAGTTTTTGAGCCCGCTTGCAGAATCGTCGATGAAACGCGACTACACGACCGCGCACCCATGCGGCGGATAATGCGGGACAGCTTTTGCGGGTCGGTTTAAGAGTATACCTTTTTTGATTTTCGTATGCGAGTCTTATAGAATGAGAAGAGCACGTTACAGAATTTTATCGCAGATGGACGCAGAGTGCGCAGCCTCCTGTAAGGATAAAGGCAAAGGAGCCATAAGCGGACTGGGGTTGACCGGCTGTGACGCTATATCACACAGGCGGTCAAGAAATGAATCATCCACGTCGAAAAGATGCGACGTGCGCGGCGCAGTTATCAGAGCCTTTATCAGCTCTTATCGGCGATGGAAAGAATTTTGAATCAGGAGGTGCGGGGATGTGTGGCGATAGACGTCCGACAAAAACAACCAACGGTGTAACACGAAGGCGATTCTTACAAGCTGTGGGATTGGGCGGTGCTGCAGTGAGCCTCGCTGCCGTGGGCCCCGGCGCGGCCGTTGCCGGGGAGGAAAGCACAAAGAAAAAAACAGATGATCAAAAAGCAAAAAAGAAAATCAAACTCAGGATGGCTTTCTCGGACAACCCTCGTGTCGATCCAATCAGGGAAGGCGCTGTCAGGCCGGAGAATATAGACCTTGAGATCATGACTGTTAATCCGAGCAAGCTCTTTTTTCAGAATCTGTCCTCCGGGCCGGAATACGATATCTGCGAAATGTCGATGTCCGAGACGCTCCTCGCGAAGGAAAGGAGCGATGCATTCGGCAAAGGCAGATGGGATTGGACGCCGATCCCGGTCTTCCTGAGCAGGGGGCTCTTCTGGGCAGCCCTCTACGTCAATACTCCCTCGGGCATACGCGGGCTCGCCGATCTCAAAGGAAAGAAGATCGGCGTGCCCGACTACTGCATGACCGCCGCGCTCTGGTTCAAGATAACGCTTAAAGATCTCTACGGCATCGAGGCATGGGATAATGTCTGGTACAATGGCCGCACAAAAGAGCTGAGTCACGGAGGCGCGCTGGGGCTGAATGTAGAAGGGCAGGGCGTGGCAAAGGGCGTCACCCACCGCTGGATCACCGTTGACCAAACCATGGACGTGATGCTCGACCGGGGAGAACTGGACGCTATCTTTCCACCCACAACGTCCGAGGGCGTAACAGCAGGAAACCCGAACGTCATCGATCGTTACGGCGGAACACCTATGACGAATAACCCGCGGGTAAGGAGGTTGCTCAACGATGAGGGGAAGGCGGCTATTTATGAATTCTTCCGCAAGACCGGCTGCCATCAACCGAACCACCACGTGATCATCAAGAACAGCGTACTTCGTGAGAACCCGTGGGTAGCGATGGAACTCTACAACCTCTTTCGGCAATCCAAAGAGATCGCATACGATCGGGCAAGGAAGGCCAGATCAACGTACGTATACTTCGAGGCAAACGACTGGAGAGAGCAGGCGGCCGTATTTGGAGAGGATCCGTACCCGCTGGGACTCAAGTCGATGCGGAAGACCATTGAAAGGGCAATTCAAGGTTCTCTGGAGCAGGGATTGATCAGAAAGCCGATAAGGGTCGAAGACCTTTACTTTCACACGACGCTCGACACATAGCAGAAAAAAGGCCACACGCCGCGCACTCACGCAGCGTGTGGCCGGATCACCAGTCTTTTATTCGAGCCGGATAGGCGCCTAGTACTCGTAGATGCTCTGAATCTTTCTTGCCTTTTCCTGGGCCTTCCAGTACTCGGTCCTTTCCTTGATGAAATTAATCCACGCGTCTACTTCTTGCTCTTTGTAGCCCTTGCCAACCAGATCCTTCTTGAAATCGGCGATCACGGGTTGCACTGCCTTCACCCACTTGGCTGTCTCAGCATCGGAGAGGTTGATCACCTGTCCGCCATGGTTTTTTAAGTATTGTATTCCGCCAAAATCGATGCTGTTGAAGCCCACGCCCCACTTGTCTTTATATTCGGCGGAGACTTCGGTAAAGAGCTTCTGCATATCGGGAGGCAGGGTATCCCATTTATGCTTGCTCATGGTTACGTAAAACCCGAAGCAGCCTCCCGTCCTCCAAGACGCCGTCACATACTTGAGCAGCTCGCCTATCTTGAAACCTTCGAGTTGCTCGGCGGACCCTAAATTACCGTCAACTACGCCTCGACGCAGCGCCTCATACATGTCGACGATTTCAAGCGGCATCGGTGTAGCACCCAACGCCTTTACGATATCACCGATACGCCCTGTACCGCGGATCTTGAGACCCTTCAAGTCTTCCAGTGTTCTGACCGGTTTGCTGAGTGTCCCGATAACGTTCGGAGTAGAGGCGCAGAAGATGAGCGGATGAAACTGGTCCCATTCCTTTGGCTTAAATTTGTCGTAAAATTCATTTGCTACGCCGGCGCCGACCCAGGCACTCGGAAAGCCTAATGGAAGCTCGATCGCCTCCATTACGGGAAAGCGACCCCTGGAGTATGCCATGTGAGCAAGTCCGATGTCGGCGATGCCTGTGACCACACCTGCCGCCATTTTGGGCGCCGTCAAAAGCGTGCCACCCGGGTAGTAAGAGATCTCAACTTTGCCCCCCGATTTCTTGTTTATATCCTGAGTGAACTCAGCAAAAATAGTTGCAATCTTATGTGTCGGTGGAAAGTAGTTTGCAAATTTGAGCTTTATTGGCGCATCTGCGGCACCACAAACCGAATAGAATGAAAAACCGAGCAGAACGACACCCGCTAAACTCAGGGTCAAGAGCCTGCGCACCATAGTACCTCCTTTGTTGTAATGGAATAGACTGCTTTTCTGTTTATCGATAATATGCTATGAGACGTTGTCTGTCAACACTTTTTGTGCGGCCCTTTTCTTATAATCCCGTACTCTGACCTGCTGCGACGAGCCGCTACTGAGACCGACCCGTTGTCATTCTCCGCTGTTCATAGCTACGTTGTTGTTCTATAAATATACGATATAATGCTTATAAATAGTATAAAGATATGTATATAAGTCTATCAGAGTATGTTTAGAATGTGATTAGTGTTAATTAGGTATAAAATGTATTACAAGAAGTCACTATTGATGTCACGTATGGTTCATCATGGGATGGTGAAGATGAATGAACCTGGCTCAGGTGTTGAGGACTATCAAGGCGTCAACAGCAACCGGTCCGCCTGCGCCCAGGATTATAGGATTGATGTCGATCTCCTTGATAGCAGTCTGCTCTATCCCTGCCCGGCCCACGCTGACCAAGATGTCTGCCAGCTGGTCGATATTTACGGCAGGCATGCCACGGAATGATTGCAGGATCCTCTGCGCCTTGAGCTCGTGTATCATATCGACCGCTTCTGCTCTCTCTAAAGGCGCCACCCGGAATGAGATATCCTGGAAAATTTCAGTAAAGACGCCCCCGAGACCGAACATCACACAAGGGCCGAACTGTGCATCCCTCGTGAAGCCCATGACTAGCTCCCTGCTTCCGGTTATCATCTCCTGCACCAGCACAGAGTCGCCTGCCTGCCGCACCCTGTCTATGATGCTCTTAAATGCAGCCCTTGCCTCCTCTTCATTGCGGATACCCGTATGCACGAGGCTTTCTTCTGTCTTGTGACGCACCTGCGAACCGCAGGCCTTAAGGACGGCAGGAAAGCCGATCTCTGCCAGAGCCCCCTTGAGGTCCTGCTCATCACGTATCTCTTTTTCCCTGGTGACCGGAATGGCATAGGCGTGCAGAACCTTCTTCGACTCGCTTTCCGATAAGGTCGTCCTGCCCTCGCGCCGAGCCGCATCTATGGCGCCGATCTTGAATCCCGAGTGCGCAACATGTCGTTGGTGGCTCATTTTTTTCGGCGCCGCCGAAACCGAACGCATCCGATGATCTGCATATTCGGACAATCTGGCCAGGGCTTTTGTCGCTCTCGATGCGTCAGCGTACGCAGAGATACCCTTCGACAGAAGCAGCGCAACATCCTTTGTCACTGACTCCATGTTTCCCGCCATCACGGTCACAGCGATCGGCTTTCTGGTCTTGATGCTGCTCATCGCTTCCAGCATGAGGTCGCAGAATTGCTCCCTTCCTACAACTGTTATGACGAGGAGCATGTCGATGCTCTCATCCTCTGCAGCGATTCTGAGCGCATCTCTGAAGATGTGCGGCGCTACCATAGAGGCCAGGCTCAGGTCGATCGGATTACTGATGCTCCCTCCGATCAGGGGCAATACTGCAGCAAGCTTTTCAATAGTTGAAGGAGAGAAGCGGGGTACCTCCAGTCCCAATTCAATACACCGGTCCGTGGTGGCGACCGCCGTCCCGCCCGGTCCGCTTATGATCCCCACGCGTTTTCCCTTCGGCAAAGGCTGCAGGTGATGGGCATAGAGGCAGTCGAGCGCCTCTTCGAAGCTCCCAACACTGATGATGCCGGATTGCCGCAGCGCTCCCTCCCACACGCGGCGGGCACCGGCCATGGCACCGGTGTGAGAGACGGCCGCTCTGGCGCCGGCTGTTGTGAGCCCGCCTTTCCAGAGAATGATCGGTTTCGTCTTCGAAATGTCTTTTGCGACCTCATAGAATCGCCTACCATCTTCCATACCCTCGACATAAGCGACGATCGTCTTGGTTTCAGGGTCCAGCCCCAGGTACTCCAGAAAATCGGTGGCCTTGAGATCGGACTCATTGCCGCAGCTTATGGCCTTACTGAAGTTGATCCCGTTTCCTGTGGCGACCAGCGTCAGGTAGTCGGCAAAAAAGCCGCTCTGCGAAACTACACCTACAGACCCGGGATCTGTACCTGCGCCGAGCGGAAAGGGCAGCCTCATTGCAGGATAATAGATGCCCACGCAATTCGGACCGATGATCCGGCATCCGCCTTCTCTCGCGACACGTACAATCTCCTGCTGCACAACTCTTCCTTCTTCTCCTGACTCTGCAAAACCGGACGTGATGATGACGATTGCCCGAACGTCGCCCCGTGCCGCACACTCGCGCACTGCCGGGAGCACCGAGCCTGTTGGCGTCAGGATTATAGCCAGATCTAAAGGTCCGGGTATGTCTCGCACCGTGCGAAAGGCTGCTTTTCCCAGTATGTCTGTCTCGCCCGGATTGACCGGATAGAGTTTCTCAAAACCCGTCTCCAGAAAACGATCCATGAGCACGCGGCCGATCTTGCCCGGCTTACCGGATGCGCCTATGAGCGCTACCGATCCCGGATGAAAGACCGGGTCTAACTCTGCAAAGATATTTCTCTCAGCCATCTTTTCTCCGGAAAATCTTTCGGAAATCTATACCAAGTCCTGCGAGCTTAGGCAAGATTTATGTGGCTGCATTGATGAGGTAATTCATGGCGCAGGGAAGACCCACCTCTGCGCTCTGTCCTGATTTTGCGAAGACGTTCGGGGCCATCCTATTTTCAGGCTTCCGGCATACCGTTCCGCAAGCTCAACAATGACCACGTCGGGTCTTTCCATATCTATGAGCGAAAAGTCTATCGTAAGCGGTGTGGCTACGTAGGTTCCCCTGCAAAAACTTTCGGACAGATAGGGTATCATGTATGCCAGGAAAGAATCACCGAAAGCCATAACGCTCGGACCGCTGCAATTCCTTATTTCACTTCTTATTGCAGTGCGATATGCATAAGGAGCCTTTGAATCTGTGGCTGCAGACGGCCTCACGGGAGTAAGCGTTACTTCTGTGTCGGACATGAGGTCAGTCATGTTTATCATTCCCGCCAGGTCATGACCCGGAGTTTTTGTTTCAGAGAGCCTGAAATCATCAAGGGTGAGGGCTTTGGCGGCCGGGTACCTGCTCTTCACCTTTTTCATTATTTCTTTATACGCGAAGAAAGCGCCAAGGTTGTTCCAATGAGTGTCGGTCTTGTAATAGAGCGGATACTTCATCTCTTTTTTTGCGGTCACCAAAAGTGGCCGCGTATCAATAAACGACGCAAGGCTGTGATCGACGCCCCATGCGCTGCGTAGCTGGTCAACCCGCGACAGCGTCCCTTTCATCATCGCCACCCTGCTCGGGAGATACTCCTCATACACGGTGTGCTTGCTCGGGGCGACGATAAGAATGAGCTGGATATTCCTGGAGGCAGCTTCTTTTCTCAGCCTTACCATATTCTGCTTTATCGCTGATAGTTGCGCGGAAGTGAATCCGGCCAAGCCGTAGTAATCTTCAAGGCTCGAGCCGTCGTTGGGAACGTTGTAGAAGAGCCATCCGTCTCTGCCCGCAACAATATCCGGCAGCGGTGTCGGAGAGACCCCCAGGATCTTCAGATTGACAAAGCTGTTGATGCGGATAAAAAGATTTCTGAAGCCGAAATTGTCATTAAAGTAGTTTTGATACTGCTGGAGGTAATCCCAGAAAGCCCTGGGAGTTACGGCTTTAAGATCCGGCTTTGAGGCGAGAATTCGGTTTTCCTGGCTCTTCAGGTCAGGGAAGATGTGAAGGCTCATCTGAAAAAAAGGCAGACCCAGGAGGAGTATCAGCAGACAGACCGTCGCGAAGGAGAATATCCTGTTGATTCGTATGGCCGTGTCGGTTCTTTTCATCGAGTGTCGCCTAAAACTTAAAGTATATGAACGCCTTGTACACATCGTACGACGCAGCAGATAAAGAAATGATAAAGATGCCGATCAGTACCGCCGTGGCCATCAGTTGGCGCGCAGCCACCAGGGAGAGCCTTTCTTCGGTGTGTGAGCCGACACGTCTGATCAGGTTTCTCATTGCGGGTGTGCTGCCAATGGCGCCGATGACCAGCAGCGTTATTACCTTGGCATCGATCAGGGCTGCGAGCGGCTGCGTCACATCTCGTACGTTGAGGCCAAAGAGGGCTCTCATATAATTGACTGCTTGCGCCATGTCCGCAGACCTGAAAAAAACCCAGCCCAGCACAAAGACGAAGCAGGCGTAGACGTGACTCAGAATCCCGAGTCGAGAGAGTTTTGAGCCGGGCTTTGTTCTCTCGAAGGCGATAAAAAGTCCATGCCACAACCCCCAGACAATAAACGTCCAGCTTGCGCCATGCCACAGACCGCAGAGCAGGAAGACGACGAGAAGGTTAACGTACGTCTTGTATGAGCCTTCCCTGTTCCCTCCGAGCGGTATATAGAGATAATCCCTGAACCATTCGGATAGTGTAATGTGCCATCTTCTCCAGAACTCCCGTATGGACCGCGAAATGTAAGGATAGTTAAAGTTCTCCGGAGTGTTGAAGCCGAACATCCGGCCAAGGCCGATAGCCATGTCGGTGTAACCGGAAAAATCGAAATAGATCTGAAGCGTATAGGAGATTATCCCCAGCCAGGCCACAGAACACGACAAGCGGTTGACCGGCAGGCTGAATATCTGGTCGACGACCGGTCCGAGTTGATTCGCGATGAGGACTTTCTTGCCCAGCCCGATGATGAATCGTTCCATGCCGCTCCTGAAACCGTCAAGCGTTACTCTTCGCCCGGCCATCTGAGAAGCCATGTCACCAAAGCGTGCGATCGGACCGGCCAATAACTGCGGAAAAAATGCATGATACAGCGAATAATCGATGATATTTCTTTGAGCCTTCACATCCCTGCGGTATACATCGATCACATAGGAAAGCGCCTTGAAGGAAAAGAATGAAAGACCGATGGGCACGTACATTGCGGGGAGGCCACGTGTAAATCCCTTGAGCAGCCCGAGAAAACCAAACTGCCCGATTATGAAATCGAGGTACTTGAAGAAGACAAGAAGCCCAATGTTGAAGAATATGGCGAGAGAGAGCACAATTTTCCGCTTGCGGTCTGCCTCATCATATTCTTGAATGAGAAGAGCGAGACCATAGTTGCCGAGAACGGATGCAATTAAAACAACAACATAACCGCCTTCGCCCCAGAAATAGAAAAGAAGGCTCATAATCAAGAGCGACAGATTTCTGAAGCGCTGCGGAGTAAGAAAATAGATTGCGAGAGTGAGAGGTAGAAAGAAAAAGATGAATATTACCGAATTGAAGAGCACTATGCACCACTCCGGCGACCCTTGTGCCGCGCAACAGGTCAAGTTTATGTTAGCCGTGAAGTCTTGTCAATCGCGCGCGAGACATCGCGCACGAACACTATTTGATTGTCTTTTGGCACGATACGATATATATACATCTCGGAAGTGCGGGATGTTGGAATTGTGCGGATTCTGCGATGGATGATCTTATCTCAATCGTCATTTTGAACTTCAACGGCAAGGATTGGGTTGAACGGTGCCTGGACAGCGTTCTGGCGCAAACGTACCTTCGCCTTGAAACCATTTTTGTAGACAACGGCTCAATCGACGGGTCACCCGATCTTGTCAGGAATAAGTATAAGGAGGTCGTCATTATCGAGACCGGACGAAACCTCGGGTACGGAGCCGCGAATAACGTGGGGATCAGGTGCGCTCACGGCGATTTTATTGTCATCATGAATAATGATACGGAACTGGAGCCCACCTGCATAGCAATGATGAAGAGAGCCATAGATAAAGACCCGAGGTACGGCGCCGCTGCTTCCAAGATATATCTGGACACGAAAGACGACATAATCGATGCAGCAGGGATTGTGGTTTTCAGGGACGGGCTGTCGATTGGCAGGGGAAGGCTGGAACGGGGGGATTTCTACGACCGGGAAGAGGAGGTCTTCTTCGCTTCAGGGTGTTGCTTCATGGCCCGCACAAGCATGCTGGAAGACATAAAGGTGGGCAATGAATATTTTGAAGAGGATTTCTTCATGTATGCTGACGATACAGATCTTGGCTGGCGGGCGCGTCTGCGCGGATGGAAATCGATTTACACCCCGCAGGCAAAGCTCTACCATGCCCACTCCGCAGCCGCCGGGGTCTATTCGGGATTGAAGGCGTTTCATGTGGAGAGGAACAGGATCTGGATTGCCGTGAAATATTTTCCTCCGGATCTCCTCCTCTCAAGCCAGCTCTATACGCTGCAGCGATACCTGTTCCAGGCCTATGGGGCTTTGACCGGAAAAGGCGCATCAGGCGCGTTCGCGAGAGAGCATTCAAAGATCGAGCTCCTCCGGGTGTTGGGGAGAGTTTATACGGCTGCCATCAAGGGGCTTCCCAAGATGCTGGCCAAGAGAAAGGAGATTCAGAAACGCCGTCTCATCTCCTCTCACGATATGAAGACTCTAATGACGCTCTATGGAATCAGCGCGAGGGAGATAGCGTTCAAGGGCTGAGAATCACAGGCGTACTGCTTTACGCACAAAGGCGTACGTACAGGGGCGTACGGGTTGACAAGAGAGCATCGACTTTCTATCTTTATAGTAGGTTCTTAAATATTCCCTATTGTAAAGGTGGGCGGTTATGACTTCTGATGCAATTATTGTTCGCTGTCCCCGTTGCGGCGCGAGGAACCGCGTGCCTGCGAGGCGGTGGGCCGAAAAGGCCGTCTGCGGCAAATGCAAGACGAGCATGGACCTCTCACATCTTTTTCCCGATCATCCCATCGAGGTCTCTGATGCCACCTACGCAAGAGAGGTGCTCAATTTTCCGGGCCCTGTCCTTGCCGAGTTCTACTCCCCTGGCTGACCGCACTGCAGGAACTTGGCCCCGGTTCTGGATGAACTGGCCAGAGATTACGCTGAGCGGGTGAAAGTTGCAGAGATTAACGTGGATAGAAATAATGCCACGGCTTCACGGTTCTCCATCAGGGGTGTCCCGGCGCTCTTCTTCTACAAGAATGGCAAGCTTGTGGATCAGGTGTCCGGCGCCCTCCCCAAAGCCGAGCTCGAAAGGCGCTTGCGCACGATCCTCTAAAGAGCACCTCATTACACCTGTAGTGCCCTCCACGCATTTTATATACTGGATTGGTGCAGACAGACCGGGATATAATGTGTTAGTAGAACCCCTTCCAGGGCGGCAAAGGAGATAAGAGTTATACACCGCGAAATTTTATACCTTTGTACTATTTACAAAATGGACAAATGAACGATAATGAGAGGACAGGAATAGCCTGTCCAATAAATAACCGATGAGGGTCACAAACCGGATGAGATATAATCGGTCAATCACGTTTATTCTGTCGGCGGAGGTCTTCGTTTTCCTGATTCTTTTGACTGGAGCGGCTTCTTTTGCTGCAGAGTTGGGAGAGGTCCAGACAGCAATCTGGACCGGAGGGCATCGGTGGGTCGCGGGTGAGACATCGGTCTCGCGGCTCTCTTTTGAAGAAAGGAGAATGCGTGCGGGACTGATCAAACCGACTCATTCCGAGGGGGCACCGGTTCTCTCCACTCAAGGAACTGAGCCGCCTGTAGGATTGCCGGCGAGTCTCGACTGGAGAAACAATGGCGGCAACTTCGTAACCCCGGTCAGAAATCAAGGAGGGTGTGGAAGTTGCTGGGCTTTCGCGACAACTGCTGCACTCGAATCCGCTCTGCTCAGGTCAGGGGTGTCCGCCACAGGCCTTGATAAGTCCGAACAGGTACTAGTCTCCTGCGGCAGCGCCGGCAGTTGCGCCGGCGGCTATACCAGTTATGCTTCTGACTACATTAAGAACGTAGGTCTGCCGAACGAGTCGTGCTATCCGTACACGGGCGCTAATGGAACCTGTTCCGCTGCCTGTGTTAACTGGCAATCGTCGGCTTCCAGAATAAGCAGCTGGAGTTATGTTACTGTCACGTCCACAACGGTTGATGCACTTAAAAGCGGACTGAACAGTTTTGGTCCTCTCGCAACAACTATGGACGTATATAATGATTTCTTCTATTACACGAGTGGGGTCTACGCGTATAGTTCCGGAAGCTACGCGGGAGGGCATGCAGTGCTGCTGGTTGGGTATGATGATCCCGGCCAGTATTTTATCGTCAAGAATAGTTGGGGAAGCGGCTGGGGCGAGGCCGGATACTTCAGAATCGCGTATTCCGAAGTGAACAGCGTTGTCAATTTTGGCGATTGGACAATCGCCTATTCTCCTTCCTCCACGGATGCCATCGCACCCAGTATAACCAGTTTCAGTATCCCTTCGACTGCGTCGTCGCTCACCATTTCCATCAGCAGCCTCACTGCGACAGACAATGTCGGTGTTGCGGGATACGTGCTGACGGAAAGCGCAACAACGCCTTCGCCCACTGCAACCGGCTGGAGCGCAACTGCTCCGGCGAGCTATACCTTCGCTTCAGCGGGCACCAAGACGCTGTACGCCTGGGCGAAGGACGCTGCAGGCAATGTCTCTGCGAGTTCGTCCCGGAACGTAGTAATCACGTTGCCTCCACCGCCCACTGTAAACATCCTTTGGCGAAATAGCGCTACGGGCCAGGACGCCGTCTGGTACATGAACCAGCAAGCCACCTCGGGTGTGTTGCTCCCTACCCTGACCGACCTGAACTGGAAGATCGTGGGGGTTGGCGATTTCAATACCGACGGCAAACCAGACCTCGTGTGGCGACATTCCGTAACCGGTCAGAACGCCGTCTGGTACATGAACGGGACAAGCCTTACCTCGGGTGTGATGCTCCCTGCCCTTACCGACCTGAACTGGAAGATCGTGGGGGTTGGCGATTTCAATACCGACGGCAAACCAGACCTCGTGTGGCGACATTCCGTAACCGGTCAGAACGCCGTCTGGTACATGAACGGGACAAGCCTTACCTCGGGTGTGATGCTCCCTGCCCTTACCGATCTGAACTGGAAGATTGTAGGAGTGGCTGATTTCAATGGAGACGGCAAACCAGACCTCGTGTGGCGACATTCCGTAACCGGTCAGAACGCCGTCTGGTACATGAACGGGACAAGCCTTACCTCGGGTGTGATGCTCCCTGCCCTTACCGATCTGAACTGGAAGATTGTGGGGGTCGGTGATTTCAATGCCGACGGCAAACTCGACCTTCTGTGGCGACATTCCGTAACCGGTCAGAACGCCGTCTGGTACATGAACGGGACGAGCCTTACCTCCGGGTGTGATGCTCCCTGCCCTTACCGACCTGAACTGGAATATTGTGGGGATTCAACAATAAAAGTTTGTGGCAGTGTCTAGCCGTTCTTCAATCTCACTATATCCAAAAACGCCCACCTGATTTTGTCCCGGAAAAATTAGTACGTATGGTTCGGCAGTCCGCCGTCAGTCAGCCTGTAGATGCGGATAAAGCCGTCCCGGTCCCTGAAATCAGCTATCAGGGGGAAAGGGTCGAGGCAGGCATTTACTTCCGGGCAGAGTTTCTGCAGCCTGTCGTCGAGCACCAGATAATCGGCCTTCAGTGTTTCTGACAAAGCACGCACATCTGTACAATGCTGAAGAACGCAGCTGGTGTCCGGGATCTGCAGCCACCGGCTCTTCGAATAGAAAGAGGCTAAAGGCAGGCGCGCGGCTATTGTCCTGCCCGGGTCATACTGAAGCAGGAAAAGCCCTGCCTGCTTATCTAACGCACGCTTCTTCTCAAGCGCCATGGTGCGCGGCTGGAGGCAGGAGGCGAGCACGATAAGAAAGAGCGCAGATGAGAGAAAGAGCCTGTGACGGTGCTTCCGCAGAAAATCGTCCGCGACTGCCATACCCTGCGCAGAATAGAGCAAGAGCAACGGGACAAACTCGACCGAGTACCTGCGCGTCGAGTGACCGATGACAGAGAGACTCAGGACATGAAAGAAAAGAAGACTGATCAATAGAAAACCATACTCTCGATCGATGCCTCGTAGCCCTATGAGAAGCAATAAAACGAAGGGCGGAAAGAGGGCTGCGCACTGGTGGTACGTCACAACCGGAATGTTAACGACCCCGCTTGCAAGCGATACAAAAGGAGACATGGTCGCTTTATTGCTCACCATCCACAACCCTGTTTGAAGGCGAAGATAGCCGATATAGAGAGCGGCCAGGATGGTCGGGGTGGCGAGAAAAACAGCCGTGTGCGCTATTCGTTTTCTTACCAGCAGGAGAAGTGCGAACGGCACGTAGTAAATGATGTACTCCGGCCTCGTTAAATAGGTGAGCGCGATGAGAAAACCGGAGAAGGCCAGGGGGATGCTTTTTTTCTCAACGAATCCTTTGTAAAAAAGAAACACCGTCGTCACAAAGAGAAAAGTGGCAAGAGATTCGGAGAGAACGGACGCAGAATACTGAACCAGGTAAGGATGAATGGCAACAAAGAAGGCGCCATAGAGCGCCTTCTTCTCCCCGAGCATTCGCTTGAAGAACGGGTAACAGAGGCAGATCAACAGCATGCCGAAAAAAAGCGATGCGAATCGCCCGGCAACTTCAAGGTCATGGACGAAGAAGTAACCAAGGCCGATGAAAACCGGATAAAACGGCGAGAAGACATCATGCAGCCCTTGCCCCAATGCACCGTGCAAGAAGTGATCGGCAATCCGCGCGTAGGCCACGCCGTCCATCTCGATGGCAGGAGCCTGTACGAGGTCAAAAAGCCTCAGCGCCAGACCCAAAAGGAGGATGAGGGCAAAGTAGAGTCGTGTACGTGGTGACATTTCTAAAGGTTGTGTCAATTCCATCCGACTTTCCGCAAGAGTATAAATGCTTTACCCGGCCAAAGACAACAAAATGTTGACCGGGTACGTCTCGGTAGATTCTTGCCTAACAGATATCGGTAGTGGTTCGAGCTTTGCGGCTTGGACAGGCAATGAGAAGCCGCTCGAAGATCAATGCTGTTTCGATTATTATTGGTGTGCCTCGTTCGGCAAACCTACGTTCTTGATGCAGCCAGAAGGGTAACGGATATAGCCGTCGGCGCAACTGCCGGTACTGCCGCACGAGGCAAGCACTTGTTCGGACTTATCAAGGCCCGTGGCGGATACCCCTGACCTAAGCCGCCTTACTCTATGCCCACGATCCCCCAGTTCAAGTCGGTGATGGTAGGGAGCATCACTCCGGAGGTAAAGCTCGTCCCGTTCATATACCAGACGGCGTTCTGACCCGTTACGGAATGTCGCCACAGAAGGTCGAGTTTGCCATCGGCATTGAAATCACCGACCCCCACAATCTTCCAGTTCAAGTCGGTGATGGTAGGGAGCATCACTCCGGAGGTAAAGCTCGTCCCGTTCATATACCAGACGGCGTTCTGACCCGTTACGGAATGTCGCCACAGAAGGTCGAGTTTGCCATCGGCATTGAAATCACCGACCCCCACAATCTTCCAGTTCAGGTCGGTGAGGGTAGGGAGCATCACCCCGGAGGTAAAGCTCGTCCCGTTCATATACCAGACGGCGTTCTGACCGGTTACGCTATTTCTCCACAGAAGGTCGAGTTTGCCATCGGCATTGAAATCACCGACCCCCACAATCTTCCAGTTCAAGTCGGTGAGGGTAGGGAGCATCACCCCGGAGGTAAAGCTCGTCCCGTTCATATACCAGACGGCGTTCTGACCGGTTACGGAATGTCGCCACACGAGGTCTGGTTTGCCGTCTCCATTGAAATCACCGACCCCCACAATCTTCCAGTTCAAGTCGGTCAGGGTAGGGAGCACCACCCCGGAGGTAAGGCTCGTCCCGTTCATATACCAGACGGCGTTCTGACCGGTTACGGAATGTCGCCAGAAGATGTCGTTGGTTGGGCTGGTCGTCCCGCCTGGCACAGCGTAGGTCACTTCGCTCGAAAAATCGCTCTCCGAGGCCGCGGTGGTGTACGCCGTAGCAGCAAAGTAATACGTTGTGCCTTCGTTGAGGCCGGTCAGTGTGTACGTAGTTTTAGTGCCTGTGTCAACTGCAAGCGGGTAGCTATGACTGGCTGTCCCGTAGTACAGCTTGTATCCACCTAAGTCGGGTGCGTTGCTTGGGTCCCAGGCAACCGTTACCTGAGCGCATAGACCTTCTCCTTGAAAAAGAGGCATAGAGGCAAGAAGGATGAAAAGCACAACTAGTGAGAAACGGAAGAAAGATAGTATCCCGATTACAGGCGAAGTAGCGTTTGCTGTCATCGCAGCACCCTCCTGTCTGACTTTCATTTGGCCCTGCGAAAGTCAGCACAAGATAGTGCTGCATTCGCCTGGCAACCCTGCTACCGTATCCCGCTACGAGCGGGACTTAGGCCAGTGGCTTTGCGTCTCATCCTTTCGGATGGTTTGCCCTTTGCAGGTTCATCCTCATTATCGTCCGAACTTTATGAAAGCTTGAGAGACGAATCGGCTGCGAATTGCCTCACAATAAATGTTACCGAAAAAATAGTTAGATAGAGGTGTCACATACAGGGGGATCGTCAGGTGTTGTTATGAAGTAAAGTGGGGCTGAGCGGCGGTGGGTGCTGCCCTGCTCATGTGAGGAGGATAGCGATGGTGCGGTGGGACAGCGATGGTTATGGACGGGGCTTGATCGTTCCGGATACAGCAATCAGGGCACTGCCATACGAACCATGAGAACTGATTTGCCGACGTATATGGCAGTGCTTTAGTGGGGCGCGAGCGATCTTTGCCTGAGCAGTTTCTCGGCAAGGCGAAACAGCAGGTAGACGAAACGCGCAGGAAGAACTATGACAGGCACGGTGAAAAGCCAGAAGTAAAGGTAGCTGTGATAGAGCGGATAGAGGGAGCGGAAGTAGTTCTCGGACTTAAGCCGGATTATCCCCATTCGTTGGAGCGCAATCATGGACGGGAAGTGCATTAACAGCATCCTCCGGTTGATCGCCCGGAAGCATCTATCGTCCGCGCCCCGTTTTCTGAACACATCAAAAACCTTGTTGATATTGTGGCCGAAGACCTGAGTGACGCTGTATCCGCCCCAGTCGTAGAGGCGTGCGGCCAGCAGGTATTCAGAGACGTAAACGTGCTTCCTGCCGTTAAACAGGGCCGAGAACGTCCATGCGAGCTGGACAAGGTTGGAGTCGAAGAAAAGAGTCCAGTCGTCAGGTTCATCAACCAGGGTGCGGTTGAATATATTGGCGGACATAAAGGTAAAATAGTGGGCGACCTTCTTACTGAATGCGAGGGTATCAGAGTAGACAACGTAGCCTGATGGCTCTTTGGGTGGTTTTTCCCGGACGAAATCATTTGTGAAGCCATACGAATTGAGAAAGACAATGCCGTAATCGTCACCGGCAAGAATAGGGATAAGCTTATTGATAGCGCCATCCACGATCACGTCATCGTCTCCCAGAATAAGCACATACCTGCCACTGGCCTTCCGGTAGCACTGTTCAAAGTTCCTGTCCGGGCCGATGTTTTCAGTATTGTTCAGATACGCGATCGCGTGACCCAAAGCGATATACTTGCGGACGACCTGGTCAGTGGTATCGGTAGAGCAATTGTTTGAGACGAGAAGCTCGACTTCGGTTTCGTGTGTCTTTAACTGGCTGCAGATTTGTGAGAGACAGAGGTCCAGGCAGGATGCTCTGTTGTACGTGGGCACCGCGATGGTCAGGAGGTAAGGAAGAATAGCGTTTGTCATCCGTCCTGCCAGGCCTTCTTTCTTGTCGAAAAGATATAGAGCACCCAGGGAAGGCCCCACACGTAACTTGAGAGATATCCCAGGAAGAAATATTTGGCGCTGAGGTACCTGGCGCACATAAGAGTAGCGAGGCAGGCGTAAACGGCTGTCGTGACGGAAGGAACCACGAGGGGTTCTTTCTTGTGTGCCCGCAGGTAGACAGCCAGACCATTGACGATCAACTGAAAGAACCATGCCGCAGCCAGTAAGCTCATGCTGGTCATACCTACAAGCCTGTCAATGAGAACGAGCCTGCCACTGAGCATGCGCATGCAGACAAGCACCACACTCGCAATGACGAGAAAGGTGGCCGCGGAAAGCAAGAAGTGCTTGGTAAAAAGCGCATCCAGATTCTTCCATTCTTTCCTGGAAATATGCATATTCAGCCGTGGCGTTACAGCATAGAGCCAGGCATTGGCCACGGTGAATACACCCATCCAGAGAGTGAGGCTGAGGCCTACCTTGCCTGCCTCGACAGGACCGTGAAATTGGAACATGAACGGTGTGTATATCTGAAAAATAAAGTAGCCGGCAGACCAGCTGAGAGCATACCTCCACAGTAGCGCCGTGAACTGCTCTTTCCAAGAGTAGATGGAGTTCCGGGACGTATCGACCAGATTGAGAAAGAGACCGCCATATCTTCGCAAGATAACATATGCGGCAAAGAGCGCACTTCCCAGAACGGAAACCGAGAGCGCGAACAAACCCCACCTGAGAGCTAGAGCACCCCAGAGGAGCAAAGCCGCCACAACGGCAACAAAGAGCCGTATCTTCTGGATCACCCCGACCGAGTTGCAGCCCTCGATGAAATAGAGCACGGCGCTCGTCAGGAATGTGAGGGCAGTGCCTGTCAGGTATAGAGTCCAGGGCGCTACCCAGTGAACGTCGGACGGTTTCCGGGAGATAAATACGAGACCTACCAGCATGATAACCGGAAAAGCCACAGAAACGAGGAATAGCACCCATTTGAGGCAGAACACAAAGAGGCTCGCGAGCCTTCTGCGATGTTCCTCATCGCCTGCCACCAAGTTTCCTTCGAATCTCAAATAGGCAAATTCGTGCGCTGAGAATTGTAGTGTGATGGTGAAGAAACCGAGATCTGCAAACAACGCGAGCGCCGCCAGGCTCATCATGGTGAACCAGTAGCCTTGCTCCACCTGAGTGAGGAATATGGGGATGAGCAACAGGGTGATCAGCCCTGAAATGCCCTTCCACATCCAGTGGAGCTGTGTAAAAACGACATCGCTGCCGATGCGTCGTGTCAAGCGCCGTATCATTCCTGTAACTCGTTCTGCTTCATTGTATTGGATCGGCCAAGTCTCTTAAGCATCATACGTCGGTATCTATCTGGATATCGCGCACCCAACCTATATTGCTTCGGTACCAGTCAATGGTGGCTCCAAGACCGGCTTCGAGTGAGATCGTTGGTTTCCACCGCAGGAAAGATCCCGCCTTCGATATATCTGCCCAGGTTGCCTCAACATCGGTTTTTTGAAAAGGCATCCTCTTCACCACAGCCTTTTTCTCCAGCAACTGTTCGATTATCGAAATGACCTCAAGCATGCTGTGGGGCTGATTGCCTCCAAGGTTGATAATCTCAAATTGGCGAACGTTGAGGGCTTCGACCGTGCCCTTCGCAATGTCCTGAACATACGTGAAATCCCGTCTCTGGGAACCGTCACCATAAAGTATCAGCTCTTTTCCCTCATCGATCCATCGAACGAATCGGAAAATACTCATGTCAGGCCTACCTGCAGGCCCGTACACCGTGAAATATCTCAGGACCGTGATATCGAAGCCGAACAGGTAATGGTAGGAGTATGCAAGGCTTTCTGCCGCCTTCTTTGATGCTGCATACGGGGAGATCGGTGTGTTGGCAGGCAACTCCTCCTTGAACGGCATTGGTTGTCCGGCATACAAGGATGATGTGGACGCCAGGACCATCTTCTTCACATTGTACTTGCGCATCAGTTCGAGAAGGTTGAGAGTTCCTTGAACGTTTGTCGAGACGTACACGTGCGGATTTATCATGCTATAGCGAACGCCTGCTCGAGCAGCCAGATTGATAACCGCGTCAGGGCGTTCCTTCTGAAAGACGCGGTCAAGAGATTCCAAATTCTCGATGTCAATCTGGTGAAAGAAAAAGTTCTTTCTTCTTCTTCAGATCATCGAGTCTGTACGCCTTGAGCCGTACGTCATAATAGTCGTTGAGGTTGTCGATACCGATGACGATCTTGCCATCTGCCAGCAAGGTTTTTGCCGTCTCCCAGCCTATGAAGCCGGCTGTTCCCGTCAGAAGCACGCGATTTATTTCGGAGCGGTCGTTCATTGTTAGACTCCTCACTTTCCTCGATCTCACTTTGCGTTCCCTCTCGGTCGCCGGATGCGACCGGTACGGGAAGATCTCAAAATATCATAGCATTCCGAACAGAAAAGCCACAACAAGACTCAACGTCGTGTGCTCGATGTATTGGAGCACATGGCGCAAAAATGTCTGCGAACAGTAACAAAAAGGAGCCCTGACAGGCTCCTGGCACCCCTTATCTAATCCGCCTTCCTCGTGGCGGGTGTGCTCACGTTTTTCTCTTGTAGACGGTTATCAGTTTTCCCTGTTCCACTCTTTCGTAATCGTCTTTGACGTCGTCGAAGAGTTGGGCCAGGAGAAAGTAACGGCCGAGTCGGGAAGCCCTCTCCTTTTGAAAAAACGGGGAGTGGTAAATCTTTGCCCATGGATCGTCAGACTGGTAGATATCGGAGTCAACGAATAGAAATTCCGGTCGATCCGTCCGCAGCTGGGACAGGAGAATATCGTATTCCGTTCGCGAGAACAGGTACGAGGAGACGTCGAATATGGGAAAAGCGCTATAGCGCGCCGAAATGAAGGGCAATAGGCCGTCATACCTTGAGATCATGTAGAGCCGTGGATTTTTCGGAGTACTGTATTTGTGGATAAGATTCACGCTTTCTTTCATCAAGTCGCTGTCTATGGTGCTGATGAGGGTTGCTCGTTCAAAATGCCAGACGTGAGTTCGGTGATCGCGAAAATTGGCAAAGAACTCATGCTTTTGGAGGTAATATATGAAACCCGTGGGAATAACGATCAACACTATCAAAAGTAACCGCTGTAAACGTGAGCCTGGCTGTAAAGACCCGAAGCGGAGCGTGCCCCTCGAGAAGATGTTTTTCCAGTATATAGAGCATGATGAAAAGCTGCAGCACTAAGAAAGGCAGGGCCGGGGGCAGGTGATTGATGAGTCCGCTCCAGTAATAATAGAGAAGGGTGGATTGTGAATACAGAAAGACGAAAACGTACACATATTTGAGATAAAAGTTCTTATCTCTCAGTACCAGCAGGAATCCATACGAGACTACAAGATAGATTATGGTAAGAAGGACTATCAGGTTCTCCGCAGGCCAGGAAAAAAAGCCGGCCCATAAATAGCGAAAGATGGTCTGGAAGGCCGAGTAGCCGGAGATCTTGAACACCGCAAGGCCGATAATCAGTGGTACTGACAATCCGGCCAGTGGCAAAAGTCTGGATTTGAGACTCCTGTTTTCAAGTACGCTGAGCGCCGTGGACCCCATGAGCGCGAGGAAGAGCACAACCCCAAACTGTCTGTTGATGATTATCGCCAGGAGCGAAAGGAGAATCCCGACACCCAGATAAATTCTCTTTCCTCGCCTCAAGAACATGACAAAAAAGGTGAGGGTGGCGGCATCCAGAAGGTGAATGCTCGGGATTATTCCCGGGGCGACTATATATGCTATATACCCCAGCCCGAAGAAGCATGCTGCCAGAGAGGCTAAAGCGCCGGTTACATACAAAGTGTTCCTGAACAGGTAGATAAGCATGACGAGAAAGGACAGATAATAAAGAGGGTAAAAGAGATACGTTTTGTAGTAGTTCTGGATCGAGACGCCGCCGAAAAGGTCCATGACCCACTTCATGAGAAAAGTGTTGCCGAGGCCGTACTGCATGTAGATGTCTCGCAACGGTTTCCCCAGGACGTATTCATTGACGGGATTGAGCACATGACCAAAATGGTTTACCTGGCCTCGTGCCATATTCTGATGATCGGCTTCGAGATGGTTGGAGAGATAGAATTTTTTCAGCGCGTTAATATCTAAGTCCTTACTCTCTGGATCTTCAAGGCGTTCCGCTGGGTTTTTTATCCGGCTCGCGGACGAGGTCATGTTCTTAGTCGAGTCGGCGAGCCGGCCGTAATTGTATGCTTGTATCAGATCATTGCTTCTGAGGATCTGGAAAATCTGGGGGTCCGTGACAGGCCTCTCCATACTTCCCCGGCCTCTCTCGAGCAAAAGGTCCATGTCCGACTGCCCTGTCTTATCGAGAAACTCCTTATTATTGACATAATCGGCCCCTATCTTCGTATCGGAATAAATGTCTGCGTATTCATTCATCAGATAGACAGGGCCTCTGATGATCTCGTAATGCTCGTAAAAAACAAGAATAAGAGCAGAGGCTGTAACTGCCACGAGCAGTCCGTAAACGGGGCGGCTGCGGTAAACGTGGATAAAACTGCCCCTGACGCAGAGGAGGAGCAGGGGGAAGCATGTGACGAATCCCAAAATCATCAGAATCGGTATTTTCGATAAATGAAACAGGAGTATCGAGCATAAGAGGCAGACTGACAAGCAGGGCGATACGATGACAGCCGGGAGAGGTAGAGAACCAAGCCTGCCTTCGATGAAGCGAATCGGCTTCTTGTCCCGCGCCACGTAAATGCTCATGGCGATCAGACCGAGAACGCAACATAATATCAGATAGTTCAGCCGGTGCCCGGTTGTGGGGTGAAAATAGATATAGGTCCACGCGTAGAGGTTGGGCGGAACTTCTGCCGGAAAGCGGGCCTTGGCCCATGACGTGATCACCCATATGAGTGCGCCAAACGTCCCGCCCGAGATCCCGGCCTGTAGCAGGAACAGCACCGGCTTCTGTCTATTAAGAAAGATTCGCATGCTATCCGTTGAATTCATAGCTTTCCTATATCCTACAACTTACTGCTCTTGAATGAAAATCTTGAATGGCCAACATAGCTGGTTTCAGGTTTGATACAGACGCATAAAATCCAACGGCGAAGGCGCCAAAGAGGTAGCTCATTAGCGCATCGCCGTTGGGATTACAACAGATCGCCTGGGCGATGTAGGGGTTTAGACCCCTGTGATTTCTATCAGTTTCTTGCAGACGAAGTCTATGTCTTCTTCAAGGAGGTTGGCCGCAGACGCGAGGGATATTCCTCTTCTTCCCGCCTTCTCTGAGACAGGATTCCGGTAGCGCGCCTTGAACACCGGAAATGTGCTCATGCGGGGAAACCCCGGTCTACAGTGAATATTGTAGTCCCGAAGTTGCGCCAGAACCTCATCTCGATCAGCCTTTACGCTGTCTTCCAGCAGCATGGAGGGGTAACAGTAGTTGCTGAAACAGCCTTCCTTTTCCTTGATGAGCTTGAAGCCGGGGATGTCCTTCAGTCGCTCGTAATACCAGCCGAATATCTGCCTTTTCTTACCTACCAGTTCGTCGATGCGCTCAACCTGCGCCCGCGCAAGTGCCGCTGTCAGATTACCCATCGTATACTGATACCCTATTTCATCCGACCAGAAAACAGCCTTCCTGTCGGTACGGCCCATGCTTGCAAGCCGGACGGCACGGTCGTACAGGTCCTTATTATCCGTCAAGAGAATTCCGCCTTCGCCGCTTACCGCAACCTTCGCGCCGTGGAAACTGAAACACCCGAAATCGCCGAAGGTTCCCACCTTTCGACCCTTGTATTTTGCGCCGAGGGATGGTGCGGCATCTTCGATGATGGCAAGGTTATGTTTCCGGGCGATTTCCATGATAGGGTCCATGTCGGCCGGATTGCCGAATGTGTGCACGAGCATGATAGCTTTCGTTTTCTTGGTTACTGCTTTTTCTATCGCTTTCGGGTCGATATTCCACGAGTCCGGGTCGATATCGACAAAGACCAGCCTTGCTCCGGTATAGGCAACGGAATACGCTGTTGCCACCCAGCTGAAATCGGTGCAGATAACCTCGTCTCCTTTCTTGAGACCGAGGGCAGCCGCAGACAGGTGCAACGACAGGGTACAACAATGCGTCGCCAGTGCGTACTTTCTGCCCACGTAACGAGCCATGGTCTCCTCAAACGCCTTGATATCCTTGGAGAAGGTCTCGTACCAACCGTTCTTCACGGCATCCAGGACGTAATCGATCTCTTTTTGTGTAATCCATGGGCCGGCAAAGGCGATTTTCTTATGCACACAACACCTCCCGAGAACTAAAGTTTCAGTAATCTTTCGCAGGCTTCATTCAGAATCTCGTTTCGCTTTGCGAAACAGAAACGTACCAGGTTTTCTCCGCCCTGATTATGATAGAAGGCTTCACCCGGGACGCTGGCGACGCCCGTACGGTTCAGCAGATACATGGCTTTTTCCTTGCTCGTCCTGCCCGGTATTGACCCGACGTCTGCAAGGACATAGTACGAACCTTCGGGTACGAAAGGGGTAAGTCCTGTCCTAGACAGTGTAGTACACAGCAAGTCCCTCTTGTGTTGATACTCCTTGCAGAGAGCCTGGTAGTAATCATCGCCCAACTTTTCGATGCCCTTCGCTACACCGAGCTGGAGAGGCGCAGGGCCGCACACATAGATAAGGTCATTGACGTATCCGATCAGGTCCTTCCATTTCTCGTCGCACACGCAGTAACCGATCCTCCACCCGGTGATGCTGTACGTCTTGGAGTGGCCCCCGATGGAAATGGTTCGGTCCCAGATTTCGGGGAGGGTCGCGGGGCTTATGTGCGCAAGACCGTCGTAAACGAAGTACTCGTATATCTCGTCGGTAAAAATGAAGAGATCATGTCGCAAGGCGAACTCGGCAAGCCCCTGAAGCTCACTTCTCGAGAACACCTTGCCTGTAGGGTTGGCCGGTGTGTTAATCATGATGCCTTTGGTCTTTGAGGTGACGAGCCCTTCCAACTCAGATAGGTCGAAGGCCCAGTCGGGAGGCGAAAGCGTTGCGTACACAGGCATGGCGTTCACGGCGAGCAGCGTGTTCACGTGGTAGCCGTAGTAGGGCTCGAACAGGATTACTTCGTCCCCCGCATCGAGGAGCCCCATGCACGCCGAATATAACGCTCCGGTTGCCCCAGCGGAAACGATGATGTTCCGTTCGGGATCGACGTTCATGGCGTTATGTCTTCTTAGTTTGGCGGCGATGGCGTCCCTCAGTTCCGGCAGACCGTCGTACCTGGTGTAATGGTTGATGCCCGCCTCCATCGCCTCCTGCGCCCCGAGCCTCACCGGCGCCGGCAGGTCGAGGTCGCAGACACCCTGGGACAGATTGATGCCCCCGACCATGTCACATTCGATGGACATGTTGCGTATCTCGGACTGAATTATCAACCCGCTGCGTTTACTGACAGAAAGCGTCATCGCCCATCATCCTTCCAAATTGCTCATGTCAGAAAGTACCATAAAAACGTTTGATCTTTCTACCGGACCCCGATAATCAGCTGGCGCGTCGACCCATTCGACTCTGTCCTCCGCCTCGATCTTCACCAGAGGAACCCTCTTGACCTCCCGGAACCCCAGCTTTGCATAGAGCGAGAGCGATTTCACGTTATTGGAGAAGGTCTGGAGGGTAAATCCCTTGAGACCGAGTCTGCTGGTGCCCCACCTCATCATGTTGGCAATCGCATCCCCTATGAGCCCGGGATAGCCTGACTCGCCGCGCACGATATTGTCGATCTCACACGTCCTCTCATCGAATTCGAAGCGGAACAGCCCGACGTGACCGAGATACCTCTCATTGACGCTGATCATGAAGAGCAGTCGATCAGGTGGTTCGACCACCCCATTTTTCAGCCACCTGGCGGTGCCGTCGACGGTGACGGTGAACCTAGCAGGAAACCAGTCCTCGTGCTGCTTGCGCCACTTGGCGCAGAGGCGGATAATCTGCTGGTCTTCCAGATGACTGGTTGTGAGCAGCATGAGCCGGTAGGGCTGACTCCCAAACCAGCAGTCAATTACGCTATCGGTGTTGGATGCATGTTTCAGATCGCACATGGATTCCAAGACCATGTCCCTATAACTCTTGGATTCCTTCATCATGAATGGCTCCGGTATATTTCCTTCGAATGCCCGCCCCGTGGCACGCCAGCCAAGAGCGGATCCGGTCCCGGGCGTTTGGTACGCAGACCCGCGATGAGTAGCGCGGCCAAAAGCAGGGGGGTAAGAACCGCCTGCTCCGTGATACGCAGAAATGTCGGACCGAATTGCGTGTGGTACGGTTCCAGGCTCATGGTAATAAAGGTTTTCGGCACAAGCGCCAGACAGAGCAGCATAATCTCATTTTTGCTGAAGCGTGTTGTCTCTCTCAGGAGGTAGGGCACAAAGGCCAGAAGCAGGATAAGATTGTAATCAAATGAGGATACAGGCATCACGGTGAGGATCACCGTGATGTAGAAGAGGCGCAGGTTGACGGGTTCTACCAAGCGGCGGACCAAAAAAGGAAGAAGGAGCGTTGCCGCCAGGGCACAGGGAGAGTACACACTCTCGAAGATGGCGATGACCTTATCTCCGAAGAGAATGCTGAGCCATGAGGCCACCACGGTAAAGAGGCTCGAGCTGCCGAAAATCTTGCCCACTGGCGCGAAGGAACTGGCGAAATGGAAGTAGTTGCCGAAAAAATGGATAAAGAAGCCGAAGTCCTGAAGGACCGCGCTCGCCGCAAGATTGAGAAACACCACCCAGGCAAGCGTGTCCACCAAGAGACGGACGTGGCGGCGATCGGCGAAGGCGACGAGACAGAGGAGCAGATGAGCCTTCATTGAGACGGCGGCTGCGAGAGCCAACGTGGCGTACCAGGCCTTCTGGTTCCCGGCATACAGGAACAGATAGAGGAAGGCGAACCCCAGGATGATGTAATTGCCGCGGTCCGCTGCGAAAAAGGTGGGGTAGCTGAACACCATCGCGAAGGCCGCCAGCATGAATCCACCAGCCGAGGCGACCCCGCCCTTCTTGACCCCGACCCCGACCCTGTGGGATGCCAACAGGAGGAACGCGACGAAAATGGCAAGAAAGAGGAAGACACTGACCATCGCCCCATCCTGATCCCGTGCCTGGAAGGGGCCGTCGGCGTAGCCGGCTAGGAAACTGAACAGTCTTGCCACGACAAAAGCGAAAGGAGGTGCTATGGCGTGGTATTCCGTATAGCGGGTGTCGACCACTGACCGGAAATTGATGTTGAAGAAGTCCATAAATAGGTCAGCTGACACAAACAGGGGCGACGTGAAGGGATAAGTGAGACCGAGGATCAGGCCGCTCACGGCGTAGCACGCAACAACAGCCACGAGCCCGCTCAGCATCAGCACGCAGAAGAGCAGGGTCCGTTCCGTCACCAGCGGGAGGTGGAGGCTTTTTAGGGCCCGTCCGAGAAGCAGCGCCACCATGGTAGCCACCAACGCGAGCAGGGCGATGCGCAGGGCAATGATGAGTGCGCGGAGCAGTAGACGCTCGTCAAACGACCGGTAGCTCATATTGAAGTCGCGGACAGCGCCGTCAAAGGGGCGCAACCGGCTGTAGCCCGTTCCGAGCGCAAACTCCGTGATGGTAGGGGATAGAGATGAACTGATTTCTTTGACAACGAGCACGTTATCAAGATAGACCTTCAGTTCTTGGTGGCGGTCCATGGTAAGCCTGACGTGATACCAGCGGTTGAGCTGAATAGACCAGTTGATGGACAGGGGTGTCCACGCATTGACGCCGGCCGCCCCCACTATTACGGCCAGCTTATTCGGCTCGGCGAGCTCCATGCGGATGCCCCCGTTCAAGGGGGCCGTCTGGAAGACATTGCTATAACCGGATATGCGGTAGGCTTTCATCTCGAAGCTGATGTCCGTCTCTGAGAGCTTCGCCGAAGCGGCCTCCTCGTAACGTTTCACCGTCCTGAGGCTCTCGTCGGAACTCCTGCTGTCATAGGCGAGCCCGCGGAGTTCTCCGCCACTCACCTCCCTGGAGGTGAGTGGTTCCGACACCAACGTAAGTATCACGAAGGCCAGGAATGCGGCGGCGAGGCCGGCGAGAAGAGTCCGACTCGATACTCGTTCCCACGGAAGACCCTCTCTCGCACGGGATGGTCGGGGGGTAGCGCCTTCCCGATAGGGCGCCCCACGGGGGCGGGTTAGCAGCTGAAAGAGCAGCAAAATTAGGGCGATCAGAATTACCGCAATGCAGAGAATATTCAGCACACGCACCGCGGCCACAACTGAGGTGCGCCGGTCGATGAGCCGGTAATCCATAGTGAACGCGCGGACAGCGCCATCAAAAGGGCGCGACCGGCTGTAGCCAGTGCCTATGGCAATGTCCGAGATGTCGATGTGCAATGCGGGGTCAACCAGGTCGATCACCCTGGTACCGTTCAAGAAGACCTGAAGTCGCTGCTTCCGGTCCTTCAGGATGCGAACGGCGAACCACTCGTTAAGAGGAATAGCTTCGCTCAGTACCAGGAAGGCCGTTTGTTTGCCGCGCCTGCCCAGCGCCAACGCCGCCGTATTCTGCTCGGCGAGCTCCATGCGGACGCCCCCGTTCAAGGGGGCCGTCTGGAAGACATTGTCATAACCGGATATGCGGTAGGCTTTCATCTCGAAGCTGATGTCCGTCTCTGAGAGCTTCGCCGAAGCGGCCTCCTCGTAACGTTTCACCGTCCTGAGGCTCTCGTCGGAACTCCTGCTGTCATAGGCGAGCCCGCGGAGCTCATGGTGCTTTATCTCTCGCAACGTCAGGTGATCGGAATAGATGGACAGGAGAGCCAGGAGCACCGCCGCCACTACTGCTGTCGGCACGAGATAGCGCGGTCTGAGCCTGCAGGCCGTTCGTTCCAGTAAGCCTCGCAGCGAAAGGGATTCCAGAAAGATGCCCAGCTTCTCCTCGTGTCGACGCAAGAACAGAGCGAACGAGAGACTCCCGAGGGTTACGAGGACGAGAAGCAGGAAAACCCGCGCAGAGGCAAGGGCTTTCTTTGCGAAAGGGCTTTCCACCGCCGGGTGGAAGGACATGGTGAAGTTGCGCACCATCCCGTCGATTGGGTGGGTCTTGTTGTAACCGGTGCCTACCGCAACGTCAGATGCATCGTAACGGAACTGGGCATCAGACTCATCAGCGACGAGTTGGTCATCCAGGTAGACCTTTACCCGCTTGTTCCGGTCGGCTACGACGCGTACACTATACCAGCGGTGGAGCTCCAGTGCGGTGGAGAGGGCGAGCAGCTTGAATTGCGGGCTCCCTTTGCGGCCTACGATGACGGAGGCGATCCTCGAGGCCGCGATTTCCAGACGGATACCATCGTCCCCCCCCGCAGTCTGAAACACGTTTGCATAACCCGATATCGAAGACAGTTTCATGTCAAACCGGATGGTGGCATCCGTGAAGGATACCACCTCCTGAGAAGCCGAGACCGGCGGCGGCACCGATGTACCGTGAGCGCGACTATCGAACGAGGCTATCCGAATCTCTCTCTCGGGAGGAAACTTATAAACCAAGGGGTCCTGGAATGCGATCAAAAGTACGAGGAGAATGATGTCGACCAGGGCGATGATCCCGGTCAGGACCACTGTTTTGGTCCCCATACGATCGACGAGAGACGAAATATCCTTCATATGCTCCGCAAATCCTTTACGGTGCCAACCACCTTCGGCTGGTCATCAGGGGCGAGATCGTTGAAGAATGGTAAGCGGACCAGACAGCCGCTTGCGCGTTCCGTGGCCTCGGTCAGGCGCTCATCCATGAAGGCGGCGGTCATTCAACGGTAGATTTGGAGGGGTTGTTCTTGCCTTCAAGGTTTCGCTTACACCTTTTGACAGAATCGTGACCATGATGAGAGGATTCAAGACAACGCTGATGCTCGCGAAAAAAAAGCCCGCTTGGTCCGTGCCTTGATAGGCGACAAGGTAGTGATCCGGGATTAAGAGCGCGGCGATAGACACCGCGTAAAAGACATCCGACGTTAAAGGATTTCGGCTCTGAGCAAAGTACCAGAAGGGAATAAGCAACAGGAGCAACCGATCATCAGGAGACACCGGCATCAAAAGAAGCGTCGCAATGAAAAGGAAGAGAAACTGCGTCCAGGGTTCCGCTTCAGGCTTCACCAGATAATAGATTAGCAGAAGAAAGAGGATTGGAGTAACACACAGGTACGTTATCAACAGTTGATTTGTGCTCCAGAGTTGGAATAGTGAAACACTCAGAAAATGAAGAGCACCAAAAAGACTCGAGTTGAATTGCAGCACTGACCTGGGACTCACATCAATCCACATAGAGGGATCAGTAAAGGCAGAGACACTCGGCCACCGGTCGAACGACTGGCCGGCAAAAAGAAAGCTCACGCCGGTTATCAATACCGCCAGGAAACCGGAGAGCAGCGCTTGCTTATGCTTCTTATGAACGATAAAAAGCGCGAGGAATACCAGGGGATATATCTTGAATGCAGCCGCAACTGCAAGAAAGCAGGCACTTGACCGAAACTTCTTCAGTGCAAAAAAGTGAGCAAAAAGTGCCAACAGCAGGAATACGAGCAGCTCCGGGCTCCCTCTATCAAGCGCGAGGAGGAAAGGATACGTCAGCAAAGAAAAAATCAGCACATGTGTGAAGAGTTCCGGTTTGCCCGTCTCTTTGGGCAGCGACGCCATAGCCTTCCGGTAATTATAGCCGACGAAGCCAATCACAGGCAGCAGTGTAAAAATGATGAATGCAAAGCCTTTTGGGAACAACGGACCTAAAAAGAACCCGGAAGGCGGTGTTAGCGCGCCTCCATCAATTGAACTCATGCTCGTCACGAAATAGTAAAACGGTGGACGTGCGGATTCGGTGTTCGAAAGGAACGTGTCGAACGGGTATTCCCGGCCAAGGTAGACACCCTGGCTGTAATGATAAAAAACCGCTGATGCAAAACCGATAAGAATGATCACACCGGCCACACCGATGGTGAGTGATGGCTTCAAACCTGCCTGAGGGATGGGCAAGGAAAGCAGAATCAACACAACGAGCCCCGATATGAGAATGATCCTCAACGTCAGGAGCATCCGTTCCATGTCGTAGCTCTTCGTGAAGAATCGAGCCGTCATCGAAAAATTGTCGATGATGCCATCAAATGGTCTTGTCCCGCTGAATCCAGTGCCCACCGCGATGTCGGAAACGGTAAAATAGATGTCTTTTTCAAGCGAATCGACCACGATCTTATCACCGAGTGACACCCTCAGCCTCTTGTCCCGGGTAACCGTTATATCCACTGAATACCACTTGTCGAGTTCAAGAGATCTCGTCAGGACGAAACCTTTGAGTACCTCCGGACCAGTATGGCCCACGACGAGTGCCAAGGTTGAGGGCTTGGAAAGTTCCAGCCGTATTCCGCGATTTGCCGGCGCGGTCTGGAACACGTTGTTGAAGTCTGTAATCGAGTGGACCTTCATCTTGAGGTGTATGTCCACGGCTTTGAATGTAAAATTGTCATCAGCCTGAGGAAAGACTTTCGCAGATGCAGACCGAGGTTCCTGAGCCGGACCCTTGAAATCAACGTTTTGGATCTTTATCGTTTTTGCCCTTTTGAATAGTATGGCGTCTTCATACATGCAGGTGAGTAGCAGCAAAACTGCGACCAACGACATAAGAAGGATACTTCTTGTAGACTGGATCATCATCTATCGGGTTCGCACGAAAACGAACTCGTTGCAGCCCGTAGGCACCTGGGCTCTCATTGTTCTTACGGCCAAAAAACCCTGTTCCTTCAGTGCATCGTGAATCTCAGACACGGAGGCATACTCGTAAGGATAGCCGCCCACCCAGTCCACGACGTCGAAATAAAAATCCATACCTCTTTGCTGTTTTGCTGGGTTCCGGCGAGTGGCAGCAAGCTTGGCAAGATAGATAATCGGATAGAGCATGACTACCAGAGGTTTTCTCAAGAAAGGAATTCTGTTGTAACAGTATTTGATCACCAGCCAGGCCGGACTGGTCCAATGCCTGTTGTAGATAGCCAGTATGAGTACGCCCCCTGGTTTGACAAGAGAACAGGTATTTTTGATGGCCTTCTCCATGTTTCCTGTATGGTGGAGCACGCCCCAGGTATGAATTACATCGTACTGCCCGCTTCCATCCGGTGCCATCTCGCCTAAGGTCTTCATCGTATTCTCATCCAGTATTGAACCGACCACGAGATCCTTCTTCGAGATATTCGCATTGGGAAAATAGATACTATTTTTCTTTATTACGTCATGGCACGTGAAGTTTATATCGCATCCCACTGCCCGCGCTCCCTGCTCAGCCGCAATCAAAAGGCTGAGCCCTTGCCCGAATCCGATATCCAGGAAAGAACGATCACGGAGTTCTATACCGTGAAACAATGCGGCAAAGTCTTTCCTGGCTTGCGATACTTTTTCCTCGGAAAGTGCAACCCGGGAAAAGTCTGACCAGTTTTTTCCGAAATCAAACTGCATGAAGCTTTAGATCCTCAGTTTATTGATGGCCATGCCGCAGGACTTTCTTTGCCTAAAAGCTCTCTACTATACCCTGCACTTTCAGCATCCCTTGATGCCTACTATGGTAAACCTTCTCAGAAAGGTCAGCCGCAACTTGTAGGTCTTGTCATCATCGCTTCGGGCTCCTGACGCGAGAGATGTCAAGAGCTTGAGGCATCGACTCACTATAAATCCAGCGACTCCCGTCAGGGGCCCGTAAGTGTAACGGCTGCCTTCGATCCGGAACCCGGAGTCGTATAGCAGTTGCCGGGCTCGCCGAAGGGTGGTTACGAAATTGTGTGTAAAATCACAGTTAAAAAAATCGCTTCCCCAGTCAACGCAGTCCGGGCTGATGATCGCCAATATGCCTTCAGGTCTCAGAACTCTGTGGGCCTCTTTAGCAAACTCCTGCGCGGACTCAACATCAGTCAAGTGTTCGAGAACGTCGGCTACGATCAATGCGTCGTAGGAGCAGTCCGGCGCTTGGATGGGCGGCACCGTGAAATTGCTCACCGTCCTTACCCCCATATCAAGTAATCGTGAATTCATCAGAGGATTTGGCTCCGAAGCGTCGAATTGCGAGAAACCTTTGCCGATAAAGAGCTGGGCGAGTAAGCCTTGTCCCGGGCCAATTTCCAGGATTTCGGCGTGCTTGGAACTCAAGAACCGGCTTATGTAAGCCTGCTCCCGTTGCTTGGTGAGTTTCTCAAGCCAGGCACCGACTTGCGTGGGATTGCCTTGAGCAAAATGATCAAAAAAAGCCACTTATCATTCCCCGGATCGTCTTTCAAATTCTCTTATACTGGCTGTTTGCGAGCGATCACGAACTTCATATCATTGCACCTGCTACTGAAACGCTTATACACTCGCGCGCCTCCTTTGGGCCTATAGAATAGGTAATCTTCATTCCGGACCAGAACGCACTGCCGGCAGATTACCTCAAGTACTTGATCCCAGTCCACATGGTCATCCGGCCAGACGTGGATGTCGCCTTCCCTCTCATAGCGCCGGTTCACAAACAGCTTGATTAGAGCAGTTTTGTACAGTGACAACGAGAAAAGGTCTCCATGCCTCACGATCCGTGACAAATGATCAAGAATACCGTAGGATGTCAGTGCGTAATACTCAGCGAGCACAGGATTGGGTTTCCAATGGTTGCTGTTGAACTCGTGATCTATATAAAGCAAACCTCCGGGCTTCAGCACTCGGATCAGCTCCTTCACCGCGTGAAGGTAATCAGGAATATGGTGTAAGACTGAATAGGTGGCTGTGATGTCAAACTCGTGATCCGCAAAAGGTAGATTATGCCCTGCAAGGAGGGTCGTGTTGACACTCTCTGGCCCCATTTTTTGCTTCAAGATATCGAGCGACACCTTTGAAACGTCGCAAGCGTTAACCACGCACTTGTTCCGCAGAAAAAAATTTGTCAAGTTTCCCGTTCCCGCTCCGAAATCCAGCACCAATCTTTCGCCTGACCAGGAGGAGTTGGCCATTAGGTCTTCGATTATCTCTCTAATTCGTTCCTGCTCGATATCATTAAAAATTTCTTGATGCTTCGAATCATAGATCTGCGCCATTTCGTCGCGAGAGTCTATCATCTTTTCGGGCTGATGGTGACCAGTCATTGATTCAACGGGGCTGCAACCGCTCATATATCTTCCTCAACTGAAATGCATACCGCGAAACTTCGTATAGCTTCGATGTGGCGAGTCCCCCGGCTATGAGTTTATCACTAAGCCCTGGCTGTGATTGGAGCAAGAGAATCTTTTCCGCCAATTCACGAGCGTCACCGGGTTCAAATAGAAGGCCATTCTGCGCGGCCTGTATTATTTCATTCAAGGCTTCGGTATTAGAGGCGATTACCGGCACACCTGAAGCCTGAGCCTCGATTTCAACCAGGCCTTGAGGCTCCCATAATGACGGTACAACCAGACAATCCAATCCGTTATAGAATGACTTCATGTCTTCCACCTGGCCAATATAGATAATATGCTCGTTCAGGTTCTTCTTCTTGATCGTTTCGAGAACCAACTGTTTATCGGATCCGTCGCCGGCAATCAGAAATTTGAACCCGGGGAGTTTTCTAATGACATGATCCGCGGCGTCCAAAAAGGTTCGCCAGCCCTTGCGATCCACCAGCCTACCAGCAAACCCGACCCGGAAATCTGAAGCAGTATGATTCCGAGCATCGTCTCGAAGCTTCCACCTTGCATCCGAGGAAGCGCCAGTACTGTGAAAAAGTGGATCAATGAAGTTGTACAGCACGCTAATCTTGTCGGCCCGGACACGGGAGCGGGTAATCAGCCGATTCTGGGTTGCCCTGGAGATGGCGATGAAACGATCCACGCGTGCAGATGCGATCCGGATAAACGTCACATAGAGCCTGTCCTCCAGGACGCTGCCTAACTCCGACCCGAAAATACGGCCATGTTCGTGAAATACCAGTTTAATGTTGGGAAAGAAAAAGATTTTCAACAACCAGCCCAATACCTGCGACCTGAAGAGATGGCAATGCAGAACGTCTGCCGGATGGGCCTTGAGCCATCTCCGCAAACCAAATAACGGCATCAGAGAAAAGCGAGATTTCGAATCATTAACAACGACTTCCGGATGTTTAATAGGAATAGGATTTTTCACGGAGCGCAAAACGTATAGAGATGCCTTGGAATCTTGCTGATGCTCCAGCAAGCCTTTGACAACTATCTCGGCGCCCCCCCTTCCCAAAGAATCCATAACATGAAGTACTCGCATCGTTATCCGGAATCACCCATTCGGTTCAACAGGCGGAATACGAACGACCGAAAAATACCTATCCCTGTACGCTGCATCGGCAACAACCCATGGAACCACTGCCAGTTCTGCATGGTACTTCTGTGCCACACGGACAACCTCTTCTGTCTTGCCGCTGTTCAATGCCTTCTGGCTATCGTACAATTCATCGACCACACCCACGGGGTTTGATGGAGCAACGGCTATCGATTGTCGTGAGCCCACAAGAATTAAGTTTAGCAAAGAGAGGTCGTCTCGATTAGTCAGCACCCGGGTCCAAGGCTGACAATTCGCATCCAGCCATGCCCGGAGTTTTTCGGTGGAGTAATAGAGAGGACCGGTATTGCTACTGCCACCAATCCCCAAAGCCGACCGTGCGTTTCTTACTGCAGAGGGATCCTGTGCATTCACGATGCCGGTCCTTGCGGCCACGGACAGCAAATACTCTCTCGCCTCGCCTGGCATGGACTTCATGCACAGGGGTAAAGCCAAATAGCATATAACGATCAACACTGCTCCCATGATTTTTTTCTGTCCTCTTGACTCGATGGTTTTTTCAAATAGACAGAAGATAAAGTAGATCGAAGGGACCATCACCATGGAAAGGCCGCGAATTTCTTCGAAATTGATCGGGTAAATAGGAATAAATGGCCTCACGAACCACAGGAACGTCTGAGGTCCAAATGACGCTACCAATGAACTAAGAAAAAGCCCTACCATCAGCCAATCGTTCCGACTCAATCCTCGGCTCCTCTGCAAAATGAATCCACTAACGGCCAAAACAAAAATGAAGGCGTATGACGAAACAATATTGGCTACATTGACGATAGGCAGGGGCATATTCCGCCATGGCCGCAGAGAGAGCTCAATGTGCCACGCCATTGCAGGACGTCATCAAGTAGCCAGGTGTCGTTCCGCCCAATTCTCCTTTGAACATCGCGGCAGCCACCGCCACATTGTTCGTGCTAAGCCTGGTATGTTGCAATACCACAAGTGTCAGGCAAGACAGACCCAGGCCTCCAAAGAACCAAAAGATACGAGCATCAAGTTTCCACTTTCGAAGCACGGCAAAATCCCAGCATTCCAGCACGAGAAGAATGGCGATGACATGGAAAGCACTCAGATGGATCAGTGAGCTAAGCACCAGAAACGAATATACCAGATACTTCACCGAACTGGTATAAAATCGCCAGAAGAACCAGAGCGCCAGGATGATAAGGGGCATCACAAGGGTCCGGCTTAGTAGCGCGGTGGAGTCGGTGACGCCCCACGAGGAAACACCAAAGGAAACCGCAAATGCGGCCAGAATAGAAAAAAGCACGCGTTTCCATTTTGATGAAGTAAAAAGTGACATCCACAGCTCAAACGTAAACAAAAAAAAGACCGTGGCCACTGCAAGGATAATCCTCATCGAAAGCACATGTGAGCCGGTATATGCATGGAGGTAAGCCATAAGGACGCCAAAGTTCCTTACGGAATTCATTTCCCTCCAGTAGTCACCAGCCGGCCTTGCGACCAGAATTGAGTTGGTCAATCTGATATAGGAGATGTGATCCCCGCCCAAGGGCGGTTGCGGACCCATCGCCACAAACGTAAGCGCCGAAAATCCGATGTAAAGGGCGAGGGACACCAAAAGTCCTGTCCAGCAATTTGACCGGCTTGGTGTGAGCGTCGTTGAGTAAGTTTCTGACGCTGCTATCATTGAGTATCGCATTACATGTTTTTATAAAAACGTTGAAAGACCTCAAACCACATGCGACGTAGAAAGAGCCAAAGCTTCTCAGTGTCGTTTATCTTGGGAAGAAATCTAGTAAGGATGTACTTGAGACTCAGAAACCGTCGCATCCGGGCTTTGTTAAACCGCCGGATAGCCGAAAGCCTAAATTCCTCCAACTGCTCTTTTGTGAAATGAAGCGAATCGCATGTCCGGGCAGCAGTCTGGTCTGGAGCCATGAGCCCATATTTGATGTAATCTTTGCCGAGGTCCGTGTGCGCATAGGCGATGGGTAACACGATATTGATTGTATCAACGCAGAGCTTTTCCACAAATCGAATTGTAGTTTCGATATTTTCTCTTGTCTCATTTGGAAATCCAAGAATAATATTTGTCCTCGTCCAAAACCCAATTTGATTGGCTTTATCGATAATTTCGATACCATTTGTCAGATTGATTGGTTTCCGTATGTATTTTATGGTCTCAGGATTTCCTGTTTCAACCTGCGGGTTAAGAATATACAAACCGCTTCTTTTGAATTTGATGAGCAACTCTTCATCGAGTAAATGAAGGTTGATCCCCGGTGGAATCTGGTAACGGATGTCTAACCCACGGTTTATAATCTCATCACATATTCCAACAACACGGGACCGATTTGCGGCAAAACTATCGTCGTTAATCAAGAACTCGCGAACACCGTATTCGTTGCGCAAGTACTCTATTTCATCCACAGTCTTCTTCGGGGAGTTTCCTCTGAATTTCTTTCCCCATAATAAGGCAGTGCTGCAAAAGATACAGTTAAAAGGACAGGCCCGACTGGTTATGATGGAGGCGACAGGGTGCCGCATATAATAATATCTCGGGCGATGTTTGAGGTAATTCTGCATGGGCAAAAGATGGCGGGCAGGAAAAGGGAGACTTTCAATGTCGGCTGGGTCTCTCTCTTCTGTTTTGACTGGTATTCCGTTCTTGTCTTTAAAAACGATCCCTTTGACGGATTCAAGCGCGGACCGGGTCTCAATACTCTCAAGGAGTTCGACGACGGTGTTCTCACCCTCACCCATGACAATGATGTCGACGAAGGGCTCATTGATACACCGTTTCCATTCAAGCGTCGCATGTGCTCCGCCTATCATGAGCGGGACGCCCGGTTTGATTCTTTTGATTTCTTTCAGGAAATCAAGAATCTCCTGCGCATACAATGAAGTAATCAGCGAAACACCGATTATGTCGGGGTCTCTTTCGTTCACCATCTCCAACACTTCTCTCGCAGGCAGGCCCATCCGCATCGTACCGTTCTTCTTATCGAAATCGTGAGACAATCCGACACTATCAATTATTTCAACATGATGTTTGGTATCACGTTCGATGACTGCGGCAATATAGGCAAGTCCCAATGGTTCCCCAAAAGATAAACCAAGGGAGTAGAAGGTATGATACGTCGGATTTATCAGCAAGACGTTCATGTCACGAGAACCTGGCCTTGAGGGAAAGGAAGCGCGATTCCATGAAGTGCCATGACACGAGCGCCAAGCTCAAGGTGACGAGCGGCACCAATGAACCGAACCAGACGGCATATGCGGCCCCCATAATTCCGAACGCCTTCAGCACCCAGTCCGTAGCCACAATAACGGGAAGATGGTAAAGGTAAACGCCGTAGCTGTATTTACCCATAAGACGTAGCGGCCTGCGCCGCAAGAGGCTGGAGGGTGACGTTATTACATGAAGCAATAGACCCATTGAAGCCAACCCGGTAGCCGATAATCCGACCGAGACCATGGGAAGGTTCCCCCACATGGAGTGCAGCGGGTCGAAAACTATGACTATAGCAAGACACAGGAGTGAGATCGGCAACGCCAGGCGGATTACCCTGCGCAACAATGCTTCGCTTACGTTAAGGTGGACCAGAGTGGCGACCACGGCACCAAAGGATAGACAGTCGGCGCGCGTGACCGTGGAGAGATACATGAACCGCTGGGCCGCAGTGCTCGGGTCAATGACGGTCAGACAAATCCTTGCCAGGAGTGACGCAACAATGAAGAACATGCATGCCACGAATAGCTGCCGAGGCTTGAGGAGATAGACGAGCAGAGGCCAGACCAGATAGAACTGTTCCTCCACGGCCAGTGACCAGAAGTGGCCGAGGAAGCCTAAATCAGGCGCCGGATTCTGAAACGCTGCGACCAGCCAATTCTGCATATACATCCAATACCAGGCCTGCAGCCGATATATGTCATGAAATGCTTGGCGCGCAGCCGGGGCCAGGTAAAGAATAAGGAATGTCACAATCAGGCAGCCATAATAAGCGGGCAAGATTCGCAGCGCTCGACGCGCGTAGAAGTTGAGAAAATAGTTAGGCCGGCCTTTCGTCTCGAGCAGAATCGATGTGATCAGAAAGCCCGACAACACGAAGAAAAGGTCGACACCAGCCCAGCCGAAGGAGAACGCCAGGAAAAAATATTTGAGAATTTGAGGCGAAAATTGCAGGGAGATCCAGCCGGTGAAATGGAACAGGAACACCATGGCAATGGCCACACCTCGCAGTCCGTCTAATTCAATAATTCGCGTCCTGTGAACGTTCACTTTCATAGAATATTCAGAAGGGAAAGGACCAATTAACCTGTATAACCTCAACTTCTACTGTTTTGTCATTATCTTCTGTAGTAGCACAGCGACCAGGCCCAGGCAAAAGACCAGGATGGACATCAGAATGCCACCGACACCGAGGAAGTAGAAAATCGTGAGCTTTGTGAAAATGGCCAGACCTAGATTGAGGATAGAGCCAACTATGATGAAGCCACTCATAAGCAGAAAAATTTTGATTGGATTGTAATAGATAATTGCTTCGATAATGTATTGGAGCGTACGCAAGGAATCACGCCAGAGACGCACCTTGGTTGTACCGGTACGCATGTGATAAGAGATCGGTACATAAGAGACGAATAAACTGTTCATCATATATGCCAAGGTCAGGGAAGTAGTGAAGCTGAACGTATTGCAAAGATGATTGAAATATGGGAGCGTCTTTTGTCTGGAAAATATGCGCAATCCAGAATTGACATCCGGAACTTTTGATCCCGTCGTGTACTCGACTAAAAGCTTCAGTATCATGCGTAGAGGACTTTTCACGATGGATTCTCGATAATGCTGACCAGTGCGCGCACCCACCACCATGTCGAATCCCTTCTCGTATTCTTTCAGTAGCAGTGGGATTTGCTCATTCGGGTACGTGCCATCGGCGTCAGTAATGATAATCGTGTCGTGGTTTGCCGCCCGAATGCCTGTTTTGAGAGCCCCTCCATAGCCCAGGTTGTGCGGATGCGATATGACTCGGGCTGTCGCAGTCCGGGCACATTCTGCGGTTGCGTCCTGGGACCCGTCGTCAACGACGATGATCTCATGCTCTACTCCTTCCAGGGCGCCCCGAACCTGCGAAATAGTCTCGACGACCGTTTTTTCTTCGTTTTTGGCAGGGATTACCACGGTAATCATAAATTATCCTTTGGTTGCTGCCGGCTTGGTTTGATCATTCTGATGAGCGGCGCGCTGTTTCAGCGAGCCAACGACCCGGCTCAAACGGACCGAACGCCGTAGGGGTTCCATTGACACTCATGACTGAAACGAGCGCACCAATCGGCCGTTCGCCTGGAGATGAAGACGCTGTTAAGCGCGCGAGGTCCCTGCTATCGACCGCGATATAATCCTCGGTCAGCGCCTCGATCAGAGCGGAATGAATCTGTGGCGTCAGGACCGCGAGTCCTTGGGCCGCGACGGCCGTCGCTCGGTCGATCCCTATTACGGCGACGCGCTGATTGCCGTGCACACTAGCGAGGGCCTCATTCAATACGCGTAAGCTCTCATAGGACGCGATGTCATGGAGACGGCTGTTCAGCACGCCCCAAAAAACAGCCTGATGTATCAGAAAGATCTCTAATGCGATAGCCACGATCTTGGTGAGGGACCCCAGGCGCAGACGTTCAAGCAGTATGTCTGACGCCTCGCCGAAAAAGACCGCAGCGAGAATCGTGAACACAAACAGATAGTGAAAGCCGTGGAAGTCGTGACTGACGCCGAAACAGCGGTAGCCCCAGATCAGAACCGAGTAGCCGACCCCCGCGCCGAGCCAAAGCCAGCGAGCCGTTTGAGCTTTTTGACGCCGGAAAAAAAGAACTGCGCCGAGTCCCGCAATGGCAACCATGGGAATCTCGCAGAAAAAATAAGCTCCCGACCTTGTCGCGTCAGGCAGATAAACGGACGGCGACATCGTCCGGACGCCGTCAGCTATTGCAGCCAACACGCCGGCTTGCCGAGTGACCAGACCAGTCAAGCCGCCTGAAAGCGTGCCGCTGTCCATGCCGCCGACCTCCCACAGGGCAAAAAAGTCGCGCCAGTCGAGCAGAGCGGAAAAGAGCGCAAACGTCGCAAGCGCCGCCACGGCAAAAGCGATGATTGAGAACAGCCGCGCGTGGCTCCTCTCGATCATCCTGCCGACAAACGGAAACCTGTCGCCCCACCAAAGATGACCCAGGCATAAAAACGGCAGTGGCCACAGCAGATGGAACTTCGTCATAAGCCCGCAAACAGCCGCTGCTCCGGCCAGAGCCGCCCATAGCGCGGCAGGCCCCCTGAGGCGCCGTTCCGCTCCATCGATGCTCCTCCAAACGCACAAGAATGACGCGAGGAAGAACACTACCATCAGCGGCTCTACCGATATTCGGGAGAGATAATAGACAACTGGCAGAGATGTCGCGTAGCCGAGGACAGACAGCAGGGCGGCACGCTCGCGGCGCAGAAGACGTAGAGCGAACAGATAAAGCAAAACGAATGAAAGGACGTGCAGCCCCGTGATCAGCATCTTCGAAAGGAAGAAAGCGCGAGCGATATTCTTCGCAATAAACGTGGTGAAGCCGAAGCCCGAAGGAGCGGCGAAGCCATAGTAAGCGGCCTGCAACGCGTTCAGAAGAATTTGCAGGGTCAATCCCGGATGCCCTGGATACAAAGGGTGGCCGTGCGAACGATATAGTTCATGGGCGCTTGAGAGGTAGTAGCCGCCCGGGTCAACCTCTTCCCACATCCTCGCGCCGAACAGGAGATTATTCCAGTTCCCGCACGGAGCCAAAAAACTGAAAACCCCGCCGAAAAGAAAAGCGGCTGCGGCGAGCGCGATCAGCGTATACACGATGTACGCACGACGTACCACCGGGAAGTGGATCATCTTGAATCCCCTATGGTTATATCAGCGTTCAAGTCGATCGTTGATCGGACACGCGAGTAGTTGCCACGCAAACGATGGACTGTCCGAAAGGCATACTTCGCTTTCCTTCCAGTGTTCGTAGCAAGGGAATGAGATAACGGTCGAAGAGCCGAATCTGCCGGTTTATCGGTGGTGACGAGAGGTGAGTGTGGCAAAATATTCGATTGTTCACAAACCATCCTACCGCACCGACCATGTTCACATAACGGAGGTGCATTTCGGCGAACCCCGTGTCGCGCAGCCGTTCTCGCATCATAGCACGATCGTACCTTCTAAAATGTCCGGCGAGACGGTCCATAGCGCCGTACAGCGCACCATGGGCCGGCAGAATCAGAATAAGCCGTCCGCCCGCGCGGAGTAGTTCTCTGGCGTGAATGAAAGCCGCCCGGTCATCTTCTAAATGCTCGAATACATTGCACGATAGGACCGTATCGAAACTTTCACGACCGAGACGGTCGACAGACTGCGGGTCGGTGATATCGTCGACCATGAAATCCCAGTGTCGGCGAAACGCGTACTTCTTCTTTAGGTCATCGATGCATTCTGTCGATAGATCGATAGAAACCAGTTCGTTGTCTTGCAAGAGGGAGATGTGATTTCCGGTACCCCCCCCAATGTCGAGCACTTTTCCAGCTACGTAAGGTGCAATCCAATCATTTGTCCAACGATGGTAATTGGAAGCGAATTTGAGCTCGGAGGACATCGTATCGGCACCGGTCGGATGACCATGGGGGATGGGGCTTTCGCGTGGCGCTCTATTGACGAAGGCAGCCTTTGCGGCCGCCGGGTTCCCGATCGCGAGCCACATCAAGAGTGCAGGAGTCAAGTAGTAGATAAACCTCGTTGGGAACATGTAGCGGTCAAGGGCTACTTCCACCAATGCGACGGTTCCGGCGGCCCCGAGCACGTACAACACGGCGAGTATGCCGACGGTGCCGCGTTTGCGCGTCTCCCGATTCCCCAGCACAAGAAACATCATGGCTAAACCGCCAAGCCCTGAAAGAAGGTAAAACCAATGGCGGCCATTATACGTGACGTCGTAGTATCGTTCGCGGAAAGCCTCGTAGGTCTTGAACGAGTCACTGTCCGAAATTCGCCTTGCAACGGCCTGACCGTTAAGTCGCTCACCGGTTAGTGCAAATCTGGGGTTCGGCACAGGCCGAAAGTATTCACGCCACATGTACTCACGCATGCCCAACTTCACGGCATCGAGCCTGACAGGCGAATCTGAGCCATAGGTCAGCCCGTATCCGTAATCGACCCACTGATAGTAATCACTGGTGGTGCAATCGTTGCCGGCAAAAATCAGCTGCCAGAAGTTCGCCAGGACGAACTTGACGTAAGCTCGCGGGTGGGCAGCAATGGCGTCGAAGCTGATCTTGTACAACAATTCCTGCCGGAACGAATATCGTGTGCCCAGAGCAGTTTTAAGGAGATGTATCGGCGCATTGAAGTATTTGGCATAGATCGGCACCAGTGCCGCCGGGTCGACGCTGTCAACGAGAACCTCGCTGTCTCTCTGGTCCACCCCTAGCCTGGCGTTTTCGATGGCCCGGTTCACTTCCGAGGGATACCGGGGTGACGTCTCCCAGAAGGTGGCCGTCGCCCCGAGCAGGTTCACGGCGCCCCAGGGAGAGACCGTGAAACGGTCAAATGTTGCTTTGTTGTATGCAGCCAGACCAAGAAGCACAATAGGGAACAGAAGGGCGAACGCAAGCAGAGACCTCTTGCTGAATCTGAACCGCCAGATTGCGAATAATGTAATGCCATAAATCACGACCAGAAACATTCCGGCCGGACGAAGCAGGACCGCGATCGCCATGAGCAGTGAGGCAAACAGGAACGGCGTCGAGCGACCAGTCTGGAACCCCCAGATGAGGGCCGCCAAAGTGGCCATCAGGGCATTCGCATACAGACTTTCGGGGAGGAGATACATGTTGTAGTATAGTGCTTCGGGCGAACATGCTATGCCCAGGGCGGCAAGTAGGGCGAACGGCGCAATCAACAATCGTCCGGGCCGGACAAGACAGAGATAGATCAGACAGGCAGCAACCAGCGTCCCCAGGTGCTGAAGTATGAGAACCGACCTGATGCTTCCGAAGGCCGTCAGTGCTCCCCACAGGAACAGAGGATAGCCGGGCGTGCGCTCGTCGAATATCGGCCAGACTCGGGTATTGATGTCATGGGCCAGGCTAAAGTAAGTGCTTGAGTCATAGGCGAACAGTGGCACGAAATAGCCGGAAGACAGCGGAAGGCGCGCGAAGATAAAAGCAGCCAGTAGCGCAAGCAAACCAATCCATTCAACCGACAGCCGCTTCCAGTTCTCAGCTGACCAGGTTACCACAGTCGACTCTTTCTGGAAGTAATAATTCCAGAGATCCACCAACATCCTTTGGATTCGGTGGATGTTTCAAAATATGACGGTTTATGCGCTGACATCGCTCGCCGACTCTTTATCCGGTGAATCATATCGGCGTTTGATCTTGATCTTCATAAACATACCGAACCAATCGTTCAAAGGGTTTATTAACTTCTCTCCACAGCGCACGGCAGGGTAAAGCCAACCCGGAAGCATCTGCCGGTGAGAGAAACCGCCACTCAATGCGTACATAATGGGTCCGAAACATTCAATTTTGACCACTTCAAGGTCGGGATATTCCTGGTCGTACTTCGTGCGGTCCCGACAAAAGACAATCCAGGGCAACGCTACATTGGCCATAGATAAAGGTCCACCGGGCGGTAGTCTCCAGTCACGGGCTGTTGGATCGAACGGCTCGTGGTGAAATAGACCATAGACAAATCGCGACCAGACTGTGTTGGCGGGCTCGACCATGGCGACTACGCCACCCGGAAGCAGACAGCGGTTTAATTCCTTGAAAAAACGATTCACGTCAGGCAGATGATGGAGAACATCCAGCAAGAACAGAGCGGACAGTGAGCGGTCCGGAAAGGGCAAATCCAAAGCGCTGCATACCTTATCCACCGTGGGGAGTGGAAGAAACTCCGAGGTAATGACGTCCGGTATTACCTCCTTGATGAAACCGGCGCCGCTGCCCAGTTCCAGCTTGACACCCGGAGGCACATCTTTGGAAGAGTCTCGAAAATACTCATAACAGTCCGTATAGAATGCCCGCAATAGACGTTTGCAGCGGATAACGGAGCCGCGCTCTAAAGTCGTGGCAGGATCGTCGAGCGTGGTACTCACGGCCTTTTGTGCTCGCAACCAATTGGACGGGTACCGATAATCAATAGGGAGCCCGCGAACCCCCTGATGATCGGAGTTTTCTCCAGAATCGTACCCGTCACTTGGCCTGTCTTGATCAGGCCCTTTGGAAGGCACGGGTGCAGCCAGTCGAACGGCGTTATCCTTGTGTCTACAAACCCGGCCCTCTCTAGTTGCTTCTTCAGCGACCGACGCAAGAAGGCGGTTTCATCCGGGGACACATACGGAAAGAAACGCCGGAAATGGCGCTCCAAAAATACTTGCGGATTTGCCATATTAGGCTCGGCGAACACCAAACGCCCCCCGGGACGCAGCAGATCGAATATTTTGTTCAGAGCGGTCTTCACGTCAAGGTGGTGCAGGACCGATGACCCGATGATGGCATCAAATGGACCATCTACGGAGCACTCTTCAAAAGGCTTTTCAAGAAACCGCACCTTATCCGGTGACAGGTTGAGAGCTTGTGCCTTGACCAGCAGATCGGGAGATAAATCCACCGCAGTGATAGAAGCCCCATATTGTGCAAACATTTTGGTAAACAATCCGGTACCGCACCCGATTTCGAGCACGCTCATTCCGGACTTCAGCCGTGCGCCGTCCGCGATCATACGGCCGCGTCGTTCCGCCCGCAGGCGCCCTGCAGGGGTGCCCCAACCCCATACCAATTCCGTATCGCCCGCGCTCAGAAAGCGTCCGTGCTCAATTTCATTATCTATCTTCGAACCCATCGAAGCCCTCATCATCCCAGTTTTCGCTGCACGTTGTATCATAGGAACTTCAGCTTGCGCGCTCCAAACCAGAGCATCCGCAGCAGGATCAGGCCATCGCGGAACCGATTAATGTTTGTAGCACCGTAAGTACGGGCCTTGTATCGGACCGGCACCTCGACAATCTTCAAATTGAGCCGAGCTGCACCGAAGATCAAATCAAAATCGCCGTACGGATCAAAATCGCCAAAGTAGTCGCGATGTGATGTGATACGATCGTAGGCGTCTCTGGTGAACACCTTGGTGCCGCACAGTGTGTCGCGCAGCCCCTGGCCCAGAACCAGGGAAAAGGCCCATGCAAAGAATTTGTTAGCCACCATGTTTAGAAAACGCATGGCTTGATCCTGCATTTCGTACACCAGGCGGCTACCGTTGATGAACTCCCCGTGCCCCTCTATCAGGGCGGCGTAAAACTTGGGCAAATCCTCGGGCGGGACCGTGAGATCGGCATCCAGGATCATCAGCACTTCGTTCTCGGCAGCCGCAAATCCTTTATAAACCGCATCTTTCTTCCCTTTTCCGTCCTGCTTGAGAAACTTGATAGTGCGAGTGTCGGTCTCACGATATTTAGCGGCGCAGCGCTCAATTTCGGCCCACGTGTGGTCGGTTGAGTTGCCTTCAACAAAGATAATTTCATCATGCGGACCCATGATAGGCAACCGTTGGAATGCCGCTTCGATGTTGCCCGCCTCATTGCGGGCCGGTATAACTACCGAGACTGAGGGGTTGACTTTCGTTATTGGCGTCAAGCCCGTGGCAGGGCGAAACACGACCAAATTGACCAAGTCCAGCATTCGCAGCCCGGGACACTGGGCCAGCCATCGATTGATCCAGCCTCCTGCGACCGGAAGCCACACCGGCATCAGAATCCGAAGGGATCGCGAAACGATATCGAACCCGGATAAACGCGCAAAATTGGTCATGTCTTCGTGTGTTATCCAGTTTACAGAGCCTGTTACTTCGCGCAATCCCAGCAGTTCGGCTATTCGGGATGCGGGCTTCCAGAGAGCACTATAATGAGTAACCAGAACTCTTGTGTCTGCCCGACAGAGCGCCCGGAAATCTTTCAAGAAGACAAGGATGTCCTTCTCGTAATGGAGATTGCCGTTCAAGACGATATAATCCCATGAATGCTGTTGCGCTTCTTCGAAAGTGAGGAACCTGCATCCACTTTGAGGAATGGACCGACGGGTGTTCAGGACCCAGGCCTCAGAAGTAAGAGGGAGTTGATTCAACAGACCAGGGCGCGGGTCAACATACAATGCCCGATCGCCGGGGCGAATGAAAACAGCAAAATAGCGGTTAAGCAGCCGGTAAAAGTAGTCCTTTACCATAAGGCGTCACATCACTGCTGAAGACCAGCGCCGTTACCGCAACCAGATCGGCACTCGGAACTCCTTCGGGGTGATTTCCATGCGAAAAGGTCCGCGACTTGAACGATGCCTCCTACCATGGCCGCCACCATCATGAGCGCAAGCGCCAACCAGGCAAAGGCCACCCCCGCCTGCCCATCGCCCCACATCGACTGGAAAAAACCGAGAGAAAACCAGTCTCGCAAACCAAGGCCGGATATGGTGACAGGTAGTGAAACCAGCACGGCAAGTATGGAGTAAAAGACGACCACCTCCATCACATGACAATCTACGCCAAGCGCCCTGATCACAAGGTAGAACGACATCATGCCCATGCAGTGTATAAGCACGCTGTATCCCGTAGCCTGAAGGAGTAAACTCGGGCGGCGCCGGTAAAGCTGAAGCATATCAAAAGCCCGACTCAAAAAGCTTCGCATCCTGCCTGAAGGATTCGCACCCACCTTACGCTCCCCAAGCAGCTTCCCTGCCAGCCCCACCCCGCATGCCACAAGCAACAGTAGCGCAGCCCCGGCAGCAAATCCATAGAGACCAAGCCGTTTGAGGTCGGGGCTCAAGAACTCTGACCTGAAAGCCAGAGCGGCAGAGCTTAAGACAAAGAAACCAAGCAGCGCGTAAAGGCCGACAGCTCTATCCATCGCTATCGACAATGGCAACTCTCCAACACGCGCATCCTTATTCTTGAGTGCTAATGAGGCACCTTTGGCTATATCACCGGAAACTATCCCGGGCAAAATTGTGCTGTAGAATACTCCAATCCAACTGTATCTGAGGGTCTGCGCGTAGGAAAGCAGGCCCCCTGAAAGTACCTGCCAGCGACGGGCTGCCAGAAAGAGGGAAGTAACAAAGCACATGAAGGCCGCTCCCGGAAAGAACCACCCTACGCTCCTGACTCGAGAAATAACCTCCACGAAATTGACTTTCCGAAGAACAAGGAAAACCAGAATGCCTGACAGCAGAGCCTTGGCAATGAGTACGGCTATTATCTTGGCGCTTCTCATTTTTACGGTATCATGCTCGATAGGATATCATTCGGGACAGGGGGAGTAGGGGCTCGCTCAAGAGAGTACCCTTATGAATTTTTCTGCGATACTCTCCCAGGAAAAATGATCCACCGCCTTCTCTCTCCCCTGATCTCCCATTACTGAGGCGCTCTCGGGGTCTTGCACCATTTTCGTCAGCGCATCGAAACAACCATCAGGCTTATTCAGATCAAATGTATATCCGTTGCTGCCGTCCTTTATCAGGGTACTGTTTCCCGGTATGTCGCTTGCCACTACCGGTAATCCGCTAGCCATGGCCTCCAGCACCGCGTTAGGCATGCCTTCATAGAATGACGGATTCACGAAACAGCTCGATGTCGCATACAGTTCTCTCAACTGATCCTTTGGCACCCATCCGTACCACGTCACGCATCCCTCCAGGCCTGTCTTAGCGGCATACTGTTTTAACTTGGTCATCTGAGGTCCGTCTCCCACCATTCTCAGCGACACTCCTCCCGTGAAGATTGATCTTAACTTCGAATACTGATCCAGGAGATGAAAGAGATTCTTCTCACGAGTGAATCGCCCAACGAACAGAATGCGAAATCCATCAGCTGTCGGTTCGTTTTTTGCGGGAATAAAATAGTCAGGATCAACCCCGTTGGGTATGACGTTCACAGGATACGGGTCTTCACTCATCGATCGATTGGCCAATCCTGCGTCGTTGGCAATGATGGCTGATGCATTGCGCAGTATGGACCGTCGTACCGGGTTGAGAACCCGATGAAGAGTATCAAGTTCAGGCACGTGTCCGGGAACATCTCCGCCCCTGAGAAGAATGATGTACGGAATTCCACATCTCTTCTTTATCCAGTATCCCACCGGACCTGAAGGCAGGGTGAAGTAGACCATGACTCTGTCTATTTTGTGTTTTCGTACCAGGCGACCTGCTCGAATAATCGCACTAAGCGGGAAAAGCGTCATTTCAATTAATCGCGCCCTGTCGACGGATTTTCTGAGAGCAGGGACTCTGTATACGTGGACGCCATCCTCGTTTCTATAGCCCGCTGCGTGCGCAAAAGAGGATGTCAAAACCACCGTATTAATCCCCTTTCGGCAAAAGGCTTTCGCGAGAAAAAACATCGCATTGCCTGCGCCACCGCCGATCGGGGGATATTCATAATTGACGAGCAAAAGATTCATACGACCCGGCCGCCGAACTTCCAGGAGTTGCCGTTCCTCATCGCCACGTAGACGCTGCCGGGATCGACGCGGGGAGATTCGGCGAGCCAACGATCGATAGTGGCCCGATCCAGATAAACGGTGCGCGGAGTCACCAGTTGATCAAAAGCAACATGGCGGAAAAAACTGAAAGCACGCTTCGCAATCCAAAGGCTGTAGTCATAGAGTGGCATTTTTTTCAGCCAGCGCCAGCGCGGAAGCATGGCCAGCAATTTCGCATAGACGAAATAAGGCACGACCAGAGGCGTGGCCACCAGATACTTTGTTGCCCACCATGGAAAGCTGCTGACCACTCGCCTGATGGGATCAACGACACGCACAATCAGCCAGTTTCCCTCGCGGCCGTAAACCCAACAGTGAAACCGCCCTCCGGGTTCTACGTTGGCAATCACTGCGTCCAGACCACTTTTGGGATTATCAAGATGGTGGAGAACGCCTATGCAGTAAACCACCTCGAAGCCTGCTCCCCGGTACTGGGTGAGGTCTGCCTGCTTAACCGACCACCTCTTAAATCCGGTTGTATCCATGTTCTGCCTCGCAGAAATCACGGAATCGCCAAGGTCTACGCCCTCGAGGAATAACGGGTTCCAAGCCGCTACGTGAACCATCAGGCTCCCGTTTCCGCAGCCGAGTTCCAGAACCCTCTTCCCTTCAATATCCTGCTTGTGCAATGGGAGGAACCAGTCCTCGAATTGCTCTCTGGTATAGACCGAACCCGATGGAAGGTTGTTCCACGAAGCGGCAAACGCAGAAGCTGTTGTTGTGTCATCAGCCAAGCGACTATGCGGAGAGCCCGCCCCATTGAGACAGGAGCCAGGCATTCCATAGACACGCGCGGTGATCCTGGCGGTTCTTTCTGTGCTCTTCAGCGATTCGCGTCAAAAAGTGGGTATTCATCAGGCCAGTGCTGTCGCTGCCGTTGACAGTGAGGCTTCCCTCCTGAAACCATTTGCCGATCGGAACTCCAAAACCTCTCTTGGAGCGGTAAAGGATATCTTTCGGGAGTATCGGCTCGAGGGCTTTCTTGAGAATATATTTTGGTTCTCCTCCCCTGTACTTATATGCGTTGGGGATCCGCCGGACAAAATCGACGAGCTCGATATCGAGGAAAGGAGCGCGAACCTCCAGAGAGTTCATCATGCTGGCGCGGTCTACCTTGACCAGGATGTCATCCTGCATGTAGAGTTTTGTGTAGAACTGAAGTGTCTTGTCGGCAAGGTTTTCCTGGGCGCAATTCTCCCAGTGTTCGATCGCCTCGGCGTACACCTCTTCAACGTCGATGGGTTCGTGGAACAGCTCCTCGAGGTCCGTGGGCTCAAGGGGGCCGAGCCACACCGCATTCCAGAGCCGACGGGGGTAACTCAATCCCCGGAGAGTCCGCTTTATCCTGAAGTCAATGCTCATGTACCCATGTGAGGAGGGCAGGTGTGCCATTATCATCCGAATGGCCGTATGGACAGGCTTCGGGATGATCCGGCCATACAGTTCAGCCCAGTAGAGCGCCTTGAAAGGATCATAGCCTGCGAACATCTCGTCTCCGCCGTCTCCGCCGAGAGCGACCGTGACCTGTTTTCGCGCCTCCCTGCAAAGCAAAAAGGTCGGGAGAATCGAGCTGTCGCCCATCGGTTCGTCCAATTTCCCGATAATATCTTTCAGCAGGGAGCTTGATCTCTCAAGAGAGAGAACTTCGAGGGTATGGTCCGTGCCGAGAAGGGATGCGACCTGCCGGGAATAAGCCGATTCGTCAAAGGAAGATTCCTCGAAACCGATTGAGAATGTCCTGACCCTGTCGCCGGCAGAAGAAACCGCAAAAGAGGCTATGGCAGAAGAATCGACGCCACCGCTCAGGAAGATGCCCAGTGGCACATCCGACATAAGCCGCCGCTTGACGGCTCGCCGCAAAAGGTCACGAATGATCTCGCCCCACTCGCCCTCCGGGTCCCGCGGTATCTTGTCAAAAGGCTCCAGAACAAGATCCCAGTATTTTGTCTTCTCGATCTTCATCTCGTGCAGACTCAGCAGGAGATTGTATCCCCCCGGCAGCTTGAATATATTCCGATAAAGGGACCACGGAGCCGGGATATATCCGTAGGCAAAATATTTCTTGAGGCTCATCGAGTTGATGTTTGCGGTAATGGACGGGTGTTTTACAAGCGAGCTGAGTTCAGACGCGAAAACAAATGTTCCGTTCTGGAGGGAATAGAAGAGCGGTTTCTTGCCGAAGCGGTCGCGACTGATGAAGATCTCCTGCTTTCTCTGGTCATAAATTGCAAACGCCCACATCCCATTTAGTTTCTCCGGTAACCTGCTGCCCCATTCCCGGTAGCCGTGGAGCAGGACTTCAGTATCGGAATGGCCTGATGAAAATCGGTGACCTGCCTCAGTCAGGGCTGTACGAAGTTCAACGTGGTTATAGATCTCGCCGTTAAATACCACGCCGAGCGCTCCGTCAGAGGTCCACATAGGCTGATTTCCGCCCGCCAGATCGATTATAGAGAGCCTTCGATGGCCAAGATATACGGCCTTTTTTTGGTCACTCCATAACCCTTCAGCGTCAGGACCCCGGTGTGCCATGACTCTTGTCATGGACGTCAGGTCCTGCAAATCGCCTTTACCGACAAATCCGCAGATGCCGCACATATTCAGTTTTCTTCAAAGTTACGTGATTCCGAGACGAAATATACAGGTTTGCTTTGAGATTCGTGATATGTCCGCACGAGGACTTCGGCCATAAGGCCCATCAGGATGCACATGATGCCCATTATGCTGCACATCACAAAGAGCAAGGGCAAGGGAGTCGATATAAAAGCTTTACCCTCGAAGATCTTATAGCTCACGCTCGCAACCGCGGCGCACATGGCTATTATGAGGTTCAGGATGCCGAAAAAGCCGAAGACGTAGATAGGTTTCTGGGCGTATTTCGCAAAGAACTTGACCACGATGAGATCGAGGAGAACTTTGACCGTCCTTTCAATCCCATAGTTCGATTTACCCTGTGTTCTCGGGTGGTGAGTGACCGGGATCTCTGTGACTTTGGCTCCCTCCCAGGAAGCATATATCGGAATGAACCGGTGCATCTCACCATACAGCTTGACCCCTTTTATAACCTCCTTCTTGTACGCCTTGAGGGAACAGCCGTAATCATGGAGATGAACTCCGGAAATCCTGGAGATCAGGAAATTGGCGATGCGGCTGGGCAGGTTGCGTCTCAGGGCATGATCTTTGCGGTTCTTGCGCCAGCCGGAGCAAACGTCATAACCTTCCTCAAGTTTGGCGAGCAGTCGCGGTATGTCCTCAGGATCATTTTGGAGATCTCCGTCCATGGGTATGAGCACATCGCCGGAAGAAAGATCGATTCCCGCCATCAATGCGGCAGTCTGACCGTAATTTCTGCGGAAATGAGCCACCTTTACGCGGTGATCCATTTTCGCCAATTCGTCCAAAATAGGCTTGGTCCCATCGGTGGACCCGTCGTTGATGAAGATCACCTCGAAGGGGCAACCCACAACCGGCATGACATCCAGCACCTTGTTCAAAAGAGCCTGTATATTCTTTTCCTCGTTGAAGACAGGCACGATGATTGACAGGAGTCCGAGTTTGCTGGAGGGTTCACTTACGGATGTCATCCTGTGGGGACTTATCTTAGAAGAGTGGGTGTTTCGCATTAGACGCCCCTGTGTTGTTCTGTGGAACGGCCTTTCTCAACCTGAATATGTTTCGGGCAGCAGCCAGGTGTTCGCGCATACTTTGCGTGATATCAGTTACGGAGGCATTGCGCAGTCCGATCGCAATCATGCTCAACAGAAAAACGAATATTATAAGGGGATTCAGTATAACTGAAATGCTTATATCCCCTCTTATAAAATAGTATGCCTTGGGAATCAAAAGCAACCCAAAAAGAACCGAGTAGAGGAGGTCTTCTCCGCTTCTCTTCTCGGAATTGAGAAATAACCACATCGGTACATACAAGTTGAGAAGCCTGTAATCGGCAGTTACAAAGGGGAATACCATCATGCTGAGCGTCAGGATTGCCACTTTTTTCCAGAGTTCCTTCTCAACAATAATTACATAAAGTGCAATAAGTGCGAAAAGCAGCAAAGAGACTGAATAGTAGGTGCTGAAGAGCTTCATCAAAAGAGGAGCCGGGTCCTGGGGACCCCATCCGTAAATCGCAGCCTTCAGCGCACCGTAAGCGCTCGAAGAAAACGCTGCTCCCTCGTTGCCTATCACCAATACAACATTGTATAGCTGGGCAGGGTCTGCGGAGCCTTTAATTATTTCAACCAAGCGAAGAAGATGAAAGCTAAAGCCTTGGGCTTCATCATACGCGAACGCTGACAGGACCAACAAAGCGCCCACGAAGATGGCGGCTTCTTTATACTTTTTTTCTGCTAAATAGAGGATGATGAATACGATGGGGTAGACCTTCAGTGCCGCTGCCGCGGCGAGGAAGAGACTGCTAATCCCTGTCCTGTTCGAGCAGAAAAAGTAGACGAAGAGCGACAGCAGCATGAAAGCAAAGCCCTCGACATTGCCTCTATCCAGGGTAAAAAGCAAGGGATAGGATAGGAATGACAAAACGAAGAGGCTTCGCACAAGCTTGACCGGCGCCATTCTCGGGAAAGGTCCCGATAGCAGATTCTTAAGGTTGTAGGAGAGCAGATACACGACTATCGTTGCGGTGTAGACTACGAAAGATACATAGGTATTCTTGAAGGAGATGAGGTAAACGAATCGGAATAGGAGGTATGCCGACCCAAAAATGCCCTTCATGCCCTCGCCATGACCCTCTGTTACGTATGTGAGCCCGTTGAAATAATCCATGAACCTGTCCCCGGGCCGAAAGAGGAAGCTATTGAAGGGGTAACCCTTGTGCATATACGCGCCCATGAAATAATGAAAACAAGCGGACAGGACGAATCCCGCCAGTACGATGAGCACGATAATGTCTATCATCTGTTCGCGTACGAGGCCCACCGAAAGGCAACGCGGCGAACCATGGACTTGGCGTTCGAACCTTTCTTTGTCAGTCAAAATTGATCCGTTCATTCTCTATCACTAGCGGCCGTTTCCTCACCTGGAAATGGATAGCGCTGATGTACTCCCCGAGCACGCCAAGAAAGAAGAGTTGCACACCTGAGAAGAAGAAGAGCGCGACAATGAGGGTTGGGATTCCGGGCGGTGAAGGACTCCTGGTGACGAAGAGCAGCAGAAAAAGCTGAACAAAGGCGAACAGAATGCTGGCGGTTGCAATGAAGAGACCTGCCAGCATGCAGATGCGCATCGGTAAGTTAGTAAACGAGATCAGGCCGTTGAGGCCCATATCCAGAAGCAGGAAGAACTTGCCCTTTGCCGTGCCCCGCTTCCGCGCCACCTGCGTGTAGTCGATCCCTATTGACTTGAAGCCGCACTGAGCAATGAGGCCTCTCGTGTAAGGGTAATAATCGTCGAAGCGTCTCAGCGCGTCGACAACCTTCTTGTCGAGAAGCTGGAAGTCACCCACGTCGACAGGGACATTGAAGTCGGCCACCCGCCGGACCAGCTTGTAGTACAGCTTGCGCATGCCGGTAAGGAAGAAGCTCTCCTCACGTTTGGTCCTGATCCCGTAGACGACCTGGTACCCTTCTTTCCACGTGCTCACAAATCTGGGTATGAGCGACGGCGGGTCCTGAAGATCGGCCGAGATGGCGAATATAACGGCATCGCCACGTGTGGCCATAAGCCCGTTAAAAGCAGAGCGCGCAGCCCCGAAGTTTCTGGAGTTGGCGATCACTTTCACCCGTTTGTCGCGTTCCGCTATTGTGCGAAGGAGCTCCAGTGTGCCGTCCGTTGAGTCGTTGTCGCAGACGATCAGCTCAAAGTCATACTCCGGCAAAGTCTCCATGACCCTGATGATCTCGTCGCAGCACTCGACGATATTCTCTTTCTCATTCCAGGCAGCACAGACGACGCTGATCAGCTGTCTATCGCTCACTTCGTAAACCTCGGAACGTTCTCACAGGTAGTCCTCACGCTTATCTCCCTTGCTGTTCAAGTATAAATGAATTAGGCGCCCGATTTGCACGCAGACGAGAAGGAGAATCGCGAATGTCCCACGTAGCTGATGACGACACAGATCAACATGACAACAGCCGCAGCGACCCTCGGGTTGAACTGCAGGATTTCGACAAAAACGGGCATGAGAGCCAGGCTCAGGCAAATGGCGACTACGTATGTGGTTGTGAACCTGATGAACTCTCTTATGATCCCCATACCCTTAACTTCCGACTTGAAGGTAACGTACTTGTGGAAGACATATGCATTTATGATCGACAGGACGTTACTGAGGGCCATCGCAGATAAATAGGCGATATATCGTGTAAGCATGAGGTGTGTAAATAGAGTGTCGAGGCCGAAGAAAACAGCGTAACCAAAGAGGGTGTTCCATATGCCGATGATAACAAACTTTACTTTTACGTTTTGCCCTATGAGCAATGTCCGACTCATTTGGACGACGTCTTACCCTCAAATCCGATCTCCTGCCCCACCACGTAGTTCGGTCTTTGTTTCACTTCCTCGTAAATCTGCGCCATGTACTGTCCGAGAATGCCGAGGATGAAAAAGAGAATGCCGAACAAGAGCAGAATCAACGAGACGATCGTTCCGTATCCGGCGAAGGGCACGCCTTTGACGAAGATCCTGGCCACGGTGAAAAGCAGGTAGGCAAGCGATACACACGAGAGAAGAAGGCCCAGCACGGAAATAAAACGTATGGGCATGTAGGAGAAAGCGAAGATGCCCTGGATCGCGAGCTGCACGACGTGCAAAGATCGGGCGTGCGACCGGCCTGCAAACCTCGGCGCCCTTTCGTACTCCACGCCTATAGAACGGAAGCCGACCCACGCGAACATGCCTCTCATGAACCTGTTACGTTCGCCCATGCTGTTGATCGCCGCGTAGACTCTTCTATCTATCAGCCTGAAGTCGCTTACGTTTCTCGGGATGAGGCTGCCCGTCAGTCGGTTGATGATAAAATAGAAGAGCTGGGAATTGAGGCGCCGCAGGATTCCCTTTCCTGGTCTGCTCCTGACTATGCCGTACACATTCTCGTACCCCTCCTCCCATTTTGCTATGAAGTCGGTGATGGTGGAGGGCTTGTCCTGGAGATTAGCGGTCATGATCACAGCGGCATCTCCCCTTGCGTACTGCAAACCGGCGGTGACGCCACCGTCCATCCGGAAGTTTCGCGAAAGCCGCACGATCTTGAATCTCGGGTCAGATTCGTGGATACGGAGGAGCTTCTCGTACGTCCCGTCTGTTGAACCATTTTCGATAAAGACTGTCTCAAAATCATAGCGGCTGTTCTCGTCGAACACGAGCCGCAGCTGGCGTGCGAGTTCCTCAACATTGGCTTCTTCATTGTAGGCGGGCACAACGATCGATATCAGCTTCTTCATATGACTATCCGAACTGGCGACGCTCCTATTCTTCTACTTATGGATTTGATCACGGCCTGTCAATGAATCCACGGTACATCTCATGTACCCGAATAATATTTTCAGGACACTTCGCATGCCATGCCCACTCTCCCGGCATCGGATCTCCCGATCTGTAAACATACCTTTCCTGTGGAGGCGACGTGAGCGTGCAGCGAAAGAGCAGAGAAACGAAATGGCCCCTGGTCTCGCGATCGGGACGGATGACTTCTCGAACAGCGATGGGTATTGGGTCAAACGTCACCGTGGCTCCCAATTCATCCTGAGCCACAGCTCTCACTCTCTCTTCCATCTTTTCTTTCAACCGCACAATGCCGCCCGGAACATGCCAGCCAGGTTCGTAATATGGATCTTCTCGCCAGGTAAGCAAGGTTCCCCTCTTCTTGTCCTGAATCAGCAAATCGACATTAACCATCGGGGTCAGTTGCGTGACCAGGAGAAACAGGTCCTCCGGCAGCCCGACCCGCGGGTCGGCCACGCATGACTTCAGCAGCTTCACGGCCTCTTTAATTTTTTCCATACCGCTCTATCCGGATCGAAGCCGTCGATTATTCAAGTGGTGCTACGCAATAAAATTTCTACCTCAGGTCAAGTCAAGCAGGCTGCCGGCCGTCGACAGCGCCCGTGCAGCCTCCGATGGTTCGAGGTCGGTTACCTTTACCATCTCGCAGCCATCCTTTACCATGATCAAGGCGAGCCCCTTGCCGACCCTCTTCTTATCCTGCTGCATTCCTGCGATGACTGCGCTGGAATCAAAATGGGCGGCCTTCGGTCTCCTGGCGAGACTGGGGAGAAGAAGCTTCTCCAGCATGAAGGTGAAGAGTTTGTTTGATAGCAGTCCCCTTTCGCGGGCCACTATGTTGGCGAGTATGACGCCCATCACCACCGCCTGCCCGTGGGGTATTTCGAAATTGGATGCCGACTCCAGTGCGTGGCCGAAGCAGTGACCGAAATTGAGCATGTTGCGTCGTCCTGTGTCGAACTCATCCTCGGCAATATAGGCCTGTTTTATTGCCAGAGACCGATGCACGCAGGCAGCGAGTGCATCCGGAGTGCGCTTTGTCGCCAGGGGAAGAAGATCAACCATCTCCCGCATGCTGCCCTCTCCGCCGATGATGGCAAGCTTCACCACCTCGCCTATTCCACTGAAAAAATAGTCGCTTTCAAGAGTTTCCAGAAAGGGTATATGAATGTGCACGTGAGAAGGAGGATAAAATGAACCTATCAGGTTCTTGTGATGGAGATAGTTAAGCGAGGTCTTGCTGCCGATGCAGCTGTCAGCTTGGGCAAGAAGAGTCGTGGGGACAAATATCCAGTTGATCCCTCTATACAACGTGTTGCAGGCAAAGCCCGTGATATCCTGGATAATCCCTCCCCCGATGGATATGAGGGTCATGTTCCGTTTTGCACTGTGTTTTATAAGGTAATTGTAAACCTCGAGAACGGTATCAAGGGACTTGCGTTCCTCTTCTGCATTAAGAAGAAGAATATTTTCCGGATCGATAGTCTTGAGTAATGTATCCGAGTGGAGCCGCCAGACATTCCGATCTATTGCGTAACAGTGCTGCGGAATTGAGGAGAATGCGGCGACGAAGTCAGGTGTCTCTTCAAAATGGACATAATAATCACGGACGCTTGATTTCAGTTTTATCATTGGATGGAGAAGCCTCCGTCGACGACGATTGTCTGCCCGGTAATGTAGGTGTTTTTCGAAGAGCAGAGGAAAGAGACGACCTCCGCTATTTCGCGAGGTTCGGCTAATCGGTCCGAGGGAATCATAGCGCGAATAGCGGCAAGGTCCTGCTCGCTGTTGTTCTGGTTCGTGAGCTCGGTGTTCACGAACCCCGGTGCCACGCCGTTGACCAGAACATTGAACCGGGCGACTTCCACCGCGAGCGTCCTGGTCAATCCGCTGAGCCCCGACTTGCTCATCGAGTACGGGAGCCGTCCGCCCTTCGACACTACGCTCCAAACAGAGCTTATGTTCACAATCCTGCCGTAACCCTTCTTGGTCATCCGAGGGACGAGAGCCCTGGCAAGGCGAAAAGGAGCTACGAGATTTATCTGGAGAGTCTCCTCGAGATTCTCATCGGTCACGGCTTCAAAAGGCGCGATGTTGTTGACTCCCGCGTCATTAACCAGGATGTCTACCGGCTCTTTCAAAGATGCCAGGTAGATATCGATGGACTCGTTTGAAAGCAGGTCCAGTTCCGATCTATGGGGCGCGATCACCTTTGCCCCGTAGTAGCTGAACCGCTCTGCAATAGCCCGGCCGATCCCCCTGGACGCGCCTGTAACGAGTGCCGTACGCTCTTTTATTGAAGCCTCCTGCTGATGCGCTGCTTACTTATTCTTTTGTGTATGTCTGAGTTCAAGCATCGCGATACGCTGTTCATCTTCCGAAGAGATTGAAGCGTAGTAGTCCCTCTTGTTCTTGAGCCACAGCAACTCAAATCCGACTGCCGCCTCTATTCCTTTTTCCGCCTGCGCACCAAGTGCGTCCGGGCATGAGAAGCAGACCTTTCTCGTTTCATACCGGTCTATAGTGCCTTTGGGAAGTTCCCTCAGAAAGGGCAGGGCATCAACGGCGATAGCTCCGCCGACGACGCAGGTCATCTTCCTTGCCTTGGCCTTCTCCAGAACCTCTTTCGTTATAGTGAAGACACGTTCGCTATTGCATGCTTTTCTGTCAAGGCCCATGGAGCCTACCAGATCGACCCTTCCCAGGACGATGCCGTCCAGCTTTTCTATCTCCGGTATTTTCAACATCTCCGGGAACATCTGCGTTGCGAGCAAGGTTTCAACATTTATCAGGAACTCCACTTTATCCTGTTCGTCCTTTGGAAAAGCAAGGTCAACTGCTCTGAGATATTTCCTCAACGAAAAGGGCGTTTCCACCATAGGCGCAACCATGTGGTTGACACCTATTGACCGCGCATCATACATGTCCCGCACAGCCTCGCATCCGCCTATTTTGAGCGTCAACGACACCTGTGAGGACAGGCAGATCTCTTTGAGCCTCATCAATTCCTCGGTGCGTGTGCCTTCAGCTTCGAACTCTGCTTTGACACCCACCACCGCATACTCCTGCTTCAGCTGCTTCAAGAGGTCGACCATCTTCTTTTCGGTCAGATTCATTCTGCTTCCTCCATCTCTTTATATCAGGTTGTCTATCGCTTTCCAGTAGCGCTGTTCAATAAGCTGCATCCGCTGGCTGTCCGAAGCCGTAATGTTGTTGTAGTAGCTTAGTTTATTTCTCAACCAGAGTACCTCGAACCCTAACGCTTTCAATATCGCCTTGTCACGTCCATTCTTCGCGCTGGGCCAGCCGAAAGAGACCTTACGCGTCTCATACCGGTCAAGGTATCCCTTCGGGATGCTTTCGAAAAAAGGAAGCGACTGCGCTGAAACGCCTCCACCGATGGTGCATACGAGATTCCTGCTCTTTTTTGCAGCGCTTATCGTATCGACCACGATACGGTTTACCTTCTCATTCTCAACGGCGGTCTCATCGAGGCCGAGCGAAAAGGAGAGATCGACTCTCTCGATCACGATGCCTTGAAGCGTTGCTATTTCGGGGATGGTGAGCATTTCGGGAAGGTTCTTGCACGCGGTTTCCGTCTCAATGTTGCAGAGGATTTCGATCGCCTCCTTTTCGTCGGGAGGAAATACTTTAGCCACCGCCTGCAAATATTTTCGGAGTGCATACGCCGACTCCACCATGGGGGCGACGAGGTAGTCGACCCCGACGACCCTGGCTTCGAGCATGTCTCTTATCGATTCGCAGCCGCCGATTTTCAGCGTTAACCCAACGCCGGCGACCATGCAGATTTCCTTGAGTCGTAGGAGCTCTTCAAGCTTGGTCCCCTCGGCCTCGAATTCGGCCCTTATGCTCAAGGCGCCGTAAACCTCCTTCAGCTCCTTCACGATGTCAACCATCCGTTCTTCAACTCTGTTCATGAATACCCCCTAACTCTCTATTCTTCCATGGGTCTGATGAGCATGTTGCTCTGAAACTCGTCTCGCGGCAAAAAGGGATACATGTCCTCGAGAGGCTTGGAAACAATTCTACCGTCAGCTTTCTTTTCGGACGACACGCGCGGGCTGAAGACCTGTGTGGGTGAGAGGCGCACATCGCAAACCACAGGGCCCGGATTCTTGAGGATCTGTTCTATTTTCTCTTTCATGGAGCCATGCTCGTCGATCACTTCAGAATCTAACCCGTAAGCTTCAGCCAGCCTGACGATATCCGGGAAACCGACTCCGCTCCCAGGGTCACAGCCGACGTGTCTTCCCTCGAAAAAAGTGTTCTGTGTCTGTCTGATCGAGACGTAGCCGTCATTATTAAACACGAACAGTTTGATAGGCAACCGATGAAACGCCACCGTCTGAAGCTCCTGGATGTTCATCTGGAGACTTCCATCTCCGGCCAGACAGACCACCGGCTGTTTTCCTGTCGCAAAACATGCTCCGACGGCTGCCGGCAAATCGTAGCCCATGGAAGCGCACCCGGAATTCCAGAAAACGCGTTGCCTTTCTTTGACTATGCCCGACTGAAAGAGGCTGACGCATGCTGAGCCGTTTCCCGCGACAATCGTCGCGCCTTCGCCAAGAACATTGGTAAGCGTGTCGATAAAGCAGTAAGGATTGACCGGCTTATTAACCTGCCAGTATTCGGGGAGCAGGACCGGGTAGCGTCTCTTTCTTTCGATGCACCAGTCGAGCCACTCCTGCCAGTCAGGCAGCGTGGCCGTTGAAAGCTGACGATCCAGTTCGCGAAGAAAGGCGCCGGCATCCGCATGGATAGGCAGATCCGGATGCACTGTCGGCTTTTTGAGCTCTGCCGGATCGATGTCGACAATAATTTTATAAGCAGCGCGCGCGAATAAGTCCCAGTTGTAACTTACCTGTCGGATATTGTTCCTCGTGCCCACTGCAAGAAGAAGATCGGCGTTCTGAAGGGCGAAGTTGCCGGACCGCGTGCCCAGGGTCCCCGGTCTACCCACAAAGAGCGGATGATCGGACGGGACCAGGTCAAAGCCGCAGAAGCTCGTAAGCACCGGTATTCCCATCTTCTCCAGCAGGGCGCGAAACAGATCCTGCGAACCGGATATGCGTATGCCCTGTCCGGCCAAAAAGACGGGTCGCGATGAGCCGCTCAGCGCCGCCACGACCTTCTCCACATCAGAACGAAGCCGTGCATCCGTTTCGCTTGCGCCCGAGTTCTCCGGTTCGTAGCCTGCCAGTGCGTTCTCGTCGATCATAGCTGCCTGTACGTCGAGCGGCACGTCAAGCCACACCGGACCCGGCCGGCCGTACGTGGCTGTATAGATTGCTTTCTCAAGATGCCAGCGCACAGAAGCGGGCTCCTGTATTATTGCCGTGTATTTTGTCACCGGGCGAACTATATCGACTATATTGATCTCCTGGTCGCCCACCTGCCGCAAGCCTGTTTCCCGGCAGCACTCTATGGTCGTCTCCTGTTTTACCTGACCCGACAGATAGAGCACCGGTATTGAGTCAAGCCACTGACCGATCACCCCTGTCAGCGTGTTTGTGCCCCCGGGACCGCTCGTCACGGTCACAACCGCCATCTGCCCAGTGGTTCTGGCGTATCCTTCTGCTGCGATTGCAGCAGCCTGCTCATGGTGCGGGCAGATGAAGCGAAGGCCCGGCTGCTTACCAATAGAGTCCACGAGGTGCATGGCGCCCCCGCCGGAAATCATAAAGACATCCTTTACGCCCTGACGAGCGAGATAGGTGTAGATGTAATCAGAGAGCTTAATCATTTTGTCTGGACACGAACTGCGAACGTGATCGGTGATCAGGCTGGTCGCAAGCCGAACAGCAACCGACCGACTCCGCGACCGGCTGTACCTAATAACCGACTGTAATTATACATGTGAGGGTATCTTTGTCAAGCATTGCAAAAACAGCAGATGGCAGAGCTATGGTTGTGAAACTTCCCGGCCAGATACCAGGGGACATCCATCTGGTGAGCTGTGAACTATAGTGATTCCGGATTGTGGCGGTACCACTCTATGGTCCTGCGGAGTGACTCTTCAAGGTCGATGTAGGTGCGCAGGCCGAACTCCTGTCTTGCCTTCGCTGTCGATGGTACATACTGCTCTTTTGGTTTTAAAGGTGACGGTTCTTTCATTATCGTGACCTTGACGGGTGGTGTGAAGCACGCGGCAACAGACGCGGCCAGTTCTCCGATGGTGACCGCTCGTTCCGAGCCTACGTTGTAAGCCTGACCGGCTTTTCCTTTCACGAGCAAAGTCCACAGCCATATCGCGAGGTCAGCGGCATACAGGTACGAACGGAAGGGTGCTCCATTACCGGTAATGGTGATTGGTCCGCCGTGCAGCGCGTCGCGTATGAAGTTCCCAACCGCATAATCCAGATCCAGTCGCAGGTAAGGCCCCACAAAAGTGAAGCACCGCGCCCCCGTGGTCTCGATGGCGTACTCGTTATAGTAGATTGAGCATAGAGCCTCGGCGAACCTCTTGGCCTCCCCGTAAGCCCCGTATTTTGACCGGGCGTCCTGAGGCATAGGCGCACCGACGTAGCTTTCCGGAATGTGGCTTATGTGCGGAGGCTGCTCTCCGTATACGGCCCCCGAGCTGATAAAAAGAAACCGCTTGGCCTGGCTCTCTTTTGCAAACTTCAACATGGTGCGGGTTCCCTGCACTATCGTGTCCACCACGAGGAGTGGATTAGAAGCGTTGGTCTCCTGGCCGGTGGCTGCGCCGTGAATTACGTATTCGAACTCTCCTTTCGGCGTCCGAAAGTCCCTGACGTCTCCCCTAACAAACCGTATCGCTCTGTGGGAAGCGAGGTGGGGAGCCTTAATCGCGAACGCTTCCTTGTTGCGCGTCAGGACGACCACTTTCGCATCAAGATTCAGCTTGTCTTGAGCCCAGGCAAAAGACTCGAGAAACCAGCTGCCGAAAAAGCCGGTCCCGCCTGAAATGAATATCCGCTTGCCGCGAAGCGCGTCCCATATGCCTTCGGTGTGAGCGAGTATATGGTCCAGGTCACGTGCCAGCGGATTTTGAGACACCTGCATGGTCCTGTGTGCAGCCTGTTTCATTCCCATTCATCCACCAATACCCGGCTCTGGGAGATTCCCCCGGACACCATGGCCTTCTTGAATAGTGTTACCATGTCCACGGGTCCGGACAGGTAAAAGAGAGCATCAGGCTTGTCTTGATTCTGCGAGAGTACCTGTTCCACCGGTATGATCCCCCTTCCCGCCACTGTGATGTGTGCAAGGTCGATGCCATTCTCCAGGTAGCAGTAACATTTGAAATTAATGAGCGTTTTGTGGCACCGACTGAGGAGTCCTGCGCACACGAGATGCCCCGGATCCCTGATGCCATGATAGAGCACGATCTCCCGTTTCACTTCCCGGTCAACAGCATATTCCAGGTAGGACAAAAAGGGTGTTATCCCGGTTCCGCCTGCAACCATGACCAGTGGACGATCATCTTCGGGAAAGGTAAAGCTTCCATACGGCAGTTTGATGTATACTTCGCCGCCTTCCTTGATCTCGTCGAACATTCTCCTCGTGAATTTCCCTTTTACGGAAAAGATAATCCGAAGCTCCTCTCGGCGCAATGGAGAGCTGGCGATGGAAAAAACCCGCGAATCAGGCCAGTTGGAACTGGGATCGTAAGGATCGATCGCGAGATGAAGAAACTGTCCGGGTTTAAAGGACGGGCACCGCTTTACGGGCTGTAATACAACGGATTTGACGTCATCGGCGTGCTGGATGACCTCAAGCACACGTGCAGCGAGTTTGAGAGGGGTCGGCATGCTCAGTGACTCTGGAAGAACTGTTGAAAGATATCGAGGACGTAGTCTATCTGATCCCTGTTCAGCCCCGGGAATACGCCGATGAAAAAGGTGTTATTCATGATGTGATCGGTGTTCTTGAGGTCACCGACCTGCCTCTTTGGCACATCGAGGAACGCCGGTTGTCTCGACACATTGCCTGAAAAAAGGTTTCTCGTTTCAATGCCGTTCTGTTCCAGATGGCCGGTCAGCTGGTTACGACTGAATCCCGCGTTGTCGCGGACCGTGATCACAAAACCGAACCAGGAAGGGTCGCTTCCCGGTGTCGCTTGAGGCAGGACAATCCGTTCTTCGTATTGCTTCAAGCCTGCGTAAAGATCAGCGTGATGCTGTTTCCTTCTCGCAATGAACTCTTCCAGCTTGTCGAGCTGGGCAACGCCGATGGCTGCCTGCATGTCGGTGACCTTGAGGTTGTAGCCAATATGCGAGTAGACATACTTGTGATCGTAGCCATACGGCAGAGTGCCGAACTGCTGGGTGAAACGCTTGCCGCAGGTATTGTTTTCACCACCGCTGCAGTAGCAGTCTCTTCCCCAGTCCCGGAAGGAGCGTGCGATCCGGGCCAGGTCTTCGGAAGTGGTTACTACACATCCTCCCTCACCCATCGTGATATGGTGGGCGGGATAAAAAGAACAGGTTGCCAGATCGCCAAACGTGCCTGTCAGTTTTCCCTGGTATTGGCTGCCCAATGCGTCGCAGTTGTCTTCTATGACCCACAGATTATATTTGGCAGCCAGTTCCATAACTTCGTCCAGCGCCCAAGGGTTGCCCATAGTGTGTGCCAGGAAAATGGCTCGTGTGTCAGGGCCTATGGCTTCAGCGATTGTTTTCGGTGCCACATTGTACGTACCGACCTCGACGTCAACAAAAACGGGGATCAAACGGTTCTGCACTATCGGAGCCACCGTTGTAGGGAAACCCGCTGCCGCGGTAATCACCTCATCGCCGGCCCTTAGTTGCCGCTCGCCCAGTTTGGGTGAGGTCAGTGTACTCATCGCGACGAGATTGGCCGAGGAGCCGGAATTGACCAGAATCGCATCGGAGACGTCGAAATAGGCGGCGAAGCTCGACTCGAACTCTTCTGCGTAACGGCCAGCCGTCAGCCAGAAGTCGAGGGATGCATCCACCAGGTTCACCATCTCTCTTTCGTCAAAAACGCGCCCCGCATACCGCACGATGCTCTTACCGGGGACGAATTCAGAATCACGATACCTGGCCCTATGAAACTTCCTGACAAGTTCGAGAATCTCTTCTCTGATCTGTTTTTCTTCAGAGGTCATTTACGCGCATAGCCTCCATATAGCTTTGAATCTGGGAGACGCAGAACCGATTGAGGGATGAATGTTTCGTGTACTGTTTATACCAGGCGACAGTCTCCTTGACCGCCCGTTCCGCGGTCCACCGAGGTTGCCACCCAAGGTGGTAACGCGCCTTATTGATGTCGAGCGCCAGAAGGCCGGCCTCATGCGGGTGGCTATGTACCTCCGGTGTCTCCCACGTACCCGAACCCCAGTTTTCCAGAACAAGTTCCACAATCTCACGAACGGATACCTGTGAGCCGGTATCGGGACCGAAGTTCCAGGCACCAGCATACTTGCGCGGGTCGCCGCCCATTTTTGCACCCAGAAGAAGATATCCGCTGAGAGGTTCAAGCACGAACTGCCAGGGACGCACTGCATGAGGATTTCTGACATGAATGGCTTTGCCGGCTTCCAGCGCACGGATGCAATCAGGTATGATGCGATCCTTTGCCCAGTCTCCTCCGCCGATCACATTGCCGGCTCTCACCGATGCGAGCGCCTTTCCATGCGTATTGAAGTGGTCTGCATTGAAAGAATGAGTTCCTGTACGCAGACGTGACGAGTTCCGAGCAGCCTTTGCTGGAGCTGTATGGATCGTAACCGCCCACAGGATCATTCTCCCGGTAGCCCCAGGCCCATTCCTTGTTCTCATAACATTTATCGCTCGTGATATTGACTATGGTCCTGACGCTATCGGCCTGTCTGCACGCTTCCAGAAGATTGACCGTTCCCCCCACGTTGACATCATATGTCTCTTTGGGGTTTTCGTACCCGACGCGTACAATCGCCTGAGCAGCGAGGTGAAAGACTACATCCGGCTTATGCGTCTTGAAAACTGCGGAAAGAGTTTCGTAATCCCTGACATCGCCACGGAGGTCTGTGATCTCTTTTTCAACCTCCGACAAAACGAAATTATCTATCGGCGTGTACGGATCCAGCGCGTATCCGATCACCTCAGCGCCGAGAAGTTTAAGCCAGATCGCGAGCCAGGAGCCCTTGAATCCGGTGTGCCCCGTCACGAGCACACGGCGCCCACCGTAGGCTTTCTTTAATATGTCTGCTGCTGAAGCCATGCGCTACCAGAGTTTCCAGGGCGGGGCGCCGGAGTCCCACATGTCATTGAGGTTGGTCACGTCTCTGAGCGTGTCCATGCATTGCCAGAAATTCTCATGCTTGAATGCCGCGAGTTGACCGTCCCTGGCGAGCCGTTCCAATGGCTCCTTTTCAAAGGGAGTCTCATCGCCGGCGATGTAATCGAGTACGCCCGGCTCCAGCACAAAGAATCCGCCGTTAATCCATCCCTCACCGATCTGCGGTTTCTCAATAAAATTTGTCACCCACGCATCGTTGATGCTCATACCGCCGAATCTTGATGGAGGCCTGACCGCAGTCACCGTGGCAAGCTTTCCGTGGCTGCGATGAAATTGGAGAAGCTTTTCGATATTCAGGTCAGCCACGCCATCGCCGTAGGTAAGCATGAACGTGCCGCTATTCAGGTAATCCCTGACACGCAGAAGCCTGCCGCCGGTCATGGTCTTTTCACCCGTATCAACGAGGGTGATTCTCCAGGGCTCTGCATTGTTGCTGTGGATCAACGAGGTATTAGTTCTCAAATCGATGGTAAGATCGGATTGGTGGATCATATAGTTAGCGAAGAACTCTTTTATTATATAACCCTTGTAGCCAAGGCAGATAACGAAATCATTAAAGCCCCAGCCCGAATAGATCTTCATGATATGCCAGAGAATCGGTTTTGTCCCTATCTCGACCATGGGCTTGGGTTTGATGACCGTTTCTTCGCTCAGACGCGTGCCCAATCCGCCTGCAAGCAGTACGACTTTCATGACCCCACCTCTCTTTATTGAATCTGACCGGTTATTTTCTGTTGACAATACCATGCGTGCGTTTGGCGCACCCCTTCGGCAAGACCTATCGCAGGAGACCAGCCCAATTTGCTGACACGGCTGCTGTCCAGAAGCTTTCTGGGCATGCCGTCCTTTTTTGTTGCATCGTGCCGTATCTCGCCCTCAAAGCCGACTGTATTCTTCGCGAGGAGAGCGAGCTCTTTTATCGGCATGTCCTGGCCCGCGCCTACGTTCAGAAACTCACCGGTCTGGTCATAATCATACTCCTCAACGAGCATCACACAGGCTGCCGCCAGATCATCCACATGCAGGAATTCTCTGTACGGCTCACCGCTGCCCCAGAGCAAGACATAGTTCCGCGCGACGCCGGCCGACTCCAGGACCGATTCGATCGATGAGTCGTTATCGAATTGTATCTTCTCATCAAGGCCGAAGCCCAGAGGAAATCGCCGCAGGTCGTAACGGAGTGACTTGAAATCTCCTTCTCTCAGCAGTTTTGCCAGATGGAATTTCCTGATGAGGGCCGGCAAGACGTGCGCTGTTTCCAGGTTAAAGTTGTCATGAGGCCCGTAAAGGTTGGTCGGCATTGCAGACATGAAATTGGTGCCGTACTGTTCGTTGAAGTAGCGGCAAAGCTTGATGGCGGCTATTTTCGCTATGGCGTATGCCTCGTTCGTGGGTTCGAGACTGCCTGTCAGGAGGTCTTCCTCTTTCATGGGCTGTGGTGCGAATTTCGGATAGATGCAGGAGGAACCAAGGTTGAGAAGTTTCTTTACCCTGCATCTGTATGCTGCGTTGATTACGTTGCCGGCTATCGTGATGTTCTCATAAATGAATTGGGCGGGATAGGTCTCGTTGGCAAGAATGCCTCCCACCTTTGCGGCGGCAAGATACACATGTTGAGGCCGCTTTGCTTCGAAGAACTGTTCAGTTTCTCTCTGGCGTGTCAGATCGAGGGGAAGAAAGCTGACCGATTGAGAAAGAGCCGTTGTGGGCTTGCGAACATGATAGTTACTGATGATGCTGGTATAGCCGGACGCGAGGAGCTTCCGGATAATGGCAGCTCCGACCATGCCTGTTCCACCGGCAACGAATACCGTTTCATCCTTGTTGATCATTAATCACCGATCGCCGGCTACGGAAGCGCGATCATGTTCAGAGACGAGGCCTCGTATTGGCCTTGTTTCGCGCTTCTCCGCTTCCTCGCTTCCTCCGCTTCCGTCGCGTCTAGCACCGCTCTCCGATGTTTTCGTAAAAGGCAAAGTCATGGTTGGTATAGGTGAAGCCTCTACAAACGGCGGTCTTGATCCCTTCGCCCGGGGGCTCTATGCCCGCGATTCTGGCATCATAATCAGCCATGATCTTTACAAGCTCATCGAAAGAGACACGCGGTTCCCAGCCCAGTTTCTCTTTCGCCTTGGTAATGTCAGCCTGCAGGAAGACGACTTCAGTAGGCCTGAAATACCTTGGGTCAACTTCCACGATAGTGTCGCCCTGACGCAAGCGGCCGGCGCACCTGTCTCCTGCGCTCTTCACGATACCCTTTTCCTCCTTGCCTTGTCCGCGCCATTCCAGTTCCACGCCCAGATAGTTAAAGGTTTTGTCGACGAATTCGCGGACGGTATAGCTTTCTCCGGTCCCGACAACGTAGTCATCAGCGGCTTCCTGACTCAGCATCAGCCACATCATCTCAACATACTCGGGCGCAAAGCCCCAGTCCCTCTTCGCATTCAGATTCCCAAGAAAGAGCTTCTGCTGCTTACCCGCCAGTATGGCGGCCGCTGCTCTGGTGATTTTTCTTGTGACAAATGTTTCTCCTCGCCGAGGAGATTCGTGGTTGAAAAGTATGCCGTTGCAGGCAAAGAGATTGTAACCGTCCCTGTAGTTAACCGTCATCCAGTAGGCGTAGAGCTTTGCCGCCGCATAAGGGCTTCTCGGCTGGAACGGAGTCTGCTCACTTTGCGGTGGCGGCGCTCCACCGAACATTTCTGACGATGAGGCCTGATAATATTTTGTCTTGATGCCGCTTCGGCGGATCGCTTCAAGCAGGCGAGTCGTTCCCAGTGCCGTCGAATCTCCGGTATATTCCGGCATGTCGAAGCTGACTTTCACGTGGCTCTGAGCGGCGAGATGATAAACTTCCTCGGGCTGTATGTTGTAGATGAGGTTGGCGAGCTGTCCTGAGTCCGAGAGATCCCCGTAGTGCAGGAAAAGCCTGGTAGAAGGAGAGTGGGGATCGGTATAGATATGGTCGATTCGCCCCGTGTTAAAAGTGCTTGCCCTTCGGATGAGGCCGTGGACCTCGTATCCCTTTGACAGCAGGAACTCTGCGAGGTATGAGCCGTCCTGCCCCGTAATACCTGTTATAAGTGCGCGCTTAGTCACTCAGTTCACCCCCGAGGAAAAACAGGAAAGAGATAAAGCAGGTTAGGTAAGAACTAAAGCGAAGGTTAAGCTAGGAATGTCAGCTTTCACTCCATCTGTTGTTGTTCTCTCTCAACCTTAACCTCAACCTGTTTCATATTTTTCCTGTATTTTCGGCAGGCTACCGCCCTTAACTACCGGGTTTAGCTGCCTTTCATCCGTTTCAACAAACCTGTAGCGGGTATATTCTACAGAAAACCGCCTTGTTATACAACTGCCCGGCTTGCCTCGAATCCGGAGTTGCGAAACGAACTACTCACCCGTTTTTGCGGCGGAGACGCTGGTCTTTCGGTATAATTGCGTGAAGTAGTATGCGGCCACAAGAAATACATAATAGGTAAGAATCGATGAGATCACAAATCCGAAAAGGAAGGGGATACGATGCATTTTGTAGGTGACGTACAGGCAGACTGCAGTTATGGCGAAGCCCAATATGTAGTGGGCCAGCACCTCTTTGACTGCGACCGCTATCTTCTCAAATTCGAACGCGCTGCGGACCTCCCTATTTTCAGCGAAAGCGCAAAAACCGAATGGCAGAAAGAAAGAACAGGCAAGGAAGGTCAGGGCTGCGGCCCATTTGAGAAGCCCCCCCAGAAAAGCAGTAACGAAATTACCGAATGCTGCCAGGAAAAAACCGCAGGAAAAAAGAAAGCTGGGCAAGGCCTCATAAAGGATAAAAATGTAGAAAAGTCTCGCGCCGTCCCTCCATATGTCGCCACGCTCATCCCAGGTAGGCAGTCCGATACCGCCGATCATAAGAAGGTTTGAAGTCTTGGTAAGATAGCCGAGAGACAGGAAATTGACACCCGGGATAAGCAGTACCAGCCCGCCCCACACCCAGCGCATGACGAAGCGCGAGTTGAATGTCAACACAACAAAGGGGACTATATCCACTTACTTGCCTTTCATAATCATGTCGAGGAGCGGCTCTTTGGTGTAGCCTGTCATGCCGCCATCCATCACGACTGTTGTTCCATTCACATACTGAGCCTGATCCGAAGCAAGGAAAAGCACGGTCGAGACAAACTCATCAACGGTCGCCATCCTGCCGAGCGGGTTTCTGCCGGAAAGATGATCGACGAACTGCTGTTTCCGAATCAGCGCTTCATTCATCCCGCCTTTGATGAACCCGGGCGCCAGGGCGCAAACAGTCACCCCGTATTTTGACCACTCATAGGAAAGCGTTGTTGTCATCACGTTCAACGCGGCCTTGCTTATGGTGTAAGGCAGAAATCCCTTCTCTCCGTAAAACGACACCTGTGATGAAATGTTAACGATCCTTCCGGAACCCTGCTCTATCATCTTCCTGCCGAAGATCTGGAGCACGTAGAAGGCCCCTTTTACATTGACATCGATGGTTCTGTCAAAATCCTCTTTCTTGATCTTATCCGACGGGGAGAGAGGATTCACAATCCCGGCATTGTGTATGAGTATATCAATTTTTCCCCAACTTTCGACAATTTTTTTCAGCACAGCCTCCATCTCTTCGTAGTTGCTTATATCCGCCGGAAATGCGAGCGCCGGAGAGCCTTTGCATTCATTTTCAAAGCTGACAACGCTCTCTTTATTCCTTCCGTTGACACCCACAAACGCGCCCTCTTCCAGGAATGCTTTCGCAAGCGCTTTTCCGAGCCCGCGTGCTCCTCCCGTAATGAAGACGACCTTTTCCTTAAACCTCATAAGGCACCTCCGCAGAATTTTTTTACTCGCTCATCAAAGAGTGCGACAAGCCCTTCGGTGGTCGCGAGGTCCATGCCTGTCACGTGCCGCCATACGTCCGGACGCTCCATGCAAAGATAGATGAAGAGCTGGTCCTCTTTTTTCTTCAGCCACTGGTAAACCATTTTGTAGACTCGTATTCGCTCAGCTTTTAAATAACGGTACTTACCGTCTTCACCCCGGATAAATTCGCCGTGCAGAAGGTTACGCCGTTGCTCCAAAAGAAAGGTTGTGTATAGTTTCGGCATGAACCTTAAGAGTCCCATGCTCACCCAGATCACCCGTTTTAAGTCGAGTGTGTTGTCGATCTCCTCTATCAACGAGCGGTAGTCTTCTTCAAAGCCGGGATAGATGATGATGGGATCGAAGTGCAGGCCAACGAAGCCACCCAGTTCTTGCACCTGTTTCAGTACCCTGAGGCGCTTGCCAACAGGGCTTGTTCTTTTCTCTTCCTGTGCAACGATCCTTTCGGGAGCAAGGGAAAAAGAGACGATCGTATAAGGATTGAGCACATCCTGAACCGGCCGGATAGAGGCCCATTTGGATTTAAGCTCCAATAGAGCCCGTTTCTTCTGGCCGAAGAATTCAACGAGCGGCCGGTGCAGCCCGAGATTTCTTTCAAGCGCCAGGCTGTCACCCAGCTCTCCTGTTCCAAAGCGTAAGATATGGTTGCTCTCTGCATCTATCTCTCGTTCAACCTGGGCCAGTATGTAAGGGAGATCATCGTGAACCTTGATGTGCGGTGCGTTCAGGTAACCCCTGAGAATACAGTACGAGCAGGAAAGGATACAGCCCTCCACGAGATCAATGGTCTTGTAACCGCAGCAGATATGGTTCCTTGTTCCGGGACAGCCCCGGACGAGGTTCCCCTTAGTTTCGCTATGAACCGCTGGTAAGTTCAAAAATGCTCCTCAGCGAGCCGTTCCTGACGAGTCTCTCCAGGCTTGCTACGGCTTCTTTGACGTCATCAACGTGGCGTGCCCTGATAGCGATATCTATCCATTCTCTTTCGAAGAAGGGGTCTACCTTTACTGACATTGATGACGGCAGGGACGTCTTCTCAAGTATCGTTTTCAGTTGCTGCTCAAGGGCCGACAGTGCCGGGTGAGTTCTCTTCTTAAGCGAGAGCTTCACTGCGTCTGCTGTTTCAAGCTGCGAATGCTCGTCGAAGGAAATGCTTCCTTCCTTGAGCCTCACCAGGAGAAGAAGCTGCACAATTTCTCTGAGTTGACTCGAGGTGACGTGCATGCGGGAGAGGAATGTTATGATCGCGCTGCGCTCGGCGCTGTTAAATCCGAGCAGCAGCTCTACATGAGTCATGTTTGCCTTCTGTTTGACGAGGAAATCCTTTGTAGGATTGTCGGTGCGGGCGATCTCCAGGAGATTTCCGAGCAGCTTCTCGTGCGGTTCATGTCCCAAGAGCTTCATCATCGCGTAAATCTCATCTGTGGAGAAACCCAGGCAGGACATCTTGTCTATCGCTGATGCTCCCTCCACCATGTTGAGGGGCCTCGTTATATTGTCATTGAGCGCTGCCAGCAAAGCATCCTTTTCGTTCATGTTCCTGATGCTGCAGGGAACGCTCCTCAGCCCGAGCCTGCACGCTGCTTCTAACCTCTTGAATCCTGTCACCACCACGTAGGGCTTGGTATCGAGCAGCAGAAGAGGCATTCGTATACCGAAGCTGGTGATTGAGTTGAACAATACCTGATCTTCGAGGATAAATGAGACGCAGAATCGCGTATCGGCCCGGTCGATACTGTCGATCTCTATTGTTTGCATTTTGTTCTGCTTGCCCTGCGGTTTTCGTACCACGATAGCAAAAAGGGGGTGTTGTGTCAAGGATGGCTGAGAACGACCGCTTCACGCGTAGCGATCTTGTCTGTACGTTGACAACGAGACGAACCGTCTGATAGAGTCTACCCGTTTAAGGGCCACGTTAAGAGCATGGATCCGAGCTTCTTCTTCAAGGGTTTGCTTATAGGCGCGGCAGTCTCCGCGCCTCTGGGACCCATTGGACTACTCTGCATAAACCGTTCGCTGACGCAAGGCAGATTGTACGGGTTTGTTTCAGGACTCGGGGCAGCGACTGCCGACATGCTCTTTTGCGTTATCGCGGGCTTCGGTTTTACCTTCGTTTCGAAGTTTCTCGAGGAACAAGCCCTCTGGATAAGTCTCGTCGGTGCCTGCGGTCTTGTATTTCTCGGACTCAGGATCTTTCTTTCGAGGCCGGTAGAGAAAACCTGCGCGGTGACGAGCGGAGACCTCGCCCATGTGTATCTCTCCACGTTTGTCCTGACTCTTATCAATCCCGTGACCATCCTCTTCTTTGTTGCCCTTTTTACAAGTCTGGGGGTCACGTTAAGCCATCTGGACTACCCTTCGCTGACGCTCCTGGTCACCGGCGTGCTGGTCGGCGCAGTGCTCTGGTGGTTCCTCCTCACGGGTATTGTGAGCCTACTCCATGCAAGATTGACTCAGAATACCATACGGTGGTTAAACCGGATCTCCGGCACGATAGTGATGGTGTTAGGGCTGCTTGCCTTCCTGAATGCGATGCGGTGAGAGCAAGGACCAGTTGCCAGTGACCAGTGATCAGTGACCGGTGACAGTTACCAGTGAGCGTGAGCAGTAACCAGTAAGCCGTACGCCGTACAGCCGATCTTCTACCCCATTTCGGTCGCGTTTTCATGTTATAATGAACGCTTAACGCCATTCTCAAAAAAGGTGCGCTGATGCGATTTCCCCAATACCGGCCGAGAAGACTGCGAAAAAATGAAAAGCTGCGAGGACTGGTCCAGGAAACGGAGCTTTCGCGCCGCCACCTCGTCTATCCGCTCTTCGTCAAGGAGATGTCGGAAGAACGCATTCCGATCCCCTCCATGCCTGGAGTGCATCAGTTTTCGATCGAGGGACTCCTGGGGGAGATCGATCGGGTGAAGTCTCTGTCGCTTCCGGCCGTGCTCCTTTTCGGCATACCGGAAAAGAAAGATGAGATTGGCAGCGGGGCTTTTGATGAGAACGGTATCGTGCAGAAGGCTGTCAGGGAAATCAAGAAAAGATTTGGTTCGGAGATCCTCGTGATTACGGATCTCTGCCTCTGCGAATATACGAGTCACGGCCACTGCGGCATCATCAGGGACGGGGATGTCGACAATGATGAGACGCTGAAAATTCTCGCCCGCTCCGCGCTTGCGCAGGTGGAGGCGGGTGCTGATATGGTTGCGCCCTCTGACATGATGGACGGGAGGGTGAGGGCTGTGCGGCAACTCCTCGATGAAAAAGGGTTCAGCCACATTCCTATCATGAGTTACGCGGCAAAATATGCGTCCGGCCTTTACGGTCCCTTCAGGGATGTCGCGGAGTCGACACCGCAGTTCGGTGACCGAAGAAGTTACCAGATGGATCCGCCCAACTGCAGGGAGGCGCTGCGAGAGATGCAGCTCGATGTGGAAGAGGGGGCTGATATCATCATGGTGAAGCCGGCACTCTTCTACCTCGATATACTTGCTCTTGCCAGAGCCGAGATCAACAGGCCCCTGGCTGCCTATTCGGTGAGCGGCGAATACACGATGATAAAAAGTGCCTCATCAATGGGTTGCCTTGACTATCAAAGAATTGTGCTTGAGTCGACGCTTGCCATACGGAGAGCAGGTGCTGATATCATAATAACGTACTTTGCAAAGGACCTGGCAGAATGGCTGCCCTACTAGGGTCCAGGGGCCGGGGTCCAGGGTCCAGATAACAATGAAAAACGAGACATCAGGAATACAGACACAGCAAACGCAGGGAGCGGGCGGGCCGCCTTTGAGGATGATTGCGTGGGAGCTGACCCGCAACTGCAACCTGAGCTGTATGCACTGCCGTGCCAGCGCCAGTTGCGGTCCTTTTGAAGGCGAGCTGACCACGGCCGAATGCAAGAACGTCATAGACTCCATTGTCTCTTTCTCTAATCCCACTATTATTCTCACCGGCGGCGAGCCTCTGCTGAGAGAAGATATTTTTGAGATCATCGAATACGGGCGCCAGAAAGGACTCAGGCTGGTCATTGCGGTCAACGGCACGCTGGTCGAAGAACCGGTGGCACAGCGGCTGAAGGATACAGGGATCATGCGCGTCTCGATGAGTCTCGACGGCAAAGACGCAGAAAGTCACGATACGTTCCGTGGCGTCTCCGGTTCTTTCGCGTCTGTCCTGCACGCATCTGAGATCCTCAACAAGGTCGGGCTGCCGTTTCAGATCAATACGACGGTGACCCGCCTTAACGTTGAACATCTCGGAGAGATCTACGAACTGATTAAAAGCCTCGGAGCTGTGGCGTGGCACGTTTTTCTTCTTGTGCCCGTGGGCAGAGGTGAGGGGCTGAAGGGCGAAGAGCTCAATGCAAAGATGTATGAAGATGTGCTCCATTGGCTCTATGCAGTAGAGACAAAAAATGAGCTTGAGATGAAGGTTACGTGCGCGCCGCACTATTATCGCATCGTGAAGGAAAAGGGCGATACACCCAAGAGCGCCGGCTGTCTCGCGGGTAAAAGCTTTCTTTTTATCTCCCACCAGGGCATCGCGCAGCCGTGCGGCTATCTCGAAATGGCTTCCGGCGATGTGCGAAAAGAAGGCGTGCAGAAGGTCTGGGAAAGCTCTCCGGTTTTCAGTGCGATCCGCGATCTGCGCGGGTATAAGGGCAAATGCGGAGCCTGCAAGTATCTCAGGATCTGCGGCGGCTGCAGAGCGCGTGCCCTGGAGCTCAAAGGCGACGTCCTGCAAGAAGAGCCATACTGCTCGTACAATGTGGATGCGATGAAGTGATGAAGCGGAGACTCAAGTAATTATCGCCGAGCGACTCGGGTATATTACAGACATTCAAAACGTATCGGAACTTATTGAGAAGGAGCGGAGGAAACTCTTGAATTATATTAGATATCAAAAAGGTAGATTATAAGCATGTACGCTTCCTCGCTTCCTCGCTTCCTCGCATCGTCGGTTCGCCCGTGAAACGTATCTTTATTATCGACGGTCATTCTTATCTTTACCGCGCTTTTCATGCGACGCCGTACCTCGCCAATTCCAGGGGTCTGCCGACTAACGCCACCCTGGCATTCACGAACATGCTCAGGAAACTGTTCAACGAACAGAAGCCGGATGATGTTATCGCAATTTTCGATTCGAAGGTGCCTTCCTTTCGCGGAGAGATTTTTAAAGAGTACAAGGCGACACGGCGACCGATGCCTGCTAACATGCCTGTCCAGATCCCTTACGTGAAGAAGATCATAGAAGCGATGGGCATTCCGGTGATTGAACAAGAGGGTTTCGAGGCCGATGACGTGATCGGCACGCTGGTTGAAAGGATGAAAGAGCAAGATGTCGAACTCTTTCTCGTAACCGGCGATAAGGATATGATGCAGTTCGTTTCAGGAAATGTTTTTGTATTCGACAGCATGAAGGGGCTTATCCTGGGAGAGCAGGAAGTCACGGAGAAATTCGGCGTCAAGCCTTCGCATATTCCTGATTTTCTCGCGCTCTGCGGCGACGTATCGGATAACATTCCGGGAGTTCTGGGCATCGGTGAAAAGACGGCCCGCGAGCTGGTGAGCACGCTGGGTACGATTGAGCAGATCTATGAAAATATCGACAAGGTCGGACGTGAAGTCGTAAGAGCGAAATTGGAAGCTAACAAGGATAACGCGTTCATGAGCAAGAAGCTTGCGACTATCCGGCTGGATGTGCCGCTGCAACGGCCGTTCGAAGAGCTTACTCTGAAGGAGCAGGATACCGAGACCCTGCGAAGGCTTTATCGGGAACTCGAGTTCACCAGCCTCTACCGTGAGCTGAAGAAAGAATCTGACGGCAAGAAGGAATGGAAAGAAGGAGCGCTGGAAGAGCTGAAAAGAGAGCATCTGTCGGTGGCTGCCCATCTCGCGAGGAAAGGGATCATACCAGGTCTACCTTAACGAATTTGCGGCATCCGACGGCGAGGCCGTCTTTTTTTCGCACGCTGAGCCGGAGCTGTTGGAGGTTATGACCGCAGCAAAGCAGGTGATAGTGCACGGGCTCAAGCCCCTCCTCGTGCTGGCGAAGAAAGCCAACAGAGATTTGCCGCAGGACGATGCGAGCGGGTACCCGCAGCCGGGCGTTCCCTGCATCGACACGATGTTGGCCGCATACCTCCTGAATCCGTTGCGAAAAGTGTACGCCCTTGACGAACTTCTGGAAGAGTTCCTCGACACCGCTTCCTTCGGGCAAAGCCCGATGGAATTGCTGCAGGATCGCGCTTTTCTTCTTCACGGCCTGGCCGAGGTGCTACTCAGCCGGATGGAAGAGGAAGGGCTCCTCGATCTCTTCCGGGACGTCGAGATGCCGCTTGTCGAAGTCCTTGCAGACATGGAGTTTCACGGGGTCAAGGTTGACAGGCAGGCGCTGTTCGCGCTCTCCGTAGATTTCGACAACCGGCTCAACACCATAGTGAAGAGAATCTACGAACTGGCAGACGAGACGTTCAATATCAACTCGCCCCAGCAGCTCGGCCGCATCCTTTTTGATAAGCTGAACCTTCCCATAATCAAGAAGACAAAGACGTCCTACTCCACGGACACGGAGGTATTGCAGAGACTTGCGCCTCTGCATGCGCTGCCTTCCGAAGTGCTCCAGTACCGGACCTTAAGCAAACTGAAGAACACGTATATCGATGTTCTACCCACGCTCATAAACAGCGAGACGGGGCGCATCCACGCGTCATTTAACCAGATGGTTGCAGCAACAGGAAGGCTGAGCAGTTCTGATCCTAACTTACAGAATATCCCGATACGGGGCGATGAGGGAAGAAAGATACGCGAGGCATTCGTCGCCCAGGACGGCTTTCTTCTGCTGTCTGCCGATTACTCGCAGATTGAGTTGAGAGTGCTTGCTCATATGTCGAGAGACGAGCTGCTTTTGCAGGCCTTCGTCAAAGACGAGGATATCCATTCGCGTGTCGCTCAGGAAGTCTTTCGCGTCGGCCCTGAAGGCGTCACTGCTGAAATGAGAAGAACGGCAAAAGTGATAAATTTCGGGGTGGTCTACGGGATAAGTGGTTTTGGCCTGGCCAAGGAGCTTGGTGTGTCGCCCAGGGAGGCGCAGATGTATATCGACGATTATTTCCAGCGCCATAAGGGCATCCAGGCGTATATCGATGCCACGCTGGAATTTGCGCGGGAACTCGGCTTTGTAAAGACACTCCTCGGAAGAATCAGGATCATACCGGAAATCCGTAATCCTGATACGGCGGTACGACAGTTCGGCGAAAGGACCGCTATAAACACACCATTGCAAGGTACCGCAGCGGATATCATCAAAATGGCAATGGTGAAGATTCATAAGAGAATGAAAGCAGAAAAGATGGCATCACGCCTCATTATACAGATACATGACGAACTCGTCTTTGAAGTGAAAGAGGCGGAGCTTCCCGCGATGAAAGAACTCGTTAAACACGAGATGGAGCACGTCCTTGAGCTTGCGATACCCCTCAAGGTCTCACTCGGAGCGGGCCGTAACTGGGCTGAAGCACACGACTAAAAGACAGGGTCACGGGGCAAGGGTCCTGGGTCCCGAGGTCACGAAATAGATCACGTCACAAAATCCTCACGTTAGCCTGAGCTACGAATTTTCGTCGTACAGCACACCTATTACATGCAGGAATCAGGCTACGCAGTGCGGATTAATCGTGATTTTGGCTATTTCGCATGATCCTCATGACCCAGGACCCATGACCCGCGTTCTTCGCGCCTTGCGCCTTGCGGCCCGCCATGTGGTAAAATTTCCCCATGATTAGCAACATTCTCAAGAAAATTGTCGGAACAAAAAACGAGAGAGAGCTGAAGCGGATCCAGCCATTGGTGGAGGCAGCGAACAGCTTTGAATCGAAGACGCAGGGCCTCACCGATGAAGAGCTTCGTGCGCTCACCCCGCATTTCAAAGAGCGTCTCGAAAACGGAGAGGAGCTTGATCACATCCTGCCCGAGGCTTTTGCCGCGGTTCGGGAAGTATCACGCCGGATCCTGAATATGCGCCACTTCGACTCCCAGCTCGTCGGTGGTATCTTTCTGCACGAAGGAAAGATCGCCGAAATGGCCACAGGCGAGGGCAAGACACTCGTTGCTACGCTGCCTGTCTACTTGAATGCTTTGACCGGGCTCGGTGTCCACGTGGTGACCGTGAACGACTACCTCGCCAGAAGAGACGCTGACTGGATGGGCCCTGTCTACAAGTTTCTGGGCCTGAGTGTCGGTGTCATCGTTAACGATCTCGACGATGAAGAGCGCAAGATAGCCTACGCCTGCGACGTGACTTACGGTACCAATAACGAGTTCGGCTTCGATTATTTGCGGGACAACATGAAATACTCTCTGGAAGAGTTCGCCCAGAGGGAGTTCAACTATGCCATCGTCGACGAAGTCGACAGCATCCTGATCGACGAGGCGAGGACCCCGCTCATCATTTCAGGGCCCGCGGAGGAATCGACAGACAAGTATTACAAGATCAACCGGATCATCTACCAGCTGAAAAAAGAGAAAGATTTCATGATCGATGAGAAGGCGAAGAGCGCCTATCTCACGGAAGAGGGCGTGGCGCGTGTCGAAAAGATCCTGAAGATCGATAACCTCTACGATCCCAAGTATGTCGACTTTCTCCATCACATCAACCAGGCCTTGAAGGCCCACGAGCTTTTTGCGCGCGATGTTGATTACATCGTTAAGGATGGAAAGGTCATAATCGTCGATGAATTCACCGGCAGGCTCATGCCGGGAAGACGATTCAGTGACGGCCTCCACCAGGCTTTGGAAGCCAAAGAGAACGTAAAAATAGAAAGGGAGAACCAGACGCTCGCCACGGTCACGTTCCAGAACTTCTTCCGCATGTACAAGAAGCTCGCAGGCATGACCGGTACCGCCGATACAGAGGCGCTGGAGTTCAAGAAGATCTATAACCTCGAGGTAGTCGTAATTCCGACGAACAGGTCTCTTATCCGGACCAATTATCCTGACGTGGTCTATCGGACGGAAAAGGAGAAATTCAAAGCTGCCGCCAAGGAGATCGAAGAATTGCACGCGGCCGGCCGCCCGGTGCTTGTCGGAACCCTTTCCATCGATAAGTCGGAACGGCTGGCTGAGATGCTCAAACGGCGAGGCGTCCCTCACCACATATTGAACGCAAAGCAGCATGAGCGCGAGGCTGAGATCGTCGCCCAGGCAGGCCGTCTGAAGGCCGTTACCATCTCCACCAACATGGCAGGCAGGGGCACCGACATCCTGCTCGGCGGCAATCCGTCCTTTCTTGCGCTGACTCTGGCCAAAGGAAGAGACGACACCGAAGAATACCCGAAGGCGTTGGAGGAAGCCCGGCGCATCTGTGAAAAAGAAAAGGAAGCAGTGATAAAGCTCGGTGGGTTACATATACTCGGCACAGAGCGGCACGAGTCGCGGCGCATCGACAATCAGCTTCGAGGAAGGGCCGGACGGCAGGGAGACCCCGGTTCATCCCGATTTTACGTTTCTTTAGAAGATGAGATCATGCGTATTTTCGGCTCTGAAAGAATATCGCCGCTTCTCGGGAAGCTCGGTATGGACGAAGATATGCCCATAGAGCACAAGCTGATCTCCAAGGCGATAGAAAACGCTCAGACCAGGGTGGAAGGGCACAACTTCGAAATAAGAAAATATCTCCTCGAGTATGACAACGTGATGAACAAGCAGCGCGAAACCGTCTACGGCATGCGCAAAGAGATGCTGCATGACGGTGACATGAAAGAGCGCATCGTCGAGATGGTCGAAGAGTTCTGTGAGGAATTCGTGGACGAAGCCGCGCCCGAGAAGGTCTACCCCGAAGAGTGGGATTTGCCATCCCTTAAGAACAGGATTTTCGAGACGTTCTTCCTCCACTTCGACCTTGATCATCAGAACATAAAAACAATGACGAAGCAGGGACTGCTCGATGCAGTGAAGAGCCACGTGCTTTCCGCGTATGACGGTAAAGAGAAAGATTTTGGCGTAGAGACGCTTCGAAGCATCGAGCAGTATATTGCAATGAGTTCTCTTGACGCGCACTGGAAGGAGCATCTGCTCTCGCTCGACCATTTACGCGAAGGCATCGGTCTTCGGGGCTATGGCCAGAAGGACCCCCTTCGCGAATACCAGCGGGAGAGCTTTGAGATATTCATCGACATGCTGGAGCGCGTAAAAGTTGATACGGTGAGGAAAATGTTTGCCATCCAGCCGGCGCGCCAGGAAGTCCAGGTTGTCCAGAAACCTGAAATGCCCGTCATGTTCATGAACCGGTCGGATGGGCCTGAGCCTGAGCAGGACAAGAGCAAGAAGATAGGAAGGAATGATCCCTGCCCGTGCGGCAGCGGCAAGAAGTATAAGAAGTGTTGCGGGGTAAAGTGAGGCTAGACAGGCCTACGGCGCACGGTTCACGTTCAAAAACAATAGCTCGTACCTACTTGCGGAAATAGATGAACATGTTTCAGACTCTTCCCGTCATTCCGGCGAACCCCGGATCGGAGTCCGGGGCAGGTGCCGGAATCCAGTGTTTGCAGTAGTTTCTGGACCCCGGCTTACGCCGGGGTGACGAACTGGAACCTTTGCAAGTTGGTACCAGCACTATTCTGTGGGAGGCAGTGAGGGCTTGAAAGGAATAGTATTCTCCGCAGTAGCTTCAGGATTAAAGCCGACGGGGCTCGATCTCGGGCTCGTCTATTTCGAAGAGCCCACACATGTTACCGCCCTCTACACGAGAAACAGGGTCAAGGCGGCCCATATCCTTTACAACAAGAAAAAAGTGAAAGGCGATGTCCGGGCGCTTCTTGTCAACAGCGGATGCGCCAATGCGTGCACGGGCATCGAAGGTATGCGTGATCTCGCCCGGATAGCCGGTGCACTCTCTTCCAGTCTCGGTATAAAGGACGATGAAATCCTTTTTGCATCAACGGGCGTCATAGGGAAAAGGCTGTCTGTCGAAAAGATAATGGCCGCCATCCCGCAGCTCAAAAGAGGTCTCAAAGAGAAGAATATAGAACAGCTGGCACAGGCTATAATGACCACTGACACGTATCCTAAGCTCGTGCAGGCCACACTCCCCGGCAAGAATGGCGGCAGCATTGCGGGAGTTGCCAAGGGTGCGGGCATGATCAATCCTCTTTTTGCCACGATGCTCTCTTTCCTGTTCACCGATTGCGTTGTGCCGGCCGGGCAGATGAAAAAGCTGATCCCTGCTATGGGTCGCGAAAGCTTCGAAAGGGTGAGCGTTGACGGAGACACGAGCACCAATGATACGGTGATGGTTTTTTCGAGAGCCAGGGGAGAGGCTGTGCCCGATATGGCCCTGTTCAGAGGGAAACTATTGGGCCTGATGAAAGAGCTTTCATTTCTGATCGTCAGGGATGGGGAGGGGGCCACCAAGGTTATCCACATCACCGTTGCCGGTGCCCCGAAAAGGGAGATAGCAGAGAAGATTGCACGCAGGATTTCCATCTCCCCGCTGGTGAAGACTGCATTTTTCGGCTGCGATCCGAACTGGGGAAGGATCATTGCCGCGGCCGGCGACGCCGGAGTGGACATACGGCCGGAGCGGGTGGAGATCGTCATCCAGGGGGAATGTTTGGCCCGGGGGGGCGTGGAGGTTCCCTTTTCCGAGGAGAAGCTTAAGCGATTAATGGACAAAAAAGAGGTTGAAGTGCTCGTCGACCTTCACGATGGAAAAGCCGCATACGACATGTTCACGACGGATCTCACGTACGACTATATCAAAGATAAACGCATCGTACAGAACGTAGGCGGCTGTGGCTAAAGTCCATCTGCTTTGTCGGCCATCGCCGCGTCTGTCCTCGACGTACCCCTAGGTACGCCTTCGTCCGCCGCGTCTCGGACCTCCGCGCACCTGGAGCTTTATCCTTCGCCGCTAACCGGCACGCCGCCTTTCGCGCCTGGCTTGGTTGCTTCGTCGCCCGCGCCATGCATCGAAATTCGCCGCGCCGCCCAACTCACGATTGTGCCCAGAGTCATCTGCTCGTCAGTGCCAAGGGATGCTTGTCGTCATTCCGGCGAAAGCCGGAATCCAGTCCGAGGACCGGATAAATTCGGCTGACTGAGTTGCCTGAAAGGTAAGGCGGTCCGACAGCAGCTGTTATGGCTGCTTGTTTTTTGCTGACTGCTGATAGCTGACGGCTGATCGCTGGCCTCTCTGCCGCGCTACTTCGTAGGCTGCTATGGCGAAGGATGTTGCAACGTTGAGGCTCGGGAAATTTGGCGCCGCAGGGATCCGGACGATCTCGTCGCAGGTATCGCGGGTGAGCCGTCGCATGCCTTCCTCCCTTCCGAATACCAGGCATATCGGAATGGTCAGGTCAAGCTCCCAGATGGGTTTTTCTCCGCGCTCATCGAGGCCGAAACAGAATACATTCTCTTTCTTGATTGCTTCGAGGTATCTCGCCAAGTTGGTTACCTGCGTGACCGCAACGTGCTCGGTTGCACCTCTGGCAATGCTGCTCACTGTCTCGGTAACACCGCATGATCTGTCTTTCGGGAGAATGATCGCGTCCATGCTGAAGCAGGCCGCTGAGCGAAGCGCATTCCCCAGGTTCTGGGGATCTGATATCCCGTCGAAGGCGCCAAGAAAAGGGTTTCGCAGAGAGGTTATCTCCCGTATCAGGCTATCAGGCTCGCGATAGGAGAAGGCTTCTCTCTCGAGGCAGATGTGAGACCGGTTCCCCCTGAACCGCCTGGCGAACTCTTCGCGGGGCAGCACACGGAAAGAGACGCCCGCACTCCTCGCTTCCTGTATCAGCTTGTCTGCTGCCCGCTCGTAGCCCGCCTCTATCCATATTCTTTTTGCCTGCCCGGGGTTGACGCGTAAGACCTCGAGGATGCTGTTCCTGTCATCCAGAAGAAGCACGTCCTATCTCCTCTTCGATCTGCTTCAAAGTATCCTTGGGATTCTTTGCCGCAAGGACTGTTCTGCCCAGAACAATATAGGTTGCACCTTTCTTGACGGCTTCCGCCGGGGTTATCGTTCTTTTTTGGTCGTCCTTGTTGCCCCCGACCCGAACCCCGGGGGTAACTATGATGAATTCTTTTCCGCAGAGCGACCGGATAGTCTCGATGTCATGGCCGGAGGCTACGACACCGTCCAGCCCTGCTTCTTTTGTCAGCAGCGTGAGCTTGCGGGTCCAATCGGCCGCTGTGACGTTGAGCCCTATCTTTTGCAATTCCGTGTCATCAAGACTGGTCAGCACCGTTACCGCAATGATTTTCGGCCGCTCCAAGACCAGTTTTTTTGATGCTTCGTACAGGGCAGAGCGTGTCTCCTGCATCATGGTGAGTCCCCCCGATGCATGTACGTTGAACATGTCCACCCCAAGCTTCATGGCCTCTATGCCTGCCTTTGAAACAGTGTTCGGTATGTCGTGATACTTGAGATCGAGAAAGACTTTGGCCTTGTTCATCTTGATAAAGTCAATGATCTTGGTGCCGCAATGCGTAAAGAGCTGCTTGCCGACCTTGAACATGCCGACGTGGTCCTTATACTCTTTTACCAGTTTCTGGGCTTCGTGAAAATGTTCCAGATCGAGGGCCAGTATCATCCTCTCCTTTGGCTCCATGCGGTCCATAACAGCTCCTTTTCTCACCGGTTTGCCTCTTAAACCATCACCGGACAGCAAGTCGCCTCAAATGGTTTGTTTTGGCTCACTGCTGAACGCTGACGGCGGAAAGCTGCCTTCTTTTTACTCCTTTTCCCGGAGGATGTAAAGGGAGTCGGGAATAGTATATTAAAATTCTTTAATTTTTTTCTTGACAGGCAGGATTCACGCTGTTATAAGTACATTAAAAAGCTTTAATGAAGAGGAGGTGAGAAGCGTACATTTGCCGTAGATACAGGTTCTCAACCGTATCTAAAATTCAGGAGAAGGAGGAAGCATGAAAAAAGTAGTCATTTTGTTTGTTGCTGTGATGCTCGCCCTTCCTGTTATGAGCTACGCAGGAAGCGCGACGAGCAGATGGGATCTCACCATCGGCGGTATGGTGAAATTGGATTATTTCTATGCCGACCAGTCTTCCAACCAGGACATAACCGTACGCAGAGCGTCAAAGCGACACGGAACACCTCATCCCGTGACAAGTACGGTGCCACGAGCTGGGGCATCGGCGAGTCAAGACTGAACTTCCTCGTCAAAGGGCCTGACACCTGGGGCGCCAAGACATCAGCCTTTATCGAAGGCGATTTCCGGTCTTTGACCTCGAACTCAGTATCAGCCACGACACGTAACTCGGTTGAGGACTACGGTCTGTTCAACCTCAGACACGCCTTCATGAAGTTCGACTGGCCGACCTTCAGCATCGTCGCAGGCCGGACCTGGAGCGTGCCGGGCAACCAGCCGTGCTTCTGCTTGCTGGGCGTCAACGAGATCGGCTCCTTTAACAAGGGCATCCTCGCCGAGCAGATTTACGGTGTATGGCAGGCCACAAAAACATTCTCCATAACCGGCGGTATCATGTCACCCTATTCCATCAACAGCTGGCCGGGCGGCTCGCTCGCAAGCGGCCCGACGATCGATGACGGCTTCCAGAGAAGCAACCTGCCGCTGTTCTTCACCGAGTTCCTGTACAAGACCGACGCATGCGGCAAGATCGGACCCTGGATGCTGCAGTTTGGTCTTGGCGGTATTTGGGGACAGGAAAAACCGCTTGAGCCGGCAGACTTAGGTCACGGTGGGAAATATCTCAACGCAGGGCGGCACCACCGGAACAACGCTGAACACGGTTTCGAACGTGGGTATAGCGGGTGTCAACTATGTCAGCGTCAATGGCTATGACACCAGCACGGTCAATATGTGGATGGTGACCTTCAAGAGCTTTATCCCGATCATCCCCGAGAAGGCTCCCGGCAAACTTGCCCACTCTCTCGGCCTGGCAATGGCCGCATTCACAGGCCAGGATATGCGTCTGTTCGCGGGCGCTCCGCCTTTCAAACTTGCGAACTACGCGTACAACAGGGCTCTTCTATATACCCCTACAGGCACTACCAATATCGGGGCGCCTACTGCAGCTAACGCAAACACCCAGCTTATGAACCCGCATGCCGACTATGTCGCTCCGGTTACCACCGGCGGATGGGCACAGCTCCAGTGGTACTGGACGGACACCCTCTGGACAGGCGTCTACTATGGCCAGAGCAAGACGAATCTGAGCACGCTACGTGCGGGCGCGTCGAACAACACCACCGGTGCGGGCGCAACGTTGGTTAACGGCGTGTTCGTAGCCAATCCTATCGCGGCAAGCCCGGGTGCAATGTTGGATCAGCAGGAATGGCACGTGAACCTGGTTTACGATCCTAACCCCGCGATCCGTGTCGGTCTCGAGTATTCCTGGTACAAGTCGCACTACGCGAGGAACCTGTACGCTACCAGTACGGAGACCCTCGGTTCGACCACGCTGTCCCAGAACGGTGTGACCAGCGACGGCACGGTCAACACCATCAGGTTCAGCGCACAGTATTTCTTCTAAGAGTCAATTCTGCTCTTGTAGGGGGCCCAAATCCGGGCCCCCTTTCTTTTAGTATCTCTTGATTTCATGCGCAGAATTTTCTATCCTTACACAGATCAATGTGCGCCGGAGTGGTGGAACAGGCAGACGCGCCGGACTCAAAATCCGGTGGAGCTTAGCTCCGTGGGGGTTCAAAGCCCCCCTTCGGCACCATATTTCCCGCCATTAGATTTTTCGTTTTGTTCAAATTTCACAGAATCGTAACACGGGGTGCGCGAGAGCTTGTCTGGTGCGCTCAAGGGCGGATTTGACTCTTGCTGATCCTCGTCTGAAACGAGGTTCTCGAATCGAGGTGCGCTTTATCCTTCCTCGCGCTTATATGGCTCAAACAGCTTGGGCCGGACAAGGCGTATCTTCGCTAACCGGTAGGTGAACGCCGTTGCCAGGCAACCAAATCCGTACTTTACGCTGCGGGAAAAGTTGATGGAAGAGGCTTCCGGAAAATAATTGGTCGGACAGCTTACTTCAGCGACCGTGTAACCGAGCCACAGGATCTGGGCAATGATCTGATTGTCAAAGATAAAATCGTTGGAATTTCGCTCAAACGGCACCTTCTCCAGCAAATCACGTGAAAAGGCGCGGTAGCCCGTGTGATACTCTGAAAGTTTCGCTCCTGTGAGCAGGTTTTCAGCGAAGGTAAGCACCCGGTTGGAGACGTACTTATACAACGGCATGCCCCCTTTGAGGGCGTAACCGCCTAAAATTCTCGACCCCAGCACAAAATGGTACAGTCCGCTTCCGATCATGGAGACAAACGCCGGGATGAGCCGCGGCGTGTACTGATAGTCGGGGTGCACCATGATGATGATGTCGCCGCCCTCGAGGAGAGCCTGCCGGTAGCAGGTTTTTTGATTACCTCCATAGCCGAGGTTCGACTCATGTAAGAAAAGCTTGGTCCTGGGTAATCCCCGCGCCAGTTTCGCCGTCCTGTCTTTGCTCTTATCATCGACCACGATGATCAGGTCGACATAGTCCAGTTTCGAGCACCTCGCCATGGGTTTGGAGCAGGGTCGACTCGGCATTGTAAGCAGGCATCACGACCACGACCTTCTTCTTCTGAAACATAACGCCTCAAATATAAGAATAAACAGCAGACTATGAGCGCCGCACTTCTATCATGAAATTCGCGTAAGTCCCAAGAAATCCGATTCCATGGAATTCTACAACGTATGGGATGAGCCGTTCAACAGATCGCGGCTTATGTGCGGTTGACGATTCATAATCAGGTTGACAGAAAAAACGGCTTGAACTATACTCGAACCACGAAAACCTGAAACACTTGTGAGAACATTCCACGCAAAAAACGACTTAAGAGGCGCATCTGCAAGACATCCCTGACCGCCAGTACTGACAGGTAAGATTATATGCCACGAAAGATGCATTTTATCATCATTTCCTTTTTGCTCGTCCTCGCTACCTTCATTGCGTTCTGGCACGTTACAAACTCCGATTTTATTAATGTTGACGACCCGGATTATGTCACCGAAAACGGCCATGTACAGGGCGGCCAGAATTATTTGCGAGCTCACGGAATGCGCTGAAAGTCGTAACGCTTGTCCGTACTCCTCATCTACTTTTTCTTCAGCCGATAGATCGTTTCGAATGAACTGAATAGATCAAGATGCTCCTCAAGGTGACGGCTGAGAAGGAAGTTCTTCTTCACCGTCTCCTTAGCCTTTTGTCCCATCCGCTCCCGCAACTTCTTGTCATGTATCAGCTGCACAATTCTATGGGAAGCTTCTTTCACTGTGGAAACAAGAAAACCATTCACCCCGTCGCTGATCTGGCAGCGAATGCCGCCCGTGTTTCCACCGATCACCGGCGTTCCTTTCCACATGGCTTCGGCGACCGTCAGCCCGAAGCCCTCGCGGGTCGACTTCTGAAGGACCACCGTCGCCTTCCTTTGCAGTGCGTTGACCAGCGCCGTGTCCTGATGACTGAGGATGATTATGCGCTCCTCACGAGAATTCATAAGGGACTCATAGACCTGTGGGCCTTCGGGGTCGTCGGTAGCGACGTTACCGAGGAGCACGAGCGTGGCGTCCACCTCTTTTCTCGCCATCTTGAATGCCTCAATCACTCCCTGTGGGTCCTTCCATCGATCGAACCGCGAAACCTGCACGACCAGAGGAAGGTCCGTAGGAATGTGATAATGCCTGAGATGCTGTTCGATCTCGTTCTCATTCATATCACGATTCAAGATGGAGAACGGATCGATGGCCGGCATGAGAAAGACCTGAGGAGTTTTCAATTTCTGTCTATATTCCTTGATACTGAAGATAACCGCGTCGTATTGCTCAATGAATGGCCTGAAATAATTCCACAGTTCCTTATCCGGATTGGAAATGTCCACATGGCACCTCCAGATCCAGGGACCTTTTTTTCTATAGTGTGTGATCATCGGGAGGGGCTGAGGGTCGTGAATGATGACCATGTTGTGATTTTCCATATGGTTCCTTATGCTGTTTTCGTAGATCACTCTTTCATAGATCTCCCTCTTGAGACGGCTCAGATTGAGCTTCTCACCCTGAAGGGCATTGTGCATTTTCTTGGTAATGCTGAAATAATCCGGAGCGCCCTGGATAGCCCTCCATCCTGTTCTGATGCCAACGCTGTTCATCAGAAGGGTCAGAGAGCTTAAGAGTTCTGCCACGCCCCCTCCGTAGTAGGTAGAATTGATGTTGGCCACGTGCAGATGTTGCAGGGCCCTGGCCTTCTTCTGAATCCGTTCGACGCTCCCGGCTCCTACAAATTCCTCATAATCTTCGATCTGGACGATTCTGTGCTCGTTCACCACGGTCGTTCTCCTTTCTCCGTTATCGTTTGCCTGATCTGTTCGTTTCCACTGTTGTGATATTAAGTACTTCCCCGCCCACGGCTTCTGCCCATTGTTAGCCCTACAAAATAGTATAAGTATTTGGTTTGAGAGACGCTTGACTTACGAAAAAAACCTCTGCTAGACTTCATCAAGCTGAAGAATTCCAAAAGAACAGCGGCGAAGGGACGGGAAATGAGACTTGAACTGAATACTGTCAGGATTGAAGATATCACGTTCGGAGAAAAGACCTTTATCAAAGGCAGGACGCTTTACATCAATCGCGCTGAACTGCAGGCTCTGTTGCGGGAAGATAGACGGTTGAAGGATGCTGACGTAGAATTGGCGCATCCTGGAGACAAATCACGGATCGTGAAAGTTGTAGATGTGATTGAGCCGAGGGCCAAGACGAGTGATGGTGATCAAGATTTCCCCGGTGCCGTGGGAAAACAGGCTGCGGCCGGGAAAGGCAGCACATGCGTCCTGAAGGGAACGGCCGTAGTTCTCACCGATTATCGCGAGAAGTGGGACACAACCCACAGCGCTGACGCGAATGGGGAAATAATAGAGATGTGCGGTCCCGGCGCTGACGTATCCATTTTCGGGAAGACACACAACGTCGTTGTGCTGGCTACGCCGAACGATGGCATAAGCGCCAACGATTATCTTTCAGCTGTTAAGATCGCCGGCTTGAAAACAGCAGCCTACCTCGCCCGGTCGGGAAAAGGCGCAGCACCCGATGAAACGGAAGTATTCGAGCTTCCTGCGTTGCCCGACACGAATGCGTTGTGCGAGAAGCTGCCGAGAATTGCATATATTTATCAGATTCAGACGCTTCAATTCGAGCCTGTACAGGGAGAGCCTATCCTGTACGGCAAGAATGTTCCGATCTGGTCCCCACTTTGATCCATCCCAACGAGGTGCTGGACGGGGCCATTACCTCTCCGCTTCCTACGCTCAATATGCTGACGTACCATGTACAGAATCATCCCGTCATCAGAGAACTCTATAAGCGACACGGAAAGGAACTCTGTTTCGGCGGCGTCATACTCACCCTCGCCCCGAATAATGTTGCAGATATGGAGAGAGTATCGAACATGGCTGCGAACCTGGCGAAGTACATTGTCGGGGCTGATGGAGTAATCCTGACCAAGATGGGTGGAGGAGCGCCGGAGCTGGCCATGGCAAAGACAGCCCAGCGGTGTGAACAGCTTGGTATGAAAACGGCGATTGCCATGCTGCATATGGGCGCGGATATGCGTGATTCAAAATATGGAGGCATGACGATATTCAGCATGCCGGAAGTTGATGCGATCGTGAGCATGGGTGTGCCTTTTGTCGATTTGAGCTTGCCGGCAGTAGACAGGATAATCGGGAGACCAAACTTTTCGTCTGCAGGACCGCGGATCGACGGGGAGATTGTCAGATCAATAAACCGCATAAAAGGCTCGCTCTGCCAGCTGGGAAGCTCCAGATTGCGCGCGATGAGATACTAAACCCCTTAACCTTTACAGGTGGATGAAAAATGAAAAAGATCGTTCATTATATCAATCAGTTTTTTGGCGGCATCGGAGGAGAAGATAAGAGCTGACGTGTCACCTCGTGTGACAGAAGGACCGGTCGGTCCTGGAAGGGTTTTACAGGATGCGGTAGCTGAATGGGGGCAGATCGTAGCCACCGTCATCTGCGGTGATAACTATTTTGCCGAGGATATGGAAAGGGCTTCCGCCGAGGTGGAGGAACTGGTACTCCCGTTTCGACCGGATATCATCATCGCGGGACCTGCCTTCAACGCGGGTAGATACGGTATGGCGTGCGCGACGGTCTGCAAAAGTATTCACGATCGATTGGGAATCCCTGCTGTTACGGGCATGTATCAAGAGAACCCCGGCCTGGACCTCTGCCGGAAGAAGCGTATGTAGTTGAAACGACGAATTCTGCCAGAGGCATGGGCAAGGCGGTCCCCAGGATGGCAGACATCGCTCGAAGACTCCTTGCCGATGAGAAAATCGGCACACCTGCCGCGGAAGGATATTTCCCGAGAGGTCTCCTGATCAATGAAGCCCAGGAAAAGACTGGCGCCGAGCGGGTTGTGGACCTTCTGTTGCTCCAAGCTTCGCAAAGAACCCTACGAATCGGAAGTTCCAGAGCCGCGTACGACCGGGTGAAACCGGCGCCTCCGGTCTCAGAGATTCGCACTGCAAGGATCGCGCTGGTGACGGACGGCGGGCTGGTACCGAAAGGCAATCCCGATAGGATAGAGAGCCTGGCAGCTACCCGTTACGGCACATACGATATCGCAGGCGTGGAGGCGCTCAGCCCGGCGACTATGAAGTCAACCACGGAGGGTATGACTCGGTGTTTACAAACAGGACCCGAACCGGCTCGTTCCTGTCGATGTTATGAGGGAAATGGAAGCAGGACGGTGCTATCGGTACACTGCACGACAGGTTCTACAGCACCACCGGCCTGACATGCATTGTGGAAGTCATGAAAGGGCTGGCGAAGAAGATTCGGCGAAGGACCTCGAAGGCCGAGGGCGTATCAGGCGTCATCCTGACCTCTACCTGAGGGACGAGCACGCGTTGCGGTGCAACGCTCGCAAAGGAAATAGAGAAACTTCCGGACATCCCACCGCCCACCTATGCGCGTCACCCTGGTCGCCGAAATGGTCGGCTCCAACAGGATTCTTGCGGCCAACAAAATTGTCAACCCTCTAGGCGATGCGGATTTGCCCCCGGCCGAAGAGAGAAAACTTCGCCGGTCAATCATAGAAAAAGCGCTTAAGGCGTTGGAGATGGGAATAGAAGAACAGACACTAATCTGAAATCTCACTGCCAGAAGCGAATGAAGAAGGATGGCCGGCCGGAAGAACTTTCGTTCCACGAGCTAGGCGCTCCCGGTCTGACCCGTGCTACGCTCCGCCTCCTTCGGCGCTCATTGCGAAAACCTCTTCTCGGTCTTCCGAAATGGCAGCTCGCAAACTGCCCTCTGTACGTTTACTCGAGCCTTTGGAGTCAGAACGCGCCGTGCCGCGCCATGCAGATAACGGCACCAGTCATCTCCGCTGCCGGGTTCCCAGACCTCCCGCGATGCTCGTTCCACGAAAGTTCTTCCGGCCGGCCACATTAGTTTATTGGTGCTGATTCGCAGAAAGGCAGTCTTTGGAACAGAATACGATAATTTCCCATTTGTTCGGCTCACCACTGCCTCTATCCGGCCAGTTCTTTAGTTTAGCTGTTCGCTTTGCTTCGCGGATTTGCCTGCAGCAGGAACGACAGGCCGTCAGAGAGCTGCGACATTCTACCCAGAAAGAGGCTCCCTTTAGCCACGAACATGGCATTTCTTATGCGCCCCTGTTTCATGTCGACGCACGCATGGCCCAGAAATGGCACGGCAGCAGGCACATGGCCCTGCGTGGGGGAGAAGCCCGGCATGCCGCGCTCCTTGACAAATGTATCGATGGCCGTCTTGTCTATCTCCTTGCGGATCGCGGCAAGAGCTCCCATGATCTTATAGTTGGTCAGTCGTGTGTTGCCGCTGCCCGCAGGCAGTGTGATTTCGGGATTATGCATCTCTGTCGCATACTTGTCGATTTCCATCATCTTCATGCCGAGTTTATCGAGCGGCTTCACGATGAGTGACGTCATGATATCTTGCTCATTCGATGCAGCACCAATGTTACGTTTTCCCACGCAATCGAGCCGGATAAGAGGACGTCTTGCCGTCATCTTTCGTGATCAGGAACGCAATGGCACCCAGCACGTCTTCAAGTATCGGCATGTTGTGCTTGAGGTGACCGGAGTACTTCATGCCGATCTTCGCAAGGCAGCCTCCTCCGATGACCACAACCCGCTCAAAGACGCTGCTTCCACCTGGGCTGCTGCATTGATGATCGCGTGAATCGGCGCCGCACAAAAGGCTTTGACGTCGTGACCCGATGCATTGATGCAGTCGCACATTTCACCGATGGCCTTTGAAAGGCTGCCGCCGCCACGGTTATACCGGTCTCCCACGGCCTCCTCAGAACAGCTCACGATGAAATCGACATCCGTTGGCTCTATGCTTGCTCGTTCGAAGAGATGGCGCATCACGATCGCCCCGGAGGCTTTTGTGAGCAGGTTCTCCATCAAGACGTGTGCCTTGAGCGTGTCGTCCGTATCGTGGTCCCGCCGGATAGACCCTACAATTTCGCCGTTCGAATAAAGAGCGAGTGCCCCATCGTGGCGCACCTTCTCCATTATCTTCTCGACGTCTACTCCGGCACCAAGTTTCTTGAAATCCTTTTCTTTGATATACCCCGATCAGCGGCTGCCGCTTCCTTGGTCTTTTCTGTGAAGGCCGGTGTGAGCCAGACAAGATCGAAATCGTCAGCGATCTTGAGCCACGCATAGAACTGCTCTTCAGATCTCACCAAAGGGCCCTTCCTTTTGTGCGTCCTTCCGCGGGTGCTCGTACCATGGCTGCGGTATGTCATTGAGCTGATCAGGGTGCATGTTGCCGATAAATACCTGGTTAGGCGGATACGCAACCGCCTCCTCAAAGCCGCGTACGTGATCGTAAATTTTCCGTCCGAGTTCGCAGCCCGGGCCACCTGCTTCAATTATGTCTCGAATCGGCTTGGAGCCGTAGCGTACAAAACTCGGTATGTGCACGAGTGCGTAAGCGCACTCCTTAATTACAACAGCCATGAGATATGCCTCCTTACTATCAGGTACTCCGGGAAGTATTAATAAGACCACAATTATTTATACTCCGTCATTCCGGCGAAAGCCGGAATCCAGCGTGGTTTCTGGATGCCGGATCAAGTCCGGCATGACGAATGTAATGACTATTATGGACCGACTAATAAATCAGAGTAGCTTGCCTATCTTCTCTTCCACAGCGCTGACGTCCACGTTACCGCTCGCTCTGTCGACCTCCTTGCCTTCCTTGAAGAAGAGCAGGGTCGGCAAACCCATCACTTTCAGTTCCATGCAGAGTCTCCGGTTCTGCGGCACCTCAACTTTTGCCAGCTTAACCCGTCCCGCGTATTTGGCGTCAAGTGCCTCAACCTGAGGCAGAAGCTTAGCGCACCGGCCTCATTGAGGCCCCCAAAAATCGATCACTACAGGTATTTCAGATCGGAGTACTTCTGTATCGAACGTTTCTTTCGTTATTTCAATCATAGCCATTCTCCTTATTAGAGTGAAACGCAGGGCGGCGGTCCAGCTTTTAATTTTATGCGGTTCTTGCCTCTTCTGTCAATCGCTTCGGGCCCGAATGAGGCCGCGCGCCATTTTACTTTGCCGGTCGATTTTTGTTACATTAGCCCTGCACCGCATTCTTGGGTATCGCCTACTATGCTCTTCAATTCATACTGTTATATCTTCTTATTCCTGCCTGCCGTCCTTTTTCTCTACTTCTTTCTGAGCAAGCGCAGATTCACAGTCGCATCAAAGTTCTGGCTTCTTTTGGCTTCTCTCTTATTTTACGGCTGGTGGAATCCGATCTACCTTCCTCTCATTGCCGGGAGCATACTTTTTAACTATGTCATGGGGAGACTGATATCGCGAAAGAGAGAGCAGGGCCGGTTCTCTTACAGCACATGGCTCCTGGTTGCCGGTGTTGTGGGAAACCTTGCGCTGCTTGGTTATTTCAAATACACCGACTTCTTTATCTCAAATGTGAACAGCATAGCCCATTCTGCTTTGCCGCTTCTGCGGATCGTCCTGCCTCTCGGGCGTAAGTTTCTTCACCTTCACGCGATCGCCTACCTTGTTGATACCGAGAGGGGTAAAGTGAAGGAGCACAGCGCCCTCAATTACGTCTCTTCGTGACCTTCTTCCCTCATCTTCTGGCAGGACCCATCATCCACCATGCTGAGATGATGCCCCAATTTGACAGATTGCGAAACAAGGTCGTTGATTACAGAAACGTTTCATCCGGCATCTGTCTTTTTTTCATCGGCCTTTTCAAGAAACTGGTAATAGCCGATACGTTTTCGGTCTGGGCGAATAGTGGTTTTGATACGCTCAATCATCTCACCGTTGTCCAGGCATGGGTGGCGTCGCTCTCCTACACCCTGCAGCTCTATTATGATTTTTCCGGGTACACGGATATGGCCCTGGGTTCTTCGCTCATGTTCAATGTCAGGCTGCCCATCAATTTCAACACCCCTTACCGGTCGCTGGACATCCAGGAGTTCTGGAGGCGCTGGCACATGACATTGGGCAGGTTCATGCGAGATTATCTCTACATTCCGCTCGGCGGGACAGGGGTTCCTGAATGGCATATCGTTCTCAATCTGATGATCACATTCTTTATTGTGGGTCTCTGGCACGGCGCCGGCTGGACCTTCGTGCTCTGGGGATGCATGCATGGTGCTGCTCTGATAATCCATCGGCTGTGGAAGAGGTGGGGGGTTACTCTGCCGGTTTGGATCGCCTGGTTGCTTACGTTCAATTTTATCAATGCGGCCTCGGTTCAGGGCAAAAACGTTCGACGATGCGCTCAAAGTGCTTCGCGGGATGGTCGGCCTTGACGACGCTTCCCTTCCGACGGGTGTCTGGCACAAGCTGATGCACGCCAAAACTTTCGCGCCATCGCTCGACGATCTCTTCGGCAAGATCGGCAGTAACAGCAAGGCCCTCCTGTGCATGTTCGTTATCTTCCTGCCTCTATCCATCTTTTTTAAGAACTCGAACGAGGTGGCAGAAACATTCAAGCCCAATGTGGTCCAGCTCATACTATTTGCTTTTGTGGCCTGGCTCTCCGTGCTGTTCTTAGGCACCTACTCTGAATTTCTCTATTTCCGGTTCTGACATGGCGACTCGAAAACGCTCTTCTCACCGTTCATGCAAGAAATGGTTCAAGGGATTTCTCTCGGCGTTTTTTCTCCTTCTGCTCTCGACCGCTCTTTTCAATTTTCATGCGGACAGCGCCGGTATATTCAGGCCGAATAAAGGCCTCAAAGGCGTAGCCATGAACCTCCTCAGCGGGAAAATGGTGGCCGGTTATCTGGGTCGCAGCGATGAGCGAGAGCTTCAGAGGCTCATCGTAGAAAATTATCCGCACCGGAGAGACATTATAGTACTCGGCTCATCGCGAACCATGCTGCTCCGGAAAAGGTTCATACCAGGTGATGTTGATTTCTTCAATCATTGCGTCTCCCGGCGCACGATTGAAGACCTCGTGGCGATTATGGGTCTCTATAAAAGAACGGGTCTCTTACCGAAAACCGTTATCATCGGCGTCGACCCGTGGATGTTCAACAAGAACGCCTGGCTCGGTGCAGACTTCTGGAAGATACTGAGAGCTATTACAATGAAATGATAGCGGATCCCGGGAGCCTCACCAGGCGCAAAAATCGTCAGAACCGCCGCAAACTCAAATTCAGATCTGACAAGCAGGTATGAGCAGCTTGTCAACCTGGCGTATACGCTGCAGAACTGGCAATATCTGCAGAAGGGCAAGAAACTTTATGTTACTGATACGGCCGATGTCGATGATTACGTCAGAGAGCCGGATGGAAGTTTCCATTTTCCTTATGGTTTCAGATTCAACACAGTGGCCGGAGGTCCGTCGATGAATTTGCCGGACAAGAATCTACAGCAACTTTGATACACTGACCGGCACGCAGTTGTTTGAAGATCTGTTGCAGTATTTGAAGGCGCACGGGGTCAACGTGGTTTTGTTGTTGCCCCCCATTCATCCGGACGCGTACAGGTCGTGGCTGCAAAACCCGAGGTTTGGAATCACCGTGCAGGTAGAAACATATCTCAGGGAGTTGGCTCGTAGGAACAATTTCAAGGTCGCCTTTGATCCGAGTCACTATGGTTTCACGAACAATGACTTCTCCGATGCAATTCACGGACACGAAAACGTCATGAAAAAACTCTTTGAGGGGTTTAACGCGAAGGACGGCCAATAAGGAAAACATGGTCCGCAACGACGTTGACGGGCTCTCTGAAATATGTCACAATGCAGCGCATAAGCCGTTTATAAGAATCGAAGATCATACCATCCTACAAGAAACCTCAAAAGTGGCCAGATTAACTTCCAGACTTTCACTAGGCATTCTTTGCTTGATAGTTCTCTTCTCTCTCTATTCGAATTTAAGGATCATCAATAAAGAAGGCGATCGCCTTCGCTTCCATCCACAGCAACGGCTCGAGGAAGAAACCGAGGATCAGAGGGTTGGCAAACTGAGGGGACTACTGCCTCAAGCCAACGTCATGGGTTATTTTTCAGATCAAAGGCCGGATAAGTATCATCTATCTCGCAGATTGCGCTTTGCCCGTTGATCCTTGTAAGGGCGGAAAAGACGGCAGCAAAGA
>CAWGRP010000006.1:0-303902 GCA_963825005.1 uncultured delta proteobacterium | reverse complement strand
GGCATCGATTTCCTGATGAATGTTAACGGGTGCGGGTCGCACCGCGGCGTTACGGGTATCAGCGCGGGCCAGAAAAAGGAGGTTCTCGAATGCCGACAGCTAAGCCGTTCGTACTCCTCCAGGCCCGATTCAAGGACGACACGGTATTCTTCGGCAGTCCTCGTTTTCCCGAGAGCCACCTCTGCTTCTCCTCTGAGATTATTGATAGGCGTGCGAAGCTCGTGGGCGAGATCCGCAGAAAACTGCGTGAGAAGGGCAAACGAACGCTCCAGGCGTTCGAGCATGGAATCGAAGGCGCTCGCGAGGGCCGCGATCTCCGGCGGCCAATGAATAGAGCTCACCCGCGTATTGAGTTCTTCAGCGGAGATCCGCCTGAAGGTCGTTATATTCGAGAGAGGCTTCAAGCCCACTTTTGGCAATGACGAACCCGAGTGTTGCGGACAGGACGAGGCCCGCAAGCAACATGGTAAGCACCTTTCGACGATAATCCGCAATTATCATTGCATCGTGGGACCGGTCGAAGGCGATTTGGACGAGCCGTTTGCGGGCTTTCAGTGTGCCGTTCGACCCACTGGGCCCCGAGCAGGAAGAGCCGTCCGTCGCGGGCTTTCGCATCCACGCCCATTACTGTGTTCACATCAAAAGTGGATAATGGCTCCGGAAAAGCTTGTGAGTCGAAGATATCACTGATTCCCGGCGATTCCACGACAGTCCCGCCGCGCTCATCCAGTATCCTCACGTAGAAGCGGGTGTGACCCGGAATTGATGCGGCCTCCCTCTCCACCTCCTCCCGCCACGCCTGCAGATCCTCCGGCCGTTGCCTCATCAGCGCGCGGAGGCTCTGAATCTCGGCCGCGACAAACTGACTGTTGTCCCGTCTCATGTCGGTTGTGAGGACCCAGTCCGAGGAACGCGGCAGCAATACCGAGGAGAAGAAACAGGGAAAGGGAATAAAGAAGCGTGAGGCGCCGGGCGATGGACCAGGTCGGGGGGATTACTCGCACATTCATGATGGATCGTTTCGATTTCGAGCACGTACCCGACTCCCCTTACCATGTGATCAGACTCGTGGAAAACGGTTCATCTACTTTCTCCTGAGCCTTCTTATCGCCACATCGACTACGTTGGCGTCGCTGTCGAAGTTAATGTCCCAGATCTGCTCCGAGATAAGGGTTCGACTCAAGACCTCCCCGGCGTGGGAGGCCAGAAGCCAGAGGATCGCGAATTCCTTCGGGGAGAGATCGAGCCTCTTGCCCTCCCTGTTCGACCTATGTTTGAAAAAGTCAATTTGTACTCGAGGTCGGCTACCCTCACGATCTCCGGGCGGCGGTCGGGGCTCCGGCGGAGTATGGTGCGAATGCGGGCCAGGAGTTCTGAGAAGGCGAAAGGCTTCACCATGTAATCGTCGGCGCCCAATTTCAAGCCTTTCACCTTGTCGTCAACAGTATTCCTCGCTGTAAGAAAAAGGACAGGGGTCTCCCTGCCCGATCTTCTGAGGTCATGTATAACCGACCAGCCGTCTTTGTCCGGCATCATGACGTCAAGCACGATGAGCGTGTAGTCCCCTGTGGTCGCAAGATGAAGGCCGTCCTCGCCGTTTGTAGCGATGTCCACTACAAATCCGTGCTCCGAAAGCCCTTTCCTCAAGTACTCGGCTGTCTTCCTCTTCATCCTCGACGACAAGAACCCTCACTATCACCTCTCGGAGTGGCGAATGGCTGACGTTTCTTGGACTATTATAGCCCATTTTGCCGTTGTGTGGTCCTATTCATCACGACGATGATCAGCAGTCTTGCATAGGGTATCGGGTCATGAATCAACTCCACAATCTCCGCCTCAGTCGCGAACGAAATCCCATAATCGAATGACAAAGACAGTTAACCACCCTCTAGGAAATCTGGCTGCTACTCGATTAGTGTAGCATTATCAATATTACACTCACATGACCGGATGATTACCATCCTGTCATGTGAGGAGCCGCCAGGACTCCAGGCCGGCAAAATGACAAGCGGGACAAGTGGAGAACCCATCGGTACTGAATATTTCTGGATGATGCGGACTTGAGGGGACATCGAGCATTCAATCCCGCCCGGATAAAAGGTCTCCTTACAGCTTTGTCATCTCAGGGTAATGATGTGGTAATGACCAGTCTTATATACTTGTCCAAAAGCAAACGGATCACCCGGTCATCGACAGGATCGGGTTCCCGGATAGACTATCACAGATACGGGGTGACAATGCCTCTCAGAGAAGAGTAGAAAGACATGGATAGTTCCTACTTAGGTGGCGCGAGAACTCATTTCTGGAAGCAACAGGGAGACCTCGGGCGACAGGAAAAAAGGGGCCGAGAACGATTAGTTAAAGAAAGCGGAAAGAAAAGGGACGACTGAAAGCCTCTTTACTATCATTTGGTGAGAAAGATGAGAAATATCAATTGATAAAAATAGTCGAGGCTCTGATTCAGACTCCTTGTATCCGAGTTGACGCAGATTGCCAGCCATGGACCTGAGAAGGCAATAAGTATTTTCGGAATTGAAGCTGTTTCGGGAAGTGCGAGAAACAAGCGTACAATTTGAAGAGATGAGTGAGGAGGAAGTTATGGCTGAACATAATCTCAGGAAACGACAGATTAAAAAGCCCGAGGGAGTCAAAGGATCCACGGAGCGCCTCGCGAAACTGCACCACCATGATGAAAAACTGCGGTCTTCAACGGGGATGTATGTACTCAAGAAAATCGCTGCGGATTCAGTTCTCCGGCTTGAAAAAGTGTCGAGAGTGATGACACGGTTTCGAAAGGGGGCGCAGACTGGAAGCGAAAACAGATGACCCGCCCATGACCTGCGTCCAGGGGATGCTCACGCACGCCAGCAAACGTTCCGCAGACGCCCTTTCTGCACCTCGCGGAAGAGGAACTGGCGGACTGAGATTATTGAATGTCAGCCACTTCATTCAGGAGGTGGTGCAGGCGCTGCGGAGGACTGTTAAGAAAAGGATCAGGCTTCGAACCGTCCTGGCGGATCGAGACATGCGCGTCATGGCGGACCGGGAGAAAATGAGCCAGGTCTTCGCAACAATTGTTGGCTTATGGGAGCGAGATCATCCGAAAGGGGAGCGCCATAACGATCCTGGCCAGGTTGTTGCCGATAAGAAACGATCTTCTTGAGAAGGGCACAGGCAGATGCGCGCTCCTCTCGGTCAGTTCCACGGATGTTGCAGCCGACCGACCCGGCTCAGGCCCGGGCCATAAAGGCAGGGCAGGAAAGAGCATGAGACGTGCGTTCTCGGCCATTCGCTCGGTGGTCGGGGGGCATAATGGTTCAGTCAAGGTTTCAAGCCGACAGGGAAAGACGCAGTTCAACATTTACCTGCCCGTGCCGCAGGGGACGTGAGAGTGTACCTCCATAATCAAGTAATTTACCAACGCTCCTTGCGACCTCGACCATCTAATCCGAAGATCACCGTCATAGTGAGGAATTGGACAAGAACCGACGTTCAATTCCCGGCCCAGCCGTGTGTGTCCATTTCGCAACCAGAGGTGCGCGCTTGCAGGTGCCACAATGAATGGGGTAGGTTAACTCTTAACCATGAGATCGATGAGGACTGACCGTGCAAATCAATTTGAAATCTGAAACCCATAAGGGCTTGACCGAGGAGCAGGCGAAAGAGGGATTGAGGAAGGATACAACGAGCTTCCGTCGTCAAAGCCGAAAGGCATTCTCTCCATTGCGTTAGGTGTTGTCAAAGAACCCATGTTCTTGCTGCTGATCGCTTGTGGAACGTTGTACTTAACCTTGGGCAACGTCAGAAAGAGCCTGATGCTTCTCGGTTTCGTTTTTGTGATTATGGCCATTGAGTTCTACCAGGAGAAGAAGACCGAAAAGGCTCTCGATGCGCTCAAAGACCTCGCAAGCCCGAGGGCATTGGTCATACGTGATGGATTGGAAAAACGGATAGCTGGCAGGGAAGTGGTAAACGGTGACATTATTGTTTTGCAGGAGGAAGACAGGGTCCCCGCCGATGCGACGGTTCTGTGCTCGGTCAACTTAACTGCGGACGAATCACTGTTGACAGGTGAATCAGCCCCTGTTCGAAAAACAGAATTTGAAGAGACCGACGATGACGTCACCCAGTGACAATTTGCCGTTCGTATATTCGGGCTCCATGATCGTACAAGGCAATGGTATCGCTTCGGTAACCGCCACAGGGCTGAATACAGAAATCGGTAAAATAGGAAAGGCTTTGGATAAAGTACAGCAAGAGCCGACCCGGTTGAAAATGGAACTGGGTTCGCTCGTAAGGAAGCTTGCCATTATTGGAACGCTGCTATGTGTTCTTGTCATAGTTGTCTACACACTCACCCGAGGCGAACTGCTAAAAGGATTTTTGGCTGGGATAACCCTGGCGATGGCAATGCTGCCGAGGATCCCCTGTGGTGCTGACGATATTCTTGGCGCTCGGAGCGTGGCGCATGTCAAAAAGAAATGTGCTGACACGGAAGCCTGCGGCGGTTGAAACGCTGGGTTCCGCAACGGTTTTGTGTACCGATAAGACGGGTACGCTTACTCACAACAAAATGACCGTGAGCGCCACTATAATGGAAAGGATTTTCACGCTGTTGGCAAGAGCAACCAGCTCCCGGAAGAATTCCATGAAATAATCGAGTATGCGATCCTGGCGAGTCAAACCAATCCCTTCGATCCTATGGAAAAGGCGATAACTGCCATGGGAGACCAATATCTTAAGGGTACAGAGCATATCCGTGTCGATTGGCAAATGGTGAAAGAATACCCGCTTTCAAAGGAGTTACTGGCTATGTCGAGGGTTTTCACACGGGAACCCGCCAGCAAACAATTACCACCAAAGGCGCCCCGGAGGCCATATTCGACCTGTGCCATTTGGCGGACGACGTGAAAGCAACGCATGCAAGAGCGGTGGAGGAATTAGCGGCAAGCGGATTGCGTGTCTTAGGTGTGGCAAAAGCTGTGATTGGTTTAACCAACTTGCCCGAGATTCAGCATGACTTTGATTTTCAATTTGTGGGATTGATCGGACTATCAGACCCGATAAGGGAAAATGTGCAGGAGGCTGTTACCGAGTGCTACAAGGCAGGAATCAGAACAATCATGATAACTGGAGATTATCCTGTAACGGCAAAAAGCATCGCTAAGATATCGGGCTAAAGAACTACGAGGCCTGCATTACTGGAAAAGAGCTCCAGGGAATGACCGAACACGAACTGTGCGCGAGAATAAAGGACGTGAACGTGTTTGCGCGTGTCGTTCCCGAACAGAAATTGAAGATCGTCAATGCACTGAAGAGAAACAACGAGATCGTAGCCATGACGGGTGACGGCGTAAACGACGCACCAGCGCTGAAAGCCGCCAACATTGGCATTGCTATGGGCGAAAAAGGAACCGATGTTGCGAGAGAAGCCTCTTCGTTGGTGCTCCTTGACGACAACTTTGCGTCCATCGTAGGTGCGCGTGAAGATGGGACGCCGCATCTCGATAATCTTCAGAAAGCTCTCGGCTACATTTTCGCCATACACGTACCTATTGCGGGTTTGTCCCTCATTCCGATATTCTTTGCAGACCTTCCGCTTATGCTGTGGCCTATTCATATTGTATTCTTAGAACTGATAATAGACCCTGCATGTTCCCTCATTTTTGAGGCCGAACAGGAAGAAAGAAACGTGATGAGCCGCCCGCCCAAGAGAATTGATGAGCCTTTTTTCGGAGCAAGGAAGATACTGTTAAGCTGCACGCAAGGAGTTGGCATTCTAGCGATAGTAATGGCAGTGTACGCAGTAGGCTTGCATTTGGGATACGGCGAAAGAGAGGTCAGAAAGCATTCCACATCACCACACTCGTCATATCAAACGTTGCCGCCATTCTGTCAAATCGCTCGTGGACAAGGAATATCTTTCAGATTTTGAGCACGCCGAACAAGACCGTGAAATGGGTGGTAGGTGGAGCAATACTATTCCTCGCATTGATCTTGAATGTCCCGTTCCTATTGAATCTGTTCCAATTCGATAGGATCAATTTATTTGAAGCCCTAGTTTGCATTATGGCCGGTTTCCTAAGCATCACATGGTTTGAAATCTACAAGACAGCCAGGCGAACCTGAATTTGCTGTCGAGATTACGACAAGCATTTCTCGAGGGAACACACGCACCGAGTCTGTGTGTCGTCTGCCTGGCCTCTCCCCATTTTCTTTCGCGCACTATCATCATTATCGCTTCAAATAGCGAAGGGGCAAACGAAGGCCAAGAGGCCTTCTTTCAGCTTACTATATAGAATTAGGCCTGAGCATGAAGAAGAAAAAGCATGGACAATTACCCTCTGTTAAGGAATGTTTAAGTGTGCGAACCAAAACATTTAACAAGAGGAATAACGCCCATGCATACGAAACAGTATAACAGCCAACAGGAGAAACGCAACAGGATCGGAGGCAAGACCTTGATCATAGGGATGGACATCGGCAGCGAGTTCAACGCGGCCTGCTTCATGGACAAGGAAGGGAACGTACTCGGGCGCTACCCCACAATCTACAATTCACGGAAGGGCTTTGACTATTTCCAGACGATGGTTATGAAGACCAAGAGGAAGCATAAGCTCACCGACGTGCTCATCGGCATGGAGCCGACCGGCCACTACTGGAGGAAGATCGCCTTCTTCGCCAAAGAGAAAGGCTATGACGTGCGCTTCGTCCGTACCACCGCAGTGAAGCATCAGCGTGAACTTGATGAGAGCTCCTCCGCAAGAAGCGACATCAGGGATGCCTACACGATCGGGAACATCGTCCGGGAAGGAAAGTATATCGACACCGTTATCGAAGAGAGCGTGTTCCGCCAGCTACGCACGCTCGCCCATGCACGGGAGAGGATCCTGCGCTACATCGTCGGTTCGACCCATGGCCTGCAGGCGGTCATGAATGACTACTTTCCCGAACTGCGACATCTCTTCTGGTCCATGAAGGCAAAGGGTCTTTGGAGACTCCTCGAGACCTATCCCTTTCCGGAAGATGTGTGTCACGCAGGACTCTCTGCGGTAACAGCGCTGCTTATGAAGGGCACAGGAAAGAAAGGCCGCATAGGCGAGCAAGCAGAAAAGGTCTACCAGGCCGCAGTCGAAAGCGTGGGTCTCAAAGCAATCTCACAGGCCGACAGGGCACGGCTCACGATGTACCTTGAGGAGATCAAGCGATCCGATGCCAGGCGTCGACTTCTGGAGCACGAGATGAAGGAGCTCCTCAAAGAGATCCCTCTCGCCCAGTACATCCTGTCGCTGCCTGGCATGGGGGAGGTAGGCTGTGCGGTATTCCTGGGAGAGCTCGGGAACCCTGAGTACTTCAAGAACCCGCGGCAGATCATCAAGTATGCAGGGTACGATCCGAAAGAGAACGACTCCGGGTTGCAGGTCGGGCGGAAAATCATCTCCAAGAAAGGTCGATGGCTCTTACGAAAATGTCTCTTACTTCATGGTGCTCAGACTGGTGCATAGGAGTTCCTTCTTCAAGGCATACTACGAACACAAGAAGAAGGGCATTGATCGTCCTCTCGCAAAAATAGAGGCGCTCTGTGCCGTGATTCTCAAACTCATACGGGTGCTCTTTGCACTGATGCGGGACAGGAGAATGTTTACCGAAGAAATACCTCGCTGCGAAAAAGCAGCGTAACAGGAGGAACTACTATTAGTAGATAAACATGGGACCGCTGCCAGTAAGCGGCGTAAAAGGAGGATACCGTTTGTGGTGGAAGGAGGACCGTACTTCTTCGTAGGCATAGAGGCCTGTAGGATTCAGCTTGGTCAACTTCCACCCACCCCTTTGATCTGTATAAGGTAAGTTGGGCATGAGGCCCGGAGAACAAAAGAGGTTAGATAGGGGGATCAAAAGGCGGAAGCCACCACAACAACACGGCCTTAACAGATGAGATAAGAAAATGCTTGACAGTTTCTTTAGAAGAGGAAGAAAGTCGGGCTAAAGTTTTTATACTGGTTTATACACAAAATTTATTATACCTATGTATAATTATGTGAAAGGCTCCCATGCGAATACCCATACCGGCAGAGCGGCATGACAGGCCGCTTGATGCGCGAAGATGTTATTTGAAAACATGGAAACCACGCAGAGGTGGGGTTCAAATAGGAGGGGAAGAGTGAGGGCCTGTTATCGATAGAAATGCGGGTGAAAGACTCGCTGCCTACAGAGAAGAACTATAGAACAGGTTTGAGAGTCACCTCGACTTTGATGCCGTGTTTCTTGAGCAGCTTCCAGAGCGTAACACGGCTTACGCCCAGAAGCTGCGCCGCTCTCTGCCTATTGCCCCCCGTCTCTTCAAGGACTTTGATGAGCTGATCCTGCTGATCGTGTCCCGTGGCATTCTGCTTTTTCAATAGGGCGAAAGCGGGCTCCTTCCCCATGAGAGGGGGCAGATGATGAACGGAAATCAAGTCTCCCTGGCAGACAACGAAGGCATATTCAAGCACATTCACCAACTCACGCACGTTTCCGGGCCATTGGCATGCGACCAGCCTTTCGAGTGCCTCTTCCGTCAGTCCATTGATTTGCTTTTCCGTCCTCACCCGAATCGCTTTTATGAAGTGATCCACTAACAGAGGGATATCTTCCCGCCTGTCCCGGAGGGGAGGCAGATGAATAGGTATCACGTTGAGCCTGTAATAGAGGTCTTCCCTGAAGCGCCTCTCCCGGCACAGCTGGTCGAGATCGCGATGTGTGGCTGCTAGGATGCGTGCATCGATGGCGATAGGCGTTTGGTCTCCTACCCGTTCTACCTCTTTTTCCTGAAGCACCCGAAGCAGTTTCACCTGAGTTGAGAGTGGTATATCGCCTATTTCATCCAGAAAGAGGTCGCCGTGATGCGCTGATTCAAACCGTCCTCTGCGGTCTTTGTCCGCGCCCGTAAAAGCGCCTTTGACATGACCGAAGAGCTCGCTCTCGAGCAAAGACTCGTTCAACGCCGCGCAACTGACCTTAACAAAAGGCCCCTTCTTTCTCCTTCCCTGGTCATGGATTGCGTTGGCCACGAGCTCTTTTCCGGTGCCGCTTTCCCCGTAAATGATGATCGGGGCATCAGAGGCGGACGCGTTGCGGATCAGGGCATAAACGTCGAGCATCTTCGAGCTTCTTCCGATGATCCCGTTGAATCCCTCACTCGGCGAGAGAAGGGCTTTCAGCTCCATGATAGTCTGCTCTTTTGCCACAAGGTCCGTGATGTCGGTGAGCGTCTCCACCCCCCCTACGATGGTTCCATGACGATCCCTGAGCACCGCGGCATTCTTCACCAGGTCGAGGCGCAGTCCATCTTTCCTGCGCAGCTGACACCGACGCCTCACTACTGATCCCGTCCGGAAGAGTTCACACTTTTTCTTCCTCTCGCCTTGTTCGTTAAGCGAAAAGCATGTGTTGCAATCGAGGATCTCGCACTCGCGGCCCGCGAGCTCCCGAGCCGTGTATCCTGTTATTCTTTCCAAGGCCTTGTTCACTGACAGTATGGAGCCTTGCCGATCAACGACCACCACTCCGTCCATCATGGTATCAACAACAGTCTTCCAATATTCCGGGAAATCGTTCTTCACGTCACCCCCTCCACGTTGTTAAGACTGAACAGTTATTAATTAACATACGTTAATATTAACATAACGTCAAGGCTCATCGTATGTCACGAAAAAAGCCAAACAAGCGCGTTTGTCCTTGATAGGAGCGGAAACAGCCGATGAGAGAGCATAGGGGCAGGTAAGGTACGCCCCTTGCACGTATAAAGCTTGTGCGCTCTTCATCAATCAATCCAATAAAAGGAGGAAGTTATGATGTCTAAAAGGTTGCTCGCTGTTATGGTAGGTCTGGCGCTGCTGTTCTCAACGGTTCACGTCGCGATATCGGCGGATGCGCCGGCACCCGCGCCCATGAATCCTAAGGTCAAGGCAATGGTCGACACGGCAAAGGCGGCGATAAAAAAGGTTCCCGCCGAGGCTGCCAAAACCGCCATTGACACAAAGGAAAAGGCCATCTTTCTTGACGTCCGGGATCCGGCGGAATTTGCAGCCGGCCATTTTCCGGGCGCCATGAACATCTCACGCGGTACCCTGGAGTTTACCGTCTTCAACGCGATTCCCGATCAGAACGCAAAGATCTACGTCTATTGCAAGACAGCGGGCCGGTCCGCACTGGCCACCAAAACCCTGAACGACCTGGGCTATAAGAACGCTGTCCTGGTCGATGCGCAGTATGCTGACTGGGTCAAAGCCGGTTACCCGGTGGAGCGGTAGGAAGTAGGACAGTAGGATAAACAGGCGGGTACCCGGAAACCATCCGTGTACCCGCATTCCTTGCGGTAAATTCTTTCTGAGGATAACGTGCCCGGCAACATGGAAACGAAATCTTTCAAGGTATCGCGACGCACGTTCCTGAAAGGATCCGCCGTGACTGTCGGCGCCCTTTCCACCGGCCTGCTCAGTTTCCGGAACTGGGCGAAGACGAGCAGTGAGGCTCCGTTGACCCGTGTCCCCACTATTTGCAACGGGTGCGGGAATCGCTGTGCCCTCTTTGCCTCCGTGAAAAACAGGCGCATCTGGAAGATCGAAGGCAATCCGGATGCGAACGGCAATCAGGGCGCAATCTGCCCCAAGGGCCATGGTTATCTGCATGACCTGTACAACCCCAACCGCATCCGTTCCCCGTTGAAGAGAGTGGACGGAAAGTTCCAGCCCATTTCGTGGGATCAGGCTTATAAGGAGATCGCTCAAAAGATCAACCTCATCCTGCTGGATAACGGCCCCGAATCGATCTTCTGGGTCAATTATCCGCAGCCCAACCAGGCGTATGCGTTGAGGCTCATACACGCCATGAGCAGCCCGCATTACTTCACTCATGGATCCACCTGTTACACCGCAAGGAACGCCGCGTGGAATTTCACTGTGGGAACGCTTCCCTCCAACGATCTCGCCAATTCCAGGTTCATCATGATCGTCGGGCGAAACCCAGCCGGAGGCATTGATCTGGGCGAGGTTAAGGGTATCGTCAAGGCAAAGGAAGGTGGCGCCAAGGTCGTTGTTGTTGATCCGCGCCACAGCGAAACCGCGATCCTGGCCGATGAATGGCTTCCCATCAAACCGGGAACCGATCTGGCTTTTCTTCTGGCAATGATCAATGTGATGGTTGAGGAGAAACTGTACGACCAGACGTTTGTCAAGAACAGTACTGTGGGATTCCAGCAACTGGAAGACGAGATTATCAATTATCCCCCTCAGTGGGCGGAAAAGATATGTGACATCCCGGCGCAAACCATTATCCGCCTCACGAGAGAGATTGCCCGCGAGAAGCCACACGCCCTCATCCATCGAGGTTACCACGGCGCGTTCGGCGCCCAGTATCTAAACAGCTTCCAGACCGCTCGTGCCCTTGCCATCGCTAACGCCCTTCTCGGGAACATCAACCGGAAAGGCGGCATCTATTTCGCCGAATCGGCCAATCTCGGGGAACTGCAGCCGGCCCATCCGGCTCCTCCCGGCCCATCCGGCCCTAAAGCCGATGGAACGGGCACACCCGGGAGATATCCGCTTGGTGCTTACGGAGACGGCATCTCTCATGCCATCCCTGAATTGGCACTGCGGGGAGTGTTGAAGTGCGGCTTTGTCTATCACCATAATCCGCTCAGGACGAATCCCAATCCGAAGAGAGTAATAGCAGGCTACAAGAAGCTGGAGCTTCTCGTGGTGATCGATCCGGTCCTATCGGAAACCGCTTCCATCGCCCACTATGTGCTTCCCGCCTCGTTTTATCTGGAAGCGGATGAAGCCGTGGACACCAAGCACTCCGGGAAGAGGGCACAGGTGAGCATCCAGCAGAAGGTCATTGAACCGCTGTTCGATTCGCGCTCAGGTTTCCAGATCATCGTCGATCTGGCCAAGCACCTTGGTGTCGGCAAGTATTTTGACTTCACCCTGGATGAAGCCAATGCGCTGCGCCTCAAGCCGCTCGGTGCAGACTTGAGAGATCTAAAGGCCAAGGGCATTCTACCGGTTGGCACGCCATGGAAGGAGGGTTTCGAGAAACTGGAGACCCCCTCGGGAAAAGTGGAGATCGCCTCGCAAACCATCGAAAAGCTCGGCTATCCGGCGATCCCGCGATGGGAGGCGCCTCTGGTCTCGCCCGATACACAGGACCCCCATTCATTCCGTCTGATCCACGGCAAACAGGCGAGCCATACGCACGCCATGACGGCCAATCAGCCGTACCTGATGCAGATCAGCAGGCGGTACGACCTGATCCGGCTCTGGATCAACCGGGGAAGGGCGGAGAAAATAGGCGTGAAGGACGGCGATCTGGTTGAAATTAAATCCCTGGTCGGGGAAGGCAAGATCCGCGTCAAACTGACTGAAGGTCTTCACCCGTCCTGTGTATGGCTTCCCAGCGGTTACGGCAACTTTTCGAAGTACCTGACGACGGCCTATGATCAAGGCTTATCTTACAACGATTTTCTTCCGACCCTGTTCGACCCCACAGTGGGTCACGCAATGTCCTCGGAAGTCATCGTGCACGTGAAGAAGGTGTAAAGAGGGCGCTGTGGCAAGATACGGGATGGTTATCGATGAAACGAAGTGCGTGGGCTGTCATGCGTGCCGTGTCGCCTGCCAGAATCAAAACAACCTGCGGGAGAACGAGGCATTCAACTACCTCGTAGAGAATGAATTCGGAACGATTCCGAATTTCAGCCGTGAGTTTTTTCCTGTACAGTGCCAGCACTGTGACAACCCGCCCTGTGTGTCGGTTTGTCCCACCGGTGCGTCTCGCAAGAGGAAGGACGGCGTCGTTGTCGTCAACGATAAAGACTGCATCGGCTGCAAGTATTGTATTGCCGCCTGCCCGTACAATGTCCGCATCATCAGGAAGGAAGGCTACGTCGACAAGTGCCGCTTTTGCATTGAACTGGTGGAAGCAGGTGGTACGCCCGCCTGCGTGACCACCTGCATGACCGGCGTGCGTATGTTCGGTGACCTGGACGATCCGAAGAGCGACATTTCACAATTCGTTGCGAAGAATCAGCATCGTCTGAGCATATTCAAGAAAGAACTGAATACCAAACCAAGGATTTTTTACAGGAAGGCCTGAAAGTGATGACCAACGGGGAGAAAGAGCGATTTTGCGCGTTTGCCGCAGCACTGCTTGCGCCGCCTGACAAGGCTCTGGTGGATGATCTGCGGCAGGATGAACTTCACGCGTCGCTCTATGGCCATATCCAGACTTGGGGCGGTGACATGCGGCTGTTGTCCGCATTCTCCAGCGATCCGAGCCGGGATGGTTTACTCTGTGCCCTGCAAGCGGAACATGCCCGGCTTTTTGTCGAGCGCGATGGGGCCAATATTTCCCTGGTGGAGTCCACCCACAAGCCGTGGACCGCAGACAAAGACTGCGGAATGGTCTTTGCCGCTTCGATTGGCCTCCTGATGGGCGATTGCGCGATCCACATGCTGAGCCTGTACCAGCAGTCAGCGATCGAAATCCCTGAGGAGTTCCGCAGCATGCCTGACCACCTGGTGCTTGAGCTGGAATTTCTTGCCCTCCTCTACCAGTCCGGATCGAACGAACAGATCGAACAGTTCATTAGTGACCATCTGGACTGGATCCCCGAGCTCCAGAAGGAAATGGAGCGGGCCAATCCCCATCCTTTCTACCGGAATGCCGTTGAGCTCATCTATCTATTTTTGCAGCATGAACTGAAAAACGGGAAGGTTAAGGCGTATGGATAGAAGAAAGTTGTTTCAATTCGCTGTCGCTGCTCTGGCAACAGGAGCCCTGTCCGTGCTTGGTGGCTGCGGCAAGAAAGAGAATGCGCCCCGGTTGGGCAACCAGGATACGTTGTGGAAAATGACCGCGGCTTCGGAAAAGCTGAACGAGCCGATTGATCTTGCTTATGCGAAAAACACGCCCGCCCTTTTTCGCGATGCTTCTTTCGGGAAGGAAGATCCTAACTTCAAACCCAAAGTAGGGGGAGGGTGAAGTTGAGACCGATTCGCCGGGGGCGAATCAGGAGAGCATTTACCACGAACCGTCGGGAAGGAGTTTAGCATGGAAGGAAGTACCTTTGTTTTCTGGAACTGGACGGTTGTGGTTTACCTTTTTCTCGCCGGTGTGAGTGCCGGAGCCTTTGCCGTATCAGCCTTCGCGTATTTGCTCGGCAGGGAAAAATATCAGGACATCATCCGCATCGGGGCTTACATCGCGCCCTTTCCCCTGATCCTTGGACTCCTCTGCCTCATCTACGATCTCGAACGGCCTTATCTCTTCTGGAAGCTCATGGTCACCCTCCAGGCTCACTCGATCATGTCCCTGGGCGCGTGGCTCTTAGTGATTTATTCTATCCTCAGTTTTGTTTACTTCTACCTCTGGCTTCCTGACCGCTTCGACGTCGTAGGATTGCTTAGGCTGATTCCCAGGCGTTGGGATAGATGGACCGTTGTGCGTCTCGCCAGGACGAACCCTGTGGCACAAGCATTGCGCCGGCAAAACCTCAATCGATTCAGAGGATGGATCGGCACTATCGGCATACCGGTCGCTCTTTTGGTGGGCATATATACCGGTGTCCTTTTGAGTGTCCTGGCGGCCAGACCTTTCTGGAATAGCCCGATGCTACCGATGCTTTTCCTGATTTCGGCCTTGAAGACGGGGACGGCCTCGATATGCCTGACCGGTTGTTTCATCAAGGGATTTGGAGGCGCAAGACGGGAAGGGATGGAGACGAATAAGTTCATGATACATGTCGATCGATCTTATCCTGGTGATCCTGTCGATCATTGCGATCCTCCTTTTTATTCTCGGCCTGTACGCCTCACCCCAAAGCTCAGTAGAGGCTGTCGGTCTCATCATGGGCGGAGAATTCACCTTTCTTTTCTGGGGACTGGTCATAGTGGTGGGAATTCTGTTTCCGCTTTCCTTCGAAGTCTACGAACTGGTTTCCCATTTCACGAGGCACGCGGCGACACGGGCGCACAATCCCTGGATTTCCGGTGTGGTGACCTTGTCAGTTCTTGTGGGAGGTTTCTTTCTGCGGTACGTGGTTGTCTACGCGGGACAGGCCGCAAGAATGATCACCACATAGATCAAGAACGATGAAATCTCTCACGCACTCCGTAATTTCGTAAGTCTTTCCGCCAGGACATCAGCGACGACAGCTTCTGGCCTCGCACACGAAGAGCCTGTTGGGGTAGCCTCCGGATACGGGATCCCAGACCGCGTCGCTTGTCAGTAGGTTGATGCTTGCCTTTTTATCCGTTGGGTTTCCCCAGCCAAAATCGATGGAAACCAGTCCCGGCCCGATGTTTTCGGTGACCCGCGCCTTCAGCTGAATTGTTCCCCTCGGAGACCTTACCTCTACCGGATCGTCCTGTCGTATCCCTCGGTTTTCGGCGTCAAGAGGGTGCATCATGAGGAGAGGATCAGGATACCGCCTTCCCGCGGTGGGCAGGTTGACCAGTTTTGTGTGTACATACTCAGCAGTTCTCCTTGTGGTTGCCATAAGGGGATACTCCTTTGACAACTCAGGATTGGTGGCATGAGATTCCTTTGCATACTCGAAAGCCGGCAAAGGCTGGTAATTGGCATTCTTGAACCTCTCCGAATAACATTCCACCTTGCGGGAGGGCGTCTTGAATCCGTCTTTCTTATACTTCTGGTAGGCAACAGGCGGAGAAGCATAGACAATCTGGTTCTTCCTGAGATCATCCAGGGTAACGTGAGCCGATTTCAGCACGAAATTGAGCCACTCTTCGGCGTTCCGAAAGGGATAGTTCTGTTCGATTCCCATTTTCCTTGCCAGCTCATATTCGATCTCGAACACAGACCGGGATTCCCCGCAGGGTTCGACCACTTTTTCCCGGAGGGCGAGAAATCCGCCTCGACTGCTGGAATAGGCTCTGTAATCGACCGCCTCCAGGTCCGCTGCGGCAGGGAGAACCAGGTCTGCCATTTCAGTGGTCGCGGTCGGGAAGATGTCCAGAACCATCAGGAAGTCCAGTTTTCCTAAGGCCTGTCTGGTCCTTTCCTGGTTCGCCTGTACGAGCACCGGGTTGCCGTGGTGGACGATCATGGCCCGGGGCCGGCCTGGTTGTTCGCTGAGCAGCGCCTCTTTGACGGCGGGGAAGGGTACCTGGGGAAACAAAGGGAAGTCGTCCAAAGCGATCCGCTTTTTGTCTGTCCTTATGGTGGGCAAGGGCGTTTGCGGGACAAAGGAAAAAAAGACGTTCCCTCCCGGTTTATCGATGTTGCCGGTCAGGGCGATCAACATACAGATGACTCTAACCGCATCCACACCATTCGTATGCATATCGAGTCCATTCCCATCGAGGATGATGGCCCCGTCGGTTCTTGCATAAAGCCGTGCCAGTTCTTTGATGCGATCGGCAGGGACCGAGGTGATCTTCTCCGCCCACTCGGGGGACATGCTCGCGACGTGTTTCTTGACCTCGTCGAAGCCGACCACCTGTTGCCTCACAAATTCTTCGTCATAAAGGCCCTCTTTGATGATCGTATGGATCATGGCCAGGCCAAGGGCGGCATCGGTGCCGATGTTCGGCCGGATCCAGTCGTCCGCCAGGGCGGCGGTTTCCGTCCGGACAGGATCGATGACGATGATCTTCGCTCCTCGTTCCCTTGCGCGGGGGAGAATCCGGTCGAACCCATCGTAAGATGCATAGCTGCTGAACCGCGTCGTGTTGATTGGGTTCGCAGCCCAGAAGATGATCAAGCGGGTGTTCTCGAAATCGGGCTCGGGTCTTGCGCCGAAGGTATTCACAAAGGCCACCAGCCTCGGGACAAAACACGTATTGGCGGCCCCTGTAAAATTGGGGGAGCCATAGGCGCCCATGAACTGGAGGAACCCGTCGCGTGCCCCGTACGTGACAGGGGCGCCGTGGCAGTGGACCAGAGCTTTCCGGCCCGTGTTCTTCCCTGATCTTCGTAAGCCTGTCTGCGGCAAGATCGAGAGCCTCATCCCAGGAGACCCTGACGAATCCGCCTTTGGTTTTCTTGAGGGGAAATTTAAGTCGCTCCTCGGACTCGATCATTGGCTTTAGCGCGCTTGCCTTAGGACACAGATGACCCCTGTTGAAGGGATGGTCCGAGTCTCCCTCTACGCGGAGGATCTTTCCGTCCCGTACATGAATCTTTACTCCGCAATTGGAATGGCAGAATCCGCATAGTGATCTGACGACCTTATCAATCATTCTTTTTTTCCTCCCTCCAGCCCGGCGCTGCGTACGTATGGAAGGCGCGGACACGTTCAGCAAATTCCTGAAAGGAATAGGAGCGAATGGCCATCGGTTACCTCGTCAATAAAACCGTTCAGGAAATATTAACTCATCCAATGAATCACATAGTAATTAGTTGTTGAATGGACTGCTCGTTTGCTATTTTTTCTTTCGCTTCCATTTTGCCGAACTGCAGCGCTTTCGTCGGACATGTCTCAACACACGGCGGGGCGTCTTTGGCCAGGTCTGCCTCATTCATACACATATCGCACTTTTGCATTTTTTTGTCGATTCCGAACTGCGGGGCGCCGAAAGGACATTCTTTCAAACAGGTCTTGCACCCGATGCACTTCTCTCTATCTACCAGCACGATCCCATCTTCCGGCCGCTTTGTTATGGCCTTCACAGGACAGGTTTTTATGCATGCCGGATCGGCGCAATGCATGCACGATACGGATGCCGACACATTTTTAACATCCGGGTAGCGACCCTGCCAGATGTTAGAAACCCTCCTCCATCTTACCCCTAATTCGCCGTTTCTCCAGCTCTTGCACGCAACTTCACACCCAAAGCATTGAACACACCGCTCTTTTACAAACGTAAATCCATATTGACTGGACATGATCGCTCTCCTTTCACTCATGGTCGGACCGGCCCGCGAAAGCGTTCGATCCGAGCTGCCCTGTTCGTGAGACTAAGCCTTGCTTACCTGCACCAGTGTTTGACTGCTCATCGCCGTGACAATTGGATCAAACGCCTTTTCGCGATCAACGCTGTACATGATGTTTACGTTCGCGCCTCCATCGAACAAAGGAAAGTCTTCGAAGCCAAGTTCTTTGCAGCCCTGCCACCAGCCATGAAGCACCATCACGGTATCAGGCCGTATTCCCGGATAGAATTGCGCTTTCACCTTTATCCGGCCATGGGGGGACTCTATTCGCACCCAATCGCCGTCCTTAATGCCTCGTTCGGAAGCAGTATCCGGATGAATATGGACCGTCGGGTAGGGAAGGATCTCCCTCAAAGAGGGTACATTCCGCTGCCATGAAGCGGTGTAAACGCTCGACGTATGGTAATCGGAGAGAATGAGAGGATATTTTTTCGTCAATTCAGGTGTGCCCGTAATGCTCTCGGGTGGTTCCTTCCATTGAGGCAACGGGTTGTAACCGGCCTCCTTGAAGGACGTGTTGTAAATTGCCACTTTCCCCTGGGGAAGAAAAGGCGCCTTGGAAATCCGCGGGCTTTTCCTGTTGAATACCGTTTCGTAGTTTTCATATTTTCTAGGGAGCATCTCATATTTGATTCCCGTCGGGTGTTTCCTCAGTTCGTCAATGGTCATTCCAAGAGGTTTCAACTGATCGTTCATTGACGCTGCCATGCTGCCGCCCCAGAAATCAGTGCCATATCCCATCTTGACGCCCAGATCACAGAGAAATTCGAAAAGGGATTTGTAATCACCTAATGGCTGGATCACCCTGTTTCGCGCCATAATCCAGTTTCCTCTGACCTCGAAGGGGTGATCAATCTCGTACGGAGTCGCAACAGGGAGCACGATATCCGCATACGGCATATCCGCGGTTCGAGCCACGTCTACCACTACATAAAATTCCAGTTTCTTCAGGGCCTCGACAACCCTTTTCGACCCCCGGGTGCTTGCCAGTGCCTGGGTACCGGGAGCGATGATAGTCCGTATTGGGTAAGGCTTTTCAGTCAGGACGCTGTCAAAAAGACCGTAGTAAGCGGATGACGTCCCTTCGAGGGCGGGTTGAAAGGCCTTCGGAAATTCCGGGTAAACGAGCTTGTCAACCCATTCCTGCGTGTACCGCTCCGTCAAATGGACGGTCTTGGGTTTGGGCATCTTGCTGGCCCCGCCGAATATATTTCCACCGGGTCGGTCCAGGTGCCCGGTAATGGCTATCAGAATCGCCACCGCCCTGATGGCGTCGTTTGAAGAAGGCACGTGCTCGACCCCGTTGCCTAAGTCGATGCCTGCCCGTTTTGTCGTCGCAAAGAGTCGTGCGATCTCGGCAATCCGGCTTGACGGGACTCCCGTGATCTTTTCCGCCCATGCGGGAGGATACTGCTGCACGTGCTCTTTCAACTGGTCGTAACCGTAGCACCACTGTTCCACGAAGGCCTTATCGATGAGGTTCTCATTGACCACCACGTGGAGCATTGCCAGGGCCAGGGCCGCATCCGTCCCCGGCCTGATGGGCACCCATTCATCGGCCAGGCCGACATCGGGCTCGACCGAAGGCTTGATAGCGATAAGCTTTGCCCCTCTTGCTTTCGCGGCAACATAGGCTCTCACGCCATCCTGGGCGGGCCCGGAATATACGGGTTGTTTTCCCCAGACGAGAACGAGATCGCTGTTTGCATAATCGACCGCCCTTGGCCAGTCCCCGACGGTATAATGGAAGGTAAAGCCCATCTGCATCGCGCATATGCCGCTGTGCCCGTAATTCGGGCTTCCATGGGCTATCAGAAAACGGAAGAGATATTCGCTGTAAGTCCTTCTGGCAGGAGAGAGCATGCCAAGCGATTCCGGACCATATTTCTCTTTCTGCCGTTTCAAGGTGTCCGCGATGATGCCGATGGCTTCGTCCCAGGTGATCTTCTGAAATTTCCCTTCACCTTTCTTGCCCACCCGTTTCAGGGGGTACTTCAGCCTGTCAGGCGAGTAGACCCACTGCGGCGCAGCCTGGCCCTTCGGGCAAACGGCTCCCGCGTTTACAGGTGACTCTTTCATGCCCGCCACCTTGGTGAACCGACCATCCTTGACGAACGCATAGACACCGCAATTCGCGGCAGGCCCGCACATGGCGCAGAACGTCGGTATCGTCGTTTCACCAGCCTTTGCAGCGGCAGCTATCGCCTCGTCCAGCGTAAAAGACTCAAACAGGGTACCCCACAGGGCAGCTCCCGCAATCCCGACTCCTGCAGTCTTAAGAAATGTACGTCGATCGAGCAACCATTGATTTTCTTTTTTCTCCCTACTCATTTTCCCTCCCTTTCAACGGCTCTTAAAAAAGGTTGAAATCATGCAGAAAACTGCTCAGCTGCCATAATCGAGTGTACTGAAGATTGGGATGCATGTCAAAGGTGATTTGTTGTCTCTAATATTTCCTGCTCACCAAATGTTATGAGGGTATTTACAAGAGCCCCCAAGCCATCTTGACAGCGATCGCATAGAGCACGATGCCGACGATCCGTTTCACCTGTTTCGCCTCAAGCTTTCTGTGCATGAGCCAGGAGCCGACAATGGCGCCTGCTATCGAGCCGACCGCGGAGAAAAGAAGAAGGTTCCAGTTTATATTGCCGAGGGCGGCATGACCGAAGAAGCCGCTGAGCGATGAGAAGACGACGATAAATGCCGTCGTTGCCGAAGCATTCTTCGGATCGAACCCCAGCCATATGAGCGCGGGGACGATGAAATTCCCGCCTCCCACACCGAGTAGCCCTCCGAGGTAGCCCGCCCCGATCCCCACACCAACACCCGTCTTTAGTTCCTTGGCCGAAGATGCCTCTCCGCCTTCCTTCTTTTTGGGCATATAGAAGAGCATCATCGTGCCTGCGAACACGAGAAAGAACACAAAAATGAGGATGAGAATGTTCTTCGGAAAATATCTCGTGGAGTACGCGCCGAAGGGAGAGAAGATAACCGCAAGGATGATCATGGGTACGGCGGTTTTGAAGCTTGACCAGTCTGTAGCGGATGTAGTTGAAGGACGCGAAGCTCATGCTGATCGCGTTGAGAAGCAGCGCCACGGCCATGGCTTCTGTGAGGGGGATGCCGAGCCAGTAGAAGGTCGGAATGATGATAAAGGCCGCTCCCACCCCGGCGACCGTCAGGACGGTCGTAAAAAGAAAGACGAGGAGGGCCGCGAGTAGAACGGTTGTCATCACCACGATACTATCTCCGGGGGCGGGAGATTCCCCCGCCCTCCTTAAGCACAGGAATGTTTCAGTCTTTTACGCCTTTTTCCCTGTCTCTCCGCACGGAACGCAGAGGAGCCTGCCGTCGGGCTTCTCGGCCAGTTTGTCCGTGAAAGTCGCCTCTCCGCACTTCGAACATCTCTTTATTTCGAACGTGGGTAGGCCCATCTTCACGTCCCTGTGAAATATCTCACTGATGTTCAGAAATTCCGATTCCGGCAAACTGAGTATCCGCTCTACCTGAGGATTGGTTATCTCGGGAGGAACGTCCTGGGGAAGCATCCCCGCCTTTCTCTTCTGGACAAAAGGAGATTGTAAAGCCTTCTCGAAGAAGTCGGGCTTGAGGGAGACCCGCACGGCGCGTCCTGTCCTCGCATCAATAAGGGTGAAGGCCATTTTGCCATAGTGGAGCTTGCTTATATTCGATTTTCCGTAGGTGGCGCCGGTCGCCACCATGATGCCGTCGACGAAGCAGCCGGCCGCGTTTCCCTCACCGGTCTCCGATTCGACGACGAGTTCTTTGTCCTTTGCCCTCTCGACGCCCAAGCGCTTTCAGGGCAGCGAGTCCTGCGCGTAAGCCCATGGGCATAGCCGGGCACTTGTGTCCGTGGAATTTGATCGCCATGTCGTAATACTCGTTCAGATCTTTCATGTTTTATCTCCTTTTCAAGGAATCTCTGAGGGTGCACACTCAGTCTCACGCTCTGTTGCTATGGCGACGTGTAGATCAGGTAGAAACCTCCCAAAATAACCAAGCCTCCGCAAATCTTTTTCACAACCTGGGCTCCCCTCGAACGCTCATTCCAGTTGAGGTAGTGCTGAACAGCTTCGGTGAACGTCCCTGCCAGAATGATTACCGAACAGTGGCCGGCGCCATACATCAGGAGCAATAGCATTCCAAAGGCCAGGCTCGTCGACGCGACCTGGAATGCAACCGAGAGTATTGGAGCCATATAGGCAAAGGTGCAAGGCCCGAGGGCTATGCCAAAGATCAGTCCCAGAATCAGAGCAGCCTGCAGCCCCTTGCGCTTTATGCCGACCTGGGCGGGTCCTGACCAGAGCACGGGGATGACATCGAAAAGATGAAGACCGACAAGAAAAAAAATTAAGGCCACGAAATAGCTACCCCAGCGTCCCACGTCACCGATCATCCGGCCCGTCAACCCGGTAACGACTGCTATCGCAGCAATGCTGGCAAGAATGCCGGCAGCAAAGAGGGTCGAGATGCAAAAGGCCCTTCGTGTTGAAATCCTGCCCTGCTCGTCGATGAAGCCGACGATGAGCGGTATACTTGAAAGATGGCAGGGGCTAAGCAGGACGCTCAGTATTCCCCACGCAAACGATGCGGCGAGGGCGGTGGCAGGTGTTCCCTCAACCGCATGACTGAGAGTCAAGAAAAGGTCCTGGAGCATTTTTCAATCCTAAAGCTGCTTCCTCTGCATTTTCTTGACCGGGAGGTTCAGTTCCTGCAGCTTTTTCAGGATGTCCTCTTTCGACATGAATCCGATGTGCCGGTAAAGCTCTTTCCCGCCGGCATCGTAAAAGATTTGCGTTGGTATCATCTTCACGCGATATATGTCCCCGGCCTTTGGGTTCTTCCACACATCGACAAACTCTACCTGCAGGATACCCGCATATTCTTTTTTCAGCTCCTCCAGGATCGGAGCCATCATCTTGCAGGGAATACATTTGTCAGCGCCCACATCCACCAGGCGGGGCAGGGGTGCGCTTTCAGCCGCTTTCACATCCTCCATGAAGAGTGTCGATTGAAGGACTGCTCCAAGCGCAAACAGGAGTACCACCACAGCAATACCGGCGAGGCTACGGATAGATTTGTTCCGAAGCATTCGTTTCTCCTTTTCACCTGATCCAGTCATTAAGGCGATTTCACGTCTACCAACAGGATTCTTCCAGATAAGCCCATGGTCGTCACAATGCTCAGATATTGCAGAGGATCTGGTCGAGAGCCTTCTTGGTTTCTGCGTCCAGCCTGTCAAATGTATGTTTCTTCTCGACGCCGAACTCGCTCACCACGAAATAGCGGGCAGGCTCGATAGCGTGCTTTTCCAGTATCTTCTTACCGCAGCCAACCGGGCACCCGTCGATCAGAATGATCCGGGCGACTTTTGATGACGCTAAAAAGCCTGACAGTTCAGCGCCCACCCCGGCCAGGCAATAGGCGTTGCCTACCCCCTGCTTATCCATCTCCACCATCGCGCTGTTCGAGATCTGACCCACGTTCGACCCACCGGAACAGGCCATGATCAGCGTCTTGACCTGATCGGTGCAACAGCTATCGTTTTGAGTCATGATGCTTCCTCCTTTGGCTCCGGGGCCCGCGCCCCGAAGTGTCACAGCAATTTTCTTATCTCATCGGTCGAGAGCACTTTTCCGACACTCACCACCTTGCCGTCGATAACGAGACCGGGAGTCATCATCACGCCATAATTCATGATCTTGGCGAGGTCGGTCACCTTCTCTATCGCGTATTCGGCTCCCTTATCTTTGACCGCCTCTTCCGCATTCTTTGCAAGTTTTACACACTTTTGGCAGCCCGTTCCGAGAATCTCGATCTTTTTCATTAGCTGCATGCCCTCCTTACGCTTGTTTCGTTTTGCGGCCGCAGCATGTCACGTGCAGCGGTATGACCTGGGCCTTGCTGCGGAGAAATTCCGCTAATCTTCTCCGGTCTTCCTTCATGGTATTCTCAGGGATCCTCTCCATCACGGATAGGATCAGAAGCCTCTTGAAGAGGTCGGAATCATCGATCTTGTAATGCATCCATTTGCCTTCTTTTCTGTCTTTCAGGAAGCCGGCTGCCTTGAGCACGCCCAAATGAAAAGAGACCTTTGGCTGAATCATATCAAAGGAGGCAACGATGTCACAGACACATAACTCGCCGTGTTCAAGGAGTTTGAGAATCCTGAGCCGGGTTTCGTCGGAAAGCGCCTTAAAGACAGTCACGAGATCCTTCACGGGTCAACTCCTCCTACGTCATCTTTCAAGAGTCGCAAAGCGACCGTTGATGTCAAGACTACATAATGGCGTTGAACAGGTAACCTACAGCCATTATCGTTACGGTCATAATGCCTACAAAGACGGCAAGAAGCTTCACCTTTAACACCTTCCGCAGAATGATCATCTCGGGCAGAGAAAGCGCGGTCACCGCCATCATGAAGGCGAGGGTAGTGCCGAGCGTCAGCCCTTTGCTCATGAGCGCGTAGACGATGGGGATCACCCCCGCTGCGTTCGAATAAAGCGGGATGCCGACCAGGACGGCGATCGGTACGGCGAACCAATTTCCTTTCCCGGCATAGCGGACGAGGAAGTCTTCCGGTACATAACTATGTATGAAGCCACCGATGGCAATGGCAACGATCACAAAGGGCCATATTTTGCCGAGAATCTCCGTGGTGTTCAACTTCGCATAATCGACGCGCTCCCTGAAAGTCTGGGCAAAGGTCGCCTCTGTGCCACCCAAATGCATGTTGTACACGTATTCCTCGACCCACCTTTCGAGCTTAAGCTTGCCGATAATGAATCCTCCGCTGATAGCTACGAGAAGCCCGGTGCCAATATAGATCGCGGTGATCTTCCAACCGAAGAGCCCCCAGAGCAGGACGATGGCGACCTCGTTCACCATCGGAGACGAAATCAGAAAGGAAAACGTGACGCCGAGGGGAACACCACCCTCGACAAATCCGATAAAAAGGGGCACGGCCGAGCAGGAGCAGAAAGGTGTTACCACACCGAGGAGGGCGGCAAGCACATTACCTATAAATTGTTTCTTATGTGACAGTATGTTCCTGGTCCTCTCCGGAGGGAAAAAGCTTCTTATGAACGAGATGGCGAAAATGATGACGGCAAGCAGGATGAATATCTTAGCGGTGTCATACAGGAAGAAGTCAAGCGCTGCAGCCAATTTGCTGTTCTGCGGCAACCTTAAAAGGTCGTAAACGATGTATTGCGAAAGACCACTGAACATATACCACCTCAATAACGCATAAACAATTATTGATATAAGCTACACCTGCTGCGTCCTGCTGTCAATAGATTTATTTCGGGCGACTATAACAATGTTTGAAAACCCAGAGATGCTGCTCCCTCATCTCGGCGTCACCGGGCTCCTGGGCATGATAACGGGAAAGTACGTTAAGGGTCGAGCGGACGACAACCAGTAGCAAGTTGTCCTGCCTGACTAAGTGTAGCGCCCGTTACCCATCCGAAGAAAATACCTGCAATAGTGGATAGCCTGATTACAAGGCCTAAAGAGACAAAGGCGTGAAGGTCATCCTCAGAAGCATCCTTGAATTTGGCCTTTACACAATGTATGATTATTTTGCATCGTTAACTGGAAATTTATAGATAATATCTATGATAGCTAAAGGAGGTGCCGATCATGAAAGTGGGTCTGATCAGGTGCTTGCAGACGGAAGACCTTTGCCCGGCAACGACCTGTTTCCAGGTGATGAGGGAGAAGAAACTTGCCTTTAAAGGGATCAAAGGGGAGATCGAAGTTGTGGGTGTCAATACGTGCGGTGGCTGCTGAGGCAAGAAGGCAGTGACGAGAGCCGCGGAGATGGTTAAGCGAGGAGCAGATACCATCGTTCTTGCCTCTTGCATCTTCAAGGGGTTGCCTCTCGGGTTTCCCTGCCCTCACGCCCAACAGATAAAGGATGCAATAGTAAAATATGCGAAGCCTGCCAGGGTGATCGACTATACGCATTAGAGGCCAGAACGGAAAAAGGGGATAACCATGGATGACAGGATACGGGGGTACCAAAGAGACCTTCGGCAGATGGAACTATTTTGCGCTTGTGCTGATAGGGTGGCGAGGAAAATTAGTTTTGAGCCAGCTATCATGACAACGTGGAGCTAGACCTGAGAACTTTACTGCGGATAAGCTAAAGACCTATTGCATTTAGAGGACAACCTCATCAGGAGAGCAAATTATGAAAATTGATTGTTATCTTTCTCGTGGCTGCGGTTCGGAAGAAGCCTTGCGTGAAAACATAACCCGTGCATTGGCCATTGAAAAGGTCGAAACTGAGGTAACTTTTCACAGGATTGATGATGATAAGGCAGTGGCTCTTGGACTGTCGGGATCACCTTCGGTATTTGTCAACGAAAAGGAATTACAACCCCAGGGGGTGGTTGGGTTCTCTTGAAGGATGTTTAGCGATGAGTCTGGAAGACTCACTAATGTGCCCACAGTGGAAACAATTAGGGTGGCAATTAGAGAGCACGAACATTTATAATGCTACAATTTTCTTGTTGTCGCCAATAACTGGAGTCGCGCACAGTAATCTGTGATCGTCATCGATTTCAATTGTAAATCATCAGCTCTTGCTACTATCCGACCTCAGGGTTTTGCAGATGGACTTGCGCCTGCAAAGAAACTGGGTGGTTCAGCAGGATTACCGACTACTCACATTAAAAAAGAATCCAGTGAACATTCTAACGTAAGAGCAGTAGCGAGAGAACTGCCCCCGCCGGGACGATATAGAGGATGTCTATCTTGCGGAGCAGCGCGACGAAGGTTGCGACTACGAGCACTCCCCTAACGATGTCCCATGGAACAGCCATAGCGAACTTCAACGTGACAAAGAGAAGGAGCCCGACGAACGAAGCGAGAATGCCTTTGATAGCTTTTCCAAAAAGCGCTGACTGTTTGAGCTGGTCAAAATAGGGCGCGGTTATAACGAGCAGAAGGAATGACGGGGTAAAAATAGCAATAGTTGCAACTACCGCACCCGGCAAACCATGCAGAAGGTAACCGACAAAACTTGCTGTGATGACGATAGGCCCCGGTGTGACCTGGCCGAGGGCTATGCCGTCCATGAAGGTTCTTTCGTCCATCCAGCCCTGCACGTGTACAACCTGCTGCAACATGAGCGGGAGCGATGCAAAGCCCCCGCCGAAGGCGAAGAGATCTACCTTCAGCATCAAGAGGGCCAGCTTAAGGAGGTTCGATTTGGCCAGATAGAGGCAAAGGAGCCCGATGAGCGCAGCGAGCGGGAGCGCGGCGATATGGGTGATCGGCAGCGATGCCGCTGCGCGAGCACCGGCTGGCGCCTGTGCCGTTTCGTTTTTGAAGAGGATCATGCCTGCTACGGCAGCGCCCATGATGACATAGAAGGGACTTACTCCCAGCCAGAAAGCGCTTGCAGAAGCTGCCGCTATAAAAAAGTCCAAATACTTCCTCAACGTTCCTCGTCCGAACGTATAGGTGGCGTTCGCCACGACGGCAACGACGATCACCTGAAGACCCTGGAAGAGCGAGGTGACCCAGGGAAGGTCACGGGAGGCGGCATAGAGTGAGGATAGGATAACCATAAAGAGAAAGGCAGGCAGGCCGAACCCCACGTAAGACGCAAGAGCGCCCGGAATGCCTCGTACCCTGAGGCCGACATACGCTGCCGTCTGCATGGCGGTGGCGCCCGGAATAGATTGGGCGAGGGCGACACCGGTCTTGAAGGTCGGCTGGTCCAGCCACTTCTTGCGCTTCACTGCCAGTTCCCCGATGTATGCGATCATGGCAGGACCACCGAAGGCGGTGAGGCCCAACCTCAGGAAAGAGAGGAACAGGGACTTCACGCTTACCGCGGCAGGTTCCCCTCGTTGAGCCGCGGCCATTGTTTCTTGGTCACCGGTCATGTGGTATCTCTCGTGCTGGCTGTCTTACTGAGTCTACCCTGAACAGCAGCTGCCCGGGGATCCACAGGAGCCCGGTGCACCGCAGCAGCCTCCTGTTGCTCGTTCCACAGGCCCGCTGGATGAGGCCGGCGCGTTATGCGCGGACATCAGCTTTACAAGGTCCTGACTGCCGCACTTGGCGCAACTCAGCACCTTTTCTTTCCGCAGTACGAGGAATTCGCTTACCTCGTTACATGCGTTGCAACGGTATTCAAATATAGGCATATTGCCTCCTCCTGAAGAATGTTCCGGGTTACCGGTTCCGAGTTTCGAGTCACATAAATAGGAGAGAGATCGCCGAAGTGAATCAACGGCACCACAGCGCATAACCCGCAACTCGCAACCCGTAACATCATTTGGTTGTCAGTGCGCGCAGCCGCCCTGACCTTGAGTATGTCCTGCGCATGCGTTCTGCACGGAGAGCTCAGACAGTTTACTCTCTTTGAGTAAGGCCAGGTTTTGTTTCACCGTCTCTGCCGCCGAGCGGTACACCTTGACGCCTTCCGCGTTGAGTCTGTTGATGGCTCCCGCTCCAATCCCACCGACTACCACTGCATCCGGCTTGAGTCCGCCTATGGCCTGGATCGGATTGCATGCCCCATGCACGTGGTTCAGGTCGCGATTGTTGACGGTCACGGCTGCATCGGCAGCCTCGGTATCCACAACGATAAATGCAGGAGCGGAACCGAAATGATCATAGACTACACTTTCAACACCATCATCTTTTTGGACTGCGAAACATACTTTCATTTACTACCTCCCTTGTCTGTATCTGATTCTATGCGTAAGGCTTTACCGTTAACGATCGCTTCGGCGACCTTCTTGCGGGCATCATTCAATATTCTCCCAAAGGTTGCGCGTGACACCTTCATTCTGACCGCGGCGTCTTCCTGGTAGAGTCCTTCATAGTCGGCGAGTCGTATGGCCTCAAGTTCGTCGAGGCTTAAGAATACTTCCTCTAATTCAAAGACGGGAATCCCCTTCGGCTTGAAATATGAAGTATTGGGTGTGCAGCCTATGCACCTGCACTTCTTCGGTCTTGACATGTCTATATTATAAGCATATGCTCATAACAATGTCAACAAGAAAGAAATCGATTGCGATTCTTAAGATAGGAATGACCGCGCATAACCAGCATTACCAGCGGTCTCGAAAGAAGTTTGGCGCGTAAAGAAACTTTTTGGAACAAAATCGCATTTCAATCGTTTAAATATGTATAGAGAGCTAAATGGAGATGATCGATACAAGAGAAGGCATGGTTCGCTCCACGACGAAGGACATCCTTGGGTGGTCAAAAGATATGGTCCCGGCCCTGGCTGTTCTGCTCGTGACCTTCATGTTCTCTTTCATGTATGGTGACTCTGCATTTTTGACAAGCTGGCAAGCCGCATACAAGGCGCCACTACGGTTCTTCCGCTTCGCGTTTCTTCTCTGCCTACCGCTCTACGCAGTGCCCAGTCTCTACCGGTTTATCGTTCAAAAGAAGGCGTCGGCCCTTCTCCAGACCGAAGAAGAAGGGGAACTCAGGATTCTGCCGGCCAAGCACTGGATCTTCCGGCCATTCCAGGGGATCGGCATCGGGTTACTTTTTGGCACGAAACTGCTTACTATCCTTCAGTTGATTGCCGGACCCACGGTAGGGACATCCCTTCTCATACCGGAAGGTCACTTTCAACTTGGGCGCCTTCTCATGATCACTGCGATCACTATTTTCGTTTCTCTTTTGCTGTCCACGCTCTGGACGCTTGACGATATGGGGATACGTTATTTCAACCGGAAGGATCAGGAACTGAAGATGATCGGAAAATATGCAGGCACCCTCATGCCCGTCATCTTCGGGTTTTACGGCATACTCAATCTCCTTGCGAATTACCCGACGGTGGAAGCTTTGCTCTTTGTCTGCAAGATAGCCGTTGTCCTATACCCTCCCCTGGCAATATTCGCGGTGCTTCATACCTATTTCGTGAGGAGCAGATCGAAGCTGTTTTCGAAGAACGGTCTGAAGGTGGGCGGCATCTGGTCAGGGAAGTAGTGAGTTCAGGTAGTGCTACAGTGACGAGGTCTTTTGCAACACATTGTTGTTCTGTGCGTTAACGTAGGGGCATGATGGCTTTCGCTGATGATGGAGACTTGATCACTCGCTTTAAAGGTGGCGACCTTTCAGCATTTGAGGACCTGGTTCGCAAGTATCAGGACAGGGTCTACAACCTTTGCCGCTATATGATCCAGGATACGCAGGACGCTCAGGACGCGGCCCAGGACGTCTTCCTAAAGGCTTACGGGAGCCTGAAGGCGTTCAAGCCCGACGCATCCCTCTACACGTGGCTCTACCGCATAGCCGTCAACACCTGCCTCGACTACAAGAAAAAACGCGCCCTGAGCAGGCGGAGGACGAGTCAGTCATCGATGACCTGGCCTCAACGGATGCGTCCCCCGAGCAGCGCTATCAATCAAAGGAGATAGGCCGGGCCATACAGTCGGCCCTTCAAAAGCTCCCGGAGCAACTGAGGGCCGCTATCGTGCTGAAAGAGATCGAAGACCTTTCCTACGAAGAGATTGCAGATGTGCTGCACACCTCCATAGGGACCGTGAAATCGAGAATATCGAGGGCACGGGATGAACTGCGGCGGTTTTTACAAAAAAAAGTGTAGGCGGATGAAAAATTTTTGGAACAAAATCGAATCTCAATCGTTTAATAGTACGGAGGGAGAAAAAAATGAAATGTTCACAGATAGAAAAAATGATCTCCCGGTATGTTGATAATGATCTCGGCCCGGAGGAAAGAAGGCTGTTTGAGCTACATATCCAGGACTGCTCCGGGTGCAAGCAAGAACTGGAAAAGATCCGGGCTGTCCACCAACTATTCGCCTCCGCCGAGAGATTCCCGGCCCCCTATGGCTTCACCACAAGGGTCATGGCAAACCTGGAGGCGAAGGAGCCTTCATGGTTGTGGCAGCTCTTTACCCTCCGGCCTTTCTTTTTACGGGCCGTGGAAGTGGCCTTTGCATTGATCATTATGATCATCGGGGCGTTCTCAGGGAATCTGTTGGTTGGCGGACAGAGCGTCGGAAAGGCAGACGGTTCAGGCGACCGTGCAGGAATCCTTTTCGCTCGATCTCTTTCAGGCCACGCCTCCCGACTCCGTGGGAGGAGCCTATGTCAGACTGATGGGGGCAGGCGATGAGAGGTAACATCTTGAAGTACATCCTGATCGTCTCTCTGGTCCTCAATTTCTCTTTCCTCGGTGCCGCTGGGTACACCCACTATAAACAGACGCGGTATCGCCCCGCTCCGTTCGGGTATGGTGTTCCGGCCCATGGTCCCGCAGGTGGCACCCATCTTTTCGAGGAGTTGGCCTTGAAACCGGAACAGCTCGAAGCGTTCCATGAAAAGGCGCTGCCCTTTCACGCAGCCATCGCAAAGAAAAGGCAGCAGGTTGACCGTACTAAGAGCTTCCCTCTTCGGCCTCATGCGTGCGGACAAGCCGGACCAGAAGGCAATCGAGGCGACTATAGCCCAGATCAACAAAGCGCAGGAGGAGATGCAGAAGACGGTCGTTGCCCACATGCTCGAATTCAAGTCGATGCTCGACAAGGACCAGCAGCAGAAGTTTCTCAACATGATCGAGGGGGCGATGGGACAGCGAGAAAGAGGCCATGTGTCCCTGATCTCTGCGCTTAAGCAACTATAATTAGAAGCAAGAACGCTTTCCTGGCGGTCTCTTCCAGAGGCCTTATCCGAGGAGACATGCTGAAGATCAGCACAATGGAGGAATTGAATGAGCCTGCACTACTTGATGAATGAACTCTATTACCAGAGGCGGAGGACCCTTGCGGCGATCGTGGGGCTCTCGATAGGCATTGCCCTTCTGATCGTCCTCAACGCCCTTTCCGCTGCGTACCGTCAGGCAGCGCACGCGCCCCTCGCAGAGATCGGGGCCGATATCACGGTCCAGCGGCCCGGCGACGTCCCGAAAGAGCTTACCGGCGTTGTCTTCCCCTGTTCGGCCGTGACCATCCGTGATGACCAGGTGAAGAAGATCAGCGGCCTGCCCGGGGTCAGGGGGATAGGCAAAGCGGTCCTGCTCTGGGTCTTTGATCCCAACAGGGCCTGGATCGTCCTGGGGATCGAACAGCAGAATAACGTAGGCCCATCGGTGCTTCGCTCTGCCGTCACCGACGGGCGTTTTCTGGAAGAGGGCAAATCGGAAGCCCTCGTGGAGGTCGGCTACGCCCGGCAGTTCGGCATCAAGGTGGGCGACAGGATATCGATAGCGAACAATCCGTTCCCCGTGGTCGGATTGATCGATGCGTCACGGGCGGCAAAGATCGCTATAGCCAACGTGTATCTACCCCTGGCAGAGGCGCAGAAGCTCGCGGCCGCTCTCCTCAGGTCCAGTCCGTCTCGCCCTTCAACACGGCTGATGTGAACCTTCTCTTTATCAAGGCGGACCAGGAGAAGATTCCCGGCTTGGCATCAACGCTGCGGACCATCGTGGACAAAAAAGCGACCATCGGCACCCCGGACTCTTTTCTGAAGCTCCTCGGCAGCCTCTTTGCCCTCTCTGACAAGTTCACCATGGCCGCCTCCCTGATCGCGATCATCGTTGCCGTCCTCATTGCCTTCAAGACCATGGCGGGCAACATCGCGGAACGGGCCAGGGAGATCGGCGTGTTGAAAGCCGTCGGCTGGACCAACCGCAACGTGGTGAGCCAGCTTCTGGCCGAGTCGGTCATCCAGTGCTTCCTTGCCGGCCTTCTGGGGCTGGCCATCGCGCTCGTGGCAGCCTATGGCCTATCCTTCATGAAGGTGAACATCCCCATTCCCTGGGACATGAGCCCCACGCCGCATTTCCTGCCGGGCGGCGGAGATCAGATCTTCAAGACCTTGCGGCTTCCTGTGCATATACCCTTGCTTCTGGCAAGCTTCGGCGTCCTGCTTTCCGTCGTGATCGGCGGTGTGACCGGCGCGTTCCTGGGCAGAAGTATTTCAAAAATCAAACCTTCGGAGGTTTTGCGACATGAATAACGGAACTATTCTAACAGGTACGGGTCTCAGTAAGAAGTACGGTGATCTTGCGGTGGTCAAGAATGTTTCGCTCTCGATCAATAAGAGCGAGTTCGTCTGCCTCGTGGGAAAATCGGGCTGCGGCAAGACCACGCTCCTTTCGCTCCTGTCGGGCCTGGAACGTCCGACGGCCGGCCAGGTGATGCTCGACGGCAAGGAGATCACCAGCGCCACCGAAGATGACCTCGCCCTTTTCCGCCGGGAGAACGTCGGCTTTATCTTCCAGTCTTTCAACCTGATCCCGACGCTCTCCGCATGGGAGAACGTGGCCCTGCCCCTCTTCCCCGTGAAGATGACGAGCGAAGAGCGGAAAAGGCGGGCGACGGAACTGCTTGAGAAGATGGAGATGGGCCATCGCATGGAGCACCTGCCTTCGGCCCTCTCCGGAGGAGAGAAGCAGCGCGTCGCCATCGCGCGGGCCCTCATCAACCATCCCAAGGTCCTTTTCGCCGACGAGCCCACGGGTAACCTGGATTCAGCAACCGGCGACGCTATCATGGAGATCCTGAACAGGCTCCACACGCAGGAAGGGGTAGCCATCCTGATGGTGACCCATGAAGTCGAACTGGCAAAAACAGCGGATCGGTTGATCCGCATGCACGATGGAGAGGTGATATCATGAAAAAAATTGTTCTTGTCGCTTGACTGGTTCTGGTTTTGCTTTCGCTTTGGCTTGAGCGCTCACGCGGCTGCAAAGCCGACCAAGATCGAGGTGCTCTACATGAATCACGGGCCCCTCATCGACACGCTGAACAAGATTAAAGGTGTTCTTTCCGGGTACGGCGATAAGATCAACGTCACCTGGTACGATTTCGACAGCGAGCAGGGCGAGCAGTTCATGGCCAAAAAGGGGATAAACCAGCACGTTCCCCTGGTTATCTGGATTGATGATGCGCCAACCGTTACAGGATGGGTGCCAAGGAGATCAAGTTTGTCGGCTTCCCAACCGGTTCAGGTCCGGCCTTCTTTCAGGGGAAGTGGACCATGGACGACCTGAAGGCGGCCCTCGACCAGGTAACCGCGAAAAAGTGAGGACGCCATGAACTATCGCTACATACTTAACGAGCTTCGCCATCACCATCATCGCACCCTTGTGAATGTCCTCGGCATCGCGATAGGCATCGCCCTCTTTGTCTCGATCAACGCCGTCTCCACGGCCTATCAGAAAGCGGTGAGCCTGCCTTTCAAGAACCTTGGCGCTGACCTCGTAGTCCAGAAACCGGAGAAACGCGCGGTCGATGCGGCCCAGACACCCACTTCAATGCGGGGGATCCGTCTGCCCTTCTCGAACCAGCTTCTGCCGGCCGAAGAGATTCAAAAACTCGGCTCCATCAACGGTGTCGGCTCCATGGCCTCTTCCCTGCTCCTCTGGGAGTTCGACCAGGGCGGCTTCCGGACCATCATGGGCGTGGACCTCACCCAGCCGAGCCTGGGGCCCGTCAAGGTGAAGGAATGGCTCAGCAGCGGCCGTTTCCCGAACCAGGAAGGCGAGGTCGTGCTGGAGAAGCACTATGCGAAGTTCCATCACAGCCAGCTCGGCAGTGCCATGACCATCGGCGGTCGTCCCTTCACCGTCGTGGGGCTTCTGGAGATCAAGGAAGGCGCCCAGATCGCGTCATCCAACATCTACCTGCCCCTGGCGGACGCACAGAAGCTCCTTCCCGAAGAGGCAAAGGGCGTTAACATCGTCTACCTGCGGCTCAGCAACCCTTCGCTTCTGAGCCAGGTAAAGAGCCAGATCGCGAAAGAAGTGGCCGGGTGTCTCCGTCACCAGCTCCGACTCCTTCCTGGAGCTGATGGGCGGCGTCTCCAAGATATCGGACCAGTACTCCCTGCTCGATGTCGCTGATCGCCCTGGCAGGGGCCATATTCCTCATCATCAAAACGATGCTCGGGAACCTCGTGGCACGTACCAGCGAGATCGGCATCCTGAAGGCGGTCGGCTGGACCGAAAAAGATGTGCAGAAGCAGCTCATGGGTGAGGCCTTGCTCCAGTCGTTTATCGGCGGTCTGGCGGCCTTATCGTTGGTTATTCCATCTCCTACGCCCTCGGGTTTCTCTCCATACCTGTATCCACACCGTGGGAGATAGGCCTTATGCCCGCCTTTGCCAAGGATGCGGAAACAGCCGCAGCCGTGGCCGTCCGGCTCCCGGTGAGCGTATCGGCAGGACTGACCGCCGCCGCACTCGCGCTCTCCCTTTTTGCCGGCGCTCTTGCAAGTTTTTTTATGGGCAGGCGCACATCCCGGATGAAGCCGGTCGATATTCTGAGGAAGCTGTGATCTGCTTTGCAGAATATAGACTGCATACCGCCGACTTGACAAAGGGCACGGATGTGGTTAAAATAGTTTCAATGATTCGAAACAAAGAAAATTTAGTCTCACATGAGGCCAAGGCGGACACCAGGATATTTGAGTTGCAGGCGGATATCTGCCAGACACTGGCGAATCCGAAGAGGCTACAAATACTCAGCCTGTTGAAGAAAGGAGAGTTGTCGGTGGGAGAGATGGTAAAGGCTATGAACATCGCCAAGGCAAATCTTTCCCAGCACCTTTCCGTCATGAGGCAAAAGGGCATACTGGTTACGAGGCGGGAAGGGACGACGATTTACTACCGTTTGGCCAGACCGAAGATTACCGAGGCATGCGCTATCATGCGCGAAGTCCTGATGGACTCGCTTGCGGATCAGGAGAAGCTTTCGAAAAGGATACGCGAGGGCAACCAGGCTCTAAAGCCGCCCGGCAAAAAGCGAAAGAAGCCAGGAAAACTCGTGTAATATCGGGTCGGCGTTTTTTGTCCAATTGTTTACAAAGTTAGAAACAAATATACAAGTAAACAAATTGTAAGGAGAGATTGTAAGATGTCAAGGATGGACCACAACACTGCACAGATGAGGGATGTCACGCATGCAGAGGAGACTGGGGCCGCTTCCGACGGGAGCCTTGGAAGGAAACAGAAACTCGAACGGGCGCAGGGGGCGAGAACGACCAAGCAGCTTGTGATAGGTACGGGATTCCTCGGTCTGCTTGTCGCGGGGTGGGTTTTCCCTCTTATCGGTTATTTTATTCCTTTGTGCATGCTTCTCGGGATCGGAGTTGCTCTCTTCCGTGGTCGGACGTGGTGCAACTGGCTCTGCCCGAGAGGTTCCTTCGCTGATGCCCTTCTAAAGAAAGCGAGCCCGGGCCGGAAGATACCGGAAGCCTTGCGCTCTTTTCCGGTACGGTTAGGCATGATCACCTTTCTGATGGCCATGCTGGGCTACCGGATCGTCAGGCTCTGGCCCGATGCATATGCGATCGGGGGCTTTTTTGTGCTGCTGCTGACGATCACAACTGGTGTGGGAATACTCCTCGGACTGCTTGTCCACCAGCGCACCTGGTGCTACGTTTGTCCCATCGGAACCATGTCGAGTTGGGTCGGAGCAAACAGACTGCCGCTGAAGATGGAAAGAGAGAGCTGCACAGAATGTAAACTCTGCGCAAGAGTCTGCCCTATGCAACTGGAACCACGCGAACTGAAATATGCCGATCACATGTTGCATCGCGGCGATTGTCTGAAATGCGGGCTGTGCGCACAGAGCTGCCCCAAGGGTGCACTTTCATTCAAAGGGCTGTAGAAGATTCTATGATAGAAATTCGTGTAGTAAAATCTTTTCATTGAGGAGGGTAGTATGAAAAAGTGGTACGTGGGTGTTGTAGCGGTAATTTTTGTCGCGCTAACAAGTCTGGCTTTTGCTCAGGGCCCAGGCTCAGGGGCTGGAAGTCCTCCCGTCGCGGGCGGTCCGGGAGGTTTTCGTGGTCCTGGTAGTATGATGGACGGCCCGTTCGGACATGAAGGGTTTGAACGCGGGTGGGTGTCCAGATTCCATGACAGATTCGGGGAAGGAAAGTTCCTGGGCCTCTCGAAAGAGCAGATCGACAAGATGCAAGCACTGAGAGACCGGTTATACAATGAGACCAGGGACCTGAGGTATGACATGGCGCAGAAGCGGCTGGAAATGCGCAAACTCTTCATGGACCCCAAGACGGATGATGCCACGCTTCTGGCAAAGCAGAAGGAAATGAGCGCGCTGCGACAGAAGCTTCAGGACAAGATGGCACAGATGATGATTGAGGGTAGAAAAATTCTGACTCCTGAGCAGCTGCAGAAGCTTGACCGTGCAGGCATGGGGCCTGGCGGAATGGGCTTTGGCATGTTGGGCCACGGCATGATGGATGGGGGCATGATGGGCAGAGGGATGATGGGTCATGGCGGCTTTGGTCCGATGGGCCGCGGCATGGGGCCGGACACTTGGTAATAAGCTATCTCACGACAAGGGCAGGAGCGGAGCGCAGTGCTGAGCCCTGTCCTTGTACCATATTACCGGTCTCCCCAAAAAAGAGTAGAGCGAGTATAGATAATGTAAAGGAGGTACTTCATGCACTATAGCAGTAAGCGTCATATGAACGAATCAAGTGGAAAGGTTGTTGTTAAGGCATTGGTTTCCATCGCAATTGTCCTGGCCCTCGGGTTCTTTACCCCGATGATTTCCGGCAGCGGCACCGGGAGCTACCATCTGGCAACAGCCCATGACAAGCGACGGACTTGCCACCGGCTACCCCTTCGAGGCATGGGTCTACCTGGATAAGATCTCCCGACCCCTTTGTTCCCGGCTACGCGTTTCCCGCAGGGGCAACGTTCCGGTTCACGTTCCCTCAGGCGTTCACGCCCCAATCCGCCCATAGCCCGCAGGCGGTACTCCTGAACGGCTGGACTCACGGATCAATCGGAGTACCTTTTACGGTAGGGCTTGACCCGCAAGACCCCAGAACGATTGTCCTCAAGCTATCGGCTGCGCTTCCTGCAGGGCCGCCGGAGCGCCCGGGGCTTAAATCAATCCACCTGCGCTGGGGCCCCACCAACCCCCAGGCCGGAGATTATCCTATTACCGTAGAGTACGTGGATGCCGGCGAGCTTTCAGGAAAGACGCAAGTGATTGCCCATATTACCCCCAAACCCGTACCGAACGTGGCGGCGTACAACCAGCTTCACAACGCCCGCAATGAGAACTGGCAGCGCGTAAAGGTGGGTCAGGCCGCAGGCCTGCCCATAGACGTCCTCGTGACGCTGCCCGATACGTGCCGTTCTGCCATCTCCCTGAGACCGGCGGCAAACGCAGGTCTCGACATCTTGAGCGATGGAACACCTATAGGAACGGTGACGCTCAGCGGCGTTCCCGTCAGCCTGAAACCCGAACCCTTCGGACCAGGGTACTCGCGCCTCGGCATAGCGCGCTTTCACGTCACAGCCGGGTCAACACCCGGCAACGCAGGCATCAAGGTACAGCTCAATGGCGGCACAACGTACGATTTCGTGGTCGTAGTAGAAAAGTAGGCATTGGGGGGTTCGGAATGGATGCCGACCGCTCGGACGTATGTGCGGTTGGCATCCTCGAGTCCTGTAGCACCAGGGTGTACTTGAGACACGTACAACCGACTACTATGCGGAGACAAGAATGATGCGAACATCATTGTTCCTTAAGCTGTTTGTTACATTGCTTTACGCCCTATTATGGGCAGCACCGGCAGTGGCACAGACGCATCATACCCATCAACACAGCTTTGAGGGGGCAGAACAATGGGCCAAGGAGTTCGATGACCCAGACCGTGACGCGTGGCAGAAGCCCCACGAAGTGATCCAGGCGCTGGTACTCAAACCGGATGCAGTGATAGCCGACATCGGTGCCGGTACGGGTTACTTCTCCGTGCGCCTCGCCCACATGGTACCGAAGGGCCGGGTCTACGGTGTGGACACCGAACCTGACATGGTCAAGTACCTTGCCGAGCGCGCACAACGCGAGGGACTGAAAAATATCATCGCCGTGCACGCTGCCCCGGATGATCCCCGCCTGCCGGAAAAAGTGGACCTCATTATCATGGTAGACACGTTCCATCACATTGAGGGCCGCGACCGCTACTTTACCAACCTTCAGGATTCTCTGAAGCCAGAAGGACGTGTCGCGATCATCGACTTTCGCATGGATTCGCCGGATGGCCCTCCTCAGAGCGCGCGCAGTACGCCGGAGGCCATTAAGGCCGAATTGAATGCAGCCGGCTATGTGGTCGTCCAAGAGTACGATGTTCTACCCAAGCAGTATTTTCTGATTTTTCAATCGGCGAAGAAGTGATTCTTGATGATTTCTTTTTTGATCGACGTAAAGGGGTGGGCGACTCTCTCTTAGGGGGTTGACCAATACTTCAAGCGGTAAGTGTGCCATGATGCGGTGCGATCCGAGGTGGCTTTACCGTCTCACTTGGGAAGGCCGGGCCAGAGCCGGGCGTGGCTCAGATAGAAGCACAGCTACAGGGTGGCACGAGTTATACGATCAACGTGATTGTTGAGCGCTGAGGCGGAAAGCGCTGTCGAGAAGAAAGCGAGAGCGAACAAACCTAACGGATTTAACGCCGGAGAGAAGAGACGTCCTTTCGTGACGGGGCCGTGTTCTCCAGCGACTCGGTTGTTGCTCATTTACAGGCGTACTTGACCATCGAGGCATCCGAATCTTTGGCCCATTCCCGTGCAGAACCTTCGCATGACCCGGCGTTCCTGCATTTACCGACTTTGGCAGGCATTCACCACACCAACTGGAGCAAGGGCGCGCAGAGCATGCCTTATCGGCTGTCCACGATTTTACACACATTTCCTTGACAACATTTGAAGAAAAAGATATTTTATGGTAAACGCTTACCATACATTGAGTCCGCAATGTCAAACATAGTAGATGTAGCACTCAAAGCGAATGTATCGATCGCGACGGTATCCAGGGTCGTCAACAACGCCTCCCACAAGGTCAACGCAATCACAAGAAAAAGGGTTCTGGAAGCGATCAAGGAGTTGGACTATCGGCCAAATGCCCTGGCAATAGGTCTCCTCATGAAAAAGACGATGACCGTGGGCATCATAATCCCTGATATTTCCAATCCCTACTACGCTGAGATCGTGAGGGGCGTCCAGGATATGGCGGACCAGCACGGATACGCGGTCATACTCCTTAACACGGACAGGCTTCAAGAAAGGATTACCAAACATATCCGTTTCCTCAGAGAGAAATCCGCTGATGGAATCATCTTCAGCGGTGGCGCGATCCATGGCGAGAAGGTGCTTTCTTCGCTGGAAGAGTTCAGGGACCGAGTCGTAGTTATCGGGCACCACAGGGTGGAATCTCCCGCGGTCATGATCGACAACACCGGCGGCGCAATGAAGGCGACCCAGCATCTGATCGAACTCGGCCACAAACGGATTGCTTTTATAGGTGGTCCGGACAAATCGGCTTCAGCGAAGGATCGCGTTGCCGGTTACAAAAGTGCGCTGATCCACCAGGGGTATCCCGTGGACAAGAATCTGATAGGGAAGGGGGATTTTACTCCGAGGAGCGGATATCTCGCTAGTAAAGAACTGATCGAAAAGGAACACCCGACCGCGATCTTCGCCGCCAATGACCAGATGGCGTTCGGCGCGATCCGTGCGGCCAATGAATTGGGCCTGCGCGTGCCCGTTGATCTCGCTGTGGTAGGGTTCGATAATATTCCGTTCGGTTCCTATTTCGATCCTCCCTTAACCACGGTGGAGGTTCCCATGTACCAGGTCGGGGGCGCGGCCATGGAAATGCTGGTTAACCTGATATCGAGGAAACATGTGGAGGAGTTGCGGTCATTCGGCACCAAACTTATCGTGAGAGCGTCGACCGCAAAAAGGGCGTCACGCGGAAAGAAGTGAAAGAAACTGTTGACAATTTTCTATTTTCTATTAGAATTAAGGAAAAGGTTTACCATAATCGCTGAAGAAGCGAATACAAAAAAGGAGAATCAAGATGGCAAAGCTCAAGAAGTACGATCTTTTGGAACTTCCCTGGACCGATATTGCCGCGTATATCAAGGCAGGCAACGACGTGGTGATGATCCCGATCAGCAGCTGCGAGAAGCATGGCAGTCATGTGCCCCTGGGCGTCGATACCTTCACCACCATGGGAAGCGTGGAACGGGCGGCGGCGAAGGCCAAGGTGCTCTATGCACCCTCGCTCCCCTTCGGGGTCTCCCCTCACCACATGGGCGAGCCCGGTTGGGGAACAGGCACAATCTCCTTTCCTACCGAAGTCTATCGGCAGGTGCTCTATGCGATCGGCCGGAGCCTCATCTATTCCGGCTTCAACAAGCTGGTCTATGTGTCCCACCACGGCACCAACATGGGCGCCCAGGGAGAGGTGCTGCGCACGCTGCGTGCGGAGACAGGTTGCTTCTGTGCCTACTACAAGACGCCGACGGAGCGGGACTGCGCGGTCGTGGCAGACCTCATGACGGGTCCTCCGGAAGAGACGCCCGGCTGGCACGCGGGAGAACTGGAGACCTCCACCTGCATGGCGTACATGAAGGAGAAGGGCATCTATGAAGGCTCAATCTTCATGGAGCGCGCCAAGGCTGATCGTGCACACGCCCCCAAGTGGATGGGACCGGCCTTCTCGAAGAAGGACGGCACCAACACCGTCATCTTCCAGAATTCCGAGAACATCTTTGTGCCGATGCTCCACCATGAGTACTCCGATACGGCTACCATCGGCAATCCGCTCCGGTCCAGTGTAGAGCAGGGCGTGGCCGTCTTCGAGCGCATCAGCGATCATCTGGCCGCCTTCCTCGAAGAGGTGAAGAAGTTTAAGATCAAGGTCCCCGCTGAGAAGAGGGATTGGCCGGGTCGTTTCTGGAAAGGATAGGATGGTTTTTACTACCAGCTTGAATTCAAGTGGAGACCGGGGCGGCAGTGAGGAGCCCCACCCGCAAGCGGGTACCCGGGCGTACCTGGGGGTACGTCGAGGAGAGCGATCGCGTAGCATCCTGGAAGGACGTAGCGACAACGAAGGTATACGCTTGAGGACAAGCTGGTGAACGTAACGATCGCCATCCTGGCAACCCTGGATACAAAAGGCGAGGAAGTCGCCTATATGAAAAGCTTGCTGGAAGCGCAGGGGTACGGCGCAATGATCGTCGACGTCGGACCCCTGGGCCCTCCAGGCCTGCCGCCGGACGTGTCGAGTGAGGAAGTTGCCCGGTTGAGCGGAAGCGAACTGCCGGAACTGATCAGGACGCTCCCGCGGGACGGGTTGATGGAAGCGATGGGCACAGGTGCCGCGAAGCTCCTTTCCAAGCTGTATCAGGAGAAGAAGGTCCAGGGGGTCATCGGCATCGGCGGCAATCAGGGAACCGCGATCGCATCGATGGCGATGAGGGCCTTGCCCTTCGGGTTCCCCAAATACCTTGTTTCCACGGTAGCCTCAGGAAACATCCGCCCCTACGTTGGCTGTAAAGACATAAGCATAGTGTTTTCCGTCGGTGATCTGTTGGGCGGGCCCAATGCGGTTACCCGGTCGGTCCTCGCCAATGCCGTTGCTGCCGTGGTAGGAATGGTCGAGCACGGCGCAAGCGTGACGATCACGCCCGGCGAGCGGACCGTTGCAGTGACCGCCTTGGGAAACACTGAACCCGCCGTACGCGAGGCGGTGAAGCTCCTTCACGAGAAGGGTTTTCAGGTGATCCCCTTTCATGCGTCGGGCGCGGGCGGATCGGCAATGGAAGAGCTTATCGCGGACGGCATCATCCATGCGGTGCTTGACCTCACGCCTCATGAGCTTACGGAAGAGGTGGTAGGCTTGGGCGCTTACGTCCCGGTGAATGCAGGGAGATTGAAGGCGGCAGGGGCAATGGGTATCCCCCAGGTGGTATCGACGGGAGGCATGGAGTACCTTGCCTTCGGGCCAAGAGAGTCGATCCCCCAGCGCTTGCGGCGAAGAAAAATCTACATGCACAATCCTTACAACGCAAACGTGAAGGTCTCGAACGCGGAATTGGCCCGCGTGGCCGTGACCATGGCCGAGCGGTTGAACGCTGCCCGAGGTCCCGCGGCCGTGTTGATCCCGCTGCGGGGGTGGTCCGTTTACGGAGCAAAGGGCGGCCCCCTCTACGACCAAAGAGGCTACGATCTCTTCCTTAAGACCCTCAAGCGCGAGCTCGGCGCGCATGTGACGTTGGAGGAGGTCGATGCCCACATCAACGATGCCCTTTTCGCGAGACGATGTGTTGAACGATTGATTGAGTTTATGGATAACGAAAAAGAATCGGAGAAATGATGAGCAGAGAAAGTGATGCGGTGATCCGCCTGAGAAAAGAACTGGCCGAGTTTTCGAGGCGCTCTTTTAATCGGGGTCTGGTTAGCGGGGCGGGAGGGAATATCAGCGTCAGGATACCCGGCACCGATCAGGTGCTGATCACTCCTACGAATGTCTCTCTGGGCGATGTTGTCCCTGAAATCAACCTCCTGGTAGGCGTTGACGGAACGATCCTCGAAAATCCTTTTGATCTCAAACCGTCAAAAGAAACGGGTTTTCATCTCGTCGTCTACCGGCTTCGGCCTGACGTCGGTGCCGTCTCCCACGTTCACCCTCCTTATGCGACAGCCTATTCCAATAAGGAGAGGCCTCTTCCCCTGGTGACGGTTAACAGCCGCCTCATCCTTCAGGAGGTCCCCTGTATCGATTGCGCGGTCCCGGGCTCGCAGGATCTGTGCGACTTTGTGCACGGAGGAATTGCGCAGTATCCCCACATCAAGGCTTTGTTGATGAAGGAGCACGGGATACTGGCGTTGGGGCCGGACCTCACAACGGCCTTTTGCATTGCCGATCTTGTCGAAGATACGGCGAAGATCGCTTTCATAACAGAGAATATCAGGAGCAGATGAGTCGTGGACAGACTTTACTCCGGAAGAAATGGCGTCACGAAATACGGTAAAAACGAGGTCAAGAATGGAAACATCAGATAAAAAGAAGACGTTGTCAGTCCCGAAAACCATGAAGGCATGGGTCCTGGATGATCCGGAGCAGCTGCGATTGGTGGAAAAGCCTGTTCCAGAGCCGGGGCCTGCCGAGGTGTTGATACGCATCGATGCCGTTGCCATTTGCGGCACGGACGTGGAGATCATCACCAAGGGTCTGCCGGCATGGATAGAGGGCGGTCTCCCGTTCAATAAGAATTTCACGCCGGGTCATGAATACATGGGCACCGTGGTCAAGCTCGGGGTAGGTGTGGACGAATACGCGGTGGGGGATCGCGTTGCCGTGGAGATACATGCGGGCTGCGGACGCTGCGAGAGATGCCGTATGGGCATGTACACGTCATGTCTCAATTATGGACTCAACTATGGCGAGCACAACAAGGGTCACCGGGCAAACGGTTTCACCACGGACGGCGGCTTCGCGCAGTATGCGGTCAATCACATCAATACGCTTGTGCATGTTCCCGGTGAAATGAGCGACGCGGAGGCGACGCTTATCGTGACCGCGGGCACGGCCATGTACGGCCTCGACGTGCTGGGCGGTCTCATTGCCGGGGAAAGTCTGGTGGTCACCGGCCCGGGCCCGATCGGGCTCATGAGTGTGGCGGTGGGCAAAGCCCTGGGAGCAGAACCTGTAATCCTCACGGGAACCCGGGACGCCAGGCTGAACCTGGGAAAGAAACTGGGTGCGGATCACGTAGTCAACATCCAGAACGAAAATGCAGTTGAAGCAGTGAAACGCATCACCAAAGGTAAAGGGGTCCATTACGTGATGGAATGCTCGGGTGCGCCCAATGCGCTCAACGAAGCCATGGACATGGTAAACCGGGGCGGTCGGATCTGTCTCGCCGCATTCCCCGGGCAGCCGGTGCCGGTCGATCTGGCCAAACTGGTGCGCAACAATATTTACGTCTTCGGCATCCGGGGCGAGGGCAACAGGGCGACCCACCGCGCTGCCTCGCTGATGACGCAGAAGCGTTTCGATGCAAAGCTGATGCATACCCACACGTTTCCGCTGGACGAGGTTCCGACCGCCTTCAAGTATTTTCGCGAGAGGATCGAAGATGCCATCAAGGTAGTGATCAAGGTAGAGTGACGGATACCCTGGCTCCGGCTAATAGTCCGAAAAAAAGGAGATAATATGGAGAACTTCTCGATCTATAGGTACATGAAACTGGGAATCGTGCATTTCAAAGCGTATCCGGAGGCGACCACGGGGGAAGGGCCGATTGTGGAAACGCTGCGTAAAATCGTCGAAGATGACTTCTGGACGGCCGTCGAGGTGGGCTGGATGAAGGACCCCAAGGTGAGACATGAGGCGCGCAAGCTCCTCGAGACCTCACACATGGAAATCTGTTACGCGAACCAGCCGAGGGTATTTACCAACAAGCTCGATCTCAATTCGTTCGATCCGAAGGAAAGAAAAAAGGCGATCAACGCGATCAAAAACGGGGTTGATGAGGCATTCCAACTCGGGGCATCATGCATGAGGGTCTTTTCAGGGAAGCATCCCGGAGAAGAGAAGAAGGAAGAAGCAAAGAAGATTCTGATCGATTCCTTGAGGGAAGTATGTCAGTACACGAATGAACAGGGACCGATGGAAATCTACATGAAGGTCTTTGACTACGACATCGACAAATGCTATCTCATCGGCCATTTCCAGGACGCGGCCGATGTGACGGCGGTTCTGCACAAGGAGTTCAGCAATTTCGGTGTGCTCGCCGATCTCTCCCACTTTCCGCTGCTGAGGGAAACCCCTGAGCAGGCCATTCCCCTCGTGAAGCAGTATCCCATGCACTTCCACATCGGAAATTGCGCGTTCCGGGACAGAAGACACCCGGGCTACGGGGACCTTCAACCCCGGTTCGGCATGACAGGCGGCGAAATAGATACGCCCCAGGTGAGGGATTACTTCAGGCTCCTGCTCGATCTGAAGCTGCTCAATCCTGACAAAAGGCCCGTGCTCAGCGCTGAAGTGAGGCCGCTCCTCGCGGAGGACACGTCGGAAGTTGTTATCGCAAACACAAAGCGCGTGATAAAAGAAGCATGGGCAATGGTGTGAAAAAACAGGGTCCAGGGGCCTGGGTCCGGTGAAAGCAGATAGACCCTAATGACCAGAGAAACCAGAGAAACGAGAGAAACAATAGAAACCAGTAAGTGGAGGCGCGCCGTGAAAAAGAAAATGTCGTGGAGCCTTTGGATAATTATTCCTTTCGTCGTCTTCATGTTTTGCGCAATGTGGGCGACAAATGCGACTGCCGCGAAAGACGACTGGCCTGCAAAGCCGGTCGATCTGGTCAATCCGTTTGGAGCCGGAGGGGCGGCCGATGTGCAGGCCCGGAAGCTGGCGGAACTGATTTCCAAAGATCTGGGCCAGCCGCTGGTGGTGCGCAATGTGACGGGAGGGGGAGGCGCCATTGCGTATAATGAAGTGCACAGGGCCAAACCGGACGGGTACACGATGATCTGGTATTCCGGCGCCATTAATACCCTGGCAGCCAGAAAGCAGATCCCCTATGACTACACGGCGTTCGAGCCAATCGCCGGGGTCGGTTTTGAAACGGTCGCCATCGCGGTGAACAAGACGGCCGCATGGAAAGACTTCAAGGAGTTTATCGCTTACGCGAAGCAGAATCCGGGCAAAGTGACGATGGGCAATTCGGGCGTGGGCAGTGTGACGCATATGGTGCCGCTGGCAATGGCGGCAAAGGCGGGCGTACAGATCGTCCACGTACCTTTTGGTACGGGACTGGCGGTGGCGGCGCTGATGGGCGGGAAGATCGATGCATCGAGCCAGCATCCTGCCGAGATCCTCAGTCAGGTGAAGGCCGGGGAGGTGCGTATCCTGGCCGTGAGCAGCGAAAAGCGGATCAGCCTGTGGCCGAATGTGCCGACCATGAAGGAATCGGGTATAGACCTGGTATTCGACCAGTGGAGAGGTTTCGCGGCCCCTGGAAAGACGCCCAAGGCGGTGGTCGACAAGATGAGTGCTCTTGTCAAGAAGGCGGTGGACAGCAAGGACTGGAAAGATTTCTGCGCCTTTGTGGGAAGCACGCCGTACTACTCCGACCCGGTGACTTTTGCGAAATTTGTGGCCGAACAGGATAAGATCACGAAGGAGATCATGAACAGCTCCGGGCTTACGAAATAGGCCCGGTTGGGAACGGACGGCATGGCGGTACGGAAAAAGCTTCTCAGCAGCCTTGTCGTAATGCTCTTTGGAATCGGTTTTCTGCTTTACGACTTGAAATATCCCCTGGACACATGGGGCAATCCGGGACCCGCCGTCTTCCCTCTCATGGCAGGAGCGGTGCTGGTGATTCTTGCTTTCTGCGAGCTTGCCCGTGACCTTCTGAATCGCGGCTCGGCGAGTGACGGGGAAGAAGGCCGAGCACAGCATGTATCGCTGGGCGACGCTTTCCGGACCGGCAAGGGCGATGCAAAAGTTCTTGTGTTGATAGCCGCTTTCATCCTCTATATTCTCATGATCAAGTGGCTCGGCTTCTTCGTCTCCAATTTTTTCTTTGTGATCATCGCCAGCCGGCTGATAGGGGCCAGAAACTGGAGAGGCCCGGTCGCCCTTTCCGCGGGTATCAACCTCTTCTGTTATGTCCTGTTTGATGTCTGGCTCAAGCTATCCTTTCCCAGAGGAATACTGTTTTGAGGCGGGGGCCTGTCGTTGGCTGACCACGGCATTTTGTCATCACTTCTCATTACGTTTCAACCGGCCAACTTTCTGGCCTGTTTCATAGGCGCGGTTATCGGCACGCTCGTGGGCGTGCTGCCGGGTTTGGGGCCCGCGGCCGCCATGGCCCTGGCCATCCCGCTGACCTTGAAGCTTGGCCCTACCGCGGGCCTGATCATGCTCGCCGGGATCTACTATGGGTCCATGTACGGGGGCTCCACCACCTCAATTCTGGTCAATGTCCCCGGAGAGCCTGCGAGTGTCGTGACCACGCTCGACGGTTACGCGATGGCGCAAAAAGGGCGGGGAGGGGCTGCACTGGCGGTTGCAGCCATCGGATCGTTTGTCGCTGGAACATTCAGTGTGATAGCCCTGCAATTTTTTGCGCCTCTCCTTGCAAGGTCGGCCCTTGCCTTCGGTCCCGCCGAATACTTCAGTCTGACGGTGTTGGGCGTCATCATGCTCTCCAACCTGACCGGGAAATCGCGCGTGAAATCGTTGATCATGATGATGACCGGCCTGTTGCTTTCGACTGTCGGCATGGATCCTGTGGGCGGGATGGAGCGCTTTTCCTTCGGGCTGGAGGCGGCCCAGGGAGGGGTCAGTTTCATAGCCTTGACGACCGGTCTCTTCGGAGTGGCAGAGGTTTTCGCGGTTATGGCGGAGGGTGAGGAACAGATTAAGCTGCTGCCTGTCAAGTTTCGCGAGCTCTATCCCAATCGGGAGGAGATGAAGCGTTCAGTGGCACCCATGGCCCGGGGCTCGGTCCTTGGCTTCCTGATCGGCCTCTTGCCGGGACCCGCCGCTACCATGGCGTCATTCGCATCGTACGGCCTGGAGCGGCGTATCTCGAAGCATAGAGCGGAATTCGGCAAAGGCGCCATCGAAGGGGTGGCCGGTCCGGAATCGGCCAATAATGCCGCTGCGGGCGGAGCCATGATCCCCTTGCTCTCGCTGGGACTGCCGTTCACGCCGGCGACGGCAGTGCTGCTGGGAGGCATGCTGCTTCACGGCATCACGCCCGGCCCCTTCCTGCTGCGCGACCGGCCTGACGTCTTCTGGGGCGTTATCGGCAGTTTCTATCTGGGGAACATGATGCTCCTCATCCTGAATCTGCCGCTCGTAGGCATTTTTGCGAAGATCGTCAGGGTCGCCCCAAAATATCTGATGCCGACGGTGCTGGTGCTCTGCGTCATTGGAGCGTATGGGGACAACAGCACTCTTTTTGACGTATGGGTGATGTTAGGCGCCGGGGTTGTCGGCTACGTGATGCGGAAGTACGATTATGAGCCGGCCCCGTTGATTGTGGGCCTGGTGCTGGGGCCGGTGATGGAACGGTCGCTCCGGCAGACGCTCATCATCTCGAAGGGTAGTCTGAATGGTCTTTGGGAGTCGCCTCTCTGTATCGCGATGTGGATCGTTATTGTGGCCACGGCAATCTTTCCTTTCGTAATGCATTTTTCGAGATTAAAAATGGCCTGTTCGAAAACACCAGGCTCTCCGGTTTGATGGTCCAGCCAGATAATTCGCGATGATCAAGGTCGGACCCAGCATGGCAGCGATATCGGGGGCGACCTAAGCCAAGCCAACAAATATCAGTGCGAGGAGTGTTAGGGTGCTGACGAGCAGCCAAAGGGTCGCGCCATGCAAAAGAGGGCCGAGTCCAACGCTCCTCAGCACATCCCTGCTTAGCCCGGCACCGATAAGGAATAGCGTAGTCGCCAGGCCATGTCTAGCGGCTACAGATAAGTGACTCCAAAGATCATTTAACTGAGGGAAGAGCGAGCGTACGCCGGCCGCCGCGATGAAGCCAATGATAAACATCGGGATTGTGGCCTTTTGTTTGGAGTCCTTTAGCCAGGCAGCTCCGATGGCAAGTGGTGTTATCCAGACCGCCCTGGCCAGTTTGACGGTAGTTCCTACGGCGAGGGCCTGGGTCCCAAATGCGGCAGTTGCGCCCACAACACTACTCGTGTCATGAATGGCAAGCCCTGCCCAGGTTCCAAAAACACTCTGGCTCAAATGCAATCCATGACCTACAAGTGGGAATAACAAAAGCGCAATAGAGTTCAGGGTGAAAACGGTGGCGAGGGCGACGGCTGTTTCATCATCTTTGGCCCGTATGACAGGAGCCATGGCAGCAATCGCGCTTCCACCGCAGATAGCTGTTCCAAAGGAGATTAAGGCGGAGGTATGTCTCTCGGTCTTGAATATACGACCAATCGCATAACCCGACAGAAGGGTGAACGTGATACCGGCAACCGTGTACAGCAGGGATTCTTTTCCAGCGTGCATGACGTCGCCGAGACTAAGGCCGAACCCGAGCCCAACGACTGAAATCTGCAAAATCTTTTTGCTCCAGAGTGAAGACATGCAAGGCCATGGATTACCCAGCAGCAGACTGAAAAGAATTCCGAGGATAAGGGCTGAAGCCGTGCCGACCATTGGCAGAGCGCTACAAACCAGGCAGATGACAAAAACCGCTTTCTTTGCCTTATCGACTTTCATTGGGTTCCTCTGTGGGCTTCAATATTTATCTTGAAATATACCATCCTATATGTATAAATAAAAATGTATAATATTTATAGTTTTAATCAGTATTATTGATATATAGGGCACGCATGTCGATTACGTTAAGACAATTGGAGATATTTGAAAGGGTCGCAAGCAGCCAACATGTTACGAAGGCCAGCGAGCAACTGTTGATTAGCCAGTCGGCTGTCAGTATGGCCATTGTGGAACTGGAACGTTTGTGCGGCGCCCCCCTTTTTGAGCGTCGCGGCAGGCGGCTATTGCTTAATGACCGAGGACGTCTCCTTCTACCCGAGGCCAAAGAAGTGCTACGGAGAACCCGAACGATTGAAAAGGTCCTGAACGAAGCCGTACAAGAGCCGGCAGGGACATTGTGCGTGGGAGCGAGTACAACCATTGGCAACTATCTCCTTCCTTCCCTTCTTGGCGAATTTGCCCGGCTCTACCCCCGGGCAAAAGCTCTGCTGACCGTGGGGAATACGCAACAGATAGAGACTGCGGTGGAGAATGGTGAGCTGGACTTGGGGCTTATCGAGGGTCCCCGCCATCTCGCATCGCTGGAGTCCTCGGTTTGGAGAGAAGATGAGCTTGTGGTAATTGTTGGGCAAAAGCATCCGTGGTCCCGCAAACGAGTGGCATCTGCCAAAATGCTGCTCAACGCTCCGTGGATAATGCGGGAGAAGGGGTCCGGCACGAGAGAAGTATTTGAGGCGGCGATGGTGAAACAAGGCATTGCAATTTCTCTCTATTTGGAATTGGGGCATACCGAAGCAATCAAGAAAGCAGTAGAGGCAGGTTTAGGGGTCGGATGTTTATCGAGAATGGCAGTGCAGCGCGAACTGGATAATCATTGGCTTGTCAAGGTCGACACGCCTCTCGATTTACGCAGAAACCTGACAATTCTTACGCGGAGCGATACCTACCGTACAAAACTCCTTGAGGCATGTCTTTCCCTTCTCCAAAAGAATTCTTCGTTGAAGGGCTCCAGGGTCACATTTTAAAACGTCGATTGAAATAGCCTCAGCCATGGGAAGAATAGCACGAATTCGATGAAGTTGACTGGGGTCAGCCGTGGATATGTCACAAATTCCACGGAGCCAGAGGGGCCTGGCCTGGTACGGGAAAACCAGGGTAAGAGTGCTGTTCGAAGGCCTTCTGGGATGCGCACCAAACAGGGTAAAGGCAAGGAGCTTGCCAAGAAATTTTACGAGTTTGTACAGTCGAAAGATGGGGCTCGCATCTTTGCAAAATGGGGCTGGATACACCCGAAGAGAAGTGAGACCATCGTAAAATTCATGCTCAGTTCTGTGCTTGTAGCGATGGTGGGCGTTTATCTGCTGAAGGACCTCGGGGTGGCAAAACTATCCATCAAACCTACGGTGAGCCTTAGACCTTTCATCGACTTCACCATCGTTTAATTGGTTTGTAACCGCAATGAAGGCGCTGTGGCATAACAGGAACCTTCAAAGTTACAAGGAATTTAATACCAACTACGGATCTTCCATTGCAGCCGTTTAAGACATCGTCATAAGCGAGTGAGATGGTATGCTGTTCTCGAGTTATGCTGTTGCAGCGGAGTCATGAGGAACGTAAACGCGTATCGGAAAAAGTTTTGCTGAGTGTCTCGGCCGGGGAGCTTTTATTTAGAACGATTTTTTGAGGGTTTCGATTTTAGACCCCCCTTATTTTTACGTCCCTGGATCGCCCCTGGAATCAGCTGTTATTGCCTTCCGTGGATTCGGACAACATCTTTCTAAGCTCTTCTCCCTGCACCATTTCCTTCTGCGAAAGGAGATGGGCCAGATCATCAAGGACCTTCCGCCGTTCCGAGAGGATCTTCCGCACCCTTTGATGGGCCTCCTCCATCACCCGGGAGATCTCTTCATCGATCTGCGTGGCCCTTGTTTCACTGTAGGTTTTGCCGGGAGTATAACTTTCCGGAAGGAACATGGGCTGACGAGGGCGCTCGTAGGTCACCGGTCCCAGGCAGATCGCTCATGCCATATTCCGCGACCATGGACCGGGCAATGTCTGTTGCCCGCTGCAAGTCGTTCTGGGCCCCGGTGGAGATTTCTCCGAAAACCAGTTCCTCCGCCACCCTGCCTCCCAAAAGAACGGCCAGTCGGTCCAGTAACTCCGGGCGGGTCATCAAGTAGCGGTCTTCCGTCGGCCGCTGCTGGGTATAGCCGAGGGCCGCAATCCCGCGGGGAATAATCGAGATCTTGTGCACCGGGTCGGCATACTTCACCGATTCAGCCACAATTGCATGTCCGGACTCATGAAAGGCCACAATCTCTTTCTCCTTCGGATTCATCACCCGGTTCTTTTTCTCCAGTCCACCCACCACCCGGTCGATCGCCTCATCGAAATCCGCCGAGTCCACCGTCTCTTTATTTTTCCGGGCGGCCAAGCAGGGCGGCCTCATTGATGAGGTTGGCCAGGTCAGCCCCCACAAAACCCGGGGTGAGGCCGGCGATCTTGCGGAGGTCCACATCGGGGCCCAAAAGGACATTCTGGGAATGGATTTTCAGGATGGCTTCCCGCCCGTTTATATCCGGACGGTCTACCACGACCTGCCGGTCAAACCTTCCCGGACGCAGCAGGGCCGGATCGAGGATTTCCGGCCGGTTGGTGGCGGCCATGATGATGACCCCTTTATTCGATTCGAAGCCATCCATCTCCACCAGGAGCTGGTTGAGCGTCTGCTCCCGTTCGTCATTCCCGCCAAAGACATTCATTCCCCGGGCTTTCCCCAATGCATCCAGCTCGTCGATGAAGATGATGCAGGGGGCCTGCCCGGTGGCCTGGGAAAAGAGATCGCGCACGCGAGATGCTCCGACACCGACGAACATCTCCACAAACTCGGAGCCGCTGATGCTGAAGAAAGGCACTTTTGCCTCCCCGGCCACGGCCTTGGCCAGAAGGGTCTTGCCCGTCCCCGGCGCGCCGACCAGAAGCACCCCCTTGGGAATCCTCCCTCCCAGTTTCTGGAATTTCTCCGGGCTCTTCAAAAACTCCACGACTTCCTGGAGCTCTCCTCTTGGCCTCATCGATGCCCGCGACATCGGCGAACGTGACCTTCGTCTCATTCTCCGCAAACAGCTTGGCCTTGCTCTTGCCGAAAGACATGACCCCCATCCCCGGCCCCATCTTTTTCATGGCATACCGCCAGATCAGGAACATAATGCCGATGGGAAGGATCCAGGAAAGGATACTGCTCAGGAATTTACTCTCATAATGTCCGGAGTAATCGACCTTGTGTTCATCCAGTTCTTTGACCAGATTGGGATCATCCACCCGAATCGTGGTGAACTGCTGATCCGGCTTCTTGTCTTTTCCTTTCAGCGTTCCCGTGATATTTTCCGGACCGATGGTCAATTTATCCACGGTGCCTTCGGCCAGCTACTTGTTTGAACTGGCTGTAAGGAATCGTCTCCACTTTGGGAGAAAGAAAGTACTGCTGCAGATAGGTAATCAGAAGGAAGGCGATCAGGAAATACCAGATGCTGAAATGGGTCTTGGGGGGCAAGCCATTCTTCTTTTTCTTGGGGTCGCGAGGACCGAAGAAGGAACGAACCTTCTCTTTTAACTCTTCCATCGGTTCTTTTTTTTCACCGGATGGCATATTCCCTCCCCTATAGGTAGTAACATAATTCTAAGGATGATTGTCGACGGTTTTGAGGGTGACAAAGGTAAAACCCCCACCTCATTATGGTACCACACTTAGCGTTATTCTTAAATCACCCTTTGCGTGATCGTCTTGGTCTCCAAGTGCCGAAGGCCCATTGTTTTTCGATTTGCATTAACAGCCTCTTTGTGAGTAAACTGTAGCGCGGAGTGAGTCAAGAGGCGTCATACTGCAGGGCGAACTTTTCAACTCCGTGGCGCAACCGGGCTCTCTTCCCTTCCTTTCTTTTCTTCTTTTGGGCCACCCTGACAGGCTCATGCGGCACGAGGAAAAATATGATAAGTCAAGCCCTGACCCCACGCATGTCTGAAAGCCAGCTACCCTGTTTGGAACCGATTTCGTTGAGCCTTAGTTTCTAAGAAGGAGACCTCACATTTGAGGGAAAGCATCAAGACTATTCTCGGACACCTGCCCCTTTTGCGGGCGAGCCGTCGGCCGGATGGCCTGGCACAAAAGTACGCCGGCGCCGAGCCGCCGCTGCGATCGGAACTGTTCAGCAGCGACCAGATGAAGCAGCATGGCAAGGCCCTGGCAGCGACACACAAGGTGGGTTCGGGACGCGCTCCGGACCAGCTTCTGGCGCGGCTGGCCGAGAATGAAGGAGTCCTGATTGGAGCCTGCGATCTGCTGACCGCCGCGGTCAAGGCGAATCGCCGGATTGCGCCGGCCGGAGAATGGCTGCTCGACAACTTCTATCTGATCGAAGAACAGATTCGCACGGCCAGGCGACATCTTCCCAAGGGCTACAGCCGGGAACTGCCGCGCTTGCTGAACGGCCCATCGGCCGGACTTCCGCGCGTGTATGACATCGCGCTGGAGACGATCTCGCACGGCGATGGACGGGTGGATCCGGAAAGTCTCAGCAGTTTCGTGGCAGCCTACCAGACGGTGACCGGCCTGAAGTTGGGCGAATTGTGGGCAATCCCGATCATGCTGCGTCTGGCACTGATCGAGAATCTCCGACGCGTTGGCACCCGGATCGCCGCCGACAGGATCGACCGAAACCGCGCCGACTACTGGGCGGACGAGATGACGGGGATCGCGGAGAAAGATCCCGAAAAGCCTGATTCTGGTGATCGCGGATATGGCGCGGTCGAACCCGCCGATGGTGAGTTCGTTTGTGGCGGAACTTGCGCGCCGTCTGCAGGGGCAAGGTCCCGCTTTGGCATTGCCGCTCACCTGGATTGAGCAGCGGCTCTCCGAGTCCGGCCTGACGATTGAACAGTTGGTGCAGTCGGAGAACCAGCAACAGGCCGCCGATCAGGTTTCCATCAGCAACAGCATCGGCAGCCTCCGATTTCTGGGGGCGATGGACTGGCGCGAGTTCGTCGAGACGATGAGCGTTGTCGAGCAGACCTTGCGTGAGGATCCGGGCGGCGTCTACGGCAAGATGGATTTTGCCACCCGCGATCGATACCGTCACGTCGTGGAAAAGATAGCGAAGAGCAGCCGGCTATCCGAAAGCGAGGTGGCAGGCAAGGCGATCCAATTGGCCCGCGAGGGCGCGGCCAACAAAGGCAGCGACGATCGAGCGGCACATGTTGGGTTCTACCTGATCGACAAGGGATTGCCGCAGCTCGAACGGATGGCGGAGGTGCCGCCGATCAGCCTGCCGGGCCCTTCGGAGAATGAGCCGCCGATTTCCTTTATTCCTCTATCTCGGTGCGATCACGCTGATCACGCTGACTTTCACCGGAAGCTTATTGGCATAGACGCATGGGAGCGGGTTACATGATTGGCTGCTCGCGCTGACCGCCCTTCTTTCACTGCTCTGCGCAAGTCAGATGGCGGTGGCACTGGTGAACTGGCTGGCGACGTTGCTGGCCGAGCCGCACGTGCTGCCGCGAATGGACTTTTCCAAAGGAATTCCTTCTGAATTGCGCACGCTGGTCGTGATCCCGACTATGCTCACGAGCGCTCAAAACATCGAGAATCTGGTCGAGGCGCTCGAAGTTCGGTTTCTGGCAAATCGGGACGAGAACCTGCACTTCGGTCTGCTGACCGATTTCCGGGACGCTCACGAGGAAACGATGCCGGAGGACGAGCCGCTGGTTGAGTTGGCCCGGAAGAGAATCGAGGAGTTGAATGAAAAGTACGGGAGCGCAAAAGGCGACACGTTCTTCCTCTTTCATCGTCCGCGCCGATGGAATCCCCGGGAGCGGATCTGGATGGGCTACGAGCGCAAGCGAGGAAAGCTTGCGGAGTTGAATGCGCTCCTGCGGGGTGAGCGCACGGCATCTCTGGGATCACTTCTCACTTGTCGTCGGTGATACGGATATCTTATCGAACGTGAAGTACGTGATCACCCTGGACACGGATACGCAACTACCGCGCGATTCCGCGTGGCAGTTTGTGGGAGCCATGGCGCACCCGCTCAATCGTGCGCGCTACGACGAGGAGAGCCAGCGTGTCTCTGAGGGGTACGGCATCCTTCAGCCACGCGTCGCCGTGAGCCTGCCGGGCAAGACCCAGTCGCGGTACGCGCACCTGTTCGGGAGTGAGCCGGGCATCGACCCGTATACGCGCGCCGTCTCCGACGTTTACCAGGACCTCTTTCACGAAGGCTCGTTCATCGGCAAGGGAATCTATGATGTCGATGCGTTCGAGCGGGCGCTCAACGGGCGCTTTCCCGAGAACCGGATCCTCAGCCACGATCTTGTGGAAGGGTGCTACGCGCGGGCAGGACTGCTTGAGCGATGTGCAGTTGTACGAGGAATATCCGTCCCGCTACAGCGCGGACGTGAACCGGCGGCATCGCTGGATTCGCGGGGATTGGCAGATTGCACGCTGGCTGCTGCCGGGTGTTCCCGGCTTCGGCGGGCACCGCCGGAAGAATCCGCTATCCGGGCTGTCGCGATGGAAGATCTTCGACAACCTTCGCCGCAGTCTCGTGCCCTCGGCGCTGACCCTGCTCTCTGCTCCTGGGCTGGACGGTCCTGTCGCCGCTCTGGTTATGGACCCTGGCGGTGATCGGAACCATCCTGATCCCTCCCTGGATTGCCTCTACCCTGGATCTTTTTCAGAAGCCGGGCGATGTACTGCTCAGGCAGCATCTCGCCACTGCGGTCCGCTCGGCCGGCCGCCATTCCGCTCAGGCGGCATTTACGCTCGCATGTCTCCCCTACGAGGCCTTCTTCAGCCTGGATGCGATTCTGCGCACGGTCTGGCGGCTGGTCATACGCAGACGACTCCTGGAGTGGAATCCGTCGAGCGACTCGGATCGCATCAGCCGTGACGGACCTCGTTGCCTCCTACCGGACGATGTGGATCGCCCCGATCATTGCCTGTGCCGCGCTGGCCTATCTGGCGCTTTCAGGCCGGCCGCACTGTGCGTTGCCGCACCCATTCTGGTCCTCTGGTTTGCCTCCCCCGCCATCGCCTGGTGGATCAGCCGGCCGCTCGCTCGCCGCGGAGCAAGGTTGACGGCTGACCAGACCGCTCTTTCTCCGGACGCTCTCCCGAAAGACGTGGTCGTTCTTCGAGACGTTCGTCGGTCCGGAAGATCATTGGCTGCCGCCTGATAACTATCAAGAGCATCCCGTCGGCGTGGTCGCGCATCGCACGTCGCCGACCAACATGGGACTTGCGCTACTCGCCAATCTGTCTGCCTACGACTTCGGCTATATTCCGGCCGGCGAACTCATCGAGCGCACGGCAGCATGCATTCCGCACGATGGAGGCCCTGGAGCGCCATCGAGGCCACTTCTACAACTGGTACGACACCCTCTCTCTGAAACCGCTGCAGCCCCTTTACATCTCGACGGTGGACAGCGGGAACCTTGCGGCCGATCTGCTGACCTTGCGGCCGGGTCTGCTCGCACTACCCGATCAGAAGATCCTGGCGACCCGGTTGTTTGAAGGGCTTAGCCGACACACTGAGGATTCTCGTGGACGCTGCAGGAGGACAGCCGCATCCGCCCAGCTCGCTCAACTTCAGAAGGATCTGGCGTCCGCTTGCGGTTCCCGGCCAACCACGCTCACGGCTGCGCGGCTCTGCCTCGACCGGCTGGCGACATCCGCTGAGGAAGTGGTGGGCAGCCTCGATGGAGACCCCGAGAGCGAGGCAAAGCGATGGGCACGCGCCTTCGTCCGGCAATGCCAGGGCGCCCTCGATGAGCTGGCATTTCTCGCTCCGTGGATTCTGCTGCCGCCGGCAAATCAGAGCGGACATGGTGACTTTCCCGCCATCGACGAGATCCCGACGCTGCGCGAACTGGCAGAACTTGGAGGTGAGGCTACTGCCGGCAATCGGGAGTCGGTCTCGGCGGGTGCGTAGCCCTCGAGGAGCGGCGAGTCGGTTGGCCGATATTCAGCGGTGCATCGCGGACGCGCAGCACCCGTGCCAGAGCGAGGATCGCGGCTATCGACCTCCTTGCGCTGCAATCCGGCGAACTCGCCCGTATGGAGTATGACTTCCTGTTCGACGAGGCGCGCCATCTGCTGGCTATCGGGTACAACGTGGACGAGCGCCGGCGGGACGCCAGTTTCTACGATCTGCTGGCATCGGAAGCGCGATTGTGCACGTTTCGTCGCGATCGCGCAGGGACAACTGCCGCAGGAGAGCTGGTTTGCTCTGGGGCGCCTCCTGACCACCGCCGGTGGAGAGCCGATTCTCCTTTCGTGGAGCGGTTCGATGTTCGAGTACCTCATGCCGCTTCTGGTGATGCCGACGTACGAAAACACGCTGCTCGACCAGACCTGCAAGGCCGCGGTGGAGCAGCAGATCGAGTATGGGAGGCAGCGAGGCGTGCCATGGGGGATTTCTGAATCGGGCTACAACATGGTCGACGTTCGCCTCAACTACCAGTACCGCGCATTTGGCGTGCCCGGCCTGGGTCTCAAACGCGGACTCGCCGAGGATCTGGTCATTGCGCCGTATGCCTCGGCCCTGGCGCTGATGGTAGCGCCCGAGGAGGCGTGTCTGAATCTGCAGCGACTCGCCGCGGAAGGTTTCGAAGGCGACTATGGCCTGTACGAGGCAATCGACTACACTCCTTCGCGTCTGCCGAGTGGAAAATCGAACGCGGTGGTTCGCTCCTTCATGGCGCATCACGTGGGCATGAGCCTCCTATCTCTGGCCTATCTGCTTCTGGACCGTCCGATGCAAAAACGATTCGAGTCGGATCCGCTCATTCCAGGCAACCGCACTGTTGCTCCAGGAACGAGTTCCAAAGGCCACGGCGTTCTATTGGCACGCAGCCGAGCACTCCGCTTTGCGCGCGACTCCCACCGACGCGGAGACGCGGGTGCGCGTTTTCAGCAGCCCGGACACACCGATTCCGGAAGTGCAGCTGTTGTCGAACGGCACGATACCACGTGATGATCACGAACGCGGGCGGCGGTTACAGCCGCTGGAAGGATACCGCAGTCACGCGCTGGCGCGAAGACACCACCCGCGACAACTGGGGCACGTTCTGTTATCTCCGCGACGTGACCAGCGGGGAGTTCTGGTCGACCGCATATCAGCCGACGCTCAAACAACCGGACAAGTACGAAGCGATTCTCTCCGAGGCACGAGCGGAGTTCCGGCGCCGTGACCACGACATCGACACGCATACGGTGATTGCTGTTTCCCCGGAGGACGATATAGAACTCCGCCGAATCACCATCCGCAACCGATCCCGGACGCGCAGAACGATCGACGTTACAAGTTACGCGGAAGTAGTTCTCACATCGCCTGCGGCGGATGCGTTACATCCGGCCTTCAGCAACCTCTTTGTCCAGACGGAGATCCTTCCTCAACGCAAAGCCATCCTTTGCACCCGCCGGCCCCGCTCCGTCGGATGAGGCGGTGCCCTGGATGTTTCACCTGATGGCCGTGCACGGGGCAGACATCGAAGAAGTTTCCTATGAGACTGACCGTACGCAATTCATCGGCCGCGGCAACACGGTCGCCGATCCGCAAGCAATGAGAGGGCCTGCTGCACTCTCGGGCAGCCAGGGCTCCGTACTCGATCCGATTGTGGCGATCCGCCATCGAATCACGCTCGATCCTGGAGAGCCGGCGACAATCGATATTGTCTCAGGTGTCGGGCGACAGCCGCGACGCTGTCTTGAGCCTTGTCCAGAAATACCAGGATCGGCGCCTCGCGGATCGCGCCTTCGATCTGGCGTGGACACACGCCCAGGTGGTACTGCGACAGCTCAACGCCACGGATGCCGATGCGCAACTCTATGCGCACCTGGCCGCTCCCGTGATCTACGCCAACTCCTCACTGCGCGCAGACGCGAGCGTTCTGGTTAAGAACCGCCGCGGGCAATCCGGCTTATGGGGCTACTCTATTTCGGGCGATGTGCCGATCGTGCTTTTGCAGATCGGAGACCCGGCCAATATTGACCTGGTGCGTCAGCTCGTCCAGGCCCACGCCTACTGGCGGTTGAAAGGACTGGCTGTGGACCTGGTGATCTGGACCGAAGACCATGCCGGTTACCGGCAGCTGCTCCACGAACAAATCATGGGGCTTGATTGCTGCAGGCCTTGAAGCTAACGTGACCGATAGACCCGGCGGCATCTTTGTGCGAGCCTCGGACCAGATATCGAACGAGGACCGCGTTCTGCTGCAAGCAGTGGCTCGTGCCATCCTTGTCGACAGCAGGGGGACTCTGTGGGACCAGATCCACCGTCGCCGCTTGCCGGAAATGCTCGTTCCGCGTTTCACGCCGACCGGGACACGCCGCGCCGAGCCCCTGGCAACCACAGGGCTTCCTCGACACGATCTGATTTTCTTCAATGGCCTGGGAGGATTTACACCGGACGGGCGTGAGTATGTGGTTACCACCTCGCACGCGCAAACGACGCCGGCGCCGTGGGCGAACGTGCTTGCGAACCCGTACTTCGGGGCTGTCATCTCGGAGAGCGGCCTGGGCTGCACCTGGAGCGAGAACGCCCACGAGTTCCGGCTCACTCCCTGGCACAACGACCCCGTGAGCGATCCGACTAGCGAAGCTTTCTATCTCCGCGATGAAGAGAGCGGCCATTTCTGGTCCCCTACGCCGCTGCCGAGCCGCGACCTGCAGCCATACGTCTGCCGGCACGGATTCGGCTATAGTGTTTTCGAGCACACAAACGGCGGTATCCGGTCTGAGCTGTGGGTCTATGTGGCCCTGGATCAGCCGATCAAGTTCGCGGTGTTGAAAGTGCGAAACGAGTCCGGGCGATCCCGACGGCTCTCTGCCACGGGATACGTGGAATGGGTGTTGGGAGATTTACCGCCGAAATCGACCATGCACGTGGTCAGCGAAGTTGACCCTGTGAGCGGAGCCCTGTTCGCTCGGAACCCATACAATACGGAATTCGCCGACCGCGTTGCGTTTTTTCACGTGGACCATGTGGATCGAACAGTAACCGGCGACAGGGCTGAGTTCCTTGGGCGTAACGGTACGCCCGGGAGACCGGCTGCTATGGGGCGATCCTGCCTTTCCGGTAAAGTGGGAGCCTCAATGGATCCGTGCGCCGCGATCCAGGTTCCTTTCGAGCTTGACGACGGGCAAGAGCGTGAACTTATATTCACGCTCGGTGTAGGCAGCGACGCGCATGACGCCGGGAACCTGGCGCATCGTTTCCGCGGGTCTCGGGCTGCGCGCGACGCGCTCGAAGCGGTATGGCACTATTGGAATCACACTCTCGGCGCAGTCAATGTGGAAACGCCGGACGAGTCCATCAACGTGCTGACCAACGGGTGGCTCCTGTATCAGACGCTCGCGTGCCGTGTTTGGGCGCGGAGCGGATACTACCAGCCCGGGGGTGCCTTCGGTTTTCGCGACCAGTTGCAAGACGTGATGGCGCTCGTCCATACCGAGCCACGCATTGTGCGCGAGCACTTGCTTCGTTGCGCGGCTCGTCAGTTCCAGGAAGGAGACGTTCAGCATTGGTGGCACCCTCCTTCAGGCCGGGGTGTGCGCACGCACTGTTCGGATGATTACCTGTGGCTGCCCCTGGCGACGTGCCGTTACGTTCTTAGCACAGGGGACACAGGGGTGTTGGAGGAGCAGATCCGGTTCATCAAAGGACGCCCTGTAAATGCGGAAGAAGACTCCTACTATGATCTGCCCAGCCGCTCTGAAGAGACTGCCAGTTTGTACGAGCACTGTGTACGAGCCGTTCTGAGGGGCTTCAATACGGGCGAGCACGGTCTGCCGCTCATCGGCTCCGGCGACTGGAACGACGGCATGAACCTTGTCGGACAACAGGGCAAAGGTGAAAGCGTCTGGTTGGCCTTTTTCCTTTATGAAGTGCTCATGCAATTCACTGAGGTTGCCCGCATGCACCCAGACCTGCCTTTCGTGGAGCGCTGCGAGAAGAAAGCGGCAGAACTGCGCCGGAATATCGAGCAGCATGGCTGGGATGGGCAATGGTATCGACGTGCATACTTCGACGATGGCTCGCCGCTCGGTTCGGCGAGTAATCCCGAATGTCAGATCGATTCAGTTGCGCAAAGCTGGTCTGTCCTGTCCGGTGCGGGCGACGCCGAACGCTCGCGCCTGGCAATGGAAGCGATCGATGAGCGTCTTGTTGATAGAGAGCACGCGCTGGTCCGCCTCCTGGAACCCCCCTTCGACAAGTCGAGCTTGAACCCCGGCTACATAAAAGGGTACGTCCCGGGTGTCCGGGAGAATGGCGGGCAGTACACTCACGGGGCAATCTGGGCAGCGATGGCGTTCGCCAAATTGGGCGATAGCCGGCGCGCGTGGGACCTGTTGTCAATGATAAACCCATTGAACCATGGGCGATCCGGCGAGAAGATTGCGACGTACAAAGTGGAGCCCTATGTGGTCGCAGCCGACGTATATGGGCTCTCGCCGCATATCGGCCGCGGTGGATGGACGTGGTACACGGGCTCGGCCGGATGGATGTATCGTCTTATTCTTGAGTCACTGCTGGGACTCAGGCTTGAAAAAGACAGACTGCATATCGCGCCGTGCCTTCCTCCGGATTGGGAGAGATTCAAAGTGCACTACCGGTACCGCGAGACCGTCTACCATATCGGCGTCCGACAAATGCGCGCCGCGTGTGACGAGATGAGCGTGATTGTTGACGGCGTCGAGCAACCCGGCAAGTTTATTCCCCTTGTTGACGACCGCAAGGAACATGCGGTTGAAGTGCACATACCCACCGCACGCAACTAATACCAAGCTGCCTTCATTCATAGACCCGTGTTTGGACACGGGTACCCCTCTTCGTTGCCTGCGTCGGCACGACTCCGACGTACTTATAGTACGCCTCCGTCGCTATCCTCCTGGTCGCCTCGCTCTATTTTTGAATGCAACTTGGTAAAATTATCTCAAGGCTCTGCCTTGCCGCACTCGCCATTTCTCCGGGGCCGTCTGACAGACGGGTTCCAGGTTCAGAGGCACGCGGGAGTGTCTGATGAGTGCTTTGAATAGCCCGTCTGTTATCTGTTCTACTGTTGTTCCCGTCGTATAGAGAAGGTTAAACTGCGGATGTGTTATTTTCCCCTCCAGATAATCCACGCTTATTAACCTGAAAGGGATTGTATTATCGCTGTCGTTTTGCGGAGGGAATTTCGATGTTATCTCTGTAACAAGCGCCAATAAGCTTTGCCTGTCTACCGCGTCTCTCGGCATGTTGGTTTTTGCCCTCTGTCGAGGACATTTCCTTTCTTCGCGTATTTTTGCTCTACGGCTTTTCGCTCCTTTAGCTCAGCGCCTCCTTTATCACTGTATCCAGTTCCTCTGACGTCAGCGGCTTAAGGATGGCCCTCCGGCCGATAGCAGCAGCCTCTATCTCTTCAGGCGAAGGTGCATCAGGATGCCCCGTGTAGACTACGACCGGAAAGTCGGGACGGATGCGCCTGAATCGGTTGGCAAGTTCCAGCCCTGTGAAGCCGTCCATTACATTGTCAAAGATAGCAAGGTCAAATCGATCAGGTCCTTCTGAGAAGGCTCTCAACGCCTCGAGGCTTTGCGTCTCGCCCTTTACGCTGTAACCCAGGCGTTCGAGCATAGCGCTGGTTGCATTGAATAGGTCTCCACCGTCTTCCACGACCAAAACACGAAGTCGCTGTCCGGAAATCATATTGGTGCCCCTTATCTAGTGATAGTGCAGCATCCTGGAAGGATGTCAGGGGTGGCTGGCAGCAGCCCCTCGTCTATGGCGAACTCTCCGGATGGTATGGAAAAGCCGTTAAGGTACGTTAATAAAGACAACCGCGAACGGAATGCACCAATGAAACGTAACTAGTATATCACGAAGGCTGCGCAAAGTGTGTTCTTTCTACTGCCCACGGGAAATGATCTTTAACACCATCTCATTCCTTTTCATGGTCCGGCAGTCCCCATCTGTCTCAACCACCGGTAGTGCGCGGCAATACCTGTCCAGAATGACGTGTGCTCGGCATATGTTATTCCGTGGTCTCGACACGTCTGTTCCACGATCCTCGTGAGGGCCGGGTAATGAATGTGGCAGATCGTAGGGAACAGGTGATGCTCCAGATGATAGTTCAGCCCGCCGAGAGGCCAACTGACGATGCTGTTGCCCCTGGCGAAGTCGAGGGTCACGCTCGCTTGATGGACTGCCCAGGGCTTTTCCATGCGTCCTTCCCTGGGGATGGGAAATTCTGCCTGTTCCATGCAATGCGGCAGTTGGAACACCACGGCTATCGTTAAACCCAGCACCAGTACCGCCACACCGTAGTAAAAGAGAACGATCCCGAATGTGTGGAAGAGGAGAGGAATACAAAATACCAAGGTGAAGAAGACCATTTTCCCCGCAACGAAAATCACCAATTCCCACCCCGTTGGCCGGGGGAATCCATGTCTACCGATCCGACCGCGAATGACCCTTTTGAAATCATCAACAAACTGCATCTTGCTTGCCAACAGTCCGTAGAGCGGCCAAAGATAGAAATGCTGCCACTGGTGAATCGGGAGCCGCTTACTGTGCGGCGACAGTCGACCAAGAATGCCGATATCAATATCGGTGTCATAACCGGTAATATTGACGTACCTGTGATGGATGACGGCGTGTTTCCAAAACCAGGCGTAAGAACTGACCCCCACCAGATCCATCATGGCTGCCATGAGCTTATTGATCCAGAGGCTCTTCGAATACGCCTTGTGCCCTCCATCATGCGCGATATTGAATCCGATTCCGGCGGTGGACAATCCGAGCAGAATGGCCAGAGGCACGCCCTCCCACACGTTTCTCGCCACAAAGACCAGCAGCACGTAAAAGGTTGCGAAACAGGCAAGAACGACAACCGTCTTCAGGTACATCTGCCAGGAAGCTGTTCTTGATTGTCCCGCGCCTTGTTCGAAGTATGCATCGACCCGTTGGCGGATATCCAACTCAAACGCCCTGTTTTCGCCAAACTGCAGATTCAGGATCGATCTTTTTGCTTGACTGGGCCGGTCGATAGAACTTCCGTCGATTTCTTGTTGTTTCGTCATGAGAACTTTCCCGGCTTGGGATATTGCGGCATCAGACCGACGATGCTTTCTTCATTCATTAACTCAAATATAGTGAGGCGAAAAAGGCGATGTCAAGTTGTTTGTTGCTTCAATTCCTAGTGTAGGCGGTTCGGGACGTACCCGCTGCAAAGGTCAATATTGTCCCGGATGTTTCTTAATTATGGCGTAATACCACCCCGGGCAGTGGAATAGCCGTGCTTCAAGGATTATCTTATAACTAGCCCGATAAGGGAAACGTACATGGCAGCTCCTGAAAAAAAAGATCTCAGACGAAATCTTTCAGATAGGTTTCGTTCTTTTTTCGACAGCGAACCTCCTCAAAAAGGAAAGGAGGGTTTGCGCCAGAAGACGCATTTCAGCATCTGGTATTTTCTATTAATGATGTTTTTGATCGTGTACCTGCAACAGTACTTTCTTTCCAGTAAAATACAAACAATCCCGTATAGCCAATTCAAACAGCAGCTGGCAGAGAACCGCGTTGCTAAAGTCACGGTGGGACCCGAAAATATCACAGGTACATTGAAGGCAGAAAAGAGCCAGCCGGCGCAGGATTTTTTCACCATCCGGGTTGACGACCCCGACCTGGTGAAGGAACTGGACGCGCACAAAGTCGATTATTCCGGACAATACGAGAGTAAATTTCTGGCCGGCGTTCTGGGCTGGATCATTCCTATCGGCGTCATGCTTCTGATCTGGCGCTATGCATTGAAGCGTATGGGACCGGGCATGGGGGTCATGTCGTTCGCCAAGAGTAAGGCACGGCTTTTTGCGGAGAGCGAAACCAAGGTGACCTTCGCTGATGTGGCAGGCATTGATGAGGCCAAAGAAGAGCTTCGAGAGGTTGTCGAGTTCTTAAAGAGCCCGGAGAGGTTTCAAAGACTGGGAGGGAGAATCCCCAAGGGGGTGCTGCTTGTCGGCGCGCCGGGAACGGGAAAGACCCTCCTGGCAAAGGCTGTAGCCGGAGAAGCGGGAGTGCCTTTTCTCAGCATCAGTGGCTCTGAATTCGTAGAGATGTTTGTCGGCGTTGGCGCATCCCGCGTGCGGGATCTCTTCGCGCAGGCTACAGGTCAGGCTCCCTGCATCATCTTCATCGATGAACTGGATGCGCTGGGAAAAGCGCGCGGCATGAACATCATCGGTGGAAACGATGAGCGTGAACAGACGCTTAACCAGCTTCTGGTGGAAATGGACGGATTCGAATCCAATAAAGGCGTTATTATCATGGCCGCTACCAACCGGCCGGAAATCCTTGACCCTGCTCTTCTTCGCCCGGGTCGATTTGACCGGCAGGTGGTCGTAGACCGTCCCGATATTAACGGAAGGGAAGCCATCCTGAAGATCCACACCAGGAATGTCCTCCTGAAACCGGAGGCTGACCTTCGTAAAATCGCGCCGCTCACGCCGGGGTTTGTGGGGGCTGATCTGGCCAACCTGGTCAACGAGGCAGCGCTGCTTGCCGCGAGAAAAGATAAGGAGGCAGTAGGCTCGGAAGAATTCGATGAGGCGATCGACCGTGTGGTCGGCGGGCTGGAAAAAAAGAACAGGCTGATGAATCCACGGGAGAAAGAGATCGTTGCCTTCCATGAGTCTGGACATGCCATTGTCGCTGAATCGGTGAAGTATGCTGACCCGGTGCACAAGATCTCGATTATTCCCCGCGGCGTTGCGGCTCTCGGCTATACCCAGCAGCGGCCCACGGAGGATCGCTACCTGATGACGCGCCCGGAGTTGCTGGACAGACTGGCCGTTCTTCTGGGCGGCAGGGTCGCAGAGGAGCTTGAATTCGGAGACATCTCGACAGGGGCTCAGAATGATCTGCAAAAGGCAACGGATATCGCGCGCTCTATGGTCGCCGAGTACGGCATGAGCGATCTTCTGGGGCCGGTGACCTACGATCGTCCTCGCCAGCCTTTGCTCTTGCCGGACAATTACAGCCCGCCTAAAGTCTACAGTGAGACCAAGGCAACACAGATAGATGAAGAGGTTTCGAGGGTACTGGGCGAAACCCACGAACGGGTGCGGAAAATCCTCTCGGAACGCAGGAAAATTCTGGATGATCTGGCCCGCCTGCTCACTGAAAAAGAGATCGTGGAAGGCGAGGAACTGAGAAACATGCTGTCAGCGCACCGCCCGGGAATGGCAGCAGCGTCGCCTGTGCAGACTCCATAAAGCCATTGCGAACGAAGGATCGGCGATGCCTTCGCTTATCCGTCTTCTGCTTATGGCGCAACAGTGTTGCTTCTTTCGGATTTCTCCCGTTCGAGTAGTTCTACTTTCTTTCGCAAACTTCTCGCTCGCTGGGAACCTCTAAACGCTGACGGGATCCACAAAAGGAAGATGACCACCATACCGGATACGATAGATACGAGAATAGTGTAAACGAGCGATGTCCTGAGGTTCCATACGATAAATTTTAAATCAACCGGTGGTGCGGTTGAGTTCTGAACAGCAAATACGCCCACCACAACAAGCACCAAAAAAGCGAGCCAGAAAAAAAACTGCATTGCGCCTCCTTTCCTTGACTTTCTTCTTGTTGTCTTTTCGCCCCTTGATAAGCGACCGGGTGCGACCTATCTTCTCAGAAAGAAGAGTATAGCATACCTGTTACGTGGCAAGGAAGGAACGAGAACAATCGGTCATCATCGTGGTGCTTACGAGAGTTATTGGTAGATGCAGGCAAACGTAGCCCTTTCGGGCTACCAGATTCTTGAGGAAGGAGATTGATTGCCATGAAACCGATAGTGCTGGCCGGAATCATATTAATCATTTTAGGAGCCATAGCTCTTGCATACCAGGGGATCACATACACCACGCGGGAGAAGGTCCTGGACATCGGTCCCATCCAGGCAACGAAAAAGACCGAGCATACTCTTCCCTTGCCGCCCATTATCGGAGGGGCCGTGCTCGCTGCGGGTATAGTGCTGCTGGTTATAGGCGTCAAGAAGACCTAGTCTTCAGAGCAAAAACGATCACTTCAGCCATATTAGACTAATCGCTCAGAACCGATGATCGATTCCGGCCGTCGGCGTATCAACCCGTTATGTAACCACAGCTCTTATTTTGAGTCCGGTCTCTTGACAAACAGCATGAAGAGAATCATCTTTAGTTATAGAGGCACTTCACTGTAGAGCTAATTGATTTAGCGTGCTCGTTGATTCTGAACATGGAATTGTTTAACGCACCATGTTCAAGTGCCAAATAGAAAGTGAGGAGGTATTTATGGAACTTATGAAAACAAGGAAGTCGGAAGAAGTCGTTTTTGGAAAAGGATTTGTCCCGGTGCTTGCCACCTTTTTCACCTGCACCGAGGATGAGATGAGATATTTCAGCAATCTCAGGAAGTCGGGTGAGGCCATCCACATAGTGATCGATCCGGCGGGTGCGGTCACTTTTGGTGGTGAGGCGGTAGGCTTACCCGACTAACAGACTCAGGCGTATCTTTACCGTTCGAGCAAAAAACGGTAACGTAGGCGCTGAAAGAGAACGAAAGGTGTGCGGGGCCACATCTTGACTTCGCGTGACCCCATTCCAGGGGGTCTTACAGGGGCTGTCGGGAAGCCAGAGCTGGAAAAGGAGGGTGATAGGATAGAGCTAGAAGTCCTGTCGCTTTCCGAAGGTAATCAGGAACGCAGTGCCGCCTGACCTGTCGAGTTCTATCGTTCCTTCCAGTTGATTGACCAACGAGTTTACAAGGGTCAGGCCCAAGGAAGGAGAATTGCGAAAATCCACCTGTTCGGGGAAGCCGACGCCGCTGTCACGCACCATAAGCATATACGAGTTCTGATTCTTTCGCTTGAGTTCGATGAAAACCTCTCCCGCCGTTCCTCCGGGGAATGCGTGTTTGAACGCGTTTGAGACGAGCTCGTTGATGATGAGACCGCATGGTATAGCTTCAGTGACGGACAGGTGCAGATCCTCGATAGTAAGTGTCAGTCGCACCAAACTGTCCGCAACTCTGTGGGAATGCTTGAGTTCGGAGACAAGGGCCTTTGTATACTCTGCCATATCAACACTGGCAAGGTTAGGCGACTGATAGAGTCTCTCGTGGATGAGGGCCATGGACCTGACGCGGTCCTGGCTTTCTCTCAGGACCGAAATCGCTTCGCAATCTTCCGTTCTTGCTGCCTGAAGGTAGAGAAGACTCGATACAATCTGGAGGTTGTTCTTCACGCGGTGGTGGATCTCTTTGAGCAGCACCTCCTTTTCTTCGAGCGATGCCTTGATGCGTTCTTCAGTCTGTCTTCGTTCGGTGACATCGCGCACTACCGAGAGCAAACACTCGCTGGCTCCGATCGTTATCCTGGCTACGTTTAATTCAACCCAGAAGACCGTACCATCTTTCCTTCTGGCCGCCCACTGAAAGAGATTCGACATTCCGGCAGCGGCTTGTGCGTAATGGGTGATGAGACGTGATCGACGATCCTCGACAGATTCGTGGGCGCCAAGGCTCCCGAAGGGCAATTCCCTCAACTCGTCGAGAGTGTACCCCCACATATCGCAGAACCTCCGGTTCGCATCCAGGAGTTCAAAAGTACGCGCATCGCGCAGGGCAATACCATCGGTGACGCTGTCGAACAGCTGCCTGAATCTCGCCTCGCTCTCCGCCAGCGCCTCCCTCGCTTGCTTGGCTTCGGTAATGTCCTTGGCAAAGATTGCCAGTCTGACTACCTTGCCTTCGGCGTCTGAAATCGGATAAACGCAGCTATCAAAGCATCTGCTATCCGCTGCGATGTCCTCGTGCCTGACGGGCTGGCCACTTTCCACAACTTTTTGCGTCCACGTGCGTCGAGTGCGCGCTATCTCCTCCGGGAAGAGCCCGAAGAGATCCTGGCCGGTCAAATCTTCGGAATCCCTCTGGAGGCGCTTTGCCAGGACGCTGTTCACGGCGATGATGGTGCCTGACGTATCGATGAGACAGGCCATGTCGCCTGTGGCGTTGAGCAGCGATTTTAACGCCTCTTCGCTATCCCGGAGCCTCAAGCCCGCTCGCTTGCTCTCGGTTACATCTCTGAGGTAGCTGAGAGAGGCTACTTCTCCCTGATGTAGAATCCTGGTCGCAGATGCCTCCACGTACAGAATGTTCCCGTTTCTACCTACTGCCCTGTGCTCGTACCTGGAAGGTGCAGCCTCACCTTTACGCCTCTTACTGTTTATCTCAGCGAGCCATCCACGATCGTCAGGGTGCACATGTCTTGCTTCGGTGATCGTCTTACCGATAATCTCGTCGGCTCTGTCGTAACCGAACATATCGAGGAATCTCTGGTTAACGTAGGCATGCCGTTCGTTCTTCGTAATGACAACCGCATCGTTGGAGTGTTCAATGGCAGTTCGATAACGCTCTTCTGATTCTCGCAAAGCCGCGTCGGTTCTCTTGCGTTCGGTAATATCCTGGACCAGGCCCAGGCTGTACAACATCCGTCCGACATCATCCTTTACCGCCTGGACGAGGAGGTGTCCCCACACAATGGAGCCGTCTTTGCGGACGTAGCGCTTCTCCGATTCAAAGCGCGAGATCTCACCTGCCTTCATGCGGCGTGCCTGCTCCGCGGTGAGAGCCAGGTCGTCCGGATAGGTGATATCCACGTACGTCAGTCGGGTCAGTTCCTGCTCAGAGTAGCCGATGAAGTGACAGAACGCCTCGTTGGCCCTCATCCAGCGGAAATCCGGATCAGCGATGAGCGCCCCGATAGGAGACTGATCAAAGATGAGCCTGAATCGTTCTTCGCTCTCTCGAAGCGCCTCTCTATTCTTGTCGCGGAGCGCAATGCCGGACCGTTGCGGTCTGTTCTGCTTCATAGTCTCGGTGTACCGATCCCCTGAAAAATACGGGAATTGGTTGAGAAATGCAAAAGCGATGCCATGCTGATACAGAGCGCCGGGTTGATGTTCGCACCAAACGACAGGCACGTATCCTCATCGCGCCAGGATCAGCTTTTTTCAGCATACTCTTTTCATAAGAATCGGGTTAAAAACAGAGAGATTGCACTTGACAAGAAACTGATCCAGCGGCTATTATCGTCGAGCACAATTTCACATTTAGCTTGTCAGCCTGCAAGCTTGCAGGCCTGCAAGCTAGATCCACAGAGGGAAAGAGTTATAGGGGGAATAGAGATGGAAGATCCTAAAGAACGGCTGGTGACGTCGGTTTCTCGCGCAGAACTGGAAAGAAGATGGAAGGCTGCCCGCGCGCTCATGCGTGAACGAAAGATCGATTACCTGGTGATGCGGCAGGATGAGGAATTCTACGGTGGCTACGTGCGGTGGTTCAGTGCAGTTGCGCCGCGCCACAGTTATCCTTTCACGGTCATCTTCCCTGTTGACGATGAGATGACCATGATAAGCAGCGCACCCCCTAATGTAGGCAGACCGCCGGAATGGGCCGTGCACGGCGTGAAGAATAGACTGGGAGCGCCTTATTACCCGTCTATGCACTACACCAACACGTACGATGCGGAGTTGGCAGTGAAAATCCTCGCGGAGAAGAAAGCGGCAACTATCGGATGGGTGGGCATATCGTCTCTTCACGTGAACTTCCACCGCTATGTAACGGAACATCTTCCGGGCGCGACGTTCGTCGATGCGACGGACCCGATAGACTATCTGAAAGCCATCAAGAGTCCGGAGGAGATCGAGCTGATCAAAGGAACAGCAACGCTGCAGGATAAGGCTCTCGACTACGTGAGACAGCGGATCAAGCCCGGGCTGAAGGATGTCGATCTGCACGCAGAGGCAGACTACATCTCCACCAAGCTCGGATGCACGCGGCTGCAGGTTCTCATAAGCTCCTACCAGCCGGGTGATGCACCCATGGGGTTCATGGGCCGCCATTTCATGAACAGGACGCTGAGAGAAGGCGATCAGGTGATTATCCTTCTCGAAGGAAACGGTCCGGGCGGTTATTACACAGAGATTGCAAGAGTCTTCTCATTGGGGCGCGAGCCCGGCACCGAGACGAAAGATATGTTTGCGCTTGCTGTCGAGACGCAGAAATTGAACCTCTCTCTCCTGAAACCGGGAGCAGACCCGAAGGATATCTGGGATGCGAGCAATGCGTATCTGGAGAAAAAAGGATCCGGTCCGGAAGGCAGGCTATACGCGCATGGCGAGGGCTACGAGCTCGTGGAGCGGCCCGCCATACGGTATGACGAACCGATGAAAATCCAGGCGGGAATGAATCTCGCTGTTCATCCGGTTGCGAAGAACAGCAGAGTGTGGATCACGCTGTGCGACAATTATCTGGTGACAGAGAATGGTGTGAGCGAATGCCTGCATAAGACGCCGAAAGAGATATTTGTGGTGTAAGGGGGCCGGAGGAAGAAATGTATATACTCCTTGCAATGGCGGATGCTGAAGAATTCAAGAAGGATCTCCATGAGAAGTTCCCTGGAATCCCGATACACGCCGTCACTTCGGAAGACGGGATCAGGCAACACGCGGATAAGGTCGAAATCCTCATCACTATTTACCGAGTTGCAGATGACATTCTCAAACAAGCAGTCAATCTCAAGTGGATCCAGGTAATAACGTCGGGCGTTAACTATCTCCTGAGCCGTCCTTCTCTGGGCAAAGATATCATTATCACAACAGGTCGCGGCATCCACGGTCCGCAGGTCTCTGAGATGGCCCTTCTTCTCATGCTCGCGTTGAACCGGAATTTTCCCGAGAACGTGAGGAATCAGGATCGAAAGCTCTGGGTCAAGTGGAAATCGAAGCTGCTCTATCAGAAGAAAGTGGCCATTCTCGGTGTAGGCGTGATCGGAGAGGAACTGGCCCGGAAGTGCAAAGCCTTTAGTATGACTGTCTACGGGATCGACATTGTAAAGAGGGATCTGGACTGTGTCGATTTCTGGTACGGACCCGGGGATCTTTCTCGCATTGTGGGTGAAGTCGACTACCTGATACTCGTGGCTCCTTCAACGCCTGAGACGGAGAAGATAGTGGGAAAAGAGCTGCTTTCGCGGATGAAGCCGGAAGCGTTCCTGCTCAACCTTGCACGGGGGGAGCTGGTCGACGACGCGGCGTTACTGGAGGCGCTCGAGTCAGGTCGTATTGCCGGCGCCGCGCTGGACGCACTTTCAGTCGAGCCTTTGCCGCCCGAGCATCCTTTCTGGAGCATGAAGAATGTGATCATAACGCCCCACGTCGCCGGAGAGAGCGATATTTACCGTCAGCAGGTATTACCCATCATCGAGGAGAACCTTCGCAGGTTCCTCAATGGTGAGAGACGAAACCTGATCAATTTCACAGAAAGATAGAGATAAGGAGGCGATGCATCATGAGAGGGAACCGGCTGCAACTGAACGTCATTGCTGGCATCACCATGCTTGCCCTCACTATCGGAATGGGCTTCCAGGTTCCGTCCGCATCCTACGCTGCAGGGTACCCGGAGCACAACGTACAGCTTGTTATCCCGAATCCGGCTGGAGCGCAGACCGATATAACGGGCAGGCTGCTGGCATCCGAACTGGAAAAGCTCATCAACGGAAAGATCATCCCCAACAATAAGCCCGGTGCATCAACGGTGCTGGGCACAGACGCCGTCGCCAGGGCGAAAAAGGACGGTTACACGTTGCTCTACGGCGGTGCTTCATCGATAGTCTATGTACCGATTTCCAATCCTGATATAGTCCACTATGACCCTGCCAAAGATCTGGAGTCTTTAGGCTTACACTTTTTTCTTCCCCAAAGCATAACCGTGAGGTCTGATGCGCCCTGGAAGACCTTTCAGGAGTTTATCGATTACGCAAAAGCCAACCCGGGAAAAGTTCGCGTCAGCACGACAGGCATCGGCTCGTCACCTCATTTCATAGTGGAGATGATCCAGTCGATGACAGGCGCACGCTTCACGCACGTCCCCTTTGAGGGAGGAGAATCTGTCGTGACCGCTGTTTTGGGAGGACATGTGGAGGCTACGTGCGAAGCGGTGGCAAAGGTGAAGCCGCACGTTGAGGCAGGAAGGATGCGAATGCTCCTGATCACGAATAAGATGGCTGCTTTTCCTGCTATCCCGACCATTACTGAATTGGGTTACAAGCAGGACCTGCCGCTCACCTGGTGGGGCCTCTGGGCCCCTGCCGGAATTCCGGAGGAGGCGAGAAAGGTTCTGGTTCCTGCCATGGAGAAGGCGGTCAAACTGACCAAGTCCAGAGTCGATCAGCTGGGAAACATTTGTGAGTACAGATCGCCGGCAGAAGTAAGGAAGCTCAGGGAAGAGGAATACAAGAAGGTATACGACATCGCGGTGAAGATCGGCTTCAGGAAAAAGTGACCACTACGCTCGGACGACCGTCACGCTCGCGCTACGACCTGTAGCTGACGCGGACTGGGACGATGGATCGAGAAAGCCCGTTGAGTAGAAAGTCGTCCGTAGTTTATCGTTGCAACTCAACCACGCTGCGTAACGTCTTTCAGGACTTGACCAAAGAGAAATGCGAGAGGAGGACTTACAATGAAACGATCACTTTGGCTGACTGCAATTTTTTGCTTCTGCTCGTTCCGCAGATTACGTTGGGTGCCGCACCCTTCTATGAAGGGAAGACGATTCGCGTGACTGTCGGAGTTTCAGCAGGTGGCGGCTTTGACAACGAAGCGCGCATTCTTGCCCGACACATGCCCAAGTACATCCCGGGAAAACCGACCATCATTGTCGAGAACATAACCGGGGCAGGTGGTTTGATCTGCGCTAACCAGCTTTACAAGGTCGCTGCTCCGGACGGTTTGACGTTCAGTCACTTCAACGGCGGCTTTCTTTTTGCGCAGGTGCTCGAACAGCCAGGTATCGAATTTGACGCGCGCAAGTTCGGTTATCTCGGCGCCGTCTCCATGGAGAACGCTGTCCTTTTCGTTACGAAAGCGAGCGGTATCACGACTATAGAGCAGTTCATGGCTTCAAAAACTCCGGTTAAATTGGGCGGTACAGGCATCGGAGCGTACGCGCCGGACGGAATCGTCAAGATTTGGAAAGCGGTCTCTGCGATGCCGGCGCAACTCATCGGCCCGTACAAAGGCGGCGCAGACGTCCGTCTGGCTTGCGAAGGCGGAGAGCTCGCGGGAAGCGTCATCTCCTGGGATGCCATGAAATCGGCATGGGCTAAGCGCTTCGAGACGGGCGAGGCCCGCGTTATCTTGCAGGCCGTGACCAAGCCCCGGCCGGACCTTCCCAAGGTGCCGCTCGACATGATGCTGGCCAAGACCGAAGAAGGGCGCCAGCTGATTGACATAGGCATCCATCTCAATAATGTTTTCGCGAGGCCCTTTGTGCTCGGCCCTGACGTGCCGAAGGATCGTGCCGACATACTGCGTAGCGCTTTCCAGAAGACTATGAATGACAAGGAGTTCATCGACGAGATCCAGAAGGCGAAGCTCGGGGTAGACGCCGTGAGCGGCGAGGAGGTGGAAAAGGCAATTATGAATGCATTTAAGACACCCCGCCCGCTGGCGCAGAAGCTGAAGGAGATTTACTATAAATAAGTAGCGAGAGTGGTACATGTTTGAACTGATCAACGCATTCATCTCGGGACTGACGCAGATCTTTGTCTGGTCGACGTTCGGGCTGATGTTGTTAGGTATTCTTATTGGTTTCGTCGTCGGCATCCTGCCGGGGCTCGGCGGCCCGGCGACGATTGCGCTCATGCTCCCCTTCATAGTCAAGATGCGTCCGGTTGAGGCGTTTGCTATCTTGCTTGGCATGGCATCCGTCCTGGCGACTACCGGAGATATTACCTCCGTGCTTTTTGGTGTACCCGGCGAGCCGACCACGGCAGCCACGATCATCGACGGCCACGCAATGGCCAAGAAGGGTCAGGCCGGACGCGCGCTGGGAGCAGTGCTGATGAGTTCTCTGGTGGGAGCCATCTTCGGTGCCTTCGTGCTCGCGCTTTTCATTCCTGTGGTTCGTCCGCTGGTTCTCACATTCGGTTCGCCGGAACTCTTCATGCTCGCGATTCTCGGTCTCACTTTCATCGCCTCCTTGAGCGGCGGCGCTTTATTGAAAGCACTTCTCGGGGCAGGCATAGGACTTTTCCTCGCCACTGTGGGGATGGATCCTCAATCCGGCATACAACGCTTCACCTTCGGCCAGGTATTTCTCTGGGACGGTGTCGGCCTGGTGCCCATCACCATGGGGTTCTTCGCCATCCCTGAGATCATTGATCTCGGGGTCCAGCGTTCCAGCATTGCTTCGGGACAGGTAGGAGACCTGGGCGGAGTCATGGAGGGGGTGAAAGACACATTTCGCCACTGGTGGCTCGTCATGCGCTGCAGCGCACTGGGGACGTTCTGTGCCATCATCCCCGGCATGGGACCTTCGGTTTCCCAATGGTTGGCGTATGCACAGGCATTGCAGAGTTCGAAAGAGAAGGAACGTTTCGGCAAAGGCGCGGTGGAAGGGGTTCTGGGCCCTGGAGCAGCGAATAACTCGGCCATGGGCGGGAGTCTGATCACCACTGTAGCGTTTGGTGTTCCCGCGAGCGTGCTGATGGCGATCCTCATAGGAGCCTTCCTCATCCAGGGGATAGTGCCCGGGCCCGACATGTTGATTCCCGAAGCACGCGGCGGCCACCTCGGCCTCACCTTTTCTTTTGTCTGGATCGTTGTCGTCTCCAATATTATCACGGTCGCCGTCTGCCTCCTGTTTTTGAATCAGCTCGTGAAGATCACCTATGTGCGCGGAAGCGTGATCATTCCGTTGATTCTCCTGCTCGTCTATCTTGGCACCTTTGCCGAGAAGAATGCATTCCCCGATCTGGTGCTCATGCTTTTTTTCGGTGTGCTCGGCTGGGTGATGCAGCGCCTGCACTGGCCGCGACCGCCCTTTATCCTCGGGCTTGTGCTCGGCAATCTGGCTGAAAGCAGGCTCTTTCTTTCCGTCAACAACTATGGACTGTCCTGGCTCTTACGACCCGCTGTGCTCGTCATCATGGCACTGACGCTGGCCGGCGCGTTCTATCCCCTGTTCAAAAGGATTCAGGAAAAAAGAGCGAAGAAAGGGGAACTGTCGCCCGCCCGGGTACCGGGGCCTCAAAACGGGACAGGTCTTCGCTTCAACTGGGCAAGCGCATTCAGCCTGGCGCTCGTGGTTATTTTTGGCGCTGCGCTGTGGCAGAGCAGAACATTTACATTCACCGCCGGCTTCTTCCCATGGGTCATCGGCATCCCTGTATTTGTGCTCGGGATCATACAACTTGTATTCGATCTGACAGGCCGGACCCGGAAAGGCCGTGAGGACGAAATGGAGGAGTTCGGGACAGACCTCCCAAAGCATGTGGTCAATCGCCGAACCGCCGATGTCTTTATGTGGACGTTTGCCTGGTTTGTCTCAATATGGCTTTTCGGCTTTACGATCGGCGCGCCTCTCTGCACCTTCATACAGCTGAAGATCGGTGAGCGCGAAAGCTGGTTGCTCACACTCCTGCTCACGGCGATTGCGTGGGCGTTTATCTACTTCGGGTTCGATCTCCTCCTTCACGTGCCGTTCCCGAAAGGACAGCTGTTCATCTGGCTCAAGCATCTTTCCTTGATGTAAGACAAACCACCACCAGAACACCGTTGCGCTGCATCTAGCGTCTCTTTCCATTTGTTTCTGAAGTAGTCACCCCTGGCTGGTCCGCAGCAGGGGACGACCTGCATACAGCCCGACACAAAAATATCGTCATCGGACAACGGCACGTCAAGGGGGGTGACGTAAAGGTTCGCGACGCCTGTGAAAGTCTTTTTTTCTTGACTTTGAATTCGCCTGGTCTATACATTAGAAGGAAATATCGGGATCGATTCAGACGAGAGCAACCGCACCACAGAGTCGGAAAAGTTTGTTATTCAGAGCAAAGAGTGTGCCCGGAAGTGCAACGTCCGGAGATGTGCATTAACGGAAGAAGGAGGATCTATGAGTACTGCCGTTGACGCCAAGGCCCACGCAGGGTCCGGTCAGGATACGAAATCGTTAGTCTGGGTATTGATCGGGCTTGCGGCCGCTGTTGTCACGTATCTGCTGCCCCTTGGCATGAACGAGTTAACGACACGGGTCATGGCCATTTCTGTTTTTGTCCTGCTGATGTGGATGACTGAGGCCATACCCCTCGCCGTGGCCGGTCTTCTCGGTTGCTGGGGCTACTGGGTCATCGCCGGCCTGCCCGCCAGCAAAGTGTTTGCAGGGTTCAATAACGACTCGCCCTGGTTCATCCTCGGCGCCCTGCTTCTCGGCGTCATGGCGGACGTGACGGGTCTGGCTAGAAGACTCGCCTACAATATTGTCCTCCGCGCAGGGACTGACTATTCCCGGATCGTCCTCGGCATGATGGTGATTAATTTTCTGCTCACGTTCGTTATTCCGTCAAGCGTCGCGAAAACGGCTGTTCTTTGCGCCATCTCGATAGGACTCATCCAGAGTTACGGTTTCGGAAAGGGGAGCAACATCGGCAAGGGCCTCATCCTGGTGAATACGTTCCAAGCCGGTGTCTTCGACAAGACGATCATGGCGGGTGCTTCGTCCATCCTCTCGCGCGGCCTCATCGAACAGTTCGGCCATGTGAGCGTCTCCTACGGGCTCTGGTTCATCGCCTACATTCCCATAGCCTTCTTTACGATAGTAGGAAGCTGGTTTGCCGCCCTGTGGCTCTTCCCTCCCGAGAAGAAACATTTAGAGGGTGGCGATGCCTACTGTCGGGCGGAGCTTACGAAGATGGGCCCGATGAATGCGCGCGAGATACGGGCACTGGTCATCCTCGCGCTGGCCGTCGTCCTCTGGGCCACCGACTTTTTGCACCACGTCTCTCCCGCGAAAATAGGCATTGTGGCCGGCCTTTTCGCCTGTCTGCCAAGGGTTGGCGTCATAAGGAAAGAGGAGTTTGCAAAGACAAACTTTCCCATTGTCCTCTTTATCGGGACTGCCATATGTATGGGCGGCGTCATGGCAAGCACGGACATTCTCAAGATCCTGACGGGTGCGGTCTTCAAGTGGATGACGCCCCTGCTGCAATCCGCCTCGATTGCCACGGGCATGATCCTTTACTGGTATTCAAACCTGTTTCATCTGTTCCTCGCCGACCTTGCTCTGGTCACGGCTACTGTCCCGCCTCTCATGGATTTTGCCCTGAAGAACCACTACAACCCTCTTGCACTCGGCATGCTCTGGTGCTTCGCATCCGGCGGCAAATTCTTCGTTTACCAGCAGTCGGCCCTTGCCGTGGGTTACGCGTTCGGCTATTTCAACACAAAGGATTTTTTCAAATTCGGCGTCTTTTTCTTCTTTGCTGAATCGATCCTCCTCCTCATTTTCATTCCGTTGTACTGGCCACTTCTGGGCCTCAGCCTGCGTTGAATGGTGGGGTGCTGATAATTGACAGGATCATACATTCGTTTATTCTTCGAGACAAGGAGATACTATGAACTCAAGCGCACTTAAGCTAAAACTGGAACAGGCTCACAGGATTTTGTTCGCGGAGGGTCTCGCAGAAGATTCGAGCCGTGGACACATCACCGCCAGGGACGAAGACGGGCTCGTCTATATAAAGCCCTGGGGTATGGGGTTCGAGAAAGTGAAAGCCGGAGACCTGCAGAAAATAGACCTCGACGGAAACCTGCGGGAAGGGCTGGGCAAGATGCACTCGGAGAGAGTTATGCATCTCGAGATCCTTCGGAAGAGGAAGGATGTCCAATCCGTTGTCCATGTTCATCCATACTATGCGATCATCCTCTCTTCCATATTCAAGGGGAAGATAAGCCTTATCACCCAGCACAGCGTTCGGTTCGCGGGCACAATACCTTTTCACCCCGAGGCCGGGCTTATTCAGACGAAAGAGCAGGCCATCGCTCTGGCAAAGAGGCTGGGTGATAAACCTCTGGCGCTCATGAAGAACCATGGCTTTGTCGCGGTCGGAAGCTCGATAGAAGAAGCAGTCTTTACCGCTCTTCACTTCGAACAGGCGGCCCAGGAGCATCTGGAAGCGAATCTTTACGGGAAGCCGAGCGGCATGTCTTTGGCTGAGGCGAAGAAGATGGCGGCGAACAACTATACGCCGCAGCAGCTCCAGATGCTCTGGACGTATTACCTGGAAAAGATCAAACGGCAACGATAGGGAGTCACGCATGGACAAACCACGATTTACCTTCTCCTGTAAGCCCTATCTGCATCTGGCCCCCATCCTGCAGGGCAGTGTCGTACCGGAAGGATTCCTGCTCAACTTTATTCCGCTCGAAGTCGAGGAGATTTTCTGGCGGCAGCTGAAACATGAAGAGTTCGACATTGCCGAAATGTCGCTCTCATCCTATGTGATGGCCCGCTCTCGCGGCGATGAGCGTTTTGTCGCCATCCCCGTATTCACGCTTCGCATCTTTCGCCATTCCTGCATTTACGTCAACGTCCATAAAGGCATCAAGAAGCCGGAGGATCTGCGGGAGAAGAAGGTCGGGGTGCCGGAGTACCAGATGACAGCCTGTCTCTGGCTGAGGGGTCTTATCCAGCACGAATACGGTGTGCATCCTCGTGAAATGGAGTGGCGCGGCGGAGGGCAGGAGACGCCGGGTCGCGAGGAGAAGCTGAAACTCACGCTTCCGCCGGACATCCGTTATGAAGCCATCCCAAATGACAAGACGCTTTCCGGCATGCTTGATTCCGGCGAGATCGACGCGCTCTTCACCGCCAGAACACCATCCTGCTTTGCCAATGGTTCTCCGAATGTGAAGCGCATGTTCGGCAATTTTATAGAGGCGGAAGGCGACTATTTTCGCAAGACAAATATCTTCCCGATTATGCATACGATCGTGCTCAAGAGAGAAGTTTACGAGAAGAACCGCTGGCTCGCCATGTCTTTATATAAAGCGTGCGATCAAGCCAAGAATATCGTGCTGAAGGGCCTGCTGCAGACGGGCGGCGCTCCGCTCTATTCGATACTTCCATGGGGCGCATGGGAGGCTGAGAGGACGCGCGATGTGTTGGGTGACGACTGGTGGCCCTACGGCGTGGCGAAGAACCGTCCGACTCTGGATGCGCTCTGTCAGTACTCATTCGAGCAGGGCCTATCAGCCAGACTCGTCAACACGGACGAACTCTTTGCTGCCGAGACCTTCGACGAGTTCAAGATTTAGCAACGGCTGAGGAGCCGGCCTTTCAGTGCCGGCCCCTCATTTTGTTTGCGCAAAAGAACAGACGATCCCCTTCAGTCTTCGGTCTGCATTCAGTTTGAAAACTAGCTGCATCCCTCAGTCGTTAGGCTCCCTTGACATCAGATAAGCCCGTGCCCAGATTCTGAACAGGCCGATCACACAGCATGAGAGGAGCGTGCAGGGCCCAAAGAAAGGGAGATGGATATGGCCGACACAGATGGCAACAAAGATAGAACGTGGGTCGGTGGGCTCGCTCGGGAAGGCTACACGAAGAGCAGAGATCGGCTGATTTCACGGCTTCGTCAACGCGTGGTCGATAGGCTGAGCGTCCATAAGAGAAGAACCGCCGATCTTGCAGCGAGCGTTGCTTCCGCATTGCGTAAGGTTTCGATAGAACGGGGCGAGCAAAAGCAGGTTGCGACGCTGCAAGTGATGGCAGCAAACAAGATAGATGATCTCTCCCGTTTCCTTCGTGCGTCAGAAACGAATGAACTCGTGGAAAAAGTGGAACGTATCGTGCGGCGGCAGCCCGCGGTGCTTCTGGGGGGCACGTTCGTCCTCGGATTTCTGGGTGCACGTTACGTGACAAACTTCAGTCGAAGTTCGTCTGAAGGGTTAAAGAGTTCGCATGCGTCTGTGCCCTTGATGGAGTCAAGCGGAGTGTCTAAAGATCGCTCGGCGCAATACCAGGGCCGGGAGGTGCTACTATGCGGATAGAGAATAAGACAGATAAGTCTTTAGGAGAGCTCTTTAATGAGCTGACTACGGGGTTCGGAACCATGTTCAGACAGGAAATTGCTTTGGCAAAAGCTGAAACACGAGAGGCCTTCAGACATGCCACAAAAGATGTACTCTTTCTGGCTATGGGAGGATTTATCCTGTACGCGGCTCTTTTCGTCTTCCTGGCGGCCGCAGTGATAGGGCTTTCTGAGGTCGCGCCTGTTTGGCTCTCGGCGATAATTGTAGGCGTCGTTGTCTCCCTGATCGGGTATATCCTGGTGCAAAAAGGGTTGAAGGATTTGAAGAGGCGTGCGTTCAAGCCGCAACAGACAATTGAATCCATAAAGGAAGATAAAGAGTGGGTGAGGGCAAAGATCTAATTGCTCTTTACCCGCGCCGGGAGGATGGTATGGACGAGCAGAGGCGCATAAAATATATAAGCCACAATGGACCTGAGCGGATCAAGAGGGAGATCGAGCGAACCCGCGAGAACATGGGAGATACGATAGACGAAATAAAGGAAAGGCTATCGGCTCAATACATGAAGGAGCAGATACGAGAGGCAGCGATCGAGAAGACAAGAAGCGTGATTGAAACGACGGCTGCTAACATAAAGAACCATCCGGTGTGGTACGCCGCCGGAGGCGCGGGGGCTGGTGGGCTGGTATGGCTCCTTGCGCGACGCACGCATCATAACGGCCGTCGCAGATCGGATTCAGCCGAACCAACTGGTACCTCTACCGGCCGTGCTGGAGGAGAGACCGGTTGGAATGAAAGAGTTGCCGCTGCGCAAAAGAAAACCGAACACGTCAAGAATCGCGTCCCGGAAAAGCCTCAGCGCGATTGGCTTCTTCTTGGTGCGATCACTTTCCTTGCCGGTGCGATATCCGGATTTATGCTGCCGGCATCGACGTGGGAACGTGAATGGGCACGAATTGCTCGTGACGTATTCGGCGAAACCTCGAGAGACAGATAGTAGTTAACCTCTGAGCTATCCCTCGTGAAGGCCTGATCAGCTTGCGTGGATAATGTATTAACAGGCTGGGGCCGGTAAAGCGGCGGGATGAAGAGCACGAACATGGCAGGTGGCGTGCCGGACTACCACCTGTCGTCAATCTCTTCGCTCTCGGTCTGCAGAAACCAATTGTCGCAGTAGGGACAGTGCAGCTTCACGTCCTTATGCCTCAGCTCTCCATAATGGACCTCGAACTCCTTCTTGCATTTAGGACATACGATGGTAAAGATCCTGACCATTCTTCCTCCTCACTAGCAACTCCCGATAAATACCGTTTAAGCATTAACCACAGACAAGTACGGATAATGACATGACCAATGCAGACAGTTTATTTCTCTCTGGATTCTCGACCTGAGAATCCAGAGACTGCATCCAGCCTTGTCAGGTCGACAAGGCTGGAAGGGTATAACTCGTCCGCCCTGGTTCAGTCTTGGTCCGCCTTGGTCTGTGGCAAGGTTACGCACCGGGAATCTCTCCAGCTTTTCGGCCGGGATGAAATCGCCCGGCTTTACACGTGCGAGCGCCTCGTCAGGCACGTTAAGACGCTTGGAGAACGGGCGATCTACGGGCTTTGTGGCGTCGATGATCATCTTGCTTCCCCGGATATCATGGACGAGAGACGGATCGAGCGTGTTGCCCTTTATGTTACGTATGATGTCTATGTCATTATCCGGCTGAACGCGCGTGGCCACTGCCCACATGACCTCTTCCTCTTTGAACGGGTCCACGTCAGCGTCAACGACGATAACGTTCTTGACAAAATCGCAGTGTGCCATCGCCATGAGGGCTGCCTGTTTGGTCTCTCCCTCCACCTTCTTGTCAACGGATATATAACAGTTGAACCGGCAGGCGCCGGAGATTGAGAAGTGCACTGCTTTGACGGTCGGTACTACGCCTTTTATCGCGTTGAAACAGCTTCCCTTCCTTGGGTATGCCGCCCACCACCCACGTGTCACGGTGGCCGGTGAAGATATGCTGAAAGATCGCGTCATGTCGGTGCGTAATCGCCTTCACATCGATTATCGGCCGCCAGCGTTGCGGCCCGTATGTGCCGGGGAATTCTCCGAACGGTCCTTCCACTTCCCTGACTTTGGGCGGTATCTCGCCTTCGATGATCATCTCGGCGTCGGCCGGGACCATGAACTGCTCCCCCCATGTCTCGGAAGGCGTAAGCCTGAGTGCGTCGCCCATGATGCCGCCGATGAGTTCGTAATCATCGACACCGTACGCCGCGACGTTCAACGAGCCGAGATAGAAAGCAGGATGGTGGGAGATGATAATAGCGCACGGTGTAGGAAGTCCTCGCTCTTCATTCTTGCGCAGGATGGTCCAGTTGTGGCGGGGCGAAAGATGGATGCCCACTTTCTTCGGATCTTTATACTGATTGCGGTGAAAAGAGGCATTATAGAAGCCTTTATCCGGGTCACGCATCACCACCGTCATATCGATGTACGGCCCGCCGTCCATCTCGTGATGACGGACGATGGGCAACTTTCTCAGATCAACTTCGTCGCCTCGCTTTACGACTTCCTTAGCGGGCGCATCCTTCCTCTCAATACGTACCGGTGCGACTCTTTTGTCTTCCCTTGCCGCATACTCAAGACTCAAACCCTGCTTCCACCGGGAGGGATCGAGATCGAGAGAAAGAGCGCAGCGCTGCCGCGATGCAAAGAGATTGGAGAGCAGGGGGAACCGGCATTTCTCGCCATTCAGATCGAGTGTGTTTTCGAAGAGCAACGCGGGGTACTTGCCGTCCAGCTCCAGGTGCCTGAGAAGCGCAGTCACGTCAAACCGGGCGGGGCTTACCTGTTTATCAATCACCACGTATTCGTGAGGGAGAACCTCTTCGAGGGTGCGGAGAAAACCTCTGAGATTTCGTACCATCGCTGCCTCCTTACGGGACGAGACCATTCTGGAGCCACAGGTGAAGAGAATCGGCTAGCCGAAGCGGCCGGTGATATACTGCTCAGTCCTTTCGTCTCGCGGCGCGGTGAAGATCTGCTCGGTTTTGCCGAACTCGACAAGTTCACCTAGCAGCATGAAGCCCGCATAGTCGGAGACGCGCGCTGCCTGCTGCATATTGTGCGTGACGATGAGGAAGGTGTAATCCTTGCGCAATTCCGTCATCAGTTCTTCTATCCTGAGAGTGGCGATCGGATCGAGCGCCGAGCACGGCTCGTCGAGCAGGATGATTTCCGGCTCGATGGTTAATACGCGGGCGATGCAGAGCCTCTGTTTCATCTCGTCGGAGAGGGTAAGCGCCGACTGTTTGAATTTATCCTTAAGGTCGTCCCAGATGCCAACGGCACGCAAACATTTCTCCACTGTTTCGCTGTGCTGCTGCTTCTTTATACCGTGCACCTTGAGACCGTAAACCATATTTTCGTAAACGCTGAAAGGGAAGGGGTTGGGCCGTTGGAACACCATGCCGACCCTTCTCCTCAAATCTATCACGTCAATCTCGTCAATGGGTGTCTCGGTGATCCTTATCTGACCCTCGATCCGCACCTCTTGAATAAGTTCATTCATCCGGTTGAAGCAGCGAAGTAATGTTGACTTGCCGCATCCTGAGGGACCGATCAGCGACGTGATCGAGTTCTTGTGAACATGGAAGTTTACATTGATAAGCGCCTGAAACGCACCGTAGTACAGGTTAAGGCCCTCCGCGGCAACAGCATATCCTACGGCGTCTATTGCGTCTTTCATCAGCCGAACTTTCCCTGGATGTAATCTTCGGTCATTCTGGCAGAAGGTGTTGTGAATACCCTGTGCGTGGGGCCAAACTCGATCAGCTCGCCCAGGTAAAAGAAGGCTACATAATCGGTGGCGCGCGCTATCTGCTTGGTGTTATTCGACACAAGAATGATTGTGTGGTGATCCTTCAATTCCGCCAACGCCTCTTCGATCTTTGCCGTTGATATCGGATCGAGTCCCGAACACGGTTCGTCAAGGAGAATTATTTCCGGTTTCAGGGCGAGCGTCCTTGCCAGACAGAGCCGCTGCTGTTGGCCCCCGGAAAGCTTCATCGCCGATTCCTGGAGCCTGTCTTTGACTTCATCCCACAGGAAGGCATCCCTCAAGCTTTCCTCCACCAGCGCGTGAAGCGCGGCTCTGCGAATTGCTTTGGTTCAGTCTCGGGCCGAAAGCCACATTTTCGAATATTGAACGAGGCAGAGGAATCGGCGTAGCGAAAACGGTTCCTATTCTTTTTCTGAGGCTCACTTCATCAATGTAACCGTTGATGATCTCTTCCCCGTCGAGCAGGACGCTTCCGCTTATGGCGACCCCTTCCTCGAAGCTCACCATCTTATTGAGCACGGAAATGAGGGTCGACTTACCGCTCGCTGAAGGACCCATGAGACCGTAAATTCTGTTCTCGTGGATATCGAGGTCGATGCCTTTCAGCACCTCTTTCTTACCGAAGCTAAGGCGGAGCTGGCGTATTGCTATTTTGACGTCCATCTTTCAGTTGTACCGTGCAATCATTCTGTTCATGGTGTAATAGGCTGCGATGTTGATGAGCAGTATGCTGACAACGAGCACCAGGGCAGTAGCATAAGCTTTCTCCAGCGATATGCCTTCACGTGCGAGGATATAAAAGTGGACGGCCATAGTCCTTCCTGAATCGAGGAGGCTTGTCGGTAGTCGCAAAGAGCTGCCCATGGTGAAGATTACTGCGGCTGTCTCGGACACGGCCCTGCCGACGCTGAGCATGATGCCGGTAAGGATACCCGGCGCCGCGGAAGGGAGGACTACTTTTGTGACCGTCTCCCATTTTGTCGCGCCGAGGGAAAAGCTGACCATGCGCAGATTCCTTGGCACTGACTTGATAGCCTCTTCAGCCGTGCGTATGATAGTGGGCAGCACCATGATCATAATCGTCAGCGTTCCCGACAGGAGCGACCATCCAAGTCTAAGCTTGATGACAAAAAAGATGAATCCGAAAAGACCGTATATGATTGAGGGTATTCCCGCCAGAGATTCTACGCCGAAACGGATAATGCGTGTCAGTGTTGACTCTTTCGTATACTCGGTCAGGTAGATTGCGGTGCCCACGCCAAGTGGTGTGGCCAGGGCGATTGAGAGCACTGCAAGGAAAACGGTTCCCACAATGGCAGGGAATATGCCTCCGTGACGGCCCATATCTTCAGGATGGGAGAAGATAAACTCCGGGGTGATGTTGGCTGCTCCCTTGATGAAGACGATGAACACGATGAACACGAGGATGCTGACCGTGAAGAGGGCCTGGAAGAGCAGAGCGGCGCGCACGAATTTGTCTGTGAACCTCGGATTGACTCTCAACCGGCGACCTTTCTTTTTACCCAGAAATTGGCAATGAAGTTCAATATCATGATGATAGTAAGCAGCACAACACCCGTCGAGAAGAGGGCGTTACGATGATCTCCCGATGCGTATGCAAGCTCCAATGCGATGTTGCTCGTCAAGGTTCTTAACGGGTCGAGCAGGCTCATCGGAATGCGCAGGGCATTACCCGCGACCATGATTACGGCCATGGTTTCTCCTACCGCCCTTCCCATTCCCAGGATGAAGCTCGCCAGAATCCCGGAACGGGCTGCCGGAAGAACTACACTGTATATGGTCTGCCATTTGGTGGCGCCCATGGCAATCGAGGCCTCTCTGTAAGTGGCCGGGACGCTCATCAACGAATCGAAGGAGATGCTTATGATCGTGGGCAGAATCATGATTCCCAATACGATGGAAGTTGCGAGGATGGAAAAACCTGGCCCGCCCAGGTATTCCCTGATGAGAGGAACGATATAGACAACGCCGAGGAAGCCGTACACGACGGAAGGAATCCCGGCAAGAAGCTCCAATGCCGGCTTCAGGAAGAGCTTCATTCTTCTTGATGCATACTCCGACAGATAGGTAGCGCAACCGAGCGCCAGAGGCGCGCCGAAGATGAGTGCTCCGAGCGTAACCATGTAAGAGGAGACGATCATAGGGAAGATCCCGAAGAATCCTTTAGTAGGCGCCCATGTGAAGCCGAAGATGATACTGCTCGTGCCTACCTTGTAGAAGAGGGGCAAGCCTTCTCCAAGTATAAAAGCAAAAATGATGGACAGAAAAAGAAGCGACGAAAAGGCAGAGACTACGAGTAGCCACTTTATCAGCTGTTCGCGATTGAAAAACCGATTATACCAATTCGTCTTCAAGCGTATGCCTTTGTTGTCGCTTTGTCGCCTTCCTCGACCTACTCATAACACGCCCGGCTACCCTTTTTGCGGGTGGTGTTCCTTGCCGTCCCGGTCTGCGTCTTGAATCCAAGTATCCATTTTAGCTACTGACCGGTACGAGCCCCTCTTTACGCAATATATTCTGGCCATCTCGTGAAAGCACAAAATCTATGAAGACCTTTACTGCTCCGGCTGGCTCCTCTGGTGTCAGGTAGAGAAAGGGTCTCACCATGCCGTACTTGCGGTTCATTATATTTCCGACCGTGGGCACCACCCCCTCGATGCTCAGGGCTTTTACCTTCTGATCAACAATGCCGAGTGAAATATAGCCGATGGCATACGGGTCGGTAGCTACGACCTCTTTTACCGATCCGTTCGAATCCTGTACCATGATGCCGTTGTCGATGAATGCCTTACCCATCACCAGCTCCTCGAAAGCTCCCCTTGTACCGGAGCCCTCCTCCCTGCTCACCGCATCTATATTCCTGTCTATCCAGCCAAGCTCCTTCCAGTTCCTGATCCTGCCGCTGTAAATCTTTCGTATCTGATCCAGACTGATGTCCCGAATAGGGTTACTCGAATGTACTATAATGGAAATGCCGTCATAGCAGATAAGTATCTCTTTCCCGACTTTCTCATCACCTTTCAACTTTCTCGACGACATGCCGATATCAACCGTCCTGTTTATGACGGCCTGTATGCCGGCAGACGAACCGCCCCCCTGAACCTCGATGGAGAATCTGGGGTATCCTACCATGAAGTATTCGGCGAGTTTTTCGGAGAAGGGCATCACCGACGTTGAACCTGCGATCGTAACAGTGTCTTTACGGCTTGCGCCCGACTTCCCGATATCGAACGTGCCCCAGCAGATCAAGGCTATAAATAAAAGCAGCGCTAATGGCGTTGCCAGCTTGCTTCTCATGCTGATTGATTTTGAGTAGCCTTCAGATGACGAATTATTTTTCCTTGCACCAGGAATATCACGAGTTCTGCAATATTGACGGCGTGATCAGCCAATCGCTCCAGATATTTTGATATAAAGAGCAGTCGCGTAGCCCTGGAGATGGTCCTCAAGTCTTCAGACATGTAGGTCAACAGCTCCCGGAAAATCTGCTGGTTCAAGTTATCGACGTTCTCATCTTCCTCGGTTACCTTCCAGGCCAGCTGGGGATCCTCCTTGACAAAGGCATCAAGGCTTTCTTTTAGCATCCCCTGGGCAATCTCGGCCATCTGTGGTAAATCAATATACGGTTTAAGCTGCGGCTCCTGGTTGAGCTCCAATACCCGTTCACAGATATTTACAGCCATATCACCCATCCGCTCCAGATCGTAGTTTATCTTTATCGCAGTAGCAATAAACCGCAGATCCTTTGCCGCGGGCTGTCTCAGGGCCAGGAGCTTCAGACAGAATTCGTCGATCTCCACTTCCTTGGTATTGATTATGTCATCATCCGCGATCACCTTGCGTGCGAGCTCCGAATCCCTGGTCAGCAAGGCGGTCACCGCGTTCTGTACGGCCTTCTGGACCAGCTCGCCTTCAAAAAGCATCGACTCTTTCAGCTCTCTCAGTTCTTCATCGAATATGCGGCTGATGTGGCCTTCCATGCGCGCCTCTCTTTTGACCGTCTCGAAAATTGATTAAGTATAGTCAGAATCGACTGCGATTACAACAAGACTTATATCAGTCAATCCGGAAGTGTCCGGCTTTCCGTTGTCTTGTTTCTCAGGACGTGCCTGTGGGAAGGGTTATGGTTACGCTTGTTCCCACTCCCTGACTGCTCTGGACCTCAATGGTGCCATTGTGGAGCATGACGATGTGTTTCACAATGGAGAGGCCAAGACCTGTTCCGCCGAACTTTCTGGAACGCGACTTATCCACCACGTAGAAGCGCTCGAATATTCGCGGAAGGTCCTGTTTCGGGATGCCTATGCCCGTGTCTGCGATCCGGAACGAGACCTTGCCGCTCGATGGCTGAAGGGAGAGCTTGATGCTGCCCTTCTCCGTGTACTTGAGCGCATTGTCCATGAGATTGACAAAAACCTGCTCGAGCTTGAACGGATCGCCGTACATGTGGTCTATCCTTTCAGGCGCTTCCAGAGAAAAGGCGAGCCCCTTCTCCTTCAGCCGGTCATCAAAAAGCCGCAGAACATTTTGTGCCAATTCTTTCAAGTCCACTTTCTCCATACGAAGTTCTTCCTTCTCTTCCAATTCCGAAAGAAGCAGGAGATCGTTGACTATGTTGATCAGCCTGTCGGTATTCTTCTGGATAATATCGAGGTAATGCTTCCCTTCTGCGGTGACTTCCTCTTCCAGCGTTTCCACAAAGCCCTTGATTGCGGTGAGCGGCGTCCGAAGTTCGTGCGAAACATTGACCACAAAATCTTTCTTGACACGCTCCACCTTTTTAATCTCGGTGATGTCGTGGAAGACTGAAACGCTCTTTTGATCAGTGCCAAGGAATGTGACACTGCATACATATATCTTATCCCCGAATTCTATCTCACCCGTACAACCCTTCTTCTCCGTGCGAGCCTTTTCAAGCAGCTGCGTGAAGTCCGGATTCCTGAAGACCTCCCAGAAGAGTCTGCCTTCTGCTACATCTGTGCCCGTGAGAATCTTGAAACTCTCGTTGAAGTGGAGAATAGCTCCACGTTTATCGAGGACAACGAGCCCTTCGTTGAGAGAAGAAACGATGGCGTCCAACTCTGCTTTCTCGCGTAATAGTTCCGAGAAGGAGTTACTGAGCTGCTCAGCCATGTAATTGAACGAGTCCGCAAGAGTTCCGATCTCATCCCGGTTTTTCAGAAAGAGTCGAGCCCCGAAATCGCCGGACCCTATTCTACCTGCCGCGGCTACCAGCTCCCTGATTGGTCTCGAGAGATTTCGGGAGAAGAGAAGGGCGCCGACGAGCGAGACGAGAGCGATGATGAGAGCGACTTTCGCTATGTCTATCTTAAACTTTGACAGGAGGGTTTCGATCTGGGTGAGGAACATACTTGTTCTCATCACGCCGACTACACGGCCGCTTTTCTCCAGAGGAATAGCAGCATAGAGCATCTCCTGATTCCGGGTACTGCTGAAACGGAGAGCTTCGCCCGTCTTGCCGGACATTGCCTCGATCACTTCCGGACGACTCGCGTGGTTCTCCATTTTGGCCGGATTCTCCTGGGAATCGGCAAGCACAACGCCCCGGGCATCGATGACGGTAATTCTTATGTTTGTTTCCTGACCGACCTTCCTCAAAAGGCCATTGAGCGCCTCCGCATGCTCTTTGTCAAGGAGCGGCACGACCGCGGGCCGGAGAGCAGTCGCTATGTTTTGCAGCCGCTCGGTCAGAGCCTCAAGGTAATGTTGACGTATAGTACTGAACGAAAAAAGGAGAATGAATGTGGAAAGAAGGAGAATTATAAAGAGGTATCCACCGAATACCTTGGTAAATATCGTTCGCTTCATTCTTCGAGTTTGTAGCCAACACCCCTGATATTTTTGATCAGTCTCGCTGCAGGACCCAATTTCTCCCTCAGATGTTTTATATGAACATCGACCGTTCTGTCTACCACGGTCTTTTCACTTCCCCAGAGATAGTCGAGGATCTGTTCCCTGGAAAAGACCCAGCCTTTTTTCGAGGCAAGTATTTGCAGAATGCGGAACTCGGTAGAAGTAAGGTCTACTTTCTTGCTCTTGACAGTCACCTCGTGTCGTTGCAGGTCGAGAGAAAGTATGCCTCCCAAATCGATTCTCTCCACATCTTCTTTGCGCGACTCTTTTCTTCTGAGCACGGCCTTTACCCTGGCAACCAGTTCGCTCGGTGAAAAAGGCTTTGTCACGTAATCATCAGCTCCCAGTTCCAGGCCGAGGACCTTGTCGGTCTCCGCTGCCTTGGCCGTGAGCATAATGATAGGCACATCGGCAAGCTTCTCATTTCTTCTGAGGTGCTTGCAGACTTCAAAACCGTCTGCATCGGGAAGCATAAGATCCAGGATCAGCAGGTCGGGCACTCCGGATTGCAGGAAGCGGTAGAAGCTTTCTGCGTCAGAGAACTCACGGACCCTGAAGCGGTTCTTCTTGAGGTGAACTGCCACCAGTTCAAGAATGTCGGGCTCGTCATCGACTATGGCAATGAGTTCGTTCATCAGGTTCAGCCTCTATTGTACATCCTGATGCCCGACTTTACAATAGCGTTCAATCGCACCGTACGTCTCTTAATTCTGTTTCTGCACTCTGTTATTTTTCCGGTCATCTGCGCGTCTCAAGAGCTGTCCCGCCGTCTGGTGAATTAACCGACCCTTCTCTATTCCTATCCTGCCCGCGGCGCGCTCTCAACTCCCCCGCTATAAACTGGGTTTCGGCCTCCCCCGAAAACCCTCCCCCCGTTTAAAGGAAACGCCGGCCCCGGCTCACAAACCCCCCGACCACCCCCTTGGGACGCTTTTATCATCATCATCTCAATTTCCGATATCAAAAGCAGGGAGGGTTCAGGAGGAAGATGTCCGGCAGCGTTGCGTGATGGCGTGTGCCAGGATCAGGATGGCCGGCAACGTGGTGGTAGCGGGAACAGAACGTTGATTCTCGTGTCCGTGCAGGCTTTGCGTCCTGCGAAGGTGGAAGAATCGAACCTGCTTTTTTCTTTCTGTCTTGACTCGTCTTCTATTCATATTCTCATAATAGACCACTAAAGTGAAGAATTGATTTTTATTTGATAAATTTTCCGTTAAGCTTTCAGTCGCTCTGGTAAAGGCCATAACGTTTCGGGCAGTTCGAGAGAGTTTGGTGCAGTTATTGCATCACTATTTCAGAACAGGAGGAAAAGCGATTATGTCAGAGCCATCAGTATCGAGTGAGTGGGCAGAAACCGAGGGGCTCTGGGCATCAGCCGATTTCCTCCGTCTGCAGTTCGAGCACCACCTTCACTACACCCTTGCCAAAGATTTGTATACCGCTACCGACGATGACCGCTACCGCGCCCTGGCAAGAGCAGTGCGCGACCGCCTGATCGACCGCTGGATGGAGACACAACACGCCCATCACCAGAAAAAGGTGAAGCGCATCTATTACCTGTCTCTTGAATTTCTTCTCGGCCGTATGCTCGGGCTGAGTGTCATCAATCTCAAGATAGAGGAGATATGTCGTGACACCCTGGCGGATTTCGGACTCGATTGGGTTGCCTTGCGTAACTATGAGACGGACGCCGGGCTGGGAAACGGGGGGCTGGGGCGGCTGGCCGCCTGCTTCATGGAGTCGCTCTCCACGATGAAGATCCCTGCCATCGGCTACGGTCTCCGTTACGAGTACGGGATTTTCAATCAGCGTATCGAGAACGGCTACCAGGTTGAAGAACCCGACTACTGGCTGAAATATGGCTATCCCTGGGAGATTCCCCGGCCTGAATACTCGTTCGAGGTTCACTTTGGCGGCTATGTCGAGTGCGAGAATGGACCCAACGGCGTGGGGTGGAAATGGGTGGATACCAGGCCGGTCATCGGCATGCCGTACGATCTTCCGGTCGTGGGTTACGGCGGCGAGACGGTCAATACGCTCCGGCTGTGGTCCTGCCGCGCTGCCGAGGAATTTGACCTTGAAGATTTCAACCGGGGCTCTTACGTCGAGGCTGTTGCGCATAAAGTGCAGGCCGAGAATCTGACGAAAGTGCTCTATCCGAATGACAATATGTTTGAGGGCAAGGAACTGCGTTTACGGCAGCAGTACTTTCTTGTTTCCTGTTCGCTTCAGGACATTATCCGCCGGTTCAAGGCTGACAACGAAGGCTGGCAAACATTTCCGGACCGGGTTTTCCTCCAGCTTAACGATACGCACCCATCTTTGGCAATCCCTGAGCTGATGCGCCTCCTGATGGACTGCCACGGGCTTGGCTGGGATCAGGCGTGGGAGATCACAACCGCATGCACGGGTTATACAAACCATACCATCCTGCCGGAGGCGCTGGAGGTCTGGCCGGTCTCGATGTTTGAGAAACTCCTTCCCCGCCACCTGCAGATTATCTATGAAATCAATGCGCGTTTCATGCGCGCTGTAGCTACCCGCTACCCGCTTGACGTCGATCGCCTGCGCCGTATGAGCATCTTCGATGAAACAAATGGCAAACAGATCCGGATGGCGCACCTTGCTGTTGTCGGTTCCTGCTCGGTCAACGGTGTGGCGCAGATCCACACCAAGCTTCTGTGCGAGCGCGTGCTCTCTGATTTTGCTGATTTCTGGCCCGGTAAGTTCAACAATAAGACAAACGGCGTTACGCCCCGCCGATGGCTGCTCAAGGCCAATCCGAGACTTGCCGGACTCATCACCGAGGCAATCGGCGACAAATGGATCACCGACCTCGGACTCCTCAGGCGATTGGAGCCGCTGGCCAAAGATAAAATTTTTCAGGCTCTATTCAGTGCCGCAAAAAAGGAGAACAAGGCTGATCTCGCGGGGTATATCCGTGCCCGCGTGGGAATCGAGATATCACCCGATTCACTTTTCGATGTGCAGGTCAAACGGATCCATGAGTACAAGCGGCAGCTCCTGCTTGCCCTCTACGCGATCGTCCGCTTCAACCGGCTCCGGGACAATCCCACACGTAAAGACGTCCCCCGCACGATTCTCTTCGGTGGAAAGGCAGCGCCCGGCTTCTTTATGGCCAAGCTTATCATCAAGCTGATTGAGCAGATCTCCGAAGTCATCAACAGCGATCCGCTCATGCAGGATTGGTTAAAGGTGGTCTTTGTACCCAACTACAGGGTGTCGCTTGCCGAGCGCATTATACCCGCAGCGAATTTGAGCGAGCAGATCTCCCTTGCAGGCACGGAAGCGTCGGGCACCGGGAACATGAAGCTTCAGCTCAACGGGGCTCTGACAATCGGCACACTGGATGGAGCAAACGTCGAGATGCTTGAAGAGGTTGGCCAGGATAACATCTTCATCTTCGGCATGACTGCGGATGAAGTCGCCATACGCCAGCCTTCTTATAATCCCCGGGAAATTTATGATAGTGATGAGGAGATTCGCCGCGCGATTCAGCTGATCGAGACCGATTTCTTCAGCATGCTTGAGCCGGGAATCTTCCGACCCATTATTCGGGCGCTGCTTGACGAGGGCGATCGGTACATGCTGCTCGCAGACCTGAGAGATTACATTGACACACAAGAGCGTGTGGATGAGCTGTACCGTGAACCGTCGCGCTGGGACGAGTCAGCAATCTTGAATGTAGCCCGGGGCGGGAAATTCTCGTCCGACCGCGCGATCTGCGAATACGCTTCCGATATCTGGCACGTTCATCCCTGCGAATGTTTGACTGCCGCATCGAAGGAAGTGCCTGAGATGACGATTCGCGCTGAAGCAAGGCGTGATCGACCTCTGCGCTTGATTTGATACCCATTTACCCGTATATTGTTGCGACCGCAAAATGAAGCGAGTACCGCTGCGCTACGGATAGACGCGAGAGATCCCCGCAGTGAGGATCGTGACCGCACTTGCGTGCTACGGCAAGCTGGCCACACCGCAACGCTCCGCATGAACTGTCTCACGTCACCAAGGTGCATTCATCGGGTGGCCGCTCTAGCGCACATGCGGTCTGAGGTCCCATCCGCCGCTATCGAAGCCCTTACCGTTCTTCCATCTGCTTCAAGAAACGGTGTCTGGATGAGAAAACTGCAGATCGAGAAAGTACCGGAAAATAAAGAACTGGACGGCATCAAGCGGTGGGAAGAGGACAAAGGTGAATTTGCGCAGATCGCTTACGGAGAAGTGATCCGCCATCTCGCCTGGTTCACGATCAGGAAGGGATTCTGGCGGGGCAAGCATTATCACGAAAAGAAGGAAGAGATCTTCTACGTGATCAGCGGCAGGATACGGGCCGTATTCATCGATATGGATACCAAAGAAAGGGAAGAGCATCTCCTGGAAAAAGGCGACAGGATACGGATTCAACCGCGCATCTGGCATATCTTCTATGGATTGGAGGAAGCCTCTGTTGTAGAATATAGTCCTCAATTTTATGACAAGGAGGATGCACCCAGAGTCGATATGGGTGTGTGAACATGAGCGAAATAAAGAGCGCTATAGAGCTTGCCATGGAGAGGACCAAAGGCCTTGTGATGAACGAGCAGGAGAAGGAAAAATCGCTCATCCAGGATGCCGGGAACAGGATTCGCGCACTTGTGCGCCGCTTTCTCGACAATGCGATCGATAGTGACGAAGTCCAAAATCAGTACGATAAGATCGAGCTTAAGGAGAATGCCAAAAGGACTCTTCTGGTCGATATTCTGGTCAATGGTTTTGATGTGGGAGAAGATATGAGATCTCTTGATCTTCTTCGCGTCGCCGACCGCAAGCTTGACAACCGGTTGACTGCGGAGCTTGGGAGCTTTCAGAGAGAGTTTTCAGAGGCGCTGGAAAAGAAGAGAGAAGAGGTGCGGAAACGCATTCTCAAGCGACTCAAGAGTGAGGGTATCTCAGGCAGCGCTCTGGAACCGAATCTTGAGTCCTGGGATGAGTGGAACGAGGCCGCAGCCGAAACGAAACAAGCCTTCGGCGGCCGCCTGGGGAAGTGGAAAGAGAAAGTGAAAGCAGTCACGGCATAATCTCGCCAAATGCATTATACCAATTCGTATTTGAAGATAGAGTGAGGCGGAGACGAGGAGCCACACCCGCAAGCGGGTACCCGAGGCGTACTTGAAAGTACGTCGAGGAGTGCGACGAGGTGACAACGAAACTATATCGATGAAGACGGATTGGTATCAGAAGGAACATCATTATCCTTAAAGACGCGTACGACAGAGGAAAACAGAAGATTGCAGGCATGCTGGATAAGGACCCGGTTTCCTTTGTGCACCGGTACAGGGCCGCACGGGACAGGGAGATAGCAGGCTTTCTAGCCTCGCAATTCGCCTACGGCAATATCAAGGCTATGAAACAGTTTATGGCGCGTCTCTTTGATGCAATGGGGAGCAGCCCTTATGCGTTCATAAAGAAAGGCGATTTCTCGTCGGTCAGCAGGCTCTATTACCGCTTTCAAAAAGGAGAGGAGATCGTCGATCTTTTTGAAGTGCTGCGAAGGATCGTCAGCGATTACGGTTCCATGGGAGCGATGCTGGAATCAGCTTACGATGGCACTATCAGGGAGATGGTATGGAAGATCAGGGAGCGTTACTTTGACGGGGATGCGGATCGGCTCATCTTCTTTTTCCCCAAGCCTTCCCCGGCTAATCCGTTGAAACGATGGAATCTGTATCTTCGCTGGATGGTGCGAAAAGACGCCATCGATTGCGGCATCTGGCAGTTCATCGACAGAAAAGATCTCATCGTTCCGCTCGATACGCATCTGTTCAAGATCGGCAGGTGTCTCGGTTGGACAACTGCGCGTACCCCGTCGTGGAAAGCCGCATGCGATATCACGGCTGCGTTGCGCGTCCATTCGCCCGAGGACCCGCTCAAGTACGATTTCTTCCTCTGCCACATGGTGGGCATTGAGGCGGGGTGTACCGGACGAAGAGAAGCATCATGCGAGGAAAGGTGCAGGGTCTATGAAGTTTAAGATGGTGAGCCTCGGCTGCCCCAAGAACCTTGTCGATTCCGAGTATCTCGCCAACCGGCTCATTGACAAAGGCTACGCGCTCTCTGATGAGGCGGATGTTGTTGTCGTGAACACGTGCGCCTTCATCGCCGATGCAGCAAGAGAATCGATAGAGACCATAATCCAGGAAGGTAAGGCCGGAGCAGAGAGCGGGACGGGGAAAAGCAAGAGACTGATTGTGACCGGCTGCCTGGTGGAGCGTTACGGCGCCGATTTGCCCGGGCTGCTGCCGGAGGTCGATCTTTTTGTGGGTCGGGGCCGCTACGGAGAATTCGAAGAGCTGATAGAGCGCAAAGGCTGTTTCGTCGGAAAAGATCAGTTCGCTGAAACATATCCGCGCAGGGTGTTGACACAGTTGCCGTCAACGTATCTGAAGATACAGGAGGGCTGCCGCAACCGGTGCACCTACTGCACCATACCGACTATCAGGGGCTCGCTTGTAAGCAGAAGCATCGATGAGGTGTGCGCTGAGTTCGAAGCCTTGCTTGAGCGCGGGTTCAAAGAATTTACGATCATAGGCCAGGACATCACCTCGTTCGGAAAGGACCGAAATGGCGAAGACCAAGGAGACATCAAGGCGCTCCTGCGCAGATTGGTCGCGACGAAAGGCGACTACTTCCTGCGGTTGCTTTACATGCACCCGAAGGGCCTGGATGAGGAACTGATCGAGCTTATCGCCGGCGAACAAAGGATACTCAACTATTTTGATCTGCCGATTCAGCATTCGGAAGATCGCATTCTCAGCATGATGGGGCGGGGCTACACCGGGCGGGAGCTCGAAAGTCTCATTACAAAGATACGCAATCGCATACCGGATGCGATACTGCGGACCACGGTCATAGTGGGCTTTCCCGGAGAAACAGAAGAAGAGTTCACGCGGTTGTGTGATTTCCTGAAGGAGTGGCGGTTCGACAACCTCGGCGCCTTCATCTATTCGAAAGAAGAGGGTACTGCCGCCTCTCGTCTGAAAGGGCATTTGAGAAAAGGCGTGAAGAAAGCGCGCTTCCAGAAAGTGATGGAAATACAGAAGGAGATATCAAAGGAGAAGCTGAAACGTTTGAAAGGAGAGCGCGCAAAGGTTATAGTGGAGTCGGAAGAAGGAGCGCGCAAAGTAGGACGAATACTACAGCAGGCGCCTGACGTGGACGGTTTGGCGTTCGTACGGGGCGACTGCAAGGTCGGCGAGATCAGAGAAGGCGTCATAGTCGAGACGCTCGATTACGATGTGATTATCCGGTTGGGAGGAAGCGATGGAACCGATACATGACCTGCTTGCAGTAAGAAAAGAGAAGGCGGAAGGCCTGAAGGGCGCCGGTATTGAACCATACCCGCAGGTGCGCTGGCCCCATACGGACAGCGCTGAGCTGCAGCGGGAATTCGGCGCTCTCGATGCAGCCGATCTGGAAGGGAAGGGCGCCCACGTGTCTGCCGCAGGCAGAATCATGGCATTCAGGGACTTCGGTAAGAGCACCTTCGTGCATATACAGGACCGAAAGGGGCGTATCCAGGTATACGCGCGAAAGGATATGCTCAAAGAGCCCGATTACGCGTCGTTCAAGAAATTCGACACGGGGGACATCATCGGTGTAGAGGGAAAGATCTTCAAGACAAAAACAGGGGAGCTGACGATCCTCGCTGAGAAGATTCTCCTCCTCACCAAGTCGATGCGCCCGCTTCCTGAAAAATGGCATGGCCTCAAGGACGTGGAAGAGCGTTATCGGCACAGGTACGTAGATCTCATTGTCAATGAGAAGGTGAGGGAGGTCTTTGTAAAGAGGGCGCGGATCATAGAATTCATACGCAAATTTTTTGCAGGGCGGGATTTTGTTGAAGTGGAAACGCCCATGATGCAGATCACACCGGGAGGTGCCGTGGCCAAGCCGTTTGTCACGCACCACAACGCCCTCGGGCTCGACCTCTACCTCAGGATCGCGCCGGAGCTATATCTCAAACGGCTGATCGTCGGCGGTCTCGAGCGGGTCTTCGAAATCAACAGAAATTTCAGAAATGAGGGCATATCCGTGCGCCACAACCCGGAGTTCACGATGCTTGAATTCTACCAGGCGTATGTAACGTACGAAGATCTGATGGACCTTACCGAAGAGATGGTCTCGTCTCTCGTCATGGATCTTTTCGGGCAGCATAAAGTCGTATATAATGAAAAAGAGATCGACTTCTCCAAGCCCTGGCGCAGGATGAGCATGCGGGACGCACTCGCCGAACTGGGAGGGGTCGATATGAGCGCCGATCCTGACGCCGAATCTTTGAGGGCACGTGCAAAAGCCCTGGGAATAGAGGGTCTCGAGGCTGCTCCAAAAGGGAAAGTGATCACGGAATTATTTGAGAGGCTCTGCGAGGAGAAGCTCCAGCAGCCGACGTTCATTACCGATTATCCTGTTGAAGTTTCTCCGCTGGCAAAACGATCTAAAGAGCAGCCGGACTTTGTCGAGCGCTTTGAACTTTACATCTGCGGCATGGAGATCGCGAACGGCTTTAATGAGCTGAATGACCCCGAGGATCAACGGGCGCGTTTTCTTGAACAGTTGAAAGAAAAAGAGGAGGGCGCCTCCATGGACGAGGACTACCTGATGGCGCTCGAATACGGCCTGCCGCCGACCGCCGGAGAGGGCATCGGCATAGACAGGCTGACCATGTTGCTGACCGACAGCCCGTCGATACGGGAAGTGATACTCTTTCCGCTGCTCAGACCTTAGTAGGACGGATGACGCGACGTCACGAGAGCGTGACTGGATGACCGTGCAGACAGGACATGGACGCGATGACAGAAGACTGGATGACAGAATCGGCTAGGAGAAGGCTGAGATTGATGCCAATGAAGGTTGAGAACATGATGAAATACGAGTCCCAGATCGCACTCAGATATCTGCGCTCGAAGCGGAAGGAAAAGTTCATATCGTTCACCACGTGGGCTGCCGCTGTCGGCATCGCCATAGGCGTCATGGCGCTCATCGTCGTCATTGCGGTCATGACCGGCTTTCAGGATGAGATCAGAGACCGCATACTCGGCGTCAACCCGCACATGCTCATAACGGATGTTCTTACCGGCGCCGATTGCAAACCCTGATGAGATAGTGGCAGAAGTGAAGAACACGAAGGGTGTCACTGCAGCCTTCCCCTTCGTTACCTTTCAGGGGCTGGCTCAGGGCCCGCAGCGCGTGTCGGGCATCGTTGTCAAAGCCATGGACCCGAAGGACATCTCTTTCTTGAGCCCGCTTGTGAAGGAAGGGAGTATCGATGCCCTGAATGAGAAGGGAAGCATCCTCATCGCGAAGGAGCTGGCAAGGGAGCTCGGCGTGAGGCCGGGCGATGTTTTTACCCTGCTTGTGCCGTTCGGCGGTATCTCTCCAATGGGCGCCACGCCTGAGACGCTCCGTGTGCGGGTGGGAGGGATATTCCAGACGGGGATGTACGATATAGACAGTATGCTCGCGGTCATGTCGCTTTCAGACGTGCAGGCGCTTCTGGGGGCAGGCGTGAGCGGCATCGAAGTGAAGCTCAAGGACGTGTACGAGGCGGACGCGGTGCGTAGCCTGCTTTCAAGAAAGCTGGGTCCCCGTTACATCGTGCGCACGTGGATAATGATGAACAGGAATCTCTTTTCGGCTCTCAAGCTGGAGAAGATCGCCATGTTCCTTATTCTTGTGCTGATCATTCTTGTGGCAAGCTTCAATATCATCAGTTCGCTGGTGATGACTGTCATGGAGAAGAAAAAGGATATAGCTATCCTCAAGGCCATGGGTGCGAAGAACCGCAGCGTCATGAAGATCTTCATGGCCGAGGGCCTGGCTATCGGAGCTTTCGGGGCCCTCGTGGGTTCCGGGATCGGCTATCTTATGTGCGTTGTCCAGAATTGGCTCCACGTGATAAAGCTTTCCCAGGAGGTCTATACCATCAATGTGCTGCCGATGAAGATCAGCGTGATGGACGTTTGTCTCATTGCGTCGGTAACCATCGTGATCTGCCTGCTGTCTACGCTCTATCCTTCGTACAAGGCGACCAAGATCGATCCTGTGGAGACACTGCGCTATGAGTGACCTGATTCTCTCCGCAAAGTCCATCAAGAAAAGATACGACAAAGACGGGGGAAGCCTGCACGTCTTGAAGGGTGTGGATCTTGACGTTTGGGAGGGCGACTTCATCACCATCATGGGACCGTCCGGCGCGGGGAAGAGCACGTTCCTTCATATTCTCGGCTCCCTCGACACGCCCAGCGAAGGAGAGATATTGTATAGAGGAACGTCTATCGCTTCTTATGGAGAGCAGGAGCAGAGCGATTTCAGAAACAAGAAGATAGGGTTTGTTTTTCAGTTCTATCATCTGCTGCAGGATTTCAATGTACTGGAAAACATCATGATGCCTCTCTGGATCAAAGGCATAAAGCCTGAGGATGCCCAATCCTCTGCGGAAGAATTCCTCACCATCATGGGACTCACAGAGAGAAGCACCCATAAGCCGGGCGAACTGTCCGGCGGAGAACAGCAGCGGGTAGCTATAGCGAGGGCATTGATAAATAAGCCCGAGCTCATCCTCGCGGATGAGCCCACAGGGAATCTCGATCAGGAAAACCGGAAGGGAAGTCCTCGATTACATATTGTCCGTGCGTGAGAAATTGTCTGCGGCGCTCGTGCTGGTAACACACGATCCGGAGATAGGGGCGTTGGGTCAGCGCAGGGTGCAGATGGTAGATGGCGAATTATCGACGTCTACGTGATTCGCCGGCTCATATTTCGCGCCTGACTTTGTCGGCTTCGGGGATCACACGATCCTCGACGTACCTCAAGGTACGCCTCCGGTCGGTGACCCCTCGCCTTCGCGTCATCCATCGAAATCTAAGCCGTCGAATCAAGTCGCACATCAATTATTCTCGTACTCCACTGGAGAGTAAGTCGCTCTTTGCCCGGGGGTTGAGTCCATTTTACTCGCCGTAAGAGTATTCTGGCCTAGAATAGGTGGTCGGTGACCCCTCGTCTTCGCGCATCGTTTGACTTCGCCGTATTTGTTATCATCCGACCGTTTGTGTACGTGATAAGGTTGGATAATCTATCAATAATTCTGTTGTGCCTCCTGAATATACCTGTTCTTATCTCCTTATGCAGATGGTTCAAGAAGACCTTCTACAAAGAGAAGGAAGACTTCTGGGGCTCCCTGCTGAAGTGGAGTTTTGACGTGCAGGCATTCTTTGACAAGGAGCAGAAACATAATCATGTGGCCGTATTGTTTATCTCGTTGGCAGTCGGCTGTTGTGCACTCCTTATCCCTATCGAGTACGAGGCTGCATCCAGGTTTGTTGATCTTCTGAGAGTCTATCGGCGTTTTTAACCATTCACCAGCTTCTGATCTCACCTTGCAGACCATTTCCTTTGTGGGTAAGTATTGGCAAGCGGAGTGCGATACGCTGCTGATGAAAGGCACCGTGGGCAAATATGGCAAAATCCAACGGGAGAAGGTATGCTGTTATCTGTTCCAGGCGCGTTTGTTGCGCCGTTCAATCTTTAAGAAAGGAGAGCAATGATGTTTAATGAACTCGCGGAAAAGAGAAGAAGTGTAAGAGCATACGATGCACGGCCGGTAGAGGCGGGAAAGATCGACGCCATCGTCGAAGCGGCCCTTCGTTCCCCGACGGGAGGCGCTAGAAGGCCGTGGACTTTTGTGGTAGTAACAGATAAGAACCTCCTGAAAGAACTGTCCGTTGCGAAGCCGCAAGGGGCGGCCTTTGTCAAGGATGCGCCGGTTGGCGTGGTTGTTTGCGGGGACCCGTCCGTTTCCGGGTTGTGGGTTGAAGATTGTTCCATCGCTGCGGTCACCATGCAGTATGCAGCCCACGCACTCGGTCTCGGAAGCCGATGGGCGCAAATGAAAGGGAATAATTTCAACGAAGGAACAACGTCCACGCAATATATCGCGAAGCTCCTGGGACTGCCTGAGAATCTGAGCGTGGAATGCATCATCGCCATCGGGTACCCCGGTGAGGAGATGGTTCCCTATAAAAAAGAGGATCTCCGTTTCGATAAGGTCAGCTATAACCGTTACGGTCAGAAAAAGGCCTGAATGAAAGAGAGATGATCACACGCCGTCAATTTCTTCAAACGGCGGCGCTCGTCGCAGGACTCGGGCTCGGTGCAGGCGCCTACACGTGGCGCTGGGAGCCCCATTGGCTTGAAATTATTGAACGGCGGCTGCCGCTGGCCTCTCTTCCGCCTCGATTGAAAGGGGCGCGACTGGTGCAGCTGAGCGATCTGCACATAGGTCGCGCGTGTAGACGATGCATACCTGATGCATACGTTCCAGCGCGTGAAGAATCTCTCGCCTGAGATTGTAGTCTATACCGGTGATTTCACGAGCTACGAGAGTGACATCTTCTCTCATGCTCTTCGCCTCTTTCCGGAGTTACCGCTGGGAAGTCGCGCCACCTTCGGTTCTTTGGGCAACCATGACTATGGCCCTTTATGGGGAGATCCGGAGGTCGCCGACAGGTTCGTCGCATTGGCGACGTCCGCAGGAGTGAGAATCCTGCGTAATGAGGTTGCCGAGGTCGATGGTCTGCAGGTTGCCGGTCTTGATGATCTGTGGGCGCATCGCTCTGAACCGGTGCAGGTGCTGGCTGCGCTTGATCCACGGAGGGCTTCTGTCGTTTTGAGCCACAACCCGGATACGGCGGATCAACCGGGCTGGGGGGAATACTCAGGGTGGATTCTTGCCGGACACACACATGGCGGGCAGTGCAAGCCCCCGTTCCTTCCCCCGCCGATGCTGCCCGTTCGGAACCGGCGCTATACTGCAGGGGAGTTTGCCCTCTCGGGAGGTCGCCGGATGTACATCAATCGTGGCGTCGGCCATCTCTTGCGGGTGAGATTCAACGTGCGGCCCGAGGTTACCCTTTTTCATCTGGACATGGCGTGAAAAACAAAGGAACGTTCCGATGCTCCAAAAAGTTATCTGCATCAGCGATGAGCCGGTGAAATGACCTTTGATGAACTCCTGATGCAGAGGGACTGGAAACCGATCCGCAATTGTCCCGGCAGATTCATCCTTCACGGTGTCCAGCCGGACCTGCTGCCGGAAGCTGTCGCAGGAGGCGCCGCAGAGTTATCTGAGTTGAGTGTTGAAGGCGTGAGAGACAAAGTAGTAGTGGCTCGGCTGAAGGACGGAGGAGTGATCAGTTATAAGCGTGCGGATGGCACGTATCTCCACACGTTGAACAATGCCGAGGGATTCTCGAGGAAGCTACGAGAGCTCGGTATACTCCCGGACGATTGAAACATTTCTTTATCTGCATTACGTTACATCAAAATCGAGGAGGTGGAAGGCCATGGCAGAGCGCGGATCGGGAAAAGGCACAAGAATTCCGATAGGACGGGGTGCTAAGCATCCCCTGGTGACTGTCCGGGAGATGATGGACAAGGTGATGGACACATTCCTCGAGCCGCTCATTAAGGTGGGGCCGTCAGAGTGGAGGAGCGACCCGTTCAGACCGAGTGTCGACGTTGTTGAAGAAGAAAACCAGATCAGAGTTGAAGTCGAAATGGCCGGCGTGAATCCGAATGATGTGGAGGTATCAACCGGCGAGAACTCAGTGACCATACGAGGAGAGAAGAGGATGGAGTTTGGAGAGGAGGATAAGGGCTATCACAGGGCTGAGCGTCCCTTCGGTACTTTTCAGCGGACCATTCCCCTTCCCGTAGAAGTGGACACAGACAGCGCCATGGCCGCGTTTAAAGATGGTGTGCTGAAGATCACCTTTCTCAAAACAGAGCAGAAAAAAAAGAAGGTTCCGATCAAGATCGAGTAACTCACGAGCCTCGCCGTTTACGTTTGATGAGGAACCAGACGAGCAGAAAAAAGAAAAGCGCAAAACCGGCGCTGCTTAGCGGCCTCAGGACAAAAGTTGCATGCTCGAAATAGAAGAGAAGCAACGTCCCGACGAGAACAGTGATCATGAGCGTTCCCAGTATGCGGGTATCTGTCTGCCTGTCAAGCCCGCTCCTGATGTCCGGTAATTGCGTCTCGTCTATCCTTACCGTTATGCGACCCTCTTCGCCGAGGTTGGCGAGCACCTGCTTTGCCCGCTCGGGTAGGTTTCTGAAGAAATCTAAATAGTCGAACATATCGCTTTGCAGAGATCGCGAAGTCCTCGAAGGATCGAGGTACGCATCGGCGGCTTTTCGAATGCAGGGCGGCAGTTCAGCATTGAAATCGAAGCTCGGGTATAGTTGACGGCCTACAGTTTCGGTTGTCATGATCGCCTTGGCGAAGAGTGCAAGACCTGTGGGGAAGGTGATCCTGCGCACCGCACCCTTGCTGATGAGACGGAAGAAGAGCCGCGCCATACTTAAGGGTGTGCGGGAGAAAAACAGTTCGTTCACGATTTCGGCAGCGTCTCTATGGAACCCTGCTACATCGCTGTCTTTGTGCGTCTCGGCAAGATGCATGAAGTGTCTCAGGTAAGCTTCCAAATCGCCATTTACAAAGGCGGCAAAGCAACTCAAGAGCTCTCTCCGTATCGATTCGTTAAGGTATCCGACCATTCCGAAATCGGTAAAACAAAGGACGTTATTCTCGAGCACGTAGACGTTGCCCGGATGAGGGTCTGCATGAAAGAAGCCGTCTATCAGGAACTGCTGAACATATGCATCGAGAAGGTGGAGCACGACCTCGCGTCCGTCACAGCCCGACATCTTGATCCCTGCCAGGTCATCGACTCTTAAGCCCCGTATGAGTTCCATCGTAAGGACCCTCGGCGCGGTATACTCCCAGTGTATCTGCGGGGTCTTCACGTGGGGATTTCCTCTGAAAGAAAATCGGAACCGGTCCGCGTTGTGCCCTTCAACGCTGAAGTCGAGCTCGCGAACAGTCCACTCTGCGAACTCCTTGACGACGAGCACGGGGTGAAAAGGCCGCACATCGGGGATGTATCGTTCGGCGCGCTGCGCAAGATCAAGGAGAATACGAAGGTCCTGTTCAACTACCCTCCTGATGCCGGGCCTTTGTATCTTGACCGCCACCTCCGTCCCGTCCGCAAGCTGAGCGCGGTGTACCTGGGCAAGAGAGGCTGCTGCAAAGGGCTGTGCATCCAACACTCTGAAGAGTTCTGCGGAACCACGGCCAAGATCCTCTTCGATCGTCCGCTTCGCTTCTTCAAAGGAGAAAGGCGTTGCCTGGTCCTGTAACTTCGACAGCTCCCTGGCAAGCTCTTCTCCAATCAAGTCGGGTCGCAGACTCAAGGCCTGACCCAACTTCATGAACGTGGGCCCCAGTTTTTCGAGGACTTCTCTCAAGCGCACCGGAAAGAAAGGAGCTGCTTCGAGCGGTACTCCGATGCCGGGCTCCCCCGAGTGGGGCCAATGAAAAAGAGAATGAATTCTTAATCGCCACGGCAGAAGGTAGCGCATGCGGAGCTTCTTAACTGCTATCTCCCCGCCCGCTTCAAACACGACACCGATGATAAAACAGAGACGGCGTATATTGCTGATCTTTCTGGTGAGGCCCAAGACGCTTACCCCCGCTTTCGATCCTGCTCATGGCGTCCTTGCCACGGCTGGTGCATGTTACCATTCTCTGCTTATAAGATAAGCACCATCGCCAAAGCAGCAAGCAGCGTGATGGTGCATCTCTCAACGAGGACCTGGAGGATCGAGGAGTCGCTATTTATCCGGAACGCAATGCGGGCCGATCTCATCATGCAGGAAAGTATGGGTCGTGAGAGGTTGTGTCAGCCGGCGGGGGCTTGACACGTGATGTAAGGTGGTTACCTTGCGTAGTATCGGCCGCTATCATGGAAGACATATTTGACAGGAACGTAATCCGTTGAAGAGTATCCAGGCTCTCAGGTTGTTTGTTCTTCTCGGCTGTGCGTGGCTGGCTCTGCAGGCATGTGCGGCGCTGACCGCTCCCATTGCCACAGAAATGATCAGCGGCGCTGGACTGGCCATAAAAGGAGCGGAGTTGCAGAAGGAGATCAGAAAGGCGGATGTTCAGGAGGCCGTGGATAGGCCATTTGAAAGGGTATGGGATATGTCTATCATCACCATGGTGGATCTCGGTATTGAAATCATCAAGAGCGAGAGAAATCCGCAGGACGACGGCGGCGTAATCGAAGGCCTTGTGAAGAAAAGGAAGATAAAGGTCATCGTCGTCAAATTAACGGAGAAGATAACGGAGATCGGTATCTGGACGAAACATGACTTAGCACTCGCAGGGCTCATCGCTCAAAAGATCAAAGAGGAAGCGAAGCAACCCGATGAAGAAGTGAAGAAACAGGATAAAGGATCATGATCGTGTCTGCCTGATCGCGAACGGCGATTGAGCTTCGCAAAAGGGCGGGCACGATGTTAATCGACTGCGTTGCGGTTAAATTTATATGACAGAACAACTCAATAGCAGGCATATATGACAGAATAAAACTATGGTAAATAACGGTTTTTTGCTGCTTTGATGATGCGAACAACGGCAAGCTTTGAGATAACCGTGATATCTTCCAGAGGAAGATAGGTGTCAATCGTGGGATCGAACAGAACTTTGAGGGACGGAGGGAATTCCTGATCTCCCTCCCAGAGTATGAAGGTGAGGGGAATCATCGGTAACGCATGGAGAGTGAAGGAGACGTCCCCGTAAGCTTCTGTTATTGCGCCAAGGGCAGTTCCCGCCTCCCGGAAGAGGTCGCGTTCGAAGCCGAAGGCCGAAATTAAAGGACGCACAACCCTGCGCTCAAATACAGGCAGGTACGGTCTGCAGCCCGGAATATCCTCATAAGGTATTTTCTCCTGACCGAGAGGGTCACCCGATGCCTTCAGTAAATAGTGAAGTATGAGTATCTTTGCAGCAAGCGTTACGTTGTTCCCCTGCGTGCTTCGGAAAGAGAACGAGGGGGCATCGATAATGATTGTCTCTTCGAAAAAGGGAGATTCTATTTCATAACTTCCGTTTGTCGCGCGGTACGTGACAGAGGCCTTGTGGAGCCGCTCCTCAAGGTCCGTTCTGCGCAACTCTTCACACGCCAGGTCGAATACTTTTTTGTAGGTCTTCTGTTTTTCCAGCGTCATATATATATCACGGCGTCTTTTATCCCAGTTCCTTCCGCACCTCTTTCATCTTCTCCTGGTAATTACTGCTGCCGAAGATCTCTGTTCCCATTACCAGCAGCGTTGCACCGAGATCGGCTACCATCCGTGCATTTCGTGCTTTGACGCCTCCGTCAACCGCTAGGATGATCGATCTTTCCGACGCCTTGATCATCTCTGCGGCGGCTTTGATCTTATCATTCATAGCCGTTATGTAGCTCTGGCCTCCGAAACCGGGGTTAACCGTCATGATGAGCAGCAGGTCAATCTCACTGATCAGATACTCCACAGCATTAAGAGGCGTTGACGGGTTAAGAGCAACGCCGGCTTTCTTGCCGAGAGATTTTATGGCGTCAACGGTTCTGAAGAGGTGATTGTCGCTCTCTGCGTGGATTGTGATAATATCTGCGCCCGCACGTGCAAAGCTTTCCACGAAAGCAGCAGGATTATCGATCATGAGATGCGCATCGAGTTGCAGCGTTGTTGACTTTCGCACCGCTTCCACGATCATGGGGCCGATGGTGATATTAGGAACGAAATGGCCGTCCATCACATCTACGTGAAACAGGTCGGCGCCTGCCTCTTGCACAGCCCGTATCTCATTCTCAAGCTTTCGAAAATCAGCAGAGAGAATCGAGGGCGCTATCAGTACCATACTATCCTCCGACGGCTATTATTTCGAGCGTGTCATCCTCGCCGAAGAGCATCTTCGAGGGGATCGACGTCTGCACGATTGTCTTTTGCGGCCTGCCCGGCCTGTCGACGTACGTCACGAAATATTTGATCTGCTTCTTTTCCAATTCGTTCACAATCTCATTCAACGGCTTGCCGGTCAAATCAGGCATAATGTAAAACCGCTTCTGTCTGGCTGCCAGGATGAGCGTCATGCCCTCCTCGTCGACTATATTCCGTCCGCTTCTCGGTGACTGCGCCACGATCGTGCCGACATTGCCGTCAGGCACGTTGATAACCTGCTTTACGGGGAGGTATCGTTCCTTGAGTGTTTCCTCGGCGTACGTCAGCGTGTGATTTGTGAGCAAAGGAACATTGACCAGAAGCGGCCCCTCCGAAACGACGACCGACAGTGTTCGCCCCTTCCTTACCGGCATGCTTGGTTCAGGCCTCTGAGATATGACGTAATTGTAAGGTATGTCTTTTCGTTTCTCATATCTGGATACGACGACCGACATATCTTTTGCCTCTGCAATCCTCTTGGCGTCGGAGAGCTCCTTGCCCACGATGTCAGGGCAGGTAATGGTGCCTTGTTCTCTTATAAGGACACGCATGGCAACATAGCTCGATACCACGAAGACCGCCAGAAAGAGACAACAGTACAAAAATGCCTTGAGCCAGTTCATACCTTCCTCAGCTTTGCAATAAAGAAACCATCCACCTTTGTTTCGTGAGGCAAAGAAAGAAAATATTCCTTATTAAACAAGAAGGGCAGCGGATTTTCAAGCAGAAAATGGCGTTCCGCGGCAAAGGCCCTGAGTACGTCCGTTGTCTCTTCCGGCTCAAACGAGCAGACACTGTAGATGCAGTGGCCGCCCTGTTTCAGGCTGGGCCAGAGTGCGCGAAGGAGTGCGCGTTGGTAAGATCCATAGCGCGAGATCTCTTCTTCCTTTCTTCTCCATTTAATTTCGGGATGCTTGCGGATGATCCCGAGAGAAGAGCAGGGCGCGTCGAGCAGAATGGCGTCAAACACTTTCTCCTTGAAAGGGAGATGCAGCACGTCGCCCCTGACCATGCTCAGCCTTTGCGCCTCCACGGATAACCGTTCCATGCGCAGATCCATGGCCACCAGATGAATATCAGGATAAAGCTCGATCATCTGCTCCGTCTTTGTGCCGATTCCTGCGCAGGCGTCCAGCACAACCTCGCCGGGCCGGGGTGCCACGGCTTGACCAACCAGCTGCGAAGCCTCGTCCTGCACACGGATGGCGTGCGATCTGAAAAGCTCGCTATTGAGAAGCGGCCCTACCTTGTCAACCGTGATGGCGGAATCAAGGAGCCTGCCTTTGTCCGTCGTCACTCCAATTTCTCGGATCTTCTGCACTGCGGCATCACGCGTAATCTTCCTCTCGTCTATGCGGATGCTGAACTGCGGCGTTATGTTCATTTCAGTGAGTAAAGCTTCGGTCTCGATTGTGCCGAGTCGCTCCACCCAGCGACGTACCAGCCATTCCGGAAAAGAGCAGGCAATGGAAAACCGCTCTACCGGATCATCAGGGAGCGACAGGCGTCTGCCCTCATTCAGGGCTTTCCTCAGCACAGCATTGACGAAGTTTGCAACCGGAACACCTTTCTCTTTCTTTACGTATTCGACGGTTTCATTCACCACATGATGGGCGCCTTTCTTCATAAAGAAGGTCTGATAAAGGGCAACCCATAGAATATAGCGCAATTCCTTCTTGAGCGGTTTTCGCGCGTAATGGGAAAGGAGCCAATCCAGATAAGCCTTCCAGCGGAAGACTCCCGCGGTTATTTCGTAAAGCAGGGGTTTTAGTGGTTCGGGAACGGTCGGTTCCGAGAATGATCGATCGATGGTCTCATCGAGGAGCTCACCATCCTCAACCTTGCGAATGATTTCTACCGAGAGAGACCGAAGGACGTAAGCGCTAGCGTCTATGCGCCATCTCCTCTAATCTTTCTATACGCTCTTCAATCGGAGGGTGCGTGCTGAAAAGGGCGAGCACACCCTTGGCGCTGAAAGGGTTGAGTATGAACATGTGGGCTGTTGAAGGGTTTGCATCCTGCATGGGCACGCGGGAGACACCCATCTGAAGTTTACGAAGCGCGTTCGCCAGAAAGAGAGGATTTCCGGTAAGCTGCGCTCCGCCTTCGTCCGCGTAATACTCGCGGGAGCGGGAGATTGCCAGCTGGATGAGCATGGCCGCAAAAGCCGCTATTATCGAGAAAATAATTACCGTGAATATATTACCGCCGCCCTCTTCGTCACTGTCTCTCCCTCCGCCGAAAATGGCGGTGAACCTCGCGAAGTTGGCAAGCATCGTAATGGCGCCTGCCATGGCCGCAGCTACAGTCGATACGAGAATGTCGCGGTGCTTCACGTGAGATAGTTCGTGTGCCAGAACGCCTTCAAGCTCCTGCCGGGTAAGTAATCGAAGTATGCCTGTTGTGACCGCAACAACAGCATGCGCCGGGTTTCTTCCGGTTGCAAAAGCGTTTGGACTATCCTCGTCTATGATGTACACCCTCGGCATGGGAATAGATGCTTTCTGCGACAGAGAAGCCACCGTGGCGTAGAGCTCAGGCGCTTCACGTTCGCTCGCCTCTCTGGCATGATACATGGCCAGCACTATGCGATCGCTGAACCAGTAGGTCACCAGATTCATCACGAGGGCAATGGCGAAGGCGAGCATGGCTCCGTTCTGTCCGCCGATCAGACTACCCAGCGCAACGAATATAATCGTAAGGATGACCATCAAGAAAAACGTCTTGGCCTGATTCATAGAGGCTCTCCCCTTGTCCTCGTGGTTGCTGTTAACCTTTCAATATCATTAGTATATCTATTTTCGTTTGGATTTGTCAACACTTGAAAGACAGGGTCCCGGGTCCCGGGTCCAGGGTCCAGAAGGAAACACAATGAGATCAAGAAAGAGCCCGACACGGTAAGGCGCCATTAGGTTGTGAATATCTTATGGGTATTTTCGGGACCCCGGACCCTGGCCCCTGGACCCGGCTTCTAGTGGTGGTGGTGATGCTCCGTTTCGTCTGTAGGGCCGATCTGGCAGTAAAGAGCGTCATTCTCACACTCTGCACACTCCATCTGCAGAACCGTGTGTTTGATGCCGAGGTCTGAAAGTTTTTCTTCAATAGTTTGTCTGACGATGTCGGTTTCGCTGATTCTCCGGTCATTAATGAGGACGTGGGCTGAGAAGGCGGGCACACCATGGCCTATAGACCAGAGATGCACGTCGTGTACTCCCTTGATATCATCCATCCCGCAAAGGATCGCCGAAATCTCCCCGGCGTGTAAATCGAGCGGACTCAATTCGAGAAAAATCCAGAGGGCCTCTTTGATCACGCGCGCGCCTCCAAAAATAATGATCACACCCACGACCCCGCTGGTTATCGGGTCGGCCAGTTGCCAGCCGGTGAACATTATCACCAGCGAAGCGATAATGACGCCGCCGGAAGATATGGTATCCCCAAGCACGTGGAGAAAGGCGCTCTTCACGTTGAGGTCGGTATGCTTGTGACCCAGGATCCACGCCATAACCAGATTACCGACGAGACCTAATACGGCCACAACCAGCATCAGGCCCGATTCGACCTGCGGCGGCGTGAGCAGCCGGTGATATGTTTCATAAAAAATGAAGATCGAGATAACGACAAGACTGCAGCCATTCAAAAACGCGGCAAGGATACCGATCCTTTGATACCCGTATGTTGCGCGGTAATCAGAAGGGCGACGTGATATGTTCAAGGCGATGAGGCTGAGTCCGAGAGCAAAGACATCGGTCACCACGTGGCCCGCATCGCTCAAAAGTGCGAGGCTGTTGCTGAGGATACCGCCGATCACCTCTCCTGCAAGTATGACGAGCGTAACTACGATAGTCCAGATGAGCCGTTTTTCGTACGTTGCCTTCACAAGATCTCCTCTTATGGTCCGGCGGGTGACTCCCCTCACAATAATGTAAGTATTAAATCTCAAATCTTCTATCTGCACAAGGGCCATTTTTTGCGACCATTTTTTGAGTATTGACAATCAGCGATATGAAACCTACTTGTATTCGTAGGCCAGGACTTATGGTATACTTGAGACGCGGGATGAGAGTGCCCGAATGAGATACTAAGGGGGTATCATATGGCTGAGAAGACTGCGAAAGCTAAGACACCGGAAAAAACTGCCGCCAAGGCGGTCACGAAGAGCGCGAAACCAAATGTGCGGAGTACACCGTCTGCAGCAAAGGCAGCTGCGAAGCCTGCGAAGAAGAAGACGTCATTCAAACTTCGTGCTCCCGAAGCGACACAGGTGTTCGTTGCAGGTTGCTTCAATGATTGGGATCCCACGGCTGATCCGCTGATGCAGGGGGATGAAGGCACCTGGACGTGCACGCTTATGTTAGAGCCGGGCGAGCACGAATACCGTTTTGTCGTCGACGGCGCCTGGTGGGACGATCCGATGGCTCTGGTGCGCAGGCCGAACGAATTCGGTTGCGAGAACTGTATAGTGATTGTATAGGGACGCGGAAATCAACTAATCTTTCGATTTCTCCGACCGTGGGGCGAGCTGTGTTTCCCCGTTTTCGTCCTTCTTCTTTTCGAGCGCCTCGGCGATTTCGGTGAGCCTTTTCATTATCAGGTTATTAATCGTATTCTCCGGATACGTGCCATCCTCTTGCATGATGCCGGCCGTCATCCCGGTAAAGATTTCAAGTCCATCTTCCATCATTTCGATGGCATAGATCGCAAACTTGCCCTCCCTGACCGCGTCTGTGATCTCCTGTTTCAGCATCAGGTTCTTAACGTTCCTGCTCGGGATAATGACCCCGTGGCTTCCGTTGAGGCCCCGTGCCTTGCACAGGTCAAAGAATCCCTCCACTTTCTGATTGACCCCTCCTATCGGCTGAACATCGCCATTCTGGTCCATGGAGCCGGTTACGGCGTATTCCTGTTTGAGTGGAATTCCGGAGATGCTTGAAAGAAGAACATACATCTCCGCGCACGTTGCGCTGTCGCCTTCGACCATATCATAAAGCTGTTCAAACGTGATTGATGCTGAGAGACTTATAGGCTTCTTGGATCCGTACTTGGCGCCGAGATAGCTCGCAATGATGAAGATAGCTTTCTCATGTATTTTGCCGCTCATCTTCGTCTCGCGCTCTATATTGACTATTCCTGCCTTGCCCACAAAAGTGCGGGCCGATATGCGCGAAGGTCTGCCGAAGCTGTAATCCCCCTGGTCGAGGACAGCGAGTCCATTTACCTGCCCGATTTTCTCACCCTGTGTGTTGACTATGAGCACGTCCTCCAGAGTAGCTTCACGAAGGCGCTCCTCGATCCGGTTCACCCGATAAATCTTTTCGCCGATTGCCTGATCGACGTGAGCTGCACTCACGAAACTGACGCCGTCCTTTTTTGCCCAGTAGTGCGACTCTCTGATGAGGTCGGCTATTGCGCTGAACCGCACCGACAGCCGCTCCTGGTGATCGGCAAGGCGCGATCCGTACTCGATAATCCTGGCGACACCGCTTCGATCAAAAGGCAGTAGCTTTTCCGCCTTCTGGCAGCTGGCGACAAAGGCTGCATATTTCTGCACATTTTCCGGCGTGCGCTCCATCCGGTTGTCGAAATCGGCTTTGACTTTAAAGAGCTCGTTGTAATCGGGATCCATACTGGAAAGAAGATAGTAGAGATACGGATTGCCCACGAGAATTACTTTAATGTCGAGCGGGATTGCTTCGGGTTTTAAGCTGGCAGTGCTCATAAGCCTGTACTGCTCGAGAATATCTTCCACCTTGATCTCTTCATGTTTTATGGCCCTCTTAAGGGCATCGTAGGAGAAAGGGTTCCTGAGCAGATCGAGTGCGTCAACCACCAGGTAGCCGCCGTTTGCCTTATGGACCGAACCTGCTCGGATCATGCTGAAATCGGTGAGCGCCATACCGTAAACGATCTTGTATTCGATCCTTCCAAACAGGTTAAGGTACGTCGGATTACTCTCAAAGACGACCGGTGCGCCTTTCGTTTCGGAGTTGTCTACAATGACGTTGACGGCGAATCTGGCAAAGGAAACCTCCTGTTTGGGCATTTTCAGAAAGGGCACAGGGGAGGCTGCCGGCTCTTCGGCAGGCCGGAAGTCCTCCAGGTGCGTGAGTATGTCCTCTCTGACGTCATCCAGGTACGTGCCGATCTTTTCGTACTCTCTGTATCGTGCCTTCAGGTTCTCTATCATCGGATTCACGGCGTCAAAAGCAATCGCGCGCTCCAGCTTCGACAGCATATCCTGCACAAATTTCTCGGTCTCCCGCATTGCCCTGAAGACCTCATTAAGGCGTTCCTGAAAAATCCTGCCCGTCTTTTCGAGCTCTTTCTTCTTCTTTTCATCCAGCTTGGCGAACTCCTCCGGCGTAAGCGGCTCGCCATCCTCCTTCAAAGGAAGCAACATTACGCCGGTCATGCCTCTGCGCACGGTGAATCCTTGCTGGTGCGCCTCATCATCCAGCTTCGAGAAGAGTTCATTCTGCTTCTGCTGGAATTCCTCGACGATGCGGCTCCTTTGTTTTTCGTACTCTTTCGATTCGAAAGCCTTGGGGATGTCGGCCTTGAGAGCTTTGAGGAAATCTTCCATCTCCTTCTGGAAGACCTTGCCGCGTCCCGGCTCCATCGATATGGCTGTGGCAGCATCGGGGTTCTTGAAGTTATAAACATAGCACCAGTCAGGAGGTACTTTTTCTTGAGCTGCCTTTTCACCGAGCAGAGTCTTAACCGTGACGCTCTTGCCGGTGCCCGATTCGCCAAGAGCGAAAATGTTAAATCCCTTGCTGGCCACTCCGAGGCCGAAATCCAGCGATCTCAGGGCTTTTTCCTGGCCGATCGTCCCTTCAAGGCCGGGAATATCTTCTGTCGTGGTAAAGGTAAACTGATCAGTGTCACAGCGGCGGTAGAGTTCATCGGGTCCCAACTTCCTCATCATGGCTGCCTCCTCCGGCGATTCGTTTCATCGTGCGTTTCAGATAACTGGACTTCGGACGTCAGAGCCCGGAGCTTGATCGCTGGAGCCGAGATCCGGTCTAACGTCTGCCTTATGATCAGCGAGGTTGTTTCTAAAAGTAGCACACGATTGCCGGTCTGTAAAGGGGGAGCGGCGAAGGAATTAAGCCTTTCCCGGCGGGGTGGAGCACCTTAAGGTTTGCCCAAATACGGCCGATAGTTATGAAGTGAGGCACGGCCTCAAAACATGATCAGGAACGTATAGTGGCGCTTTCAGGTCCTCTTCTCGGAGAACTGCTCGTTCGTATGTCGATGATCACCCAGCGCCAGCTGGATGAAGCACTCAAGGTGCAGAGACAGCTCGGCGGAAAACTGGGCGAGGTACTGGTCACGATGAACGTCCTGACCGAAGACGACATCCTGAAAGCTCTCGCCAGAAAATTCAACATCCCTCTTGTGAGCCTGGAATCGTCCGACATCGAGGAGAGCGTCATCAAGATCATACCTTCTCATTATGCGAGAAGGTATCACATCATGCCGGTGACGAAGAAGAATACGACGCTGACCATCGCCATGGCAGACCCTACCAGTGTCAACACCATAAGCGACATAAAGTTCTTCACGGGTTATCACGTAGAGCCGGTGATCGCAAAAGAGTCGGAGATCTCGCATGCGATAGAGAAATACTATGGAGGAGCACAGACCGGACTCAGAAAAGTCATCGAAGACATGGGCGTTATCCAGGATGCGTCGTCACTCCAGATAGTTGAAGATGAAGAGAAGATGGACGTGGCGAGCCTGGAAGCAGACGCCAAGCAGCCGCCCGTTGTTAATATAGTCAACCTGATGATAGCGGAAGCGGCCCGAAAGAACGCCAGCGATATCCATGTCGAACCTTACGAGAGCGAATTCAGGGTACGTATGCGTGTAGACGGCGTTCTCTATGACATCATTAAGCTGCCGATGAAGTACAAAGAGGCCGTTGTTTCGAGAATCAAGGTACTCGCGAGGCTCGATATCGCCGAGAAGCGTCTGCCCCAGGATGGCCGCATAAAGATACAGATGAACCTGGATAACGTGCCTAAGACTCTTGACCTGCGCGTCTCTGTCCTGCCCACGCTCTTCGGAGAGAAGGTGGTGATGCGGCTGCTCGACAAGGACAATCTCATGCTGGACATGCACAGGCTCGGATTCGAAGGTGATGGGCTGGTCCGGTTTGAGGAGGCTATTTTCAGGCCGTGGGGCATGGTGCTCGTCACCGGTCCCACCGGTTCGGGAAAGACGAGCACATTGTACAGCGCCATCAACCGGATCAATACGCCGGAGGTCAATATAATAACGGCCGAAGATCCTATAGAATTCAACCTGGCAGGCATCAATCAGGTGCAGATGCACGAGAGCATAGGCCTGACGTTTGCATCGGCCCTGCGCTCGTTCCTGAGGCAGGATCCGAACATTATCCTGGTGGGTGAGATTCGCGACATGGAGACAGCAGAGATTGCCGTCAAAGCTTCTCTGACAGGCCACCTCGTTCTCTCTACACTGCATACAAATGATGCGCCTTCGGCGGTCACCCGGCTCGTGAATATGGGCATAGAGCCTCTGCTGGTCACCAGTTCCGTGATCCTGATAGCAGGGCAGCGCCTTGTGCGCCGCATCTGTCAGGATTGCAAGGAAGAGGTTGATCTTCCCCGTAAGGCGCTGCTCAACATCGGCTTTCCGGAAGATGAGGCTGATTGTGTGAAAGCTTACACCGGCAAAGGCTGCGACAAGTGCGGCCACACAGGTTACAAGGGTCGCATAGGCCTTTATGAAGTCATGCCGATGACCGATACTGTGCGCGCGCTCATCCTTGAGGGTTGCACGCTTGCCGATCTGAAAAAGCTGGCAATGGATGAGGGCATGATCACACTGCGACAGAGCGGGCTGCTCAAGATCAAGGCGGGCATAACCACGATGGAAGAAGTCATCCGCGAAACCATTCTCTAAATGGCGATTCGCCTTCAAGCGTATACAAGACGTAACGCCTAGACACGCCTGTTTTTCGTATATATGTTTCACACAGGCCGTTTTATTGACATTAACGCTCAATTTTACTATCCTTATAGCCTTCGGGCCGTTAACTCAGGCGGCAGAGTATCTGCCTTTTAAGCAGAGAGTCGCAAGTTCAAATCTTGCACGGCCCACATGTACGTCCCTATCGTCTAGTTCGGCCTAGGACACCGGTCTTTCAAGCCGGCAACTCGGGTTCAAATCCCGATGGGGACGCTTTTTTCTCAAGAATGTCATAAAGCAGCTCTTTTCACTTTCGTCGATTTTCCGTCTTCTGTCGTTACTTCTCGTCACTTCTCAAATGCGCGTAGCCGGCCTGGAAGCAACATCGGACCGCCGGATTTCTTCGCCTCAAGACCCTTCGTCGCACACGAAAATAGTCATCTTTCCTAATGCCTTCCTCCTAACAGAAGTAGCCGCTCCGGTGATTGATTCAGGCTTAAGAACGACGATAAATTGTCTTAAGCAAGAAGACCGTAATCTGCCCGGACCTCTGTGCGACGCCGACAGGAGGGTCGGCGCCCAGGCCATCCGGCCGAGCCGTGACCGGGCAGACAAAAAAAGTCCAAAGGAGGTGTAACGACAGTCTGCGTTGTGGGAGGAAAAAAATCTCAGGATTCTTACTAAATAGGAAGGAGAAGAACAATGAAACAGAGAGGAAGATTTCTTGGATTATTTGTCGTTGCTGCACTCGGCGTTGTCGGCTTCCTGGCTGGAGGGGCGTATGGACAGAATTATGGTGTAAGCGAGTACACGGGTCCTGCGATGCCGGCGGCCGTCGCTCCGCCCGATTCATTCTTTGTAGGCGTCTTTGCGAACAACCTGGCCGGAACTCCGGAGCAAAGTCTGCTCATAACGAATACGGGCGAGTGGGACAAACTCTGCGTGAACGCGTATGCATTTAATGCGGATGCGAAAATGATCAACTGCTGCTCGTGCCCGTTGCAGCCGAACGCCCTCATGAAAACATCGGTCAAGGAACTCACAGGCAATGGCGCTCCTGCGACAGGGGTCATCAAGATTTTAGGGTCACCCCCTGGCACGGTGCCGTGCGATCCACGGTTCATCGATGGCCGACCAGGTCTTCGGATATACGAGCAAACGCAGGCAAACCCGGCAGCTGCGCCGGTCGCGTGGCCTCAGGCAAAGCTGAGTTACTCGGAAGTGCAGACGTTGCACGAGGGCCTGCTGGGCCTTACAAGACGCGGGAACTCCGCCTCAATGCCGGGTCTGCTCAGGGACACCGCAATAGTTTATCTCGAAACTTGTAATTAAGCCCGGCGCGCACGAGAGATCTGATGGCTGGCGCGCCGGGCCTTTCCCAAAGATCAACGCCGCTTTATTCTGACCGGACTAACGTACGTCGAGGAGCGTTACCCGCGACCAGGCAGCAACGAAGGTATGCGCGTGAAGGCGAATTGGTATCACTGGTTGTTATTGAACGGCGGGGCAAATTTGCTGATTGATTCTTTCTCGGGCGGAGAGAAATCGTCGTTCGGATAGAAGGTGAGAGCTTTGGACATGAAGTCGATCCACACGGGCAGAGCCGCAGTAGCGCCCGACTCTTTTCCGGCGAGATGCGTCTCCTTGTCGTAGCCAACCCATACCGCGCAGAGCAGGTTCGGAGAAAAGCCAATGAACCAGGCATCTCTGAAGTCATTCGTGGTTCCGGTTTTGCCCGCCAGGTGATAAGGCATGCGTGCAGCTTTGGCCGCAGTTCCTTGCTTGATCACGCCCTTCAACATGTCAATGAGCATCGATGCCTCTTCCGGTTCGACTACAGGCTCCAGCTCACCGGGCTGGTCTGAGTAAACCTCTTCATTTTCCATAGTCGAAATGCTTCGCACCGGTTTCGCAGGCAGGTAGGCACCTCCCCGCGCCACCGTGGCGTACGCCAGGGCAAGCTCAAGCGGTATCACTTCCGTTGAACCCAGGGCCAGCGAAAGGTTGGGTTCAAAATTGGAAGACAGATGGAGCCGTTGAGCCAGATCTATCACGTTCTGCACGCCGATCTTATCGAGGAGCCGCACCGTTGCAGCATTGAGCGAGAGCTCCAATGCACGGCGCATCGGCACGTCGCCACGATATTCGTTATTGTAATTGTGAGGAGACCAGACCTGATGAGTCCATGGATTGGTGAATGAGACCGGTGCATCCCTGAGCATATAATTGGGTTTCAGTCCTTCCTCGAGTGCCGCCAGGTAGATGATCGGTTTGAATGCAGAGCCGGGCTGCCGCTTGGCCTGTGTCATTCTGTTGTACGGCGAGGCTGTAAAATCTTTACCCCCGATCAGCACCTTTATTTCGCCTGTTTTCACCTCTATTGCAACGAGCGCCATCTCCGGCAGCTCTGATGTTTTGGGGTGCCGCTCCCGGTAAGAGAGTAGACCGTGTTCTATTGCTGCATTAGCGAATTCAGTCATCTGAAGGCTGAGGGTCGTTTTGATGTTGCGCCCCTGCGTATAAATCTCATCCTTGTTTGCGGTGTGCTCTTCCAGCATCTGTTTTATATAGTCGATAAAGAAGCCGTTCTTGCGGGCGTAAATCCTGAACGGCGCAAGGGCGAGCGGCGCCATGGTGGCTTTCACATACTGCTCCTTGCTGATGAAGCCTGCCTCATGCATTTTGCGCAACACCAGGTTTCTCCGCTCCATGCCCTTGGGAATATTCTTGAAAGGTGACGAGCGTGACGGCGACTTTGTCAGAGAGGCGAGCGTCGCGGCCTCCTGGAGATCGAGGTCGCGGGCCTTCTTGTGAAAATAGGTGTAGCTTGCAGCCTCGACGCCGTATGCCCCTTCTCCGAGGTAGATCAAGTTGAGGTACATGCTGAGGATCTCATCTTTTGAGTACGTGCGCTCTATATTGACGGCCAGTATGGCCTCTTCGATCTTTCGTTTGAAATTCTTTGTCGACGATAGGAAAAGGTTTCGCGCCAGCTGCTGGGTGATGGTGGAGGCACCTTCGGAGAAGCTCTGTCGCATCACATTCCGGTACGCCGCCCGGGCAATACCCCTGATGTCGATCCCCATATGTTGGTAGAAACGCACGTCTTCAATTGCGATAAAGGCCAGTCTGAGGTGCTTCGGCATCTCGCTGGTAGGAATGGGGATCCTCTTTTCGACAAATAGTTCCGCGAAAAGCGTTCCGTCGTCGGCGTAGAGGCGCGTCGCCGACTTGGGTTTAAACGTTTCAAGCTGTTTGACGTCGGGTAGTTCGAGATAATTAACGAGACTGTAGGAGAAACCCGTCCCGAGGGCGGCAGGGATGAAAAAGAGGAGAATGGTAAGCCTTATAATTCTTGACATGAAGCGCCATATTATAGCCTATATGGGTGGTGGAGGCAAACAGGGAGAAGCTTATTGCGGTCCTCGGACCCACCTGTACCGGCAAATCGGAATGCGCCGCGTGGCTGGCAAGAGAGTTCAATGGTGAGATAGTCAACGCGGACTCCATGCAGGTTTACAAGTACTTTGATATTGGAAGCGCTAAGCCGGCCGCGGAAGCGCGACGCGAAATCAGCCACCATCTTGTTGACATCGTCGAGCCTGAGGAGGAGTTTAACGGTGCGCTTTTCAAAAAAGCCGCTGACCGTGCAATTCACGACATAACATCGAGAAATAAAATACCGATAGTCGTTGGAGGCACAGGCCTTTATCTACGCATACTGCTGCATGGCCTCTTCACCGTTTCCGGGGACGCACAGGTGAGAGAAGGCTTGAGGATGCGCTATAATGAAGAGCCGTTGCGCCTCTACGAAGAGCTGAAGCAGGTTGACCCGGTATACGCTTCAAAGATCAGCCCTAATGATCGGGTCAGAGTGATACGCGCGCTCGAAGTGTACCGCACATCGGGCGTCACTATGTCTGAATGGCAGGAGCGCCATGGCTTCAAAGAGCAGCGCTACGACGCATACAAGATAGGGCTGAAACGGGACCGGGCCGAACTCTATGAAAGAATCAACAGGCGTGTTGACAGCATGTTGCAAGAAGGTTGGATTGAAGAGGTGAAGGGATTGCTGGAGGCGGGTTATCCGCAAGATGCGAAGCCCTTCCTGAGTATCGGGTACCGTGATATACTGCTTTACCTCAACGGTGCTCTCGGTTATGCTGAGATGATTACAAGGATAAGACAGGAGACGCGTCATTATGCCAAGAGGCAGACGACGTGGTTTTCCAAAGATAAAGGGATCAACTGGTCCGAGTACCCTGAGGACAGGGAAATAATAGAGCGGGAGGTGAGAGCATTTCTACGACAGAACTGAAAAACATACTGGAAGCAATTCTTTTCTCTTCAGCGAAACCGGTCACCACGAGCAAGCTGCATAAGGGCTTGCAGGAGTTCAAGGCTGAGGAGATAACCGGCGCTGTTCAGGAACTGATGGCGGAGTACCGGGAGGCAAACCGGGCGGTGGAAATAGTCGAGGTTGCGGGCGGATACCAGATGCGGACAAAAATCGCGTACCGGGAGCAGGTCAGGCGATTTGTCAAAGAGAAAGAGGGCGGTCTAACGAGGCCTATGCTCGAAACCCTGGCAATCATAGCCTACAGGCAACCGGTGGCAAAAAGAGATATCGACACCCTGCGAGGGGTCGACTCGGCCCGGACCGTGCGGCAACTGCTGGATCGCAAGGTGATCGAGATCGCCGGAAGGAACGAAGAACTGGGCAAACCGATCATTTTCAGGACCACTCCGAAATTTCTCGAACTGTTCGGCCTTAAAGATATCCGAGATTTGCCGACAATTAGAGAGATAGAGTCGTTAGAGAAATAGGAGGGTTCTGCATGGACGTTTCCGAGCTGCTGATCTTTGCCGTGGAAAACAGGGCGTCCGATGTTCATTTGAGCGCCGGAGAGCCGCCCATGGTGAGAATACACGGGGAAATGAGGAAAATCGAGGTGCCGCCTCTGGACGAGGAGGCGGTCCACAAGATGATCTATGACATCCTGAACGATGAGCAGCGCAAGGTCTTCGAAGAATTCCTGGAGCTCGACTTCTCTCTTGCCCTTGGTGAGTACGGAAGGTTCAGGGTGAACGTCTTCAAACAGAATAGGGGAGATGCGGCTTCATTCAGACCCATCCCCAATAAGATACCCGGTTTTGACGAATTGGGACTGCCAAAAGTGCTGGCGAACATTTCGCACCTCGAAAAAGGCCTTGTCCTCGTCACCGGTCCGACCGGCAGCGGCAAATCGACAACGCTCGCGGCCGTGATAGATCTCATCAATAGTGAGATGAAAGGGCATATCATCACCATCGAAGACCCCATAGAATTCGTCTACAAATCGAACCTCTGTCTCGTGAACCAGAGAGAGCTTGGACCGCACACGAAGAGTTTCGCCAATGCTTTGCGAGCCGCGCTTCGCGAGGACCCGGACGTAATCCTGGTCGGCGAAATGCGGGACCTGGAAACTATATCCCTGGCCCTGACCGCTGCAGAGACCGGCCATCTGGTGTTTGCCACATTGCACACGAGTGGCGCGCCGAAAACGATCGACAGGGTTATCGACGTGTTTCCGGCAGGACAGCAGAACCAGGTGAGGGCCATGCTTTCCGAGTCAATCCAGGCGATCGTGACGCAAGCTCTTTTCAAGCGCAGGGACAACAAGGGAAGAGTAGCTGCCTTTGAAATCATGCTGGCTACGCCTGCAATACGGAACCTCATACGTGAAAACAAAATTGCTCAGATGCCGTCCATCATGCAGACGAGTAAGGCTATCGGCATGATAACGATGGAGGCTGCGGTCAAGGAGCTGTTGGCGCGAAACCTCGTCACGACAGATGAAGTTTCCTTCTACCTTCCTGCTCCGTTGCCCGGGAGGTGAGCGTATGGTGCCGCTGAAGAAGCTGCTCAAGCACATGTCGGACACGGGAGCGTCAGATATCTATCTGACTGTGGGGTTGCCCCCGATGTTCAGGATAGAAGGGACCGTGGATCGATACGAGGGCACAGACGTGCTGACGTCGGAAGACACGCAGGAAGTGGCGTACAGCATAATGAATGAGCGGCAAAAAAGACGGTTCGAAGAAGATTTTGAAATGGGACTCGCCTTGTTCTATCCGGATCTCGGCAGATTCAGAGTCTCCATTTTCCGACAGATGGGCCATGTGGGAGTCATTCTCCGCCAGATAAAGATTCAGATAAAGACGATAGATGATCTCAGGCTGCCGCAAATCCTGAAAGACATCGTCATGGTCAAGCGAGGTCTTGTGCTCGTGGTGGGCGCGACCGGCACGGGTAAATCGACGACGCTCGCCGCAATGCTCGATCACAGGAACGAGAACGAGAAAGGGCACATCATCACGGTGGAGGACCCGATAGAGTTCGTTCACCACCACAAGAAAAGCGTGATAACGCAGAGGGAGATCGGTTTTGACACTCTGTCTTATGCAAATGCACTGAAATATACGATGCGCCAGGCTCCGGATGTGATCCTCATAGGCGAGATACGGGACACGGAGACGATGGAAGCAGCCATCGGTTTCGCCGAAACCGGCCACCTGTGTCTGGGGACACTTCATGCAAACAATGCCAACCAGGCCCTGGAACGGATTATGAACTTCTTCACCGCCGAAAGATATTCTCAGATCTTCATGCAGCTCTCCCTCACCCTGAAGGCGATCATCTCTCAGCGTCTCATCCCGTCGGTCGACGGCAAGAGAATCGCTGCAGTAGAGATTATGCTCGACACGCCACGCATCAAAGACCTGATTTCTCAGCAGCAGGTTTCAATGCTGAAAGAGGCCATGCTGCTCGGCTATCACGAGGGCATGCAGACATTCGACCAGTCGATTTTTGATCTTTATAAGGCCGGCAAGATCGATTACAAGCGTGCAATCGCTTACGCGGACAGCCAGAACGACCTTCGCCTTAAGATAAAGACAACCGAGGTGAGCAAAGATAAGCGAGGAGGAGACAGGAACCAGGAGAAACGGCTGAAGCTTGAGTGGGACGGAAAATAGTATCAAAAATAGGGCGTTTAATTTGTTCGGACAGGTTCTTTAACTGAGCACTTATTTAATTAATGCATTCCAGGTGCGTGTGGCCGTGCCATCCGGATTCTTCTTCTCATCAACGTAGATCGAAAACGCGTGATTGCCGGGAAGAAGATCGCACGTCATATTCAATACCTGCTGCCACCTGTTCTCAATCAAGGCATCGGCACTCCAGCTTTTCAAAAGAGACTTACTTGAAATGGTGTAAGTCCCGTTCGCTTCCAACTCCCCAACCTTATCCGCATCATCATAGAGCTGCGCAGACACCCTGATCGGGTAGCTCGTGCCGTTGCTATATGTATACGTGAAAGCGTAAGCGTTTCCCGCCAGCGCCCAGAAGAGAACAACTGCAGCCAGACAAGCTATCCATTTTTCCAAGGTTGTTTCTTTCATCGCACGAGCCGTTCCTTCGTCCTCGTTTCGTCTTTTTCTTAACCTCAACCTTAACCTCTATTATACCGATTTGTATTCAAGATGGAGACCGAGGCGGCAGCGAGGAGCCGACGAAGGCGTACCTGATGGTACGTCGAGGAGAGCAACGCAGCGACAACGAAGGTATACGCTTGAAGGCAAATCGGTATCATTCTGCCTCGTACGTCTTGATTTTGGCTGCCTGCACTCTCAGCTTCGCCACGTACGCAGAGACGATCTGGAAGCCGAGGAGCAGGACAACAAAGATCATACAGACCAGTGATATCGGCCGTGAGAAGAAGACTCCAAATGCGCCACCGGACAGACTCAGCGACTGGCGGAAGCTCGATTCAAGGATCGGACTGAGCACGTACGCCATTGCCAGCGGGGCTGCCTCGAAATCCAGCTTCTTCATCAGATAGCCGGCAAGGCCGAATACGACCATGAGGTAAATGTCGAATACAGAATTGTTCACCGTATAAACGCCGATGGCGCAAAAGAAGAGAATCAATGGAAAGAGTATCGGATAGGGCACCCGAAGTATCCTGACCCAGAGGCCGATGAGCGGAAGATTGAGCGCGAGGAGCATTATATTGCCCACATACATGCTCATCGAGAGGCCCCAGAAAATATCAGGATGATCCCGGAGAAGAAAAGGGCCCGGCTGAATGCCGTGTATCAGGAGGCCGCCGTAGAGTACTGCCATTACGACATTGGGGGGTATTCCGAGTGAGAGTAAAGGGATGAGACATGACTGCGCGGCAGCGTTGTTTGCCGATTCGGGCGCTGCAACGCCCTCGATGACGCCCGTGCCGAACTTCTCAGGATGTTTGGAGAAGCGTTTTTCTAACGCGTAGGAGACGAAGGAGCTGAGAATGGCGCCCCCACCTGGAAGGATCCCGAGAAAGAATCCGACCACGCTTCCGCGCAGGATAGCCCATTTCGCTGTGGTCCAATCTTTGAACGATGATAGTAATCCGGTAATCTCCGTTTCATAAATATCGCGTTTGATCTTCGCTTCGAGATTGAGGAGCACTTCCGAGATACCGAAGAGCCCCATGGTGACAGGCACAATCCCTACGCCGTCCATGAGCTCTTTGAAGCCGAAGGTGAATCGCGGCTTTGCGGTAAAGGGATCGAGCCCCACGAGGCCGACCAGCAATCCCAGAAGCGCCATCATCAACGCCTTGAACATGGAGCCCTGCGTCAAAAAGGTGAGAATCACCAGACCCATGCACATGAGCGAGAAGTATTCCGGAGGGCCGAACTTGAGCGCTGCCTTGGCAAGAGGGTAAGCCAGAAAGATCAATCCGAAGATCGTAATGGTCCCGGCGATGAATGATCCGATAGCAGACACCCCGAGCGCCAGGCCTGCTTGACCCTTCCGCGCCATCTGGTAGCCGTCGAGACAGGTCGTCACAGACGAAGCTTCGCCCGGAATATTGGCAAGGATCGCGGTAGTTGAGCCGCCATACTGCGCCCCGTAATAGATGCCTGCCAGCATGATAATGGCTCCGACAGGGCTGATGTGGAACGTGATGGGCAAGAGCAGAGACATGGTGCCGACCGGCCCTATACCGGGCAGCACACCGATAAGGGTCCCGGTAAATACACCGATAAAACAATAGAGCAAATTCATGGGCTGGATCGCAACCTGAAGTCCGTAGAGAATATAGTGCGCGATTCCCATGCTATTCTCCGAACAGATACCAGAGTGAGCCTCTGGGAAGCGGCAGATCGAAGAGGACTACAAACAGAATGTACGAGCAGGCTACAGTCAGGAGGGAGACAACCAGCGACAGCCGGAGTTTCTGGCTGCCTACCAGCCAGAGGAGAGACATCATGAAGATGAAGGTGGCAAAAGGAAAGCCGATAAAATTGAAGAAAGCTCCATAACCGGCGAGGAGCATCAGGACGGAGAGTGCTTTGCCCCAGCCGATCTCTTTGAATGCCTCCTTTTCCTTGTAGCCCTTGACCATTTGATGTGCCCCGCGTAAACAGAGGTATATCGACATCAGACCCAGGAGGGCGGCAATCGCAAAGGGGATGAAGCCCGGACCGGGGCTCGCGCCGCTGCCCAAACCCAGACGATATGCTCTCAGGCAGGCTCCAATGCTCAAGGCGAGGAGAAATATGCCTGAAAAGAGATTGTAATTTCGCATGCGCTGATCAGTCGGGACTATTTCTTTTCGCTCTTATACATCCCCATGTCCTTGATCAGCTCTTCGTAGGTGGCGCTTGTTTTCTTGAGGTAGTCGACGAAGGGCTTGCCGGTCATAGGCTGGACCGCCAGTTCCTGATCTTCAGCCACCCTCTTAAAAACGTCGCTCTTCATCCCGTCCAGGAATGCTTTTTCCAGCGTCTTCCTTACATTCTCGGGCATTCCCTTGGGCGCCATGATCATGGCAAGGAGCGGCAGATCGAAGTCGTAGTGCACATCCTTGAACGTGGTAAGCTGGCCATGTCCTGTAGCGTAATTTATCTTCTGGCGCGAGAGTATGATCCTGATATTATCGGCGAGCACGTGGCTTCGATACGGCGCAGCTGTTCCGCCTCCCAGCATCACATGGCCTCCGAGCACGGCCGTCATGGTAGGAGCGTCGCAGGGATAGGGAACGGCCTTGAACGTGAAACCCTCTTTCTTAGATATCGCGACCATGCCGAAGTAAAAAGATGAAGCCGTACAGTGGCCGAAGGTAAGCTGGCCCGGATTCTTCTTGGCCCAGCTGACGAGGTCTGTCCATTTTTTGAACTGGCTGTCGCCTTTAACTGTCCAGACGGTTTTCCATTCGCCGATCAGCATGAAATTATCTATATCCTTGAAAGGATCGTATTCCAGATCACTGATGTGAGGCGCTCGCGTAACGACACTGTCTGTGTTCATGAGGAGCGTGTATCCGTCAGGCTTTTCATTCATGAGCAAAGAAGTCGCGACCGTGCCGCCGCCTCCCGGTTTGCTGACTACCACGATCTTCTGACCGAGACTCTTTTCTGCCCCTTCCGCGAGCGCTCGTGCGAGCACGTCTGCCGAACCGCCGGGCGGCAGGCCTACCCAGAGCGTTACCGGCCGCGTGGGGAACTTGGCTTGAGCGAGTGCCGAGGAGTTAAGAATCGTGATGACGCCCGCCAGCAGCGCGATGATGAATACAAGATTGCTCAAGGGAAATTTTTTCATGACTCATTCCTCCTCTGGTAATTCGGTAGACTCATTCCGGCCCTGACGCCGGGAGCGTACCATGCGGAACCGTCTCCGGCACGGTACGAGAGTAGCACAACGGGTAGGTATGGTCAACAGTTCGGGAGCCCGTTACGATAGCCCTGCACGGCTCAAACCTGTCTTGACAAAGACTCCAAAATGAAAGTAACGTTAGAGGGGAAAAAGCAGGGTCCAGAGGCCGGGTCCGGGGTCCCTGAGAGAACCGATGGACGACCGTCCGCTCTGGGCGGACTCGGACGATGGACGAGAGAGCGAATAGACCGGCACCTATTTGTTGAACTTAGTAAACGCGTTGTAATCGCGCGTCATTTGGGCGAAACCCGAAAACGTGAGCCAAGACGATTTACCTGGAGGGAGAAATTGAGAGTGAAGAGTCTGTTTCTCACCTGCGTCTTATTAATTGCAGTCTGCCCGATCGGATCTTCCTGGTCTCTTCTCTACGCTTCCGGTTCCGACTATCCGAACAAACCTATCTCGATCGTGATCGGGGTGCCACCGGGCGGCTCCACGGATATGGCAGTGCGAGTGCTGGCCCAGTTCATGGAAAAGCAGCTGAAACAGCCGGTGGTTATAGTGAATAAACCGGGCGGGGCAGGCACCATCGGGGGCTACGCCGTTGCTTCTGCGAAACCGGACGGCTATACGCTCGGCTATTTTCCGGGTTCGGGGAGCATGCCGGAGATTTACAGCTATTTTTATGCGGCTCCTTACTCGAGTAATGACTTGCGGCCGATCTGTCGCGTCCACGTCCCTGTCATAACGATCGCAGTCAAGGCGGACGCACCCTGGAACAACCTGAAGGAACTTGTCGAATATGCTCGGAAGAACCCCGGTATGAAGTTCGGTCATATCGGGAAGAGCACGATTCAATATGTCGTCATGGCAACGATAGCGAAGACGGAGAATTTGCGCATGGTGGACGTGCCGTTCGACGGCGACGGTACCTTGGTGCCGGCGCTTCTGGGTGGACATATTCCTGTTGGGACGCCGGTTCTCTACGTCATAAGATCTCTGGTGGAGGGCAAGAAACTTAAAGTCCTTGCTGTCTGTCTCCAGAAGAGAGCCCCGTCAGCGCCGGATATCCCAACCGTGGCCGAAGCGGGCTATAAGCTCGCCTATGTGCCGTTCTTCGGTTTGTATGGTCCGAAAAAAACACCGGATGACATCGTCAAAAAGCTCGATGATGTGGTTCGGAGGATTGCAGAAGACAAAGAATTCCAGGAAAAGAACAAGAGCATGGACATGCCGGTCGAATACGAAGACACGATCGCATTCGAAAAATATCTTGTGCGGTATAAGGAGAACATACAGAGCTTCTTCAAGAGCGAAGGACTGGTGAAGTGAAAGAGTGTCGCCCCCTATAAGACCCAACGGGGGCAGGCGTGACGAGTGACGAGTGACAGCAGCCGGCAGTCAGTGACCAGTGATCGGTGATCAGTAATCAGTGGCAAGTGGCAAGTGACCAGTAACAAAAGTGATCAGTGAATCGTGACCGGTGATGAACAAGGCGCCGACAACACTGAATAGAATGCTTGTTTGAGAGGAGGAAATGTGAAGACTGCTGGAAGAGTTACGTTGATGTTCTGTCTTCTCGTATTGACGTGCGTGCAACTCGGGCTGTCTGTATCGTCTTTGCATGCTGCCGGATCTGCTTATCCTAACAGGACTATTTCCATAGTTCTCGGTGTGCCGCCGGGCGGCTCGACTGATATGGGCGCGCGGCTCCTGGCTCAGTTCATGGAGAAACAGCTCAAACAGCCCGTGGTGGTGGTGAATAAGACCGGTGGTGCGGGCACGGTCGGTGGTTATACCGTAGCTTCCGCAAAGCCCGACGGTTACACGCTTGGTTATTTTCCCGGTTCAGCAGCGGTTCCGGAAGTCTACACCTATTTCTATGCAGCGCCTTACTCCAGCGATGCGCTCCGGCCGATCTCAAAAATTCACGCTCCTGTTGTTGCAATCGCCGTGAAAGCGGATGCGCCCTGGAACAGTTTGAAAGAATTTATTGAATATGCGCGGAAGAATCCCGGCACGAAGTTCGGCCACATCGGGAAAAGCACCACGCCGTACGTGACTATGGTCACTGTACTCAAAGCAGAAAAGCTAAACCTTGTAGACGTGCCTTTTGACGGCGATGCCACAATGGTGCCCGCACTGCTCGGTGGACATATCCCGGTGGGGACCCCGATTCTTTATGTGATAAAGTCTCTCGTTGAGGGCAAGAAACTGAAGGTACTTGCGGTTGCCCTCAAAAAAAGGGCCCCCTCTGTGCCCGATGTGCCGACACTGCCCGAACTCGGCTACAAACTGCCGTACGTCTCTTTTCTAGGCCTGTTTGCACCGAAGAAAACGCCTGACGAGGTGGTGCAAAAAATCGATGAGACGATACGCAAAATTCTTGACGACAAGGAGTTTCAAGAGAAGAATAAAGCCATGGATATGCCCGTAGACTATGAAGACGCAGCCTCGTTTGAAAAGTATCTCGTGCAGTACAAGGTGACTGCGCAGGCGTTCTTCAAGGAGCAGGGACTTGTCAAGTGACGACGTGACAAGTGAGCACAGTTCGAGGCGTAGACCTTGCTGGTTCGAGGAGGCAGCCAGTGTCGAGAATACAAGAGAGGCAAATGACAGGCAAGGAAGCGAAGGCAGCCTGCATGCTGTGCGTCGCGGTTATTCTGGTCGGATTCGGCCGTACTGCGCTCAACGCGGCAAGCGGCGCATACCCGAGCAAGGCGATTAACATAGTGGTGCCTTTGCCTCCCGGCGGTGTGACCGATCTTTCCGCGCGGCTTCTGGCTGAGACCATGGAGAAACTGCTGAAGCAGCCGATAGTAATCGTCAACAAACCGGGTGGGGCGTCAACCATAGGCGGTTATGCCGTGGCTTCTGCCAAGCCTGACGGCTACACGCTCGGCTTCTTTCCGTTCTCAGCAACCGCGCCCGAAGTCTTCAGTTACTTCTATGTAGCGCCTTATACCAGCAATGACTTCAGGCCCATTTCCAAGTTCCAAAGCCCTATTCTGACCGTTGCAGTGCGGGGAGACGCTCCCTGGAACAGTTTGAAGGAGTTCATAGAGTACGCCCGCAAGAATCCCGGCACCAAGTACGGACATCTTGGGAAAGGTACTCAGCAGTATGTGGTGCCCTCCATGATTGCCAGGCAGGAGCATCTGCGCATGGTGGACGTGCCCTACGATGGAGACGCCACCATGATCCCGGCCCTTCTTGGAGGTCACATCCCTATTGCCACACCGATCTTTCCGATTATAAAATCGCTTGTTGATGCTAAAAAACTGAAAATTCTTGCGGTGGTGAACGATAAACGGCTTGCGGCTGCTCCGGACATTCCCAGCCTTTACGAGCTTGGCTATCGTACGCCGCTCTATGCCTACGGAGGCCTCTTTGCACCCAAGGGGACGCCCGATGAAATTGTCAAAAAGCTCGATGAAACGGTGCGCCAGGCGTCTGCAGACAAGGATCTGCAAGCCAGGGCCAAAAATATGGACCTTCTGCTTACCTATGAAGACACCGCCACATTTGAGAAATCGATTCGTCAGTACAAAGAGATGCTGCATGCATTTTTCGTGGAAGAAGGGCTGATCAAGGATAAGTAATATTATGGTCGAAAAAGAGACCGGAACAGTTGAAGGCATTGTCTGGATCGGCATTGGGTTCATCATTTGCGTGCTGGCCCTCCAGTTCGATCTCGGCTCTTTCCATCAGCCGGGGCCCGGATTTGTTGCGCTGCTCTCAGGGCTTTTCATCGCATCCATGGGATTGGCGATGATCATCGCCCGTGCCATGTCGAAGCGCCGCCCGCAATCCGGGACGGCGGCGGATCACGCCTTCCGGATCGGCGCCTGGCAGCGACTTGTCTACACACTGGCGCTCCTGCTCGCGTATGTCATCCTCATCGAACCCGTCGGTTTTATTCTTACCACGTTCCTGCTTATGTTCGGTCTTTTCTTCGACGTTGAGAAACGCAACTATTTCTGGAGCCTCTTCTTCTCAGTCGCGACCGCGTTGGTGAGTTATCTGGTCTTTGAAGTCTGGCTGCATTGCCAGCTTCCTCGCGGAGTTTTCCCATGGTGGTAGAACTATGAATCTATTCCATGACCTCTTCTACGGATTCGGTATAGCGCTCCACCCCTGGAATCTGCTCTCCTGTTTTTTTGGCGTCTTTATAGGTACCCTTGTGGGCGTGCTTCCCGGTATAGGACCTGTGGGAGCCATGTCAATTCTTCTTCCCATCACGTTCGGCATCTCTCCTGTTACAGGCATTATCATGCTTGCCGGCATCTATTATGGTGCCATGTATGGTGGTTCGACGACATCGATACTCGTCAATATTCCCGGTGAAGCAGCTTCCGTTGTTACCTGTCTCGACGGCCACCAGATGGCGCTGAAGGGGCGTGCCGGGCCTGCGCTCGGTATCGCGGCCTTCGGCTCTTTCATCGCAGGGACCGTCGGTCTTCTCGGGCTGATGTTCATGACAAATGCGCTCGCGGGAATTGCGCTCATGTTCGGGCCCTCGGAATATTTCTCTCTGATGTGTCTCGGACTTTCGCTGGTCACCTATCTTACGCAGGGCTCGGTGCTGCGAGGTCTTGTCATGGCCGGCCTTGGACTTTTTCTAAGCCTGATCGGCCAGGATATTATCACCGGCCAGGCCCGCTTCTCATTCGGATTGATGGGACTGATCGATGGCGTCGGGCTCGTGCCGCTCGTGATGGGTCTGTTCGGCGTCTCGGAGGTGCTTCTCAATCTTGAAAAGCTCGGCGAGAAAAGGGAAGTGCTCAAGACGCGCTTCAGAGAGCTGTTTCCCACAAAGCAGGACTGGCGGAAATCGGCTTATCCGATCGGCAGGGGCACGTTCATAGGCTTTCTGCTCGGCATCCTTCCAGGTGGCGGCGCGGTCATTTCCTCTTTTGTCTCTTACGCAACAGAGAAGCGGTTTTCGAAACACCCCGAGGAGTTCGGCAATGGAGCCATTGAAGGTGTTGCAGGGCCGGAGTCGGCAAACAACGCTGCATCGAGCAGCGGCTTTATCCCGCTTTTCTCCCTCGGCATTCCCGCGAACGTCATCATGGCTCTGCTTCTTGGCGCGCTCATGATCCACGGTGTCAAGCCCGGACCCTTGCTTATTACCGAGCACCCGGAAATTTTCTGGGGAACCGTGGCAAGCATGTATGTCGGCAATGTTATGCTGTTGGTCTTAAACCTTCCGCTGATCAGCGTCTGGGTCCAGATTCTCAAGGTGCCTTACCGGACGCTCTTCCCGTTGATACTTCTTTTCTGTTTCATCGGCGCGTACAGCATCAGCGCCAATGTCTTTGATCTTTATGTGATGTTTTTGTTCGGCGTACTGGGTTACGTCTTGAGGAAATTGGCCTACGAACCGGCGCCTTTAGTGCTGGCCTTTGTTCTCGGCCCATTGCTTGAGAAAAACCTGCGTCAGGCATTGATACTCTCGGATGGGAGCTTAAGCGTATTCCTTACCAGGCCGTTGTCTGCAATCTCTCTCCTGATAGCAGCGGCGCTTCTGCTTTCCGCTATTCTGCCGTTCGTGCAGAAGAGAAGAACTGAGGTCATTACTGAGGAGGACTAGTGACAGCAGTGTCGAGTGAAACAGTGACCAGTGAGCCAGTGACCAGTGACCAGTGACCAGTGAGCAGTAAAATCGGGGCACGAAAATAAAGAACAATAAAGCAATAGAGGGACTGCTATGACGACGAGAAGGATTCGGGAAGATGCCCGGGAAATAGAAGTGATGGGAGAATACGACGTGCTGGTTGTGGGCGGTGGTGGGGCAGGTATAGCGGCCTCGATAGCCGCAGCACGATCCGGAGCGCGCACGCTTCTCGTGGAGCGGTACGGTTTCCTGGGAGGCATGGCTACTGCAGGCATGGTGGGGTCGTTCTGCGGATTTTTTACGACCGGAAAAGAGAAGAAGCTGATCATTGGGGGAATAGCAGGAAGTCTGCGTGAGCGGCTTAAAGTACGTGGTTCGGTCACAGATAAAGGGGTGTCAAAGGTTGACCCCAGAATTGCATCACTGCGGTTTCATCCTGAGATTTTCAAAGTTGTAGCGGAAGAATTTGCAACGGAAAGCGGGGTTGAGCTCCTCTATCATAGCTTTGTCACTGATGTACTCCGGGAGAAAAAAGATAGCAGGCTTTCCGGAATAATCGTTGAGAACAAGTCAGGACGCAGCGCTCTTCTCGCAAAGGTGATTATCGACGCGAGCGGAGACGCTGACGTGGCTTTCAGGGCAGGTATCCGGTGCGAGGTCGGCGACGAGAAGGGAAGGCTGCAGACGTTAACGACCATGTTCCGCATGATACATGTGGACGTGGAGAAGATGCACGATCTGACAACGCCGAAGGTGAAGGAGAAGCTGGAGGAGGCAGTCAGGACAGGAGAGTACGGATTTAAACGGCCGGACGGGATCTTAAATCCGGCGCTGCCTTCAGGGCTTGTGAGCGCCAATATAGTGAGCGTTCCGGACCTCGTTGCTACGGATGCGCGCGACCTGACTCGCGCCGAGATGGAGGGCAGGCGTCAGGTCCTCGAATATATCAGGGCCTTCAGGCGTTATCTGCCTGGCTTCGAGCTTGCCGAGCTCTCTTCGTTTGCACCCCAGATAGGTATACGCGAGACACGGCGCATTCAAGGTGCGTATGTTCTTCAAGAGGACGATGTGCTGAAGGGCAGAAAGTTCGACGATGGGATTGCGCTCGGTGCCTGGCCCATGGAGACGCACGACCCTGAGACGCGCAGGATCGTCTGGAAATTCATCGAAAAGGAAGACGATTACTACACCATACCCATGCGATGTCTCATACCGAACAGCGTTGATAACCTCCTCGTCGCGGGGCGCTGCCTCTCTGCTACGCATGCAGCGCATGCCTCAGCACGTGTTATCGGACCCGCATTCGCCATGGGTGAGGCAGCCGGCACACTCGCTGCGCAATGCGCGGGCTCGAACAGAACACCGAAAGAAATTGCGCCGGATGACATTCGAAACGAACTGAAACGATTCGGTGCTATCCTTGATGCCTGAAAATCGTTATCTGATAACGTGAGGTGAATAGGTGTGCAGGAACATCAGGACTCTTTACAATTTTGAGCCTCCTGCGACGACCCATGAAATCCAGGCGGCTGCTCTGCAGTTCGTGAGGAAGATCAGTGGATTTAATGTACCGTCGGCTGCGAACCGGCAGGCCTTCGACCAGGCAGTCGAAGCGGTGGCACAGGCTTCCTCTGCTCTGCTTGCCTCGCTCGTGACCGGCGCTCCTCCGAAGAATCGCAAGAAAGAGGCTGCGAAAGCCCACGCTCGCGCGGTTCGTAGATTCGGTTCGTAGTAGAACCAAGAGTACGGTACCGCGCGAGCAGTGTCAGTAATTGGAATCTCTGCTGTACGTCCCTCTACTTCTTATAACCAAACGAAACGTTCTTGACCACCATGTCGACAACCGGCAATGGAGGAACCGCGGTAAGTCCGTAGGTCTCTTTCAGGTTAATGTCCTCCGGTACCGAGGCAAGGAGCGCCTCGGCTATACCCTGGTCTGCCTGGCGGTAGCGAAGTTTTGCTTCGATCTGAATTTTCCTCGTTCCCCGGGAAGCGCTTAGTCCGTAGAAAACATCTTTATAGCCTTTCGGAGGAATTGTGTCGTGCCGCGAAAAGGAGGTGACCACCCACGGGTCAACTGCAAAGTGAAAGTCCTTGCCCATTCCTTCGGAGTTGAACACGCGGGCGTTCTCGGGAAGATGGCCTTTCGCGTCGATGGTCCCACTGGTCATCAGGAGCTTCCCTTTGTCGTCTTTGGCTGTTATCTCCAGCCACATCTGCCGGACATTGGTGAGAGAAGTGGGAAGATTATGGCCTGCACGAATGTTCTTGACCCGGACCTTTAGCTCCGCCAGCCTGCCATTCCGGTAGACGGGGGAAATTTCAACCTCAGCAGCCGATTGCAGGCGCTTTATTGCCATCTCATACTTGTCCTTGAGGAGCGCGGCTTTCTTATCATCCCCTGCCTTTTTTGCGGCGCCTGATGCGAGGTAATACATCAGGTAATTGGCGCCGTTGAAGAAATGGCGGTATTCTTTGCGATCAGGCTTGCGGAACTCGTCTGCGGTGCGCATGAAGACAGATAGATCTACCATGTGGCAATCCTGACAAAGAATTTCCTTCTGGGCGTAGGCGCCGTGCTTCCATTCAAGATAGGTCGCCTCCAGCGGAAAGTGGTCCTCGTAATGGTAAACCTGGTGGCATCCGGCGCACAGATCTGCACGCAAATGGAGGGAACTTTCAGCGCACTCGTGAAATCCTCCGCCGCAGTCGCTGGAAGGTTTATATGGGCCACGCTTCGTGAGCTTGGGACCGCCCGGACTGTCCACACCCGGCGTAAGAATGAGAGAGCCGTTTTCCGGCTCGTGAGAAGGCGTCTGCCAGTGAGTCGAGCCGCTCACCGAATGGCATATATCGCAGGAGACACCTGCAAGGGCGACGGGACTCAAACCTGAGGTTCCAGGCTTCTTGATCTCTCCTGTAACCATTCCGGCCGGAGAATGGCAGCCCTCGCATTGACGGGTAACCTCTTTCCCCACTGCCTTGACCGCCCGGTTCAACTCTCCCTGATAAACCGGATCCTGAAAGGCGAGCGCGTGCATCGACCCGGTCCACTCCTCGTATTGTTTGGCATGACATCTTGCACATTCCTCGGGCGCTGTAAACGGGACAGTCGATTTATTCCACTTAAACAAGGAAGGATAATAAGGATAGAGTTCATGGTCCACGTCGAAAACTTTGGATGCCGCAAAAGCCGTTCCGGTACAGAACAATAAGCCGAGTACAATAAACAACACTTTTCGTCTGCTCTCTTTCATAGGCTCCTCCTTCTTCACTCAAGTGTAGGAACTGCAAACTGCTATGTTTTCTTTGAGAGTCTTGCAAAGGTCTTTTTTCTCAACCTCTTCTCAACCTCTTCTCTCAGTTTGACCCAGATGGGATGAACCGTGCAGGTGCCGCTCCGACTGCAGACCTTCTCATCTATGGCGCATGCACTCATGGCCGAAGGTCCTTGAATCGCTTCGATCACCTGAAGAAGGTTGATTTCTCCCGGTTTCTTCGCAAGCTGGAACCCTCCACTCTTTCCTTGCGTTGACTTCACGATACCTTTTTTGGACAGGCGCTGAAGAATTTTGGATAGAAAGCTTCTGGGAATAGCCATGGATTTCGAAATCTCGTTTGCACTGACGATGCGTTGCGGCTCCTTCGACAAGAGAAGGACACATCGCACCGCGTAATCTGCCTCTCGGGTGACAAACATAGCACCGGCTTACTTAAAGAATCTGTCGAGCAGTCCTTTCAACATCATCGCATGCCTTCCCTCGTCCCTGGATGATTCGCTGAAAAGATCCTGCGCTTCATCCACATTCGCCTCTTTCGCCTTCAGTGCCGAATCTCTCTTTCCTTTATTTGCTCCCATCTCTCCATTAAGCATCTTTTCGAGATTCTCCTTCGTGCTTTCCGAGACGAGGCCATTAAGTTCCGCGTACCTTGCCGCGTGTTCCGCCTCCTCCCACGCGATTCTCTTCAGGCCTTCCGCGATCTCTGGGTAGCCCTGGCGTTGAGCCTGTCGTGCCATCGCGAGGTAGAGTCCCACCTCCTGGGTTTCACCGCGAAAGTTTGCCATCACCGCTTCTTCTACGGCCGTTCCTTTTGTAATGCCAAGTTTGTTCACGTGTGTCGGTTCCATGAACGCTCCTCCTTCTATAAATAGGACTAATTTAGTCCCATTTTAATCTCGGCACACACGTTTGTCAAGTCTTTCTTCGTTTCTTTTAAGAAGATAAGGCTAAAATTGCGGGCTGTCTAACAATAAAGTAGTTGTTTCCTGAAGTGGGGCGGGCAACGAAGGTGGGCGCAAAAGACGATTCGGTCCAGAGACTAGCGGGCGCAGTCTGCTGTGGACCCCTTCAACTTCTCCAGTGCATGCGGCAGCGCGGCTTTAATGAAGCCCAGACACTCTGTCGCTGCTTTGGGGCTTCCCGGCAGATTTATGATGATGCTTTCTTTCCTGGTCCCGCAGATAGCTCTCGATATGACAGCGGCCGGCGTGATCTTATAGCTTTCTGCCCGCATCACTTCTGCGAAGCCGGGCAGGTCCTTCTCTATGACCATTCGCGTTGCTTCGGGAGTCACGTCCCGCTTGCTCAGGCCTGTGCCGCCGTTGGTGACAATAAGATCTATACCGAGATCATCGACATGTCGTTTGATCGTGTCCGCGATAACATCGACTTCGTCCGGGATGATGACGATCTCGCCCACGTCAAACTGATCCTTCAGCATATCGCGCAGGCCCGGGCCGCTTGTGTCCACGCGCTCGCCGCATGACCCTTTATCACTGATGGTGATGATTGCAGCTCTATATTTCACTGCATAACCTCGATCTCGTCTCCGACCTTTATCTCGCCGCCGGTGAGGACCTCGGTGAATATGCCTTCCCGCGGCATCACACAGTCTCCTACCTGGTAAAAGATATTGCAGCGCGCGTGGCACTCCTTACCGATCTGCGTCACCTTCATGATGATGCCATCTCCCACTTTAAGCTGCGTGCCGACGGGCAGGGTAAAGAGCTCAATACCCTCGGTAGTAATGTTTTCTGCAAAATCGCCTGCATGGACGTCGAGCCCCTTATCTTTGATCTTCTGAATGCTCTCCGCTGCGAGCAGGCTTACCTGACGGTGCCATGGCCCGGCATGAGCATCTTCTGTCAAGCCATGACCCTCTTTGAGCATACATTTATCGATGTTGTGCTTCTTCTCGCCCTTGTCAGCGCTGATGTTGACAGAAATTATCTTACCTTTACCTTTCCTTCTTCCTCCCATGACCGGGTACCCGCTTGCGGGTGTTCCCTTGACCCATGACCCGTTCTCTTATACGTTCCACTCTTGCCCCCGGTTTTCTCCAGCAGGTAAAAAGGGCCGAGCTCGATTCCCTTGTCAATGGCCTTGCACATGTCGTAGATGGTGAGGGCTGTTATCATAACCGCCGTGATGGCCTCCATCTCGACTCCGGTAGGTCCCTTTGTTTTGACGGTGGATGTGATGCCTATGGTCTGTTCGCTATCTGCAAAATCGTAAACGACATCCACAAAATTGATTGGCAGCGGATGACAGAGTGGCACCAGTTCGGCCGTTTTCTTTGCGCCCATGATACCGGCTATCTTGGCAACGGCAAAGACATCACCCTTCGGTCCGTGACCCTTGCGCACCAGGTCGTACGCTTCGCGAGACATCCTCACGTATCCGCGCGCTATGGCCTGTCTTTCGGTGTCGGGCTTGTTACCGACATCGACCATCTTGGCCTTACCTTCCTCATCCACATGCGACAGTTTCATGATGTCGACTCGTATTTGTCGATATAGCTTCGTTGTCGCTGTGTCGCTCTCCTCGACGTACCCCAAGGTACGCCTGCGTCGGCTCCTCGCTGCCGCCTCGCTCTATCACCAAATCCGAGTCGACATCCTGGTCCTCTAGTCATTTGGTAGCGCTCCCCGTCTGTAAAGCTTCTTCTATTCTCAACCTTAACCTTTCTTTCGTCCTTACCTCAACCTGTCCTTTCATCCCCCTGTGCCTCTCATGCTGCGCTGGCACTTCTTTATGACCCCTGATTCAAACTTTTTCTCGGGCTTTGCTCTGACAATCTCGATAACCGCTTCAGCTATCTCGTCATCACTCTTCCCGCCTCGCAGCAAGCCCTTCACATCATATTCTGTATCCGAGAAAAGACACGGTTTTATCTTTCCGTCGGAGGTGAGTCTCAGCCTGTTGCATTCGCTGCAAATATGAGACGACATCGGGCTGATGAACCCTATTTTGCCTTGCTGACCCGGTATCTTGAACATGCGGGCAGGCCCCCTGTGCGAGTTCACAGATGGCACCAACTCATGTGTTTCCTTTATCAACGCTTCCAGTTCTGCAGAGGTGACGACTTTCGAGCTGTCCCAGAGGCCGGTGTCACCGAAGGGCATGAATTCGATAAATCTGACTTCCACGTTCTCGTGCTTCGCGAACTGCACAAAATCAAGGACTTCGTCATCATTGAAATCTTTGATGATGACCGTGTTTATCTTGACCGGGCATAAGCCTGCGTTCTTCGCTTTCTGTATGCTGTCAAGCACCTTGTCATACGCATCCACACCGGTGATGAAGGCGAACCTGTCCCGTCTCAGCGAGTCCAGGCTTATGTTTACCCTCCGGAGGCCTGCTGCTTTGAGCTCCAGCACTTTGTCACCGAGGCTGACGCCGTTTGTCGTCAGGCTGATATCCTCAATGCCCGGGGTGTTCGAAATCTCATGAATAAGAAAGGGAAGGTCCTTCCTGCGCAAGGGTTCGCCACCGGTGAGACGCACCTTTGTGACTCCGAGGCCGGCCATTATCCGTACGAATCTCATAATCTCCTCATACCTGAGGATCTCATCATGCGGGATAAACGGGAAATCTTTTTCAACGCAGTATTTGCAGCGCAGATCGCACCTGTCCGTAAGAGACACCCTGAGATAATTGATAACGCGGTTGAACCTATCCGTTAACATATTTCGTTTTTCCTGTCTGGTCCGTTGTATACCCGCCGAGTTCGTGTAATCTGCGGGCAAATTCTGCGGATCTCAAAGCATCCATGAGCACTGAAAACCTCTTCTCCTCAGAAAACTCCCTGGTGACGAGAAGATCATATTCTTCTTCAACTAAAGGGATGAAGTCAAGACCGAATAGTCGGGCGATCGGATAGATTGCCAATCCCACATCAGCTATGCCGTCCTTGACGAGTATACCGATGGCTGCATGGGTGAATTCCTCGCGGCCGTAACCGCGCACTGAATCTCTGCTGATGGACTGTTCAGCAAGCATTGTATCAAGGAGTATCCTGGTGCCGGAGCCCACCTGTCTGTTTATGAAGCGGATATCGCTGCGGGCGAGGTCGGCGATGCCTTTGATGGATTTCGGGTTTCCCTTAGCTATCACGAGGCCCTGGATGCGTTTTGCCACGTTAATAAGAAGAGCAGGCCTCGTACCCAGATACTTTTTCACGACCGGCACATTGTAGATTTTTTCGCTCTCATCGAGGATATGCGTTGTGCAGACGTCGACCACGCCCTTCTGCAAGGCTATGATGCCGCTCAAGCTACCGATGTGCGTCGAAAGGAGGTCCATATCCGGGTTACTTTTCTTGATAATGTCGCGCATAACGTCGAGAGAGAAGTCGTGACTGCCAAGGATGTGAAGTCTTCCCTGCAGCTCCCTTTTTCCCGTAACAGCTCGCATATGACCTGCTCGCCCTCCAGATAACCCTCAACGTTTTGAGGTATCCTGATCAGCCCGTCTGCCTGTGTCATGGAAGTGAAAAGGCTTGCGCCGCGCGCAAGCGGGTAAGCATAAAAAAGTCCGTGCCTCTCGATCAAGCTCACCCGGACAACTTCCTCCATCCCCACTGCTGAGGGAAGCTTGTAGGGTGTCACACAGGCAATGCTCCTCCTGGGAACCGCGGAGCTTGTCAGTTTCTCGTACGCGGGCTCGATAAAGGTCTTGAAAGCTATGACTGTTGACACGGGGTAACCCGGTATCCCGAACACCGGCGTGCCTTTCACCAGGCCGAAGAGCGTTGGTTTGCCCGGCATCATGGCCACACCATGGAACCGGACTGTGCCTAACTCGCTGATTACACCCTCTGTGAAATCCTCTGTGCCGGCGCTAGACCCTGCATTTACTATAATTATATCATACTTATGACATGCTGTATCAAGTATGGCACGTAAGTCATTCTTATCTCGGGCTATTTCTGCTTTAGATGCTTCAAAACCGAGATCCTCGGCCAGTGCTTTTAACGTGTAGGAATTGAAATCGATAAGCCGGCCTCTGCTCATCGTTGCCTCAGGTTCTGCTATGATATCAATAAGTTCATGCCCGGTAGGGATGATGAGGATCCTGGGTTTGCTCTTGACGTACACCTCTCTGATGCCGGCGCCGATAATGAGCCCCACGTCCATCACCCGTATCCTGTATCCTGTGGGAAAGAGAGCATCCCCTTCGACGATATCCTCGCCGATCATACGCACGTGCTGCCATAGAGAGGCCGGTTTGCGAATGAGGATCGTCTGCTCCTTATCTTCCACGTCCTCAACCATGATCACGGCGTTAGCCGTCGAAGGAACCGGATCCCCTGTGTTGACACGGGTAACGTCTTCGTCCTTTGTCAGGGCGACGGGATTATAAAGATCGGCGGCGAGGGTATGCTCGAAATCGACTGCGTAGCCATCCATGGCCGAGCACGTAAAGGGAGGATTTGAAATCAAGGCCAGAACCTGCCTCGACGTTGTCCGTCCGATTGCGGCCTCTGCGGGAATCAGTTCCTCGGCGGTCAAAGGCGTGATCGCCTCAAGCACCCTGGAGAGCGCCTCTTCTTTACGAACCGTATGTAGATAACGTTTAGACAAAGGCGTGGACCTCCACCTCTTCATCCGCTTCCAGCCCTTCACGGCCTTCGGGCACCACGATGTAACCGTCGGCCTTGGCGAGCATTGAAATAACGGAGGATTTTGCATAAAGCGGCGCAACCATCAAGCCTTTCTCACCGGACGAGAGCTTCACACGGACGTACTCCTCGATTCCGTAAGAAGACGGCACGTTGGTTTCGAGCTTCCCTTTCATCGTGTGCTCTTTCGCCTCCGATTCTCCGCGCAGGGCGCTCACCATCGGGAGCACGAAACGGAGCACGACTAGCGAGCAGGAAACCGGATGTCCCGGGAGTCCGAAAACAGGCCTGCCCCTGAGATCGCCGAAGATAGTGGGTTTGCCCGGCCGCACGTTGATGCCATGGAAGAGTATTTTTCCACCCAGTTTTTCTATTGCGGCCGTAACAAAGTCGCTCTGACCCTTGGATGAGCCGCCGGAAAGAATAATGAGATCAAAATCGTGTGCCTCTTCGAGTCTGGTGCTTACATCGTCGAGTGTATCATGAGCGATCCCGATGAATTGGACAGAACAACCCGCAGCTTCCAGGAGGTTGGTAATCGTATAACGATTGATATCGCGGACTTTTCCGGGTGGAGGGGCTACATCAACAGGAACGATCTCATCGCCGGAGGAGACGAGCCCTATTCTGGGAAGGGAATACACCGGGACTTTGTCGATTCCGAGGGCCGCAAGCACGCCGATGTCAAACGCAGATAGCCGTTTGCCGGGTGGCAGCACCGGGCTTCCTTTTCTGACATCCTCGCCCTGAAAGCAGATGTTTTCGCCTTTGTGGATAGCCTTGGTTACCTCAACGTCGTGGCTGCTCAGCCTCGTCTGTTCCTGCATGACAACGCCGTCCGCCCCCGCGGGCAGCATGGCGCCCGTTGCAATGTAGACTGCCTCTCCCGGGCCGACTTCTACTGTCGTCTGTTGCCCAACCTTGATCTCACCTTTGGGGATCAGAAGTGCGGGCGTCGTTTCTTTGGCTCCGTAAACGTCCTTGACCCTTACGGCGAAGCCATCCACGAGGGACCGGGCGAAGGGAGGGATGTCTTCGGACGCGACGATTCCCTCTGCCAGTACTCTCCCGAGCGCTTCATCAATGCGGACGTTTACCCTCTTCCTCTCTGAAAGAGGGAAAGATTTGATGATCCCCAGCGCCTGTCCGGGTGTAACTGCAGTCAAAAATTCCATGTGGTAATGACACCGATTGTGGCGGGTTAATCGCTGGAAAAGTATAGCAATTACGTGAAGAAATGTCAATTGAACCGGACTGTTAAAACCGCACCGTTCCATTGGTTTAAATTGGTCCCATTGGTTCAACTGGTTGCAGAACAGATTCGATTTCAACGTAATAAAACGGATTTTCGAAGGCCGTGTTGAATTCAAAGGCTATTTATTTTACATTTAAGGAGAAACAAAGAGATTCGTCAGTTCTTCCGGTCGTCAATGCAGATGAAAAAAGCGGAGATAAAGTTTTGAAGAAGAGGCGCCAACATATTCTACTCGTCCTCATACTGTTCTCACTCTTGCTCATGGGACTCGGTCTCTACGTCTTTCTCGTCACTGAGGTCCCGTCAGTCGTGGCGCTCAAGAATCTTACTAATAAGCCGACGAGCTCAATTTACGGGGTGAATGACGAGCTTGTCTACGTGATCGTGCCGGACAACCGGATTGTTATCCCTTACGACAAGATTCCCAGGTATGTCAAAGAAGCTTTTCTGGCCGCTGAGGACGCAGAATTTTTTAAGCACGGCGCCGTAAGCCCTGTGAGCATCGGCAGGGCCTTGGTCAAGAATATAGTGCATGGCAGGGTGGTACAGGGTGGGAGCACTATAACGCAGCAGGTGGTTAAATCGCTTATTTTAGGACCTGAGCGCAGCATATTGAGAAAGGTTCGGGAAGGCATCCTTGCCTACAGGCTGGAAAACTATCTGACGAAGCATGAGATACTCAGCCTTTATCTCAATAACATTTACATGGGACAGGGCGTCTACGGGGTCGAGGCTGCGGCGCAGGTCTACTTCGGCAAGCACATCTGGCAGATTTCCAGGGCTGAAGGGGCGTTATTAGCCGGGATCGTTCAGGGGCCTGCACGCTTCACACCCAAGAATCACCCGGGGCTGGCCCGTCAACGGCAGGAATACGTGATAGACCAGATGGCCAAGAAAGACTTTGTCACCAGGAAAATAGCCGCCTCCATGCTTAAAGAAAAGATCTACATACGAGAGGATGATGGGATTTTTGCCGACAGTTATTTTAAGAATACTGTGATCAGAAATGTGGAAGATAAATACGGCAAGGGGATTTTCAACAGAAGGCAGCTCAAGATATACGCCACAGTCGACGGGGTCCTGCAAAAGAGGGCGGAAGAGTCGGTCAAGCGGGGCATTGCAGCCTACGACGAACGCAAGGGCACGCCCGTTATTGTGACAAGGCTTGAAAGCAAGCGCTGGGAGAGCTTCGCGGCCGACCAGGAAAAAGATATTCATTTTGCAGGACTGAAAACAGGAAAAGCCTATAATCTGCTCGTGACCGATAAGATGGCCGATGGCTATGCAGTTTCACTGGGAAAACAGAAGGGTTTGCTCAAAGCGCCGGATGCAAGCTTCCGGGCGGGTGATGTTGTAAAGGCTGTCTATCGAGGCGCGGACAAAAAAAGGGCATTGCAGTTCGTTCCATTGAAGACATCGGGTGTGGAGGCGGCTCTGCTCTGCATGGACGTGAATAATGGTTACGTGTGGGCGGTAGTAGGAGGCAGAAGCCCCGAGAGGAGTCCCTTCAACAGGGCGGTTCAGGCTAAGATCCAGCCGGGCAGCGCCTTCAAGCCGTTCATCTATCTGGCTGCGCTGGAGAAAGGCTATGCTCCTGATTCCGTCATTCTCGACGAGCCGAAATCTTACCTGGGGGCAGGCGGGAAAGGGTGGACCCCTCGAAACTACGATGGCGTCTACTCGGGACCAATCGCTCTGAAGGATGCCATAGCCTACTCCAAGAATGCGGCGACAGTGAGGCTTCTTGAGGCCGTGGGTATCGATTCAGTGCGCCGGGTCCTGGAGAGCCTTTCTGTTTCAATAGACCTGGAGAATGATCTTTCCGTTGCACTGGGAACATCCAATGTGACGCTCCTGGATCTTGTGAAAGGTTTTGCCGCTTTCGCAAATGGTGGCTACCGTGTGCAGCCTCTCTTCATCCGCAGGATCGAAGATGAGAAGGGGGAAGTCCTGGAGAGTCATGAGGCGACTAAGAGCCGGGCCATCCCGGCCGAGACAGCATACCAGATGAATACGTTGCTCCGGGGCGTAACAACCTACGGCACGGCAAAAGAAGCGAGCCGTCTCGGTTACCCGGTCGCCGGCAAGACCGGCACCACGAGCAGCTTTTACGATGCGCTCTTTGTCGGATATTCCCCTCATATCTGCACCGGTGTCTGGGTAGGCTTTGATGCACGTACTTCTCTCGGAAAGGCGGAAAGCGGCGGCAGGGTGTCGCTACCTATATGGATGAATTTTATGGCGGAAGCTCTTAGACGCTATCCGCCTGAGGATTTCGAAGCCCCGCTCCCGCCCGCGCCTCCATCACCAGCGCCTCCATCACCAGCGCCTCCATCACCAGCGCCTCTCTCACCAGCGCCTCCCTCGCCCGGGCCTCCCTCCCCCGGGCCTCCCGAGCCTGAGAATCCGACGCAGCCCGGGAGCCGCTGGTTTTAAATCAGGCCTTGACCATCGGGGGCAGGGTGCTTATTATGTACGCGAAGTCGTAGCGTGGGCTGACGCTTCCTTTCGCCGGGAATTAACTGTGAGAATCTTTCTCGTAACGTATAATGCTGATCGGAACGACGACGTGCTATCGGCTTTCGAGAAGGGGCAGATTGAGCTCTATCCGCTTCCTGAAAAAAGCAGGGGGCGTGTCAGGAATGCCCGTGCGGTCCAGAGTGAACGACAGGTCTTAACAGGAACGAAAGCCATGGTCGCCCTGGCTGTGAGCAAGGAGAAGGAGGGAAGCCTTTCTAAAGTCTTGCAGGAGATAAACAAGAGCTTCAAGGATGCGCAGATCAGGGCTTTTGCTTTTGAGCCGGAAGAACTCTTGTGATTAAATTCTTTAATGGGCGGATTTCATTTTGTTCTTGACATGAAATTTCGTTCTTTATATACCATTGTTCCTATGCTTATTTTGTGATGCCGGGAAAGTGGGCGACTCATGCTTGAATACATATCAATCCTGATCATGATGCTCTTCGCAGGCTTTATTGCGGCCTTTATGGTAGGGGCTTCCTATATTATTGGCCCGCGGCGAGCAAGAAAAGTGAAGGCTGCTCCTTACGAGTGCGGCATGACGACGTCCGGGCCCACACGTCGTAGGATGACTATCAGATACTTTATCGTGGCAATGCTTTTCCTGGTCTTCGATGTTGAAGTCCTTTTTCTTTACCCCTGGGCTGTTATCACGAGAAGGTTAGGGCTGTTCGGTTTTATGGAGATGTTCGTTTTTGTGATCATTCTTTTTGTTGGATATCTCTACGTCTGGAAGAGAGGGGCATTGGAATGGGAGTGACAGAGGTGGAGAAGAATGTGCTCGTCACATCCGTTGATTACGTAGTCAACTGGGCGCGGAAGAACTCGGTATGGCCCGTCACATTCGGTCTCGCCTGCTGTGCTCTTGAGATGATGGTCGCCAGTTCGTCCACCTACGACATAGCGCGGTTCGGTGCCGAGGTCTTCAGGCCTTCTCCGCGCCAATCAGACCTCATGATCGTGGCGGGGACCGTAACCAAGAAAATGGCGCCGATACTGAAACGGATCTACGAGCAGATGCCTGAACCAAAGTGGGTCATCGCGCTCGGCTCGTGCGCCACATGCGGCGGGATATTCAGAACCTACAGCGTCGTACAGGGGGTTGATCAGATTATCCCAGTCGATGTGTATGTGCCGGGCTGTCCGCCGAGGCCCGAAGGCCTTCTTGCAGGGCTGATCAAGCTTCAGGAAAAAATTCAGAAAGAGACGATTCTTGAGAGAGAACTGATTTCGCTGCCCAAAATGAGAGGCTGATTGAGGGCTGACATAAAGACGATGAAGGGTAACGGCATGACGACAGAAGAAACCAAAGACCTTCGCAGGGTGACCGGGAAGCTCATTCGACAGTTTGGAGATAAGATCATCACTGTCGAAGAACGGAGTGGCAACGCTATACCAAGCGTCATCGTCGACAAAGCCAAGATTTCAGAGGTACTCTTCTTCTTGAAGACTGACCCTGACTGCGCTTTCGATATGCTGACCGATCTTTTCGGAGTTGACAATAATAAGGAAAAACCGCGCTTTGAGCTTATCTACTTTCTCAATTCCATAAAACACAAAAACAGGCTTGCAGTGAAGTTGGGCGTTGAAGATGGTGAGACTGTCCCGACGGCGACCGGTATCTGGAAAGCGGCAGAGTGGTTTGAGAGAGAGATTTATGATATGTTCGGGATTAGATTTGAGGGCCATCCGGACATGCGAAGGATTCTGCTTGACGATGACTTTGAAGGACATCCCCTGAGAAAAGATTATCCGTTGGAAGGCCCTGATATAGACAAACCTTTTGTTGTCGAGCTGAGCGAGGATAAGCAGTAGTGGCCGAAACCAGATTCATGACCATCAACATGGGCCCGCAGCACCCTGCAACGCACGGCGTGTTGAGGATGGTGCTGGAACTGGACGGCGAGATCGTAAAGAAATCGGTGCCTTTCATCGGGTATCTGCACCGCGGCGTAGAGAAGCTTGCTGAAGCAAGAACCTACCATCAAGCGCTCACCCTTACCGACAGGCTCGACTACACCAACGGCCTTTCAAATAATCTCGCGTACTGTCTCGCCTGCGAGAAACTTATCGGCCTTGAAATACCGAAGCGCGCCCAATATTTGAGAGTTATTCTCTGCGAGCTGCAGCGCCTTGCGGCGCACCTGCTCTGGCTTGCGACCCACGCGCTCGACTTAGGCGCCATGACCGTGCTCTTTTACGCTTTTCGCGAGAGGGAGACGATCCTGACTATCGTCGAGAATGTCACCGGGGCTCGTCTTACGCCGAGCTACATCAGAATCGGGGGCCTTGCCAAAGATGTGCCTCCCGAATTCGGCGCCATGGTGAAGAGTTTCATCCAGGAGTTTCCCGGGAGAATCGATGAGTATGAGACGCTCCTCACGAAAAATATCATTTGGAGGAAGCGTACCCAGAATATTTCCCCGCTCTCTGCCGAAGACGCAATAAACTACGGCGTCACAGGGCCTGTGCTCCGGGCGAGCGGCGTCAACTACGACGTTCGCAAGACGTATCCTTATTCCTCATACGATGAGTTTGATTTTATCGTACCTCTCGGCTCGAAGGGTGACGTCTACGATCGATACGTGGTGAGATTGCAGGAGATGAGGCAATCACTACGGATCATAACGCAGGGCATGGAAAAGCTTCCCGAAGGGCCGGTGACCGCTCGTGCTCTCGATATCGTGCCTCCGGAAAAGGAGGAGGTGCAACACGACATGGCCGCGCTGATACGCCATTTCAAGATCATGGAAGAAGGATTCAAGCCGCCTGTGGGTGAGGCGTATGGTTGTGTTGAATCACCGAAAGGTGAGCTTGGATTTTACCTCGTGAGCGACGGCTCTAATAAGCCCTACCGCATGAGAATCAGACCGCCCTCCTTTCTCAACTTGGGAGCAATACCGAAGATGATCGAAGGGCAGATGGTAGCTGATGTTGTTGCGGCCATCGGAAGTGTTGATATAGTCCTCGGCGAAATCGACAGGTGACAATGGCAAGCCCTATTTTCAGCTCCTGGCAGGGAGAGTTCGTCGACAATCGCGGAAAGAGCGCGGAGGAATTCTCCACTCCTAAACGGTTGAAGCTTCCGGAGGAGTTTGCCGCCGGCGAACCGATCAAGGCTTTCATGGGCTGGGACGGTTTCACGCTCTTTGATGCCACGGTGGATGTTGTCGACATGTGCACGAACTACGTGGAGGCCGTGCAGAAAGAGTCCTGTGGCCGGTGCCTGCCCTGCAGGATCGGCACCAAAGTGATTCTCGACAAGCTGAAGGCAATCGCCGCAGGTCAAGGCAGTACAGAGGATCTCGGCTTCATTAAGAGTCTCGCCTCCGAAATCAAGGAGGGGTCCAAGTGCCAGATAGGGCAGACGGGACTCGTACCTTTGCTTCATGCGATGGAGTACTTCGCGGATGCTTTTGACCGGTGCATTGCCGGACAGAAAGCAAGCGCAGGCAACTACCGCTCGCAGGTGACAGCGCCTTGCTTCAGTGCCTGCCCTACAAAGCTCAAGATACCGCATTACATCGAAGCGATCGCAGAGGGAAGGTTCACCGATTCTCTCGCCACTATTCGCCAGGATACCTGTCTTGCAGGCATTCTCGGCAGGGTCTGTGTGAGACCATGTGAATCGAATTGCAGAAGAGCCAACATCGATGAGTCGATCTCGATAAAATACCTGAAGCGTTTCGTCGCGGATTACGAACTGGATAAAGAGAAAGAGCCCCGAGAGCCCCGAGAGCCCAACGTAAAGAAGGCAGAGGTCGATGGAAAGAAGATAGCGGTCATCGGCGCTGGGCCTGCAGGCCTATCCGTTGCCTATTACCTGGGCCAAATGGGCTATAAGGTTACCATCCTGGAGCGCCTTGGCGAGCCGGGCGGCATGGCTGCAGTCGGTATACCCGATTACCGCCTGCCGCGTCCAATCGTCGAAGGTGAAGCCGACCTGCTCTCCGATCTCGGTGTGGAGATCAAGTACGGCGTGAACGTGGGCAAAGATGTGACTGTCGCACAATTGCAGAAAGAATACGATGCGATCTTCATCGGTGTCGGGGCGCACGGAAGCTCTCCCATGGGGGTCGACGGCGAGGACAAGGGCTACAGAGGCTTTATACCGGGCGTCAAATATCTGCTCGACATCAATAACGGGGAAGATCCGTATCCCGAAGGGAAGAAAGTGGTGGTGGTCGGTGGCGGTAACGTTGCAATGGACTGCGTGCGCTCCTCCTTCCGCGTGGGAAAGCCGGACGTAAACCTTGTCTACCGCAGGACCAAGGCGGAGATGCCGGCTGATCCGGTCGAGATTCACGATGCTGAAGAGGAAGGCGTGAAGTTCCATTATCTCTGTAATCCCACGCGCATCATCGAGAAGGATGGAAAGGTTGTGGCGGTGGAACTGATCCGCATGGAACTGGGAGAACCTGATGCAAGCGGCCGCAGAAGGCCGGTTCCGGTGCCCAATTCCGAATTTACCATAGAGACCGATATTCTGATTCCCGCCATAGGGCAGGTCATTGATTTCGGCTTTCTCGAAGGGGTCGAAGGCCTGCAGCTGACCAAATGGAAGACGGTTCAGGTCAATCAGGAAACGTTTGAGACCTCGGTAAAGGGGATCTTCTCAGCCGGTGACTGCGAGACCGGACCCGACGTGCTGGTCCGTGCGTGCGGCAACGGAAAGCGTGCAGCATGGAAGATCGATCAGTACCTGCGCGGAGAGAAGGTTGCGCCGCGAATCGAGGAACGGTTCAATAACTTCTTCTCAGCTGTGAAGGTCTATCAGAAGGATGAGAACCTCGGTATTCCGGGTGGAGATGAGAGACTTCATCTCAGGATGCTTGAACCCGAGACGAGGAAGTGGACCTTTGATGAAGCAGAAGAAGGCTTCAAGTTACACGAGGCTGTCAAGGAAGCGAGCCGGTGCTTGCGCTGCTTCCGCATAGGAATGGTTGCGGTGTAAGAACAGGGTTCAAGGGTCCAAGGGGCCCAGGGACCGAGTGAAGACAGAGTAGCGGAATCTGTTCACGATTCACGATTGACGAGAAGCAAAGATGATACAGCTTACGATAAACGGCCGCAACATAGAAACCAGCGAGGGCAAAACGATCCTTGAGGTGGCGCGGGAAAATAATATCTATATTCCTACGCTCTGCTTTCATGAAAATCTTCTTCCCATTGGATCGTGCCGGCTCTGCATCGTTGAAGTGGAAGGTTATGCCAATCCTGTGGCATCCTGCGCGACAACCGCCTTCAACGGCATCTCTGTTGTCACTAACTCGGAGAAGCTTTTCAGGATGAGACAGGATTATCTCAAGTTTCTGCTGATCCATCATCCTTTGGAATGCCCTGTCTGCGATGCGGGCGGCGAGTGCCGTCTTCAGGACCTCGTCTTCGAACACAGACTCGAAAAGGTTGATGTGCGCGCAACGCGTGAGCCAAAGAAGCAACTCTACTTCTCGACGCCGCTTATCCGTTACTTTCAGGATAGATGCGTCCTCTGTTTGCGCTGCGTGCATGCGTGCAGGGAGGTTTCGGGGAGAGGCGTGCTCGATCTCGCGGACAACGGCATCGAAGCGAAGATGATGGTTACCCATCCGGAAGACTGCATCTCCTGCGGCGAGTGCCTCGGCGTCTGCCCTGTCGGTTCGCTCACCGAAAATCTGAGCCCCGTGAAATCGAGGTTCTGGCAGGTCCGGCGAACACGCACCACGTGCCCTCACTGCGGCTTCGGCTGCTCTTTTGATCTGGATGTTTTCGAGAACCGATACATCACCAACGTTGTGAGCGATACGAACCACCTGCCCAATAACGGTTCACTCTGCGTCATGGGCCGCTTCGGCTATGATTTCGTGAATCACGAAGCCAGGCTGAGGAGCCCGTCCGTCCGGACGAACGGCACGTCACGCACAACTACCTTTGACGAATCGGTTGATCTGGCAGCCGAGAGCTTGAAGCGCCTTGACGCAGCCGAAAAGGGAATCGGCTTTCTCGTATCATCGCGTGCAACGAATGAGGAGATCTATCTCATCAAGGAAATCGCGACTCTTTTCAATAAAGGTTTTGTTGCTTCCCCTGCTTACTATCACACAGGAAAGGTTTTCAACGTTTACAGGGAAATGGGCCTCGGCTATGTCTATTCATACGATGATCTGAAAAAATGTGATCTCATCATCATCGCCGGTGCAAACCTTTTATCAAACAATCATCTTCTGGCGGACAAGGTGCGCGAAGCTTACAAGCTGAGCGGCGCGCGCATCATTGTGGTCGACCCCAGTCCGACAGCCCTCACGAGAATAGCAGACGTACACCTGGCGCTTTCTCCGGGCGAGGACGCCGCACTCTTCAATACTCTTTCGCTTCGCCTGGTCGAAGAGCGGAAGTATGCTCCTGAAGCCGGGATGCTGGAGGGTTTTGCGGAGTTAGGTTCCATACTTGAACGATGGAAAATCACCTTTCCGGGCGTGGATACCGGCATACCCGAGCAGGAGCTTGAGAAGGCATACCGGCTTATCCGGGATTCGGCCAATACTGCGGTCATACTCGGCTCAGGCGTCACGTCCTGCGCAGACGGGCTCAAGGCGCTTCTTAACCTGAGCCTGCTCAAGGGTGCACCCGCCAGAGGCGTTGTCATGGCCGTGGCGCGCGAGTCAAACGCCGCGGGCGCGGCTGCACTTCTTAATGGAAGTCTTCTTGCGCCGGACGAACTTCTCGCGAGTGACGATATCAAAGGGGTCTTCGTCTACCAGGACGACCCCTTCCATTATCTGAGCAGCCGGTTCGTCAAGGAAGCGCTTTCAAAAAAGGAGTTTCTCCTTGTCGCGGACGCGATGACCAGTTCTGCTACGGACCTCGCGCATCTCACCGTTCCTGTCGGCACTTTTGCGGAGAAATCAGGAACCTTTGTTGCGCAGGACGGCTACGTACGGAATCTCACGAAGGCCATGGAAACGGGTCCGGGCGGATTCGAATTCCTGCGGGCTCTGCTCGAGAAGCTCGGAGGGACCGCGCACGCGGACATTGATTCCGTGACGGAGACGATGAGAGCGAAGAAGCTTTTTGAGTCCGTGGAACCGGGCAAGGAAGGACTGGCCTGCGAAGGCTCAGGGCCTAAATTCATACGTTACGAATTGAAGAAGGAGCCTGCGCAGGAGCGCCCCTACAGGCTCATTCTGAGGGACGTATTCTCGAACCACCACCTTCTGGGCAAGGATGTTTACTCCAAAGGGGTGAGCGCGGCTTATACAGCTCCAGGTTATCCTGTATCCGAGGACAAGCTCTTTATCGCACCGGAAGACGCCGAGAAGCTCGGGGTTGTAGAAAAGGGTCAGGTCTTGATCGAGTCTGCCGAAGGTTCGGTCACAAAGGCGGTGTCGCTCAAAAAAGGCTTGAGGGAAGGCGTTCTCGAATATGTTGTTTTCAAGGAGAGAACGGATGCGCTCGGGCTCTGCAAAGGAATGCAGAAAGTTGTTGATGTGACGGTGAAAAAGGCTTAACGCATGGAAACGCTCTTTTTCGTAGTTGTGTCTGCGGTGAAAGATATCACGGTGATATCGCTCCTCCTTCTTTTTGTCGCCTACATGACGCTCGTCGAAAGGAAGGTACTGGGCCGCGTGCAGGTGAGATTCGGCCCCAACAGGGTAGGGCCCTTCGGCCTTCTGCAGCCCATCGCGGACGGGATCAAGTCATTCACGAAGGAAGACCTCGTGCCGGCTCAGGCGGATAAGCCTGTCTTCATTATTGCGCCGGCTATCTGCATATTTACTGCCCTCTGCATGTTCGCCGTTGTGCCTTTCGGGCCATCGTTTGAGCTTTTCGGCAGACAGGTAAACCTCGTCGTAGCCGACGTTGACATCGGTCTGCTGTACGTCTTTGCCATGGCAACGCTCGGCGAATACGGGATCGTGCTCGGCGGCTGGTCATCGGGGAACAAGTACGGCGTGCTCGGATCCCTCCGTGCCGCAGCCCAGATGATCAGCTATGAAGTCCCGCTGGGGCTTATTGTGATCGGCACCCTGATTCTGGCGGGATCGTTGCGCCTGACGGACATAGTGGAGGCGCAGCGCCACGTCTGGTACATCTGCTATCAGCCCTTTGCTTTTATCCTTTATCTGGTTGCGGGCCTTGCTGAGATCAACAGGACGCCGTTCGACATGCCGGAAGCGGAAAGCGAGCTGGCGTGCGGCTTCAATATCGAATATTCGAGTATCAAGTTCGCGCTTTTCTTCATGGCTGAATACGCCCACATGATCACCGTGGCCGGTGTGGCCACAACACTGTTCCTTGGCGGATGGCTCGGTCCGGGTCCGGCATTCCTGGGGCCGCTATGGTTCCTGATCAAGGTGCTCGCGATCCTTTTCTTCTTTGTGTGGGAACGCGGCACGTTCCCGCGTATGCGTTACGACCACGTCATGCAGTTCGGCTGGAAAGTACTCTTTCCATTGGCGCTGGCGAACGTTGTGATAACCGCCCTCGTAGTTGCGCTTAGGTGACGGAGATGGCTTACATCCTTCCTCTGCTTAAAGGTCTCAGCCTCACCCTCCGAAGGTTTTTCTCCAGGCCGATCACCATTCAATATCCCGAGCAGAAAAAGCCCATGCCGCCCCGCTGGAGGGGCATGCACTATTTTGACAAGGATGAAAAAGGTGAGACGACGTGCGTGGCCTGCGGTTTATGCGTGGCAATCTGCCCTTCGCGCTGCATCAGCCTGGAGATCGGCGAACGCCAGGACGGAACAAGGTATCCCCTGCGTTACGAGATCGATTCTTTGCGCTGCATATATTGCGGCTACTGCCAGGAAGCCTGCCCGGTGAATGCTATCAGACTGGGCGGCGGCTACGAATATGTCCACTACACAAGGGAAGATTTCATTCTTGATAAAGAGAGGCTCCTCGCCATGTACGAGCCTGAGAAGATAAGCGCTTCCGAGGCTAAGAAATGATCGCGACGGCTTTCAGCTGGGTCATCTTCATTGTAGCGGGACTTGTCTCGATTGCGGCATCGCTCCTCATGGTGACGCGCCGCAATCCCGTGCACAGCGCGCTCTGGCTCATTGTCGCTTTCTTTTCAATTGCCATTATCTACCTCAGTCTCAACGCGCAGTTCATAGCGGTTGCCCAGGTGATAGTATACGCGGGGGCGATCATGATGCTGATCCTTTTCGTGATTATGCTGATTCACCTTGAGACGGAGCAGGAGCTCACCGGGAAGATAACGAGCGCGAAGATCATTGCTTCTTTCATTACAGTCATTCTTTTTCTCGAAGTTGTGGCTGCTGTGCTCTCTTTCAGGGTCACCGGGAAGAGGGGTCCGTTCACGACTGAAATGCTGAACGGATTTGGAAACGTGAGAGCCGTGGGGATGGTCCTGTATGGAAAATATATGTTTCCGTTTGAGATCGCATCCATCCTCCTTCTGATCGGCATAGTCGGTGCCGTTATCCTGTCCAAACGGAGGAAAGATTAGGATGCCCACGCTGCCGGAAGTACCGCAGAGCCTCTATTTTGCGCTCAGTGCGATTCTTTTTACGATCGGGGCTATCGGCGTGATCACGAGGAGGAACGCCATTATTGTCTTCATGTGTCTGGAGCTGATGCTGAACGGCGTCAATCTCGCTTTCATTGCCGCAGGCAAGGGGCTCAATTCCCTGGACGGCGTTATATTCGTCTTTTTTGTGATGACCGTTGCCGCGGCTGAGGCTGCCGTAGGCCTCGCTATTTTCGTGCTGGTCTTCCGTCTGAAGGGAAGCGTCAATTTGGATCAGATAAATTTGTTAAAGGGATAGGAAGACAGGGTCCAGGGGCCAGGGTCCCGGGTCCTGTCAGAGGGAATAGAGAGAACCGAGGGGATTAAGAGAAAGTATGAGGAATATTTCTAAAGAGCGCTTAGGGTATTCTGGTTTTTGCTGGACCCAGGACCCAGGACCCAGGACCCTTTCATTTGGGGTTACCAATGGCTGATTACATCTGGCTCATACCTGTATTCCCGGCGATCGGCTTTCTCATCAACGGGTTTCTGGGGAAGAAGCTGCCGAAGGCGGTTGTATCCTCGGTTGCCTGCCTGGCCCTTCTCGCCTCGTTCATCGTTTCGGTAGTGATACTTTTCCAGTTTTTTCAGCTGCCGCCGGAAGAGCGCATCTTTGAACGCGACATCTTCAACTGGATCAGCTCCGGGGAATTCAACGCCACGGTGGGCTTCAGGATCGATCCGCTCTCCATCATCATGTGTCTCGTGGTGACCGGCGTCGGCTTCCTGATCCACGTCTATTCTGCGGGCTACATGCACGATGACGAAGGCTACCCGCGCTACTTCACCTATCTCAACCTCTTTGTTTTTATGATGCTGATCCTCGTGACCGCGAACAATATTCTGCTCATGTTCGTGGGCTGGGAAGGCGTCGGCCTGTGCTCTTACCTTCTCATCGGTTTCTGGTTCCGCAAGGATTCGGCGGCGAACGCAGGCAAGAAAGCCTTCATCGTCAACAGGATCGGTGATTACGGGTTCCTCCTCGGCATCTTCACGCTTTTCGTAACTCTCGGGGCCCAGGGTGTCTGGACGCTCAATTACGGAGAGATACAGGAGAACGCTCACCTGTTGAGCGCCTGCAGCGCCACCTTGATCACGCTCCTTTTCTTTATCGGCGCCACAGGCAAGTCGGCACAGTTGCCTCTCTACGTCTGGCTTCCCGACGCAATGGAAGGCCCCACCCCGGTCAGCTCTCTCATCCACGCGGCTACCATGGTTACGGCCGGCGTCTACATGGTGGCGCGCCTCAACTTTATCTACAGCATGGCGCCTGAAGTTATGTTTATCGTAGCCCTTGTCGGTGTGCTCACTGCGATCTTCGCAGCCTCCATCGGCTTTGCACAGAACGACATAAAGAGGGTGCTTGCCTATTCGACGGTGAGCCAGCTCGGCTACATGTTTGTCGCCGTGGGCGTGGGCGCGTACGCCGCAGGCATCTTTCACCTGATGACCCATGCGTTCTTCAAAGGGCTCCTCTTTCTCGGCGCAGGAAGCGTGATCCACGCGATGAGCGGCGAACAGGACATGCGAAAGATGGGCGGCTTGAGGAAGAAGATCCCCATTACGTACTGGACCTTTGTTTTCGCCTGCATCGCCATCGCCGGTGTTCCGGGATTCTCGGGCTTCTTCAGCAAGGATGAGATACTCTGGAGGGCTTTCAGCGCAGGCGGCAACTACCGGATTATCTGGGTCATCGCGGCCGTAGCTGCGGGCATGACAGCCTTCTACATGTTCAGGCTGCTCTTCGGCACCTTCCACGGGGAGTGCAGGGCATCCGAAGAAGTGAAGCACCACATCCATGAGTCTCCGAAAGTGATGACCATACCTTTGATGATCCTGGCCGTACTAGCGGTGATTGGCGGCTACGTAGGCGTGCCGCACATCCTGGGCGGTGCAAACCGCATCGAGCAGTTCCTCGAGCCGGTCTTCGGCGGGGGAGGGGAACATGCGACGGAGGTTGCGCATGCCGGGGGCCTCAATATAGTGAATGTAATCGGCACGGCTTTCGCTTCTACAGGCGGCGGCGAGGAAACATCGGCTGAGTGGACGTTGATGATCCTCTCGGTGATTATCGCATTCATCGGTATCTTTATCGCCTATCTGTTCTATATCAAAAATCCGGAATTACCGAAGCGCTTCGTTGCCAGGTTCTCAGGGCTGCACCGCGCCGTCTATAATAAGTATTTCGTGGATGAGATCTACGGGGCGACCGTGATGCGCTTCATCCGGGGGCTTGCCATTTTTTGTAAAACCTTCGTTGATGAGATACTCATCGATGGCTCGATAAACGGCATCGCAGCCTTGCTCGGCTGGTGCGGCAGCTTACTGAGGCAGCTGCAGGCGGGCTACGTGCAGGGCTACGCGTTTGCGATGATCGTCGGAGCCATAATCGTCATCGGTTATCTCGTTGTACGAGTGATCATGTAAGGGAGTATCTATGGGCGCTTTTTGCTTTCCCATTCTGAGCGTATTGATCTTTGTTCCCCTGCTGGGCGCGGTCACCCTGCTTTTTGTGCGCAGGGAACATGCGACCTATATAAAGGGTTTTACGCTCGTCATCTCGTTGATCGAGTTCGCGCTCTCGATACCTCTTTACTTTTATTTTGATGACAAGACCGTGGGCATGCAGTTCGTGGAGAAGGCTCCCTGGTTCCCGGAATGGGGCATCACTTATTCGCTCGGGATTGACGGTATCAGTCTCCTGCTCATCCTGCTCACTACGTTCCTAACCGTGCTCTGCGTGCTCTGTTCATGGCGGGCTATAGAGACGAGAGTGAAGGAGTATTACATCACCTTCCTTTTTCTTGAAACAGCCATGATCGGCACGCTCTGCGCCCTCGACCTCGTGCTTTTCTATATTTTCTGGGAGCTGATGCTCATCCCCATGTACCTTCTGATCGGCGTGTGGGGAGGCCCGAAACGCATATATGCTGCAATTAAGTTCTTCCTCTTTACCATGGCCGGAAGCGTGCTCATGCTGCTTGCCATATTCGCGCTCTATTTTCAGTTCTACAAAGCCACCGGTATCTACACGTTCGACGTGCTTCAACTCTACAATGCGCATGTGCCTGTGAATTTACAGTACTGGCTGTTTGCGGCTTTCGCGCTCTCCTTCGCTATTAAGGTTCCCATGTTTCCTGTGCACACGTGGCTGCCCGATGCTCATACAGAGGCGCCCACGGCAGGCAGCGTGATCCTTGCCGGCGTGCTCCTGAAAATGGGAACGTACGGCTTTCTGAGGTTTGCCATTCCTCTCTTTCCTGCTGCCGCGCATGCTGCCATACCGATCATCTCGATCCTGGCACTTGTGGGTATCATTTACGGCGCGCTGGTGAGCATGATGCAGCCCGACTTGAAACGGCTGATCGCCTTCTCCAGTGTGAGCCACCTCGGCTACGTGATGCTCGGCATGTTCGCGTTCAACATGCAGGGCATGGAGGGAAGCATCTACCAGATGCTGAATCACGGCATAAGCACCGGCGGCCTTTTTCTCATCGTCGGTATGCTCTATGAAAGAAGACATACAAGGATGATAGCCGACTTTGGTGGCCTTGCCACACCTATGCCCATATTGGCGATCTTCTTCATGATCGTGACGCTTTCATCCGTGGCGCTGCCCGGCACGAACGGCTTCGTCGGGGAGTTCCTCATACTGCTCGGCGCGTTCCGCGCGAACATGCTCTACGGTATACTCGCCACCACGGGCGTGGTTCTGGGCGCTGTCTACATGCTCTGGATGTTCCAGCGGGTGATGTTCGGAGAGGTGAAAAAAGAGGAGAACAGAAAACTTATAGACCTCGGAAAAAGAGAGGTGCTGATTCTTTGCTCCATCGTCTTTTTCATAGTCCTCATGGGCGTCTATCCGAAGATGTTTTTTAAGAAGATGGATACATCGGTTGAAGGTTATCTGAAATTTGTGAAAGAGAGAAACGCATACTACACGGCTTCCGAGAGTACCAAGGTAAAGGTGGTCCTCGATACGTCCGGGACATCCAATACGACATTGAAGAAGCCTGCGGAGTAGGGGCCTCATTATGGATTTAATGCAGCTATTCTCAGCGTTCCGGTGGGTCTTTCCGGAACTTATCGTAACCGGTTGCGCGCTCCTGGTGCTCATGGTTGAAGCCTTCCGCAAGGAAAAAGGCGCAAGCGTGGCATCCGGAATCATCTGCCTGGCGGGAGCCCTTGCAGCCCTTTATTACACGCGTTGCCTCTGGAACATGAACGTGCAGCCATTTAACGGCCTTTACGTTATAGATACGTTTGGCACGTTCTTCAAATCCATTTTTCTCATCATTCTCGCACTCATCTCCATTGTCTCCCTCCGTTACGCTGCAAGGGAAGAGATAGGCTTCGGCGAGTATTACGCGCTCCTTCTGCTCGGTGTGCTCGGCATGATGGTGATGGTCTCCTCAAACAGCTTTGTCACAATATTTATCGGTCTCGAAGTGATGTCTCTGGCAATCTATGTGCTGTGCGGCCTTCTCAGTGGTAACCTGAAGTCGGTGGAAGCAGCCCTGAAGTACTTCATGCTCGGCGCGTTCGCGACCGCGTTCCTCCTCTATGGCATCGCGCTGACGTATGCCACTTCCGGCAGTATCGATGTCAAAGAACTGGCCTATCTTATCAAAGAACACTGCTTCGATATCACTCCCGCATTTTATTGCGGCATGGCCCTGCTGATTGTAGGCTTCGGCTTCAAGATCGCCGCTGTGCCGTTCCATATGTGGACCCCGGATGTCTACGAAGGGGCGCCCACATCGATCACCGCGTACATGGCGACAGGCGTGAAGGCGGCCGCGTTCGGGGCCTTCTTGCGGGTTTTCTATACGGGCTTCTTGCCTTTCGTAGCAGATTGGTCTGCCATTCTCTGGTTCATAGCCGTGTTGACCATGATCGTGGGGAACATCATTGCCCTGGTGCAGAATAACGTGAAGAGGCTTCTCGCGTACTCCAGCATTGCTCACGCCGGGTACATTCTGGTGGCTTTTGTCACCGGTGATAAGGTTCTCTCATCGAGCATTCTCTTCTACCTCATGGTTTATGCGTTCATGAATATAGGCGCCTTCTCGGTGGTGATGCTTTTGGGACGGAAAGGGGAGCCGAACGAGGAGATCGAGAGCTATGCGGGTCTTGCCGCGCGCCATCCCTTCGTCGCGCTTTCCATGACCATTTTTCTGCTCTCCTTGACGGGTATTCCGCCGCTCGGCGGCTTCATGAGCAAGTTCTACGTCTTCAGCGCCGCCATCAAGTCGCAGTATTACTGGCTCGCCGTGATAGGCATGCTCAATAGCGCCGTGGCAGCCTATTACTACCTCAGGGTCCTGATGTACATGTACTTCAAGGAGCCGGAGCGGGAGCTCGGCGCCATCGATCTTTCACCCGCGTATGTGATCGTAATACTCATCTGCATAGCCGCATTGCTGTACACAGGGATACTACCCAGGGAGCTGCTGCTGGTGGCCCAAAAATCCGTCTCCATCTTCTGAAACGCCAGGTCGCCTTTTGCGCCTAACTTCGTTGCCCTTCGGCCTGTCCTCCTTCGACGTACCCCAAGGTACGCCTGCGTAGTCCAAGCCTCGGATCGCCTCGTTATCCATCAAAATGCGACCTGCCATATGACGTAATATAGCCATCAAACCGGGCGCTTCTTCCACTCCCTGTTATCCAAATCCTATTGCTTAATAAAGAACCTGGGGTTACAATTCAAGAATGAGCAACACGTTTGAGAGAATTGTTGAGCTCGTGAGACAGACGCAGGTAGTGATCTCGGACCACGGATACGACGAGTTGGCTGCTGACGGTATTTACGTGAGGGATGTGATTGGCGGCGTTGTCGATGGTGTAGTCGTGGAGGATTATCCTGATTATCCGAAGGGTCCGTGTGTGCTCGTGCTGCAGATGGATGCGAATGGTCGCCCCTTGCATACGGTATGGGGAATTCCTCGAGGTGGACAGGGGCCCGCCGTTCTGGTGACGGCATACAAGCCAGACCCGGAGCGGTGGTCTGACGATTTTATAAGGAGAAAGACATGAGGAGACGGCGCCAGACAAAACTGATTCATGAGGGCGGATATATTGCAGAGGTCGACATCGATTTGATCGATGGGGACGAAGGCTGGTCCCCGTACTTATCGTTGGACGATGCACAAAAGCTGGACGACGTGCGCGAGGCCCTGCGAAGAGAGGACTTGAAGGCTGCCAGTCGATTGGCTCGGGTGTATAGTCTCACACCAGTCGCCGTTTGACGCGAGCGACAACTTATTCTTCGCCGTACGTTCGTGGCTGATCCCTGAGCCGCCTAAATGCCAAGTCCATTCTTAAGTAGTGACGCTGCCTCCTGATAATGGTTCCGCAACGGTCGCCCTTGTCTCAATAGATAATTTACAGAACAGAAATGGCCAGTATAATTGTGAAAGGGGATCTGTGTCTGGCTGCATACACGAAGCGGGCGCCTGTATCTTCCGCCATTCCTTTGCGAACCACCTGTAGGGGGCAAACTATAACATCAAGACTGCTCAGGAACTCTTGGTCCATAAGGATGTCTCCACTACGGTGATTTACACCCACGTCTTGAATAAGCCACGTCTTGAATAAGCCGGGATGACGTAAGGAGCCCCTTGGTGTATGAAGTTTGTTGACAGTTCAGCGTTTAAGAGGCATTCTGTAAAAGCAGGTTTTAGAGGGTGTTATACAGAATTTTTTCTGCATTTTCCGGAAAAAGGCAGAAGTTTTTCTGTATACTTAATTGTTGGACTAAATTAAATACATTTAATGGAATCATCCCAATAAGTTACGGTCGTTAGCGATAAGCCTCGTGGCTACCCCTACACTTCAAGACATTATGGTAAAGGCGTATAAAACCTATGAGCAAACACATCCGCTGCCGTATCATGTGCGGAAGGCCGCTCGTGCGCTGATGATATGCCGTACGGCTGTGCTGGGTGGTCATGTGGAAGCGTGTCCGGAAGGGCATTATCACCGGCAGTGGTATAACTCATGCCGCCATCGGATCTGTCCGCAGTGCAATTGGATTCGCATCGGACAGTGGCTGGAACGGCAGAAGGTGAGACTTCTTCCCTGCGGTCATTATCACATGATCTTCACGCTGCCCCATGAACTGAACGATTTGTGGCTGCTGAATGTGAGGATTATGACCACGCTTCTCTTTACCTGTGTGAGGGACACCCTTTACGAGTTTTTTCTCGACCCGGGACACATCGGCGCAAAACCGGGCATCATCGCAACGCTCCACACGTGGAGTCAGACCATGATCCTCCATCCCCATATCCACTCCCTTGTCACCGAGGGCGGCCTCAATGACGACCGATGGATCGGGACAAGACAGCAAGGCTATCTTCTTCCCGTTCGTGCCGTCATGGCCGTATTCCGTGGGAAGTTTCTCGCTCTGCTCAACGATGCGGTTGAGCGAGGCACGATGACCCTGCCTGCTGCTATGACCATGCAGCAATGGACCAACCTCAAGAACAAGCTGGGCCGTACCAAGTGGAACGTCCACATCAGAGAGCGCTACGACCACGGGAAGGGCATACTGATCTACCTCTCCCGCTACATTAGAGGCGGCGCCATCTCCAACAGACGCATCATCTCCCATGCAAATGAACACGTCGCCTTCAGCCACCGCGCTGCACAGGGACGCGATACCATGACGCTGCCTGTGGCCGACTTCATAAAAAGATACCTCCTTCACGTTCCCGCACCCCACACGAAGAGAGTCCGCTACTACGGCCTCTATGCGACGACCGCACAAGAGGAGTTATCCCTGTGCCGGTCATCCTTGGGACTTGAACCTACCATGTCCGAAGGAGATCGAGTGGCAGCCAGAAAAGAGACATGACTACCCTGAGTGCTGTCCTGTATGCGGACGTCCGCTCCTACGCATTAGCGATCCTCCGCGAGGGCACGAGGTCATACCGCATGCTGCGTAATATCCGCCAATCCAGGCACGCCCAAGGGGGAACTTTGCTCTGCCGTCCCTTCTTGGCCCTATCACCGGTCATCCTCACCGCCTCAGACATCCCGCGCACGACAAAAGATGTTCAAAAACCTCCAAAGACTTGTTTTAAAAACTTCTCATGCCCATCCGTTCTGACATCCTGTCGAATATATTTCCCATAGCAGGGGAAAGGGGATAAAATGAAAAGCGAGTCCAACAAATAGATGCAGCAGAAGAACCGCACGCATAACTACGTCTTCGCCGCTTTACGCGGCGCGTTATACGTGCGAACCTTCTGCTGATCTAAACGTTTGGACTAAATTAAATACATTTAATGGAATCATCCCAATAAGTTACGGTCGTTAGCGATAAGCCTCGTGGCTACCCCTACACTTCAAGACATTATGGTAAAGGCGTATAAAACCTATGAGCAAACACATCCGCTGCCGTATCATGTGCGGAAGGCCGCTCGTGCGCTGATGATATGCCGTACGGCTGTGCTGGGTGGTCATGTGGAAGCGTGTCCGGAAGGGCATTATCACCGGCAGTGGTATAACTCATGCCGCCATCGGATCTGTCCGCAGTGCAATTGGATTCGCATCGGACAGTGGCTGGAACGGCAGAAGGTGAGACTTCTTCCCTGCGGTCATTATCACATGATCTTCACGCTGCCCCATGAACTGAACGATTTGTGGCTGCTGAATGTGAGGATTATGACCACGCTTCTCTTTACCTGTGTGAGGGACACCCTTTACGAGTTTTTTCTCGACCCGGGACACATCGGCGCAAAACCGGGCATCATCGCAACGCTCCACACGTGGAGTCAGACCATGATCCTCCATCCCCATATCCACTCCCTTGTCACCAAGGGCGGCCTCAATGACGACCGATGGATCGGGACAAGACAGCAAGGCTATCTTCTTCCCGTTCGTGCCGTCATGGCCGTATTCCGTGGGAAGTTTCTCGCTCTGCTCAACGATGCGGTTGAGCGAGGCACGATGACCCTGCCTGCTGCTATGACCATGCAGCAATGGACCAACCTCAAGAACAAGCTGGGCCGTACCAAGTGGAACGTCCACATCAGAGAGCGCTACGACCACGGGAAGGGCATACTGATCTACCTCTCCCGCTACATTAGAGGCGGCGCCATCTCCAACAGACGCATCATCTCCCATGCAAATGAACACGTCGCCTTCAGCCACCGCGCTGCACAGGGACGCGATACCATGACGCTGCCTGTGGCCGACTTCATAAAAAGATACCTCCTTCACGTTCCCGCACCCCACACGAAGAGAGTCCGCTACTACGGCCTCTATGCGACGACCGCACAAGAGGAGTTATCCCTGTGCCGGTCATCCTTGGGACTTGAACCTACCATGTCCGAGGAGATCGAGTGGCAGCCAGAAAAGAGACATGACTACCCTGAGTGCTGTCCTGTATGCGGACGTCCGCTCCTACGCATTAGCGATCCTCCGCGAGGGCACGAGGTCATACCGCATGCTGCGTAATATCCGCCAATCCAGGCACGCCCAAGGGGGAACTTTGCTCTGCCGTCCCTTCTTGGCCCTATCACCGGTCATCCTCACCGCCTCAGACATCCCGCGCACGACAAAAGATGTTCAAAAACCTCCAAAGACTTGTTTTAAAAACTTCTCATGCCCATCCGTTCTGACATCCTGTCGAATATATTTCCCATAGCAGGGGAAAGGGGATAAAATGAAAAGCGAGTCCAACAAATAGATGCAGCAGAAGAACCGCACGCATAACTACGTCTTCGCCGCTTTACGCGGCGCGTTATACGTGCGAACCTTCTGCTGATCTAAACGTTATGAAGTGTAGAACATGATCAACACATGGCTTCTATACCTCCATAAGGCGTCTTTACTGGCCCTGCTCTGCTTCGTTATTCTCGGGACAATTAGTTGTTCCAAAGCCCTTTATTACCAAGATAGCTTCTGTATCGCCCCCATTCTAAGGGATGAAAAAGTTGCGCGGCTGTCTGCTGACGAGCAGGCGGTTGTGAGGTATCTTGTGCATAGGCTGTTTGAACAAACGAGGCAAGAGGCAGATACTACGAAAAAGAGGTATACCTACTACATACAGGTATTTGGCAAAAATCCGGACTCCAGCATTACAGCTGGCCTCGACGATCAAAGAGTAAAGATAAAGCCAGCTTCTGTGGGCATGTTGCTTTGCAGTACGTATTCAGGCCTGATCTACCACCCTGAGGTAGACTGGGCGGAATTATTCTCCATAGACGGCATAGACATCGATGGTGGCACTGCAAAAGTTGAACTAAGCTACTATTGGGCTCCGCTGTCGGCGTGGGGTTATGAATATAGCCTCATCCGAAAAGGCGAGTCTTGGGAATACGTTCGCTCGAAAATTAAATGGGTATCTTGATCGAGGATCGCACTACGTCTGTAACATGAGGCAAACAAATTGAAAACATTTCATAACAAGCCGCTGAACCTGACCCGGCAAAAACGCCGGCTAGGTTAGCTCCATGTTAGGCTAAAAGGAAGGACAATTATTGATGGATACAGCCGGTTTGTAGCAACCGTGGTATTGACCAAGGGAGGGGTGTTTCCGGATCATATGCGCTTTAAAATGGAATTCACATAGAATGATCATCGGCGCTTTTCTTAAAATAGCCCATATTTTTCTCAGCTTTCTCTTCTACGGAGAGTCCTTGAGACATACGCGGGCGTCATGTCTTGCTGAATACGGGAACTATCTTTACAAGGCCGGTGATATCGATCGAGCTATAAAATATTACAAGAGAGCGTTACTTTTCGACCAAGACAATTTCTATGCCCACTCCGGAAGCGCAGCATCATTGGTACGGAAAGGGCTGTTTCAAGAGGCTCTGGATCATTGCAACAAGGCCCTGACGGCAAAATCTGACGAATCACTGCGTTTCCTGTTGATCGCTATTTATGAGCTTTTGGGGCAGCAAGAAGCTGCGAAGCAGGTCTTTGAACAGACAGCCTCATTAAATAAGAATTTAGTTCCGGTATATCAGAGAATGGCTTATGCATACGTGCAATTTGGACTCTATCAGAGCGCAGAAAGCTGTTGCCTGAAGGCGATCCAATACACGCAAGACGCTGCTGTGCAAGCCATTCTCCTTAGCAACCTGGCTGAAATCCACAAGAAGCAAGAACGAATTCGAGAAGCCAGAAGCGAATTCGAGAAAGTGCTGCAACTGTCTCCGGATAAATCTTTGAGAAAGCTGGCAGTGACAAGACTATCTCAAATCTCAAGGATGACAAATAAGGAAGGGGGTTGGCTCATTAACAAATGAAATGCGTTAAAATAGACGGAATTAAAGACTCAAGCATAGAAGAAATGCTTGCCTAACGACCGGATGCAGCCAACTCCTTACAGTCGTGGCTGATCCCCATGTTCGGTCTATGGATAAAGGCATAAAATGACGCAACCGGACTTTACGAAAATCTTCTTCCAATATTTCGCCGGGAAGCCAAAAAAGGTACGCTATAAGCTCCGACTTCCTCCGCAGTTTCTACACGATCTAGCATTCTTGAGTAGCCTCATTCACGACGCCCGCTTTCTCCGAAAGGACGTCATCTTGAGAGGAGAAAGGCTCACGATTCCTCTTAACCGAGACTGCTGGGAAATCCCAATGACCCCCAGCAATGAATTGCACGTCGCTGACGCAAAGCTGATGTTTGCGACCGTACAAAACCTGAAGTGGGGATTCCAAGACATAGACAAAGCCGATCCCGATCGAGAACTGTGGATTGACGGTCTTTGCATAAACGAATCCTATCATTCTCACACCGCCGACCGGTTTGACTTCACTATTCTTGGTCATGGGTGGCAACTCGGATTTACATTGGAACAAGTCGACTTCATCGCGAGGTGACAGGATATTGAGGTTCCTTATCTGTTCTCGGAGAAGAAAGGCACCGAACGAGGCGGTGCAGCTAACTCGGCCAAACGGCGGCCTCGTAGCTGACCTCGTTGTTGGGCCTAGCAGGAGGGGACTTGATAATAGTATGGCACGTGCCGTGGGAGGGTAGTTCCGGTGGGGCTGTTTAAAAAAATAACTTCAAAAGAGACTCGTCAAAAATTGGATTTCTTTATGTCATTCCACGATCCCAGAGAGGGCCTAAGACCGGTGACTAAAAGACGATGTCATCCCCTTAACCCTGTCGTTTTTGTTGGCATTCTTGACGTGCATAATAGCGGTGTGTTTGTATTGGCTATTACGGAATGTTGTCTCGGAACTACCTGCCTGCCTAATATTAATTTGCGCTCTGACAATCGGTCTAAGAGCCTTCAGGCGATTTCTCAGAAAAGAAAAGACATAAAGGAATGCATGGCAACACGTATAAAGAGCGAAAGAGCCCAACGAGCCGTTGGAGCGGATCGCGCAAGCGCTCCCGCTCAACTTGGTGTTATAGGAATAGAAGGAGGTGTTGCTATTATGCGACCCGGGCCATTGTTGCTACTTCTCTCTTGTTTTATTTTACAGGGATGCGCATCCAATCCGCTTCCAATGGTATCCCAGGTGGCAGTGCCAGAGGTATCCGCTTTGCCTGCAAATCTCCCATCGAGGCCGTTGCTCCTGGATCGGGTCGTCTTTGATGTCCCTAAGGGGACAGTCTTGGGAGAAAAACGGCAAGGGAACTTATGCGTGCATCCCGCTCCGCTAATATGGGAAAGCGGAGTTCTAGAATACAGTCGGGGTGATTATCATAATGAATTTGAAAATATGGCAAAACAGTACAATTTTTGCCTGGTAGAAAAACCAACTTCTCTTTTTGGAACATCTATATCAACAGGAAATGAGCTTCTTTTAGCAGCAAGAATACTGGTCACAGGTCACAATCTCTGTTCTGCAAGAACTTTCAGTCAGCAAATCCCGATACGTAAGGGTAACGTAAGATTCTCCGTCCACTGGGAAGTCTTTTCCGTTGCTGAAAAGAAAGTCGTATTTGTCTTTGAAAATGAGAGTTCTGGTGTGCTTGAAATTTTTGCACCCTTTGGTGAGGATAATTATTTTGTAAAAGCATTTAGACATTCACTAAAAGGCCTTCTTAATGATGAACGCTTCCGGGCCCTAGTATCGTCGTTTCCAACACCTGATGGAAGGAGCGGCTTAAGTTTGTAACACGTAGAACCCTGTTAGCCGATGTAAATGCTCCGACTGCTGCTCTATAGCATAGGCCATATGAGAGATCACGGAGGTCTGAAAGCCGGCGTAGATGTATCTTTCGCTTCTCCAAGGACTGGACGATTGAGATAACCTTTCGATTAAGAAGAGAGGCGCTATAACGATTAGCTGCACCTGACGCGGAAGAACATTGGGATCGTTTCGTGCAGTCTTTCTTCTATTCACTGTCATCTGCCGCGCAGGTGAGCATGGTGTTGGGTTAGAAGAGTAGATGAAATAGCGATTACAAAATGGGAGGATTACGACATGGCTAGATGCACAGCACCAGTATATGGACATCGCACAGCGAGCGGGGCAGCGGCCTGCCCCGTATGTGGTAGTCGCTCTCGCGGCTACGGGTCATATTCGTCCTGCTCCGCACCCTACTCCTCGTCGGGGAGCAGTGTGAGCAGCTGGCGGGGAAACTACTCCTCGTCGGGGAGCAGTGTGAGCAGCTGGCGGGGAAAGGGGAACGTTGTCGAAATGATGACAAGAAGTGCACGCTATGCCATGATGTTTCCATGCCGCGCAAGGCTCGCCTGGATGCCCCCGGTTCAGTGCACCATATCATCTTCCGGGGAATAGAACGAAAGGCCATATTCAGAGACACTCGAGACTACGAGTCCTTTCTCGAACGTTTCGGCGCAATTCTTGACGATACCCGCACGTCGTGTTACGCCTGGGCGCTTCTCCCCAACCATGGCCACCTTCTGCTGAAGACCGGTACTGTCTCCCTTTCCACGGTCATGCGCCGCCTGTTGACCGGCTATGCCCAGTACTTCAATCGACGGTACCGAAGGGCAGGCCATCTCTTTCAAAACCGCTATAAGTCCGTACTCTGCGAAGAGGATCCCTATTTCCTGGAGCTTGTCCGCTACATACACCTCAACCCATTGCGTGTGCGCACCCCTATCGTGGAGGACATCCGTGCCCTGGAAGAATACCCGTGGTCCGGTCACGGGGTGATCATGGGAAATAGAAACACCGGCGAAGACCGGACCCACCTCTCGCCGTTGAAGAGACCCATTTGGCCGATTTTTGACCCACCGCAAGAACATCGGTTTTGAGACCCACCCCGATACCCCCGTACAGTTGAATCCTCTGTCTTCCCGGTAACACCCGTCCTCTTTTCCTGCGCAGCTTTTTTGCTGCACACTCTTCCCAACCGACGTAATAGCGGAAGGAGTCACATGGAGAAGAGGTGTCCCCACTGCAAGAGAAAGTTTATTCCCCATCCCGCTGTTAAGCAGCAGCGGTACTGCGGAAGCGCCGACTGCCAGCGGGCCCGGAAGAAGAGCTGGCAGAAAGAAAAGCTCGCAAGCGATCCCGACTACCGCGAGAACCAGGCTGCGGCCCAGAGAGCATGGCGCGAAAGGAACCGACCGTACTGGAGGCACTACCGGAAGAGTCATCCGGTCTACCAAGAGCAAAACCGCCTCCTGCAGAGACAGCGGAACCGGCAGCGGCGCATGATTGCAAAGATGGACGAGCACCACGCGAAGACCCTTCTCGCTTCGGGCCGTTACCGGCTCGTCCCTCTGTACGGGAAGATTGCAAAGATGGACGAGCTCATCGTCGAAATCGGCGTTGTTGCAAGGGGATACACGTGCGATGGCTGATTGCAAAGAGATGACCCGCTTCGCATTTCTTCCCTTCGAGGTTATGCTGACTCTCGTGGATGGACGCATAGAAGATATACCCGTGGCACAGATGGGAGAAAAATATGGAAGCCTCAGGATCGTGAATCCCCGGGCGGATGAAGCTATGCTCAAGTCGCTACAACGGTACGGGCAACTCACCCCGGTCGTCTGTGCCAGGATAGAAGGCTACGAACTGATCGACGGGTTCAAACGCCTGAGGGCCTGCCGCCGTATCGGGAAGGAGACCCTCAAGGCGAGGATCCTGGAGGCGACCGAGCGTGTCTGCAAGGCCGCGATTATCCAGTTGAACCACTTGAGGCCAATACGTGAACTGGAAGAGGCGATGGTGCTTGCTTCCCTCCACCGCGAGGACGGGCTCACGCAGACGGAAATCGCGGTATTGCTGGGCAGGCACAAGAGCTGGGTGAGCCGGAGGATAGCCCTGGTAGAAAAGCTCTGCGAGGAAGTGCTCGAAGATATCAGGCTCGGGCTCCTGCCGGCAACCGTGGGAAGGGAGCTCGCCACGTTGCCGCGCGGCAACCAGAAGGAGCTGGCGGCATCCCTCGTCAAGCACCGGCTCTCGACCAGAGAGGCGGTGAAGCTCCTGGCCTATCTCGCCTCCCGTCCCCGCTGGGAACAGCAGTGCATACTCGCGAGGCCCTGGGAAGTCGTGAAGCCGAACGAGCCGAAGCCTCTTCTTGCAAAGCGGCTCCTCACCCTTGATCGCATCGCGAGATCGGTTGCCAAGAGCGTCGCGATGCTCACCCCCGTGGAAGCCAACATGCTCTCCGGTCTTTTGAGCGCGGCACGTGCCTCCGCTGAAGCCGCGGTGGCCGTCTTGAAGGAAAGAGGTACATGAGCCGCCAGGAATTTGAACACACCCTGATCATCATGCACAACGAGGGGTGGTCGATACGATCGCTCTGCCGTCACTTCGGCACGTCCAGGAACGCCGTCCGGAGGATCTTGAGAACCCATGAGCGACAAAGGAACTCAGGCCACGACATCCTCACGAAGAGGCTGAAGCGGGTAAGCAAGCTCGATGCCTTCGAGCCCGAGTTACAAAAGATTGTGGAGAAATACCCGAAAATCACGGCCGTGCGGCTCCATGAGAAGCTTGTGGAAGCGGGCTTTACCGGCGGCATCACGATACTGCGCGAGCGGCTCGCGGACCTAAGGCCCCGTAAGGAACCAATCATCCGGTTTGAAACAGGCCCAGGGGTTCAGGGCCAGATGGACTGGAGCCCCTACACGATCCCCTTTACCCGAACGGGTAAAGGGACGGTCCAGTGCTTCTCCTATATTCTGGGCTTCTCGCGGCGGCAGTATATCGACTTCACGACACGCCGCGACTTCTATAGCCTGATCCGCCGGCATCAGGACGCCTTCCAGTATTATCAGGGCGTACCAAGGGAATGCCTCTATGACTCCGAGAAGACCGTTGTGCTCCGGTGGGAGGCGGGAAAGCCCGTCTTCAACCCCGCATTCACGAGCTTTATTACCCATTACAACTGCAAGCCAATCGCGTGCCGGCCCGGGCATCCGGAAACGAAGGGGAAGATCGAGTCGCCTTTTAAATTTATCGAGGGAAACTTCCTCGGCGGCAGGGAGTTCGAGGACTTGGAAGACTTGCGGACAATCGCCCGGTGGTGGCTCAAGGAAAAATCAGACCTGCACGTCCACCGCACCACGGGGAAGCCTCCCCTGGAACTCTTCGATGAAGAGGAACTCCAGCCCCTTCCCCTCCATCCCTATGACACCGCGGAAGTGGCCTTACGGGTCTGCGACGCTGAAGGATTTGTCAGCTTCGAGACGAACCGGTACTCCGTGCCCTCAGGCTACATCGCCGATATCCTGAGCCTCAAAGCGACAGACGAGGAGATCCTCGTTTACAGCCCCGAGATCGATTGCATCGCACGGCACGGAAGGGAGTCCGCGGGCGCCGGTAAAAAGGTGGAGGACCCGAACCACTTCGTCACAAAAAGAATGCGGTACGGGCTCGAACCGGTGCGTGAGGCGTTCCTCGCTTTAGGCGAGCAAGCCGATGCGTTCCTCAAGGGGCTCATCGAAAAGCAGCCGAGAAACTGCGGCTTCCACGCCCGCTGCATCCTCCGGATGAAAGAGCACTACGAAAGCGGCGACATCCATAAAGCGCTCGAGCATGCCCTCAGGTATCATGCCTTTGACGGACGAGCGGTGGAGAGGATCCTCAGAGCCAAAGCGCACGAGCGCACCCTCGAGTCCGTCCGGAACGAAAGAGCGCGACGGAATCTTGAAGATACCCTGCCGAGGATCGCGCAGCGGTCCCTCCATGAATACAGCGAGCTTTTGGAGAGCAACGATGAAGACGAAGACGCTACCGGAAGAAACTCTGACGAGGATCAGGGAGCATCTGAAAACGCTCAAGCTGATCGGGATCCAGAAGGTCCTTGAGAAAGAACTGTCGGAAGCCGCAGAAAAAGGGCTTGCCCCGACGGAGCTCCTCGAACGGCTCCTTGCCGTCGAGGCAAACGCATTGATTGAACGGAGGATTGAACGGAGGATAAAGGAGTCACGGCTTCCCGAAAGGAAGCTGCTTGCCGACTTTGACTTCAACTTCCAGACCGGGCTCGATAAGGCCCAGGTCATGGAGATCGCGAAGCTTGACTTCGTGGAGCGGAAGCAGGGGCTTCTGATTGCCGGAAACTCGGGCACGGGGAAGAGCCACATCACAAAAGCATTGCTTCTTTTGGGCTGCGCCCGGCTCTTCCGGTGCCGCTACACGACGGCTGCCGACATGCTCACGGAGCTCATGGCCAGCCGGGCCGACGACACCTTCTCCAGGAAGCTCAGAGACTATACCTCTCCCGAGATACTGTTCATCGATGAACTTGGCTTTGACCGGTTGGAACAGCAAGACGCGCGGAACGCCTCCCTCTTCTTCAAGGTCATCGATGGCCGGTACTGCAAGGGCAGCACGCTTATCACTACGAACATTGATTTTAAGGAGCTCGGCGATTACTTGGGGGATCCCGTGGTCACCACCGCCATCGTCGACCGCATAATCCATCACTCCATCATCATCAACATCGAGGGGCCGAGCTGGAGAATGCACGAATCAAAAAAACTCAACGCCTCAACGGGTAAACCGCAAAGAACGAAATCGTAATTCTCGCTGCTTACGCGACGTTCCTGTCTTGCAATGAAGCAAAATGCGTGCGGGATGTGCATGAGAAGACGGAGGGGCGGGTCCTCAAAACCGGCGTCAAACAACTTCTCTCAACTCAATAACAAGCAACTTGGGGCGGGTCCAGCTGCATTGGCAAGGTGGATCCGTTCTTAACTGGTGACACTAATGGGAAAGAAGCGTTACACGTGGCAGAATACAGATGCCGTAGTAGCCTGCTTCAAGGGGAAGCATGCCTATCGTTCATTTATCGAGAAAGGTATTCCTTCAGGCACAAGGTCTGATCTCACGGGAGGAGGGCTCGTAAGGTCCAGTGGGGGCTGGACTGCCCTCAACGCACAGAGAGAGTCTGTGTCCTGGGATGAGCGGATTCTCGGCAGTAGCGATTTTGTTACGTCTGTCCTGAAGCAGGCCGATGAGACGTATGACCAACGAACCCTGGCCGCCGGAAAAGGCATCTCCATCGATCGGGTGATTTCTGCCGTTGCAGACCATCTTGACCTGGACCCAGGCCACATCAAGAGTGCCTTCAAAGCATCGAAGCTGGCTCAGGCACGCGCACTTATCTGCTACCTTTCCATTGATTTGCTGAAAGTCACGGGTGTCGAGATTGGGACTGCCCTTGGTCTCACGCGCTCAGCAGTGAGCAAGCTGGCATCCAGAGGCAGGGCCGATCTGTTTGCGGAAGAGATCCGCCATGTCCTGCTGAATCAGTAAGATGTCAACATTTCAACTACGTCCCATGTTAGTGACGTCATAACGTTTTAGTGCTATAGTTACTTAGCTACTATGGAGGTGACATCATGGCAACAGCAGCCAAGCGTGCTACCGTTTATTTAGACCCGGATTTGCACAAAGCTCTCCGGCTCAAAGCCGTTGAAACGTCACAATCTGTTTCTGAACTCATAAATAAAGCTGTTAGAGAAGCGCTTGCAGAGGACGCAGAGGACCTTGCGGCGTTCGAAGAAAGAGCCGGAGAGCCGTTAATCCCGTACGACGCGATGGTCAAGAGACTGAAAAGAGATGGCCGAATATAAAGTCTATTTCAAGAAATCGGTCGAAAAAGATCTCAGGGCAATCCCCAAGAAAGACCTCAAGAATATCCTCCAACGCATCGCAACGCTCGCCCGAAACCCACGCCCTGCGGGTCATGAAAAATTGACCGGTCAAGAAAGATACCGTGTCCGTCAGGGTCGATACAGAATCGTCTATTCCATTCAAGACGAGATGCTCACAGTCTGGATAGTGAAGGTAGGTCACCGAAAAGATGTTTACAGATGAAGCGAAGCAGCCGTTGGAGCCGACCCCCCAAAAAAGGGGGCTTCCCGCTTACGCTCTGTGTTGGGCTTCGCAATTATATTGATTGCAGTTAGCAATTATGCTAACCTATCCCTGTGAAATACTCTATCGAGTACTTTCATTCCCATGTAAGAGAAGGAATCGAGAGTTGGCCCCCGGGCATACTGGCCGATTATGCGCGAATTGTCGAATTGCTCATGGAGTTTGGACCGCAATTACGTATGCCTCATTCACGGGCCATGGGAAGGGGTCTTTTTGAATTGAGGCCTCGGAGCACCGAAGGTATTGGAAGAGTGTTTTATTGTTTCGTCCTGCGAAAACGCATTGTAATGCTCCATGCCTTTGTGAAAAAAACAAAAGAAACTCCGGAACGGGAATTAAAGTTGGCCCGCAAGAGAATGAAGGAGATTAGAGATGGCCGGTATTAAATATGATCCTGTGCCTCATGATCATGAGGCTTTCCTCATTAAAGCCCGAAAGCGTAAAGGCTTTAGTGAAGCATACGATAACCTTGAAGAGGAATATATCCTCGTACGCGAAATGCTTTCGGCACGTTCAAAGTCAGGTCTCACTCAAGAGGCTGTTGCTGAACGGATGGGTACCACTAAAAGCGCTGTGTCACGGCTGGAGTCTGCGGGTAAGCACGCCCCATCAATCACGACACTCAAAAAGTATGCGCGAGCGGTCGGCTGTGATTTGCAGGTCAAGTTAGTTCCAAAGAGCAGCCCGACAAAGCGTTCCACCGGATCGGTCAAAAAGCGTGCCTCCCGGTGAACTGGGTGTTGGAACCGGAAACGCTACAAAGACATGGTTGCGGTTACGGTACATTGAGGGTATGATTTCTATATCATGGAATTCGCCCTCTCTGAGGGAAAACTCCGCGATATGCATATGAGCAATGAGGTAACGCTCTTCTGTGGTAAAATGACGATAGGGCATGGTGGGCTCCTTTCCGGAACGAGTGTTGGTGGTGCTTCACTCCACCAGAAAATCCCGTCATGCCCTTTGCTTTATTGATCACCGGTGGTGCGCTTTGATGTTGAATTCGCCTCTTCATTATACCGTGGAATAAACGACATTGACTGTCGCAGATAAAGTACGCTATAATGTACGTTAGAGGTGCTGTATGAAAAGACCTAGAGTCAACGAAGACATTCGGCCAATGTCCGAGTTTCGGACTGGCATTGCTTCCTTCCTCAAACAGATACATGATACCAAGCGCCCTCTGATTATCACGCAGCATGGGAAGGGCGTGGCTGTCTTGCTGGACGCAGGCGAATACGAAGCCATGCAAGAGAGAATCGAAATGCTCCAGGATATACAGACATCCATCGGTCAGATAGAGGCCGGGCAAGGAATTGACCATGGCAATGCCAGAGGGACTGTGTTGAAACGGATCAGAAAATGAAAATTCTTTGGTCTCCTCTAGCAGTAGACCGAGTCGCCGAGATAGCGGAATACATAGCCCAGGACAATCCAGTTGTTGCAGAAAGCTGGATAAATACAATTTTCAAGAAAGTAGAAGAACTGAAAGCATTCCCTGAGAGTGGTCGTATCGTGCCAGAAACCCGTAACAGAGCCATACGGGAATTAATATACGGTAATTACCGAATAATCTACCGCTTGGAAGAAAAGAGGCTCTCTGTTCTTACAGTTCGTCATGGCAAGCAAATACTGCCGGTGGATGAAATTACGGCATGACCAAGCGTTGGAGCCAATCGGTTACGCTCCCGCCCATCTCTGTGTTGTAAAATCGAAGGCAGCCACGAGATGAAAAATATGCTACCGATGCTGTTTCTTGCGTTATTAATTTCGGCCGGTTAAGCGCTCAGACTGGAATAAGTTCAAAGCGCGGCAAATCCTGTGCTGAGTTATTCCACTAGAACAAAAAACTAAAGGTGTCGTCATGGCAAAGCATTCGCATCAATTCGTAGAGACATTTGGTGGTATCGTGGCGTATGGTCTCGACAGGCAATCCGATGAGAATGCAGTCCAAGTTTATCTGCAGAAATTCTCGGATGACGATCTGATGAGAACAGTTCTGAAACGAATGTCCGACGAGGACTTAGCAGAGGTGTTTGACGTCACCTGTAAAATGCTGAAAAAATATCTGACCGAGCCTGAGTACCATCAGCTGTTTCTCAAAGAATGATTAGCTCAATCATTCCCCGCATTACTTGTATCGGTTTGGATTCAAGATGCATACCGAGGCGCTCCGAGGACTGGACTACGGAGGCGTACCTTGGGGTACGTCGAGTAAGGACAGGCCGAAGGGCAACGAAGGTAGGCGCTTGAAGACAAACCGGTATCAGGTGATCTCGGAAATAGGCGCTTCCTGCATCCATATCTCGTGCATGGAGCGGTAGAGATCCTCGCTCACCGAAACCTTGTACGGAGTCGGGTTGACGGCTCGCAGGTGATCAGGGCGCATTAAGGAAATCTGGTCAATGACAGATTGGCGGATAGCATCCAAAGAGGGGAACGTGAACGTTTGTCGTCCATCCCAGACGAGCTTGTGGAGAGGTATGACATTCTTCGGTACCACGTAGGCCCGCTTCGCTTCTCGTAAAGGATGACGGCACAGGATTCTTTCTCCTGTTTTTGGAGGTTCTGCGCCTGCCTCAATCATCAGGTCTATCACCGGGTGCCGGTTATCGCCTACAAGCCGGTAAACTTCTTTCCGACCGGGGATTGTCATTTTATCGGGCTCATCGGAAAGCTTGATCCTTGGATGACCATTGACGGCAACCAACTTGTAGACGCAGCCAAGGGCAGGTTGCGCGCGACAGGTGACCAGATGCGTGCCGATGCCGAAGATATCGATCTCGTGTCCCTGCTGTGCAAGAGAGTAGAGGATCGATTCATCGATATCATTGCTCGCCAGGATGGTGAGCGCGCCGAAAGATTCGATCGAAAGTGATTTTGCTGCCCTCTTGAGTAATTTCCTGGCCTCCTTTGAGAAGTAAGCCAGATCGCCGGAATCGAGTCTGATGCCGATAGGTTTATGTCCGCTCTCGATGAGTGCGAGGGCGACGCAGATGAAGTTCGGCACGCCTGATTGCAGCGTGTTGTACGTATCAACAAGCGCCAGAAAACCATCAGGGAAAGCCTGCGCATAAGAAATAAATGCAGCAAGCTCCCCGTCGTTCGTGTGGTCATAACGGAGTTTATGGCGATACTGAAGCACCAGGTCGAGAAAATTGTGCGCTGTGCCATCCGGCCCCGCAAGATGAGGATCAGCAATCTCGTCCAGACCGAAAAAGGCGGAGACGTAAGAATGCGCCATAGTTCCCTTGGTCGGAAGGCCGAACAGCTGACCGGCACGGACATTGCTCGTTCCATTAAAACCGCCGATGTAGCTGTACCGGGACGCGGAAATAGCGCCATCAGGCCCCTGGGCCCGTCGAAGACCGAATTCGACCATCCCCTTATCCCGGCCTGCGGCGAGCCTGAAGCGAGCTGCGTTCGTCGCGATCAGACTGGGAAAACTTGTCAGATTCAGAAGGGTCGTCTCCTGCATCTGTGCTATGGCTAGCGGCCCTTCAACCCTGATCAGCGGAACGCGCGGAAAAACGATAGTGCCCTCCGGAATTGCGTAGAGCTTGAGTTCGGAACAATCGATACTCTTGAGCCATTCAAAGAAAGCAGGCTCGCAATGACGCATGGGTCCCGGAACGCGCAGATCGTCATCCGGATACGTCCTCGGCTCCCAGTGTTCAGAGCCCCATTGATCGTAGCGCAATTCTTCAAAGCCGCTCAGACTCTTCCTGATGAAACCGTTTCTCATGCCGGCCTCAAAGTCCAGCTGCAACTCTTCTTTTCGATGCACGGTGCCATCCCGGAGAAATTCTACATCGCGGTCGGTAAATCTGAACGCGTGCAGAGAGCGCACAACTTCCTCGAGGCCGGCAAAGATGGTAAATTCGCCGCCAAAAGGATTCTTCCTGAAAAAAAGATCGAACACTGCCTTATCTTTGTGCTTCCCTTTTTTCCAGTACCCATAGGCCATAGTGAGTTCGTACAGATCGGTAAGCATGGGTCCCACAAAGCAGTCTGTTGGTTTCACCCCTTTTCTCCTTTTCGCATGCGGCTATACTATTTAATCATACTTTTCGTTTCTCTTACAGTCCCTCGGCGCCGGTATGTAAAGATGTTACGGGGTTACCGCGAGGATTTACTGTTGATGCCTGAACTCTATTCATGCAATAGTAAAACGCGCGGTGGAGCCGCAGACATTCAAAGGTCAGGAGGTAAGAGGAGTGTTTAAGGTCAGGTGTACGCTCATCAGATTTGAGAAAGACGAGACAAAACATCCCTGCCATTTCAACTACAAGGTTGGAGATGAGTTTTTTTACGACGGCGTGAACTTCTTCGGCAGAATATGCCCGGGGCTGCTCGCGTCGATGATGCCGGTGATCTGGGCAGTCTATCTCTCAGGCAATAAGTATACCGAGAACATCATGTACCGGTATCGGGGCCGCGATACGCGTGATCCTTCCATGGCAAAGTACGATGGCGCGGGATTCCGCCCCGTGAAAGCATCTACGGAATGGGAGGCTGAAAGCGAAAAAGAGCCGTTCTGGTACGACGCCAGAACCGGAAAATCGAAGGGTTCCCATTTTCTCTGCGGCGACCACCGGACACTTGCCCACTTCAAATGCGAACCGGTTGACCTCAGTGACAGCGACTATGCCCAGCCCTTTTATCGGCGCGGCATCGCCGTACTGGAAAGAATAGAGGCCGAGCCGGGTATCAGGACCGATGCAATCTTTGAACGATTCACAGAGTTTGAGCGGGAAGAGATAGCCCCGGTCCTCACGCCGGTCTTTATCGAAGTGCTCCTCGATGCGCTCGAGGACGTTAACTATATAGAGATACGGGACGGCAAAGCCTACCCGACGGGAAAAGAACCGCCGAGCAGGCCAAGAATAGGATAGAGATCAATGCGCCTTACTTAAGCTTTTCGATGAATTCGGGCACTGGTATGGCTGCGAGCGTCACAATCTGAATCGTTCCCCGCGCCCCCAGCTCCATTGAAACTCTTGCTATGACCTCGTTACTGGGCGCTTCCAGCACATTGACGAAATCATAGGGGCCCAGAACCGCATACTGAGCATGCACCTTGGCACCCATCCTTTCAATCTCTTTGTTGACTTCAAGAATACGTTCGGGATTTTTCTTGATTGTCTTTCTGCCTTCATCCGTCAGAGTGCTGATCATGATATAGAGTCCCATCGCCGCACCTCCATGTATTCTGAGATACTTCTCCCGGCAGTTACAGCATTTCTACGATGCCTGAAGGATCGTGCCTCCTCCAAGTACCGTCTCTCCTTCGTATAATACCACAGACTGACCCGGCGTGACAGCTGAAACAGAATTGTCAAACGTAACCTCCAGCCGGCCATCCTTTTCGGTGTAAGTGCAGGGTTCCTCTTTCTGCCGATAGCGAACTCTCGCATGCGCCCTGCCACTGGTCCGCGTGCTCAGCATATTCACCTGATCCGCTTGTAGAAAGCGGCGGTGCAGAAGCTCTTTAGGACCCACGATGAGCGCATTCTCCGCCGGCCTGATTTCTGTGACGTAGAGCGGCTCGGCAAAGGGGATATTGAGTCCCCTGCGCTGACCTATTGTGTAAAGATGAATGCCTTCATGGAAGCCGAGATGCCTGCCGTCATGGAGAAAGATGTCGCCTCTCTTCAGCGATACATACGGGCTTATGAATTGTCTGTAGTCATTATCCGGAATAAAACAGATATCCTGGCTTTCTCTTATCCGTGTCGAGTCGCAGCCGAAGCCGCTCATGTCGAGCCGCACTTCTTTCTTCGTGTATTCCGATAGAGGAAAGAGGAGTGATGAAAGTCGATGCCGCTGTATCGGATAAAGGAAATACGACTGATCCTTGGATATGTCTTTGCCTTTCGTGAGGAGCCATCCTGCTTCTGATTCCCGGATGGCGGCGTAGTGGCCCGTGGCCACTGCATCGGCTCCCAATGCCATGGCCATCTGCACGAAGCTGGAGAACTTTATATACTGATTACAGAGTATGCAGGGGTTTGGAGTTCTGCCCGATCGGTATTCGGTGACAAACTTCTCAATCACATGCTCCTCGAATTCACGCCGCAGGTTGATCACATAGTGGGGGATTGAAAGGTTGTCTGCCACCCTTCTTGCTCTGTTGGTACTTTCCAGGGAACAGCACGCTTTCGGGTTTCGCGTGTTGCCGACGCTCTTTGGAAGCAGGGCAAAGGTCACCCCGACAACGTTGTATCCCTGTCTGCTCAGGAGGTAAGCGGAAAACGAACTGTCGAGTCCTCCGCTCATCGCAAGAAAAACCGTTCTCATCCGATAATAGTATCATGTGATGGTATGGATTGAAAGTTGCAACGGATTATAGTATTATCAGGACACAATTAAGGAGGCTGTGCATGCGTACGAAACTCAAATTCTCACTCATCGTGCTCCTGATCGGGGTATTCTTCCTGGGTTTTGTTGTTGGGGCTCAGGACAAAAAAACGGCCAGAGGAGCCGAGAATAAGGAGATATACGAGTACCTGAAGACCTTCTCCGACGTCATCGATCTGGTCAAGAAGAATTACGTCGACACGACGCAGGATCGCGACCTGATCTATGCTGCCATCAAGGGTGTTCTGGAGTCACTCGATCCGCACTCCTCTTTCTTGACGCCGGATATGTATAAGGAGATGCAAACCGAAACCAAGGGCGAATTCGGCGGCATTGGCATAGAGATCACCGTCAAGGATGGTTTTCCAACGGTCATCACGGCAATAGAAGACACCCCGGCTTTCAAAGCGGGGATGAAGCCCGGGGACCAGATCATCCGGATCGACAGCAAGCCCACCAAAGGGATGGGGCTTGTTGATGTAGTGAAGCTCATTCGCGGCCAGAAAGGAAAGCCTGTCGTGTTGACGGTCATGAGAGAAGGTTTCACGGCACCCAAAGACTATTCGGTGGTGCGCGACATTATCGTAGTGAAGAGTGTCAAGCACAAGATGCTCGATAATGAGAACGGCTATATCAGGATAACGCAGTTTCAGGAAAAGACAGCCAAAGATTTGGATCAGGCCATCAAGGACCTGAGAAAATCCGAAGGGGGAAAGCAGCTCAAGGGGCTCGTTCTGGACCTGAGGAATGACCCGGGTGGACTCCTCGACCAGGCTGTGGACGTATCTGATAAGTTTATGAGCGAGGGGCTGATCACGTATATCGAAGGAAGAAAAGCAGACCAGAAAATAAAGTACTTCGCGAAAAAGAAAGATGATGATTTCACGGGTCCGCTGGTGGTTCTCGTGAATGAGGGTAGTGCAAGCGGATCAGAGATTGTGGCCGGGGCACTCCAGGATTCCAAAAGGGCGGTGATTGTCGGTACGAAGACATTCGGTAAGGGCTCAGTGCAAACCATCATGCCTCTTGGAGACGGTTCTGCTGTGCGGTTGACAACGGCCAGGTATTACACCCCCAAAGGACGCTCCATACAGGCGGAGGGCATTGCACCGGACATCGTCGTTGAAAACGATATGACGAGGAAACGGGACAGGGCGATGTCGCCTATTAAAGAAAGAGACCTGGATAAACACCTTGAGGGAGAAAGTGGGAAGAAACCGAATCCTCCAGCAGCGCCTGCAGCGCCGAATCAGGTAGCGCCGAATGCGCCGAATCAGGCTCTGCCGCCGGACGCAGAAAAGAAGAGCCTGGAGGATGAAGATTTTCAGCTGTATATGGCGCAACAGATACTGAAAAGCTGGGATACGCTGCGCGGCAAGTAACACAGGAAACGGAGTAATGCAGGCAGAGGAAAGGACTAAAGCAAAGGTTGAGAGAAGCTTTACTGACCCTAACTTGATTTCGCCTTTACCTCTACCTGTGTCGCTTGTTCTTACCTGCTTTTACTAGGGTTACTCCTCTCCGAGGAGATAGTTCATTTTGCAGTGCGGGCAGTTCCACACCTTCTTGCTTACCTTGAACAGGAGCTCTTTGCATTGCGCGCAGACGGGTGGTTCTCCTTCCGGAATCGCGGGCTTCTCTTCTGTGTTCCCGGTATTCTGTTTCGCCTTTCTTGCAGCAGAGCCGGAGAGGTCCACGCCCAGTTTTCTCGCAAGATTGATAAGGGCGTGATCAAAACCTTCCCTGTACCGGTATAAAGATTTAACCTGTTCCTTATCTCTCGTGGAATTAACGAGACGCCACCAGAGCTCGTAACTTTCCCTGTGGGTCTTGAGCATTGCCTCTCTTATTTCATTGTCATTGAATGCTTTTGGCATTGAGGAGTCGCTCTTTGAATTCGTCAGGCATACGCCTCGGTTTACCGGTCGCATCCACGCAGACCATCAGCGTTTCCCCGCGCGTAATAATTTTTCCATTCTTCTGAATCGTGTGGATCAATGTGAACTGAGCATTCTTGACCTCGGAGACCGATGTGTGCGCTTCGAGCTGGTCTCCATAGTGAGCCCTGTCGAGGAGGTCGAGAAGAACTTTTTTTACGAGAATAAAGGTGCCCGTTTTTTCCCATTCAGGAAGCAGTATGCCGATGGACGCCAGATGCTCAAACCATGATTTTTCGAAGATTTTGAGGTAGTTTGCAAAGTAAACAACGCCACCTGCATCTGTGTCCTGATAATAGACTCTCGTCTGGAACATGGCTCAGTAATACCACGTTTGCGCACCGAGGGTCAATAAGGCACTGCCAGCAGGAGTAAGCAGTGAGCAGTAGCCTTTGAACAGTGAAGAGCAAACAACAAGCGGCGCAAAAGGGCCACTACATTTGTTCGGTGTCGTCGGCAGGGTATTTTTCCTGACGACAGGCAGATGTTTTTGTTGTATAGTGTTTTAGTCTTCGGTCATCCGGCTGACGGCTTTACTGCTCACTGCTCACTGCTTACTGCTCACGAGGGGTATTGTGGACGTTGACCCGAAGCTCATTGAATTCCTTCTCGACCCGGCCAGCTATCCTGAAAAGCCGCACGCCATCACACATCACGAGACCCACATTTCACACGTGTTTGTGGGTGATAGCCATGTATATAAGATCAAGAAGCCGGTGAACCTCGGTTTTCTGGACTTCACTTCTCTTGAGAGAAGACGCTTTTTCTGCCGGGAGGAGGTGAGGCTCAATGGACGACTCGCGGCAGATTTTTACCTGGGCGTCAGCGCTATCTACAGCGAGAAGAACGAATATTCATTTATTAAAGGGACTGTGGCCGAAGCAGCCGAATATGCCGTAAAGATGAGGAGGATACCCGAAGGGAGGCTGCTTTATAACCTTATACGAGAGGGTAGGCTGCTTTACAGAGAGATAGAGCCGGTCGGCTTGAGATTGGCCCGCTTCCATGCAGAGGTGCCTGAATACCGAGGCGGAACGTACGGAGGCTTAGGCTCGGTCATCGCCACTACCGAGGAGAACCATGAGGAGATCAGGCCCTTTATAGGCCTGACACTGGATCAGAGGTTATATGATGACATAGTCGAATATACGAGAGGATTTGTCCGGCAATGGAAAGAGCTTTTTGCGAAGCGCATGAAAGACGGCCTGGTTCGCGAAGGTCACGGCGACCTGCACTCCGAACATATATGCTTAACGCAGCCGCCAATTATCATCGACTGTATCGAATTCAATAAACGTTTCAGGATCAGCGACATTCTGGAGGATATGGCTTTTCTCCTCATGGACCTCGAATTCCACGGCAGGTTTGATCTCGCGCGCGCCCTCTTCAAAGCCTATTTTTCGGTGCAACGGGATGCCCTGGTCAGCCAACTCCTTCGATTCTACAAGATCTATCGGGCGGTAGTGCGTGGCAAGATAGAGGGCATCATGGCCCAGAATCTGAAAGATGAAAATGAAAGACGGGAAGCCCTGCGCAATGCGAGGGAATATTTCGGACTGGCAGACCATTACATGAAAAGTGAGGGTGCGCATTTTAACCCCGTTGTTTTGATGGGCGCTTCCGGTTCGGGAAAATCGGCGATCGCAAAGGGGCTTCTGCCTGATGCCACGCTGCTTCGCTCGGACCTCGTGCGGAAGGAACTGGTAGGACAGAAGTCTGACCAGCACACGTACGTAACGTATGGCGTTGGAATCTATGCGGAGGAGATCACGGCCGAGACCTATCACCTTATTACCCAGCGTGCGGTTGAAGAGGCCCGTTCCGGAAGACGGGTCATTGTGGACGCCACTTTTTTGAAAGAGGAGCAGCGGCTTGCCTTTTTCGGCGCCTGCTGCGCAGCCGGTTTAAACCCTTTCTTCGTGTACTGTTTCGCACCGGAACCCGTGCTCAGGAAAAGGATCGAGCAGCGGATGAAGGAAATCGAGGATGCCTCTGACGGTCACCTTGAAATTCTGGAAAAGCAACTTGAAGTCATGAAAGAGCCGGCGGAGATTCCCTTCTTCAGAGTGCTCCGGCTGAATACGGATGAGAGTCTGGAGACAATACAGAAGGCCCTTCACGACTTCCTGATGTTGTAGGATACCGAGTCACATTCATTCGACAACCTCGTTTTCACCAAGACTGTTGGCGGTCCTGCACCATATCTGGTAAACTATATGATCAGATATCATTATTCTTGCCGGCTGGTCGTTGATCACCGATTGCGCATCACCGATTTTCACTGGCTACTGGTCACAGATAGCCGATCACCGGCTGCTGGCCCCCGTACCCCGGCCTCTGGACCCTAGATATATGGCTTTTCTTCCCGTTTCCAAAGAGGACCTCCTTATTCGCGGCTGGGATTATCTGGACGTGGTGCTCGTCACGGGAGATGCCTACGTGGATCATCCGTCTTATGGCGCAGCCGTCATCGGGAGAATGCTGGAAGCAGCAGGTTTCAGAGTAGGGATTATCGCCCAGCCAGACTGGCGCTCGACCGATGACTTCAAACAGCTTGGAGAACCCCGACTGTTCTTCGGTGTTACATCCGGGAATCTCGACTCGATGGTAGCCAACTACACGGCTAATAAAAGGAAGCGTGCGAGTGATGAGTATTCGCCCGGCGGAAAAGCAGGGCTCCGCCCTGACAGGGCGACCACCGTTTATGCCAACCGGATCAGGGAGGCATTCAGGGACGCCTGCATTGTTCTGGGCGGAATCGAGGCAAGCCTCAGGCGCTTCGCTCACTATGACTGGTGGGACAACAGCGTGAGGCGTTCGATACTGATCGATTCGAGAGCCGACATAGTGGTCTTTGGCATGGGAGAAGAACAGGCGGTGGAGATCGCGCGCCGGCTTAAGTCGGGCAAGGATCTTTATGGTATCCGGGGTACGGCTATTGTGGCGAAAGAGGTAAGAGCTGCCGAGCCTGCTATTGAGATACCTTCGCATGAGGAGGTCTCGCGCGACAAAGATCAATTTAACCGCGCCTTCTCCATGCTCTCAAAGAATCAGGATCCTGTGCGGGGTTCTGTCATTGTGCAAAAACATGACGCGCGGTACGTTATCCAGTTTCCGCCGGCCGCAGCGCTTTCCCCTGAGGAGCTGGACAGAATCTACGAGATGGATTTTGAGCGTGCGTATCACCCGCGATACAAAGAGGCAGGCGGAGTTCCCGGTTTTGAAACCGTAAAGTTCTCTATCACGTCCCATCGCGGCTGCCTCGGCGGGTGTGCGTTCTGTTCCCTAAGCATGCATCAGGGCAGAATCATTCAGTCGAGAAGCCCCGCCTCACTACTCAGAGAAGCGAAGCTACTCTCCAGGAGGAGTGATTTCAGAGGGACGATCACCGATATCGGCGGCCCGACTGCTAATCTGTTTCTGGCGCGATGCGCCCGCTGGATGGAAAAAGGCGCTTGTGACTCGCGGCAGTGTCTGATGCCTCGCAAATGCAAGAATCTCGAATTAGGGTATACAGAGAGCATGAGACTCTACCGGGATATCCTGGGATTGCCGGGAGTGAAGCATCTTTTCATCGAAAGCGGTGTGCGCTACGATCTCCTGTTGGGGCAGGGGGCTGAGCGAACCTTTCTCGAGCAGCTTTGCGCGCTTCATGTGAGCGGGCAGCTCAAGGTCGCTCCGGAGCATACGCAAGACAACGTGCTCGGTCTTATGAATAAACCGCGCTTGGCGGTCTATGAGGAGTTTGCGAAGGAGTTCAAGGAGACGAACCTGCGCCTGAAGAAGAAGCAGTATCTCGTCAACTACTTCATCAGCGCCCACCCGGGCTCTACTCTCCAGGAGGCCCTGGATCTTTCGCTCTACCTCATGAGGCGCGGCATCAGTCCGGAGCAGATCCAGGATTTTATGCCGCTTCCTCTCACAGCCTCAGGCTGCATGTTCTATACGGGCAAAGAGCCATTCACCGGACGGGAGGTTCCTGTCGTGAAAAGCTTTCAGGAAAGAAAAATGCACAGGGCCCTGATTCAGTGGCGAAATCCGAAGAACCGCCCACTCATACAGGAGGCTCTAAAAGCGTTGAGGAGAGAAGATCTCCTCGCAGAGTACCGGAGAGCGTGGAGCAGATATGACATGAAACCAGGGTCACGGGAACACCCGCAAGCGGGTACCCGGTCAGGGTCATGGAAGGACAACCCATGAAACACCCCTCGGCTGATTATCTCTCTCTTGAGATTGTTGACATTGCCTTTCCCGAAGGCTTCGGCGTTGCTAGAACGGGTGATCGTGTCTGCTTCGTACCGGGTGCGCTTCCCGGAGATATCGTGCGCGCAAGGATAGCGCGACAGAGCAAGCGTTTTTGTTTTGCCGAGATGACCGCTATCGAGCGAAGATCCCCTTTCAGGGTCGACCCCGTCTGTCCTCACGCAGGAATGTGCGGAGGCTGCGCGTTTCAAGGCCTGCAGTACGAGAAGCAACTGGAGCTGAAGCAGAATTATCTGCTGCAGACGCTTCGCAGGATCGGGAATGTGCCGCTGGAGGCCACGGACGTATCGCCTATACTGCCGTCCGTTGATCAGTACTACTACAGAAGTAAAGTGGAGCTTTTTTTTGAAGCGCATGGATCGGCTATCGGCTTCCGGGAGCGGGTCTCCCCTTTCGAGCAGTACACGGGCAGGCTGGTCCCCATCCGGCAGTGCCCCATATTCAGTACCACTCTCGAGCGGCTACTGCCTCTTTTCTCTGAGTATGCCGGCAGAGTTCATGCGGCAGGCAGCGGAAATAAACCGAGCGGAGCTGCGCTGAAGAAGCTCATCGTCCGCGAGGCCAAACGGGATAAGAAGGTCATGCTCATCCTGGTTGTTGAAGGGCACAATGTCGCAGAGCTCCCATGGCTTCTCAAGGAGCTAGAGAACAGAGTACCTGAAGTCGCGAGCCTCTGGACCGTAACGAATCGTAAAAGAGAGCTTCTGTCCGGTTCAGCGCACATAGAGGAAATGATCGGCCCTTTCAAGTTCAAGGGTCTATCCCCAGACCTTTTTCCAACCAAATACGCACATGGCGGAGAAGCTCTACCAATCGATCGCAGGCCTGTGCCAGACACCGGGAATTGAGCGGGTCCTGGGTCTCTACTGCGGCGTGGGGCCTATCGAGATATCGCTTTCGCCATACGTGCGAGAGATTGCAGCCGTTGATTCAGAACGGGAGAACATAGCGGCCGCCGTCGAGAACTGCAGGATTAACGAAGTGCGAAACTGCAGGTTCCACAGGCAAAAGGCTGAACAGGCGTCAGGCCTTTTCAGATCAGGCTCCTTCGATTTGCTTGTTATCGATCCTCCGAGAGCGGGATTGACACCGGAAGCTTTGAGGTTCGTCACGGGTCTCGGTGTCCCTCGACTCGTCTACGTATCCTGCAACCCTTCCACACTGGCCCGAGACCTGAAGATACTCGCGGCCGCAAAGTGTGTTCCTAAGAAAATCGTACCCTTTGATTTCTTTCCACACGGCGCGCACATGGAAACGCTGGTACTGCTTGAAAAACAGGAAAGAACAACTACAGGTAGAGGTAAAGACTAAGACAAAGGTAGAGGTAGGAGCTAAGGATAGGAAACAACAAATACAGGAAAGAGCAAATACAGGTAGAGGTAAAGACTAAAGCGAAGGTGGAGAAAAGCTTTGCAGACCTTTACCTTTTTTTCGCTCTTACCTCTACCTTTGCTTTTGGTCCTTACCTGTCCTTGTCAGTCCTCTCAGCAGTTTGCTTCCCACGTACAGATTGTTTGGGCGAGGCGGTCGCAATCTCTTGAGACTACCGATTGTGGCGATTCAATTGCCAGGACTTGCTGCCTGAGTATTGACCGCGGAACGGCCTGATCTCCGGTGATTGAACCAAGATATTCCAGGGGGAAGCCGAGGAACTTCTTGCAGGTGTTGTCGATCTGGGAAAAGATTCTGCGACCCTCTTTTTCGTCTGTGGCGCAGTTCACGATCACACTGAAACAGTCCCGCGCAAAAATTTGATACATCATTTTGATCATGGCATAGGCATCGGTTAAGCTTGTCAATTCACGATTGAGTACCACAATGTTACGGTAAGCCAGAAGGTTAAACTGGAGTACCATCTCTGAAATGCCGGCGCCGGTATCGAGTAGCACATAGTCGTAACACGGAAAGATTGGCCGGAGAGCGTCTTTTACAAGCTGGATTTTTTCATAGAGCGGCTGTGCCATCTCTTTGACCCCTGAACTGCCCGCAATCAGATCGAAGCCTGCCTTTGTCTTGATGACAGCGTCTGCTATGGTGCTGTTGCCGAAGATCACGTCTTTCAGGGTCAAAGGTGGATCCACACCCAGCATGATATCCATATTGGCAAGGCCGAGGTCGCAGTCAACAGCCAGTACTCTTTTCCCTTTCTTCGCGAGCCACGAAGCCAGATTTATCGTTACGAAAGTCTTACCAACGCCGCCCTTCCCGCTGGCTACAGACGCGATCACGGGAATATGCTCATCCATGACTAACTCCTTTTCTTGAGAGTCGTTCTTCCTGAACTGCCTGTTCCGTTGTTTGGGGACACACTGCCGAGACTGTCGACGTGGAATTTGGAACCGAGGGCCAGGCTGCGTTTCTCTTCCCGTGTGACCGAGTCGAGTTCTACTGTTTTTTCAGGTTTTCCTGCGTAAAAAACCTGGTTCTTTCCGTTTTTCTTCGCTTTATAGAGCGCCATATCAGCCTGATGCACAAACTCGTCACTACCTCCTTTTGAGGCCGCTGAATACTCGGCCACGCCTATACTTGCCGATACCGGAAGCAGTTTTTTGAGTGGAATCGCTTCAATGGCTTCCTGCAACCTGTTAGCGATGCGTACCGCGTCAAAAAGATCGGTAGCAGGCATGATAACCGCGAATTCGTCTCCTCCATAGCGACAGACAATATCGGTCGGCCTTAACTGCTCGCGCAGGGTCCCGGCCGTCTTCAGAAGAAAGCGATTGCCGTGGACATGTCCCATGGTATCGTTTAATAGCTTGAAATTGTCGAGATCGATCATCATCATGGAGCTGGGTTGCCCGGTACGCCTTGTTCGGGCGATTTCTATATCAAGTTGCATGGTGAAGAAGCGTGTATTGTAAAGACCGGTAAGTGCGTCCGTCAGAGTCAAAGAGCGTAGATGGTTGTTCTCCTTTTTTAGTTCGGCAATCTTATCAACGAGGTCATCGTCAGTGCTCATCACAAGGTGCGCCTGTGCGAGCAAGGCGTCCCTGTCGGGGCCGGCGAGTTCCTCGATGAAGCTTATCACCACGTCGGTCTTGTGGCCGTCCTGACCTGCGAGCCAAAGAGACAATGATTCGGCGGCCTGGAGGATCTGCCCTATCGTCTTTGGGGGCTTAAGACTCTTTGGCGACCGCCTGTCAGTCTGCGGCTGACCCGCGGGCGATTCTTTAGTTACGGTTTTTACGACGATCTCCTTTCGCCGGCACAACTGGCCGAACTGACACACACGCCTTATTTATTATCGGTAACTTACATAGTTTAGAAAAGGGGCTGATAGAAATTATCTTCACGTATTGACGGGCCCTGCTGGGCGTGATAAAAGTTTTACCGGCACAATGAGAAAGGAGGCTGATAGATGGATGAAGAACTGAAGAAGAAAACACAGGCCACGGCAGCCAGGCTCTTTGGCAAGGGGATCAAAATGGACCCGCCCTATCTGATGTGGAAGGAATTCGATCGGGACCTGGCAAACGATTTTTCAGCTTTCATTACCGGGAATCTTTATTCAAGAACCGTATTGACTCTTCCAGAGCGCCAGATGGCCGCATGTGCCATGCTTGCGGCTTTGAGAGCAACAGAGGAGCTGCGGCTCCATGTTAATGCAGCTCTTAACGTGGGTTGTGATCCGAAAAAGCTTACCGAAGTCTTCTTTCAGCTCGCGACCTACGCAGGTATGCCAACGGTCAATGAAGCCCTCAAAGTTTTTCGCGAAGTGCTGAAAGAACGAGGGGAATGGCCCATAAAATAGGGTCAAAACTGCAGGGTCCAGGGTCCGGGGTCCCGGAAAGCAATCAGCTTGACAAGTGGCTCCGCCTCTTGTAGAAAGATGGCTTCATAGTTTTCACGCCGCAAGGATTGTGCTCTTCTGATGAGCAAGACGACTTAAGGAGGAATGGACGAATGCTGATAGTGGGAGAACGAATTAATACGAGCCGGAAGGCTGTGAACGAGGCAGTAGGAAAGCGGGATGCGGAGTACATCCGGGCCGATGTAAAAGCCCAGGTGCAAGCCGGCGCTGATATTATCGACGTGAATGCGGGTTCACGATCGATGTCAGAACTCGATGATCTTCGATGGCTCATCGATATCGTGGAAGAAGCGGTGCCAGCCAGGCTTTCCCTGGACAGCTCCAACCCCGAAGTCCTTGCTGCCGTCATCAATAAAGTGCGTGATCTGCCTATGCTCAATTCAACGACCGCTGAGAAGGCCCGTTTTGAAAAGATGGCGCCTGTTATCAAGGAGCGGGAATGTGATGTCGTTGCGCTCTGCATAGGAGAACGTGGGATTCCGAAGACTGCGGATCAGATTCTCGAAAACGCAGCAAAGCTCGTTAGTGATCTTGAGGCGCTCGGTGTGAAGAGAGAAAGGATATATCTCGATCCACTGGTGCAGGCGGTCAGCGTGGACAATAAGGCTGCCCTTGTCTTTCTTGAAGCAATCGAAAGGATTAACCGGGAGCTTCCGGGCGTGAGAACCGTCTGCGGGCTCTCAAATGTTTCATTTTCCCTGCCCAAAAGACCGCTGATGAACCGCACGTTCCTTGCTCTCGCTATGAAGGCAGGGCTTCAGGGCGCCTTGATCGATCCTCTCGACAAAAAACTGATGGCCACTCTGCGGGCTGCCATGGTACTCCTGGGGCAGGATCCCTTTTGCAGGACCTATCTCAAGACGTTCAGGGCAGGCGGGCTCGAGGATTAGCTGCCTATCCTTCCCATTTGTATAGCTTGCAAATGGTCCCTCTGGTAGGAACTGAGGCAGATATTTTTTCCCAAGGGGGAGCAGCATTAAGTACCACGTTAATATTAGAGACAAAGCAGCCGTGCTCGGGCCCGTCCATTTCCGGGAACCACCAACCATAAGACGCCTGCACGACATCGGGGCGAATCCCGCCGTCAATGGTTGCCTTCAATCTAACCCGCTCACCCTTGACTTTCGGCGTTTCGACCCAGACCCAATCTCCGCCTTTAACACCGATGCTCTTAGCCGTGTCAGGGTGTAGTACAATCTCTGGGTCAGGGGATCTTTGTCTCAGGGCTGGAATCTGTCTTCCTTCAGAAGCGAAGAATTCAATTTTTCTGGAGCCCGTGATAAGAATATAAGGATAATCCTTCATGAGCTCAGGGCTGCTGAAAGGGCCTTCCGGAGGCTCCTCGTAACAGGGCAACGGATCATATCCGTATTTCTCAAAAAGAGTTGAAAAAATCTCAACCTTTCCCGAAGGGGTTTTAAATTTTTCCAGCTCATATTTTCTATATTTCACCTGCTCAATCACATATCCTCTTTCTTTCAGCTCTTCAAAGGTGAACCGGGCGTCATGGTAGAGCCATTCGTAGCATTCGTTCGGTGTATCCCAGGGAACGAGTTTCCGGTCAGCCCATGGCATTCGCTTGATCAGTTCCAGAACAATCTTGATATTGTCCCATGCCTCGTAAAGCGGCTCGACCACCTTCTGCCTCGCGGCTATATAATTCATGTAATTGATGTCACAGGGCTCGTCCGTTTCCAGCCAGGTAGTCACCGGCAGGACATAGTCAGCCAGCTCGGCGCTCGGAGTCATGAAGAAATCTGCAACTGCGAAGAAATCAAGTTTCTTGATGGTGTTCCAGACCCACTTGCTGTTCTGGACGTTTATGACCGGGTTTGCCCCCGAGCAGTAAAGCGCTCTGAGAGGGTAAGGTTGACCCGTATCGATAGCCTTGAACGCGTGGTACGAAGTGACGAAAGGAATCACGGCATCAGGCCCTGATATGAGGGGAAACTCTCTGGCGCCTATTCTCTTCCACTCCGTTTCTTTGCTCCACCGTAGCCAGGGCCCTGCAACGCTGAGCGCAGAGGTGGGGATGGCTCCGGGGACATGAGTCGGCAGCAGGTTACCGCCTTTTACATCGATGTTGCCGGTGATTGCAATTAGAATATTAAAAGCGCGGGCTGTTTGAGTCGAGTTAATGTTCTGCTCAACGCCGATCCTGTGATAATGTGAGGCAGGCTTTGTGGTCGCATACATGCGGGCAGCTTCCCTGATCTTCTCTCGCTCGACCCAAGTTATGTCTGCCACTTTTTCGGGCGTGTACTCCTTTACCCTCTCCTCGAGCTTCTCAAAGCCGTAGCACCATCTCTCCACAAATTCTCTGTCATACAATTTTTCCGCGATAATCACATGTAGCATGCCCAATGCCAGAGCCACATCAGTCCCTGGTCTTACTTGCAACCAAAGGTCTGCCTTCTCGGCCAGTTTGGTCCTGTATGGGTCGACAACGATGAGTTTCGCCCCCTTCTTAACAGCCTCCAGAATTTCCTGGCCTCGCGGTGGGTGAGAAACCGGCGGGTTGCCGCCCCAGACCGTAATGCAGTTGGAATTGAGGTAATCAGGCCCTTCCTCCATCGTAATGGTGGCACCCATGGTGGAGAAATCTGCTGCGAGAGACGGGGCCAGACAAATGTGGAGATCGACGCTTATCCTGTTGGGGCTGCCCAGCGCAAGCGGCAGCAGCGTGGCGTTAATCGAGGACCTTGGCCCGGTGCCGTGGATAGTGGCTATCGCCTCAGGTCCATACTTTTCCTTCGTCTCTGTTAGCTTTTCGGCGATACCGTCAAGGGCTGTATCCCAGGAGATGCGCTCCCATGTGCCGCTGCCTCTCTCTCCGGCACGTCTGAGCGGATATTTGAGTCGATCGGGATGGTATAATCGCTCCGGTTCTGATCGTCCCTTTACACAGACGAACCCCTTGTTCATGGGGTGGTTGGGGTCACCAACGATTCTGGTTACCCTGCCATCCTTCACAAGTGCTATAACGCCGCATTCAGCGTGACACGCCTGGCATACGGTCCTGACCGCTGTTTCCGTCTTTCTCTCCTTCCTGTTTAGACGCGCCGTGTCTTGCCCACCCAGTACTTCTCCCGCATGTCTTTCTTCAGTATTTTGCCCGACGGGTTTTTGGGAAGGGCTTCCAGGAACTCAACCGACTTTGGTGCCTTGTAACGGGCCAACCGCTCTTTACAATACTCTATGATTTCCTTGTCCGTTGCCTTTGCCCCGGTTTTCAATACGATCGAGGCGTGCACCTTTTCGACCCAGTAATCATCAGGTATTCCGAAGACCGCTGCTTCATGCACTGCCGGGTGCTGGTACAGTACCTCCTCTATCTCCCGCGGGTAGACATTCTCCCCGCCCGAGCAGATCATGTCGCGCTTCCTGTCGACGATGTAGATGTAACCTTCCTCATCGTAGCGCCCCATGTCGCCCGTATGCACCCATCCGTCAGTTATCGTTTCTTTTGTTTCTGCAGGTTTGTGCCACCACTCCTGAAGCACGGCTTTGCTGTACACGACAATCTCTCCCACTTCTCCGGGCTCGAGATCTTCCATGTTGTCGTTAACGATGCGTACATGCACACCGATGTGGGGAAAGCCGGCTGAGGTGAGTATGTGTTGTTTGTCCGGATTCTCGATTCCCATGCGGTGCTGTTTGACTGAGAGCATGGTGACATTCGGCCCGTCTTCCGTCCCGCCGTAGAATTCCAGAAATATCGGGCCCCATTTTTCCAGTCCCCGCTTCAGAAGCTCAAGGGGCATGGGGGATGCTGCGTAGAACATGCGTTTGAGCGAGCTGAGATCGTACGTATCTATGTCGGGCATTGCAAGGAACGCTGCGAGATGTGTTGCAACGATATGGATGTCGGTCGCCTTCTCATCCTGGACTGCTTGCAACGAAGCTGCGGGATCGAATGAGATCTGCGGCATGATAACGTTGCTGCCGCCTACAAAGAAATAGCCCCAAAAATTGGAGGTGCCTCCAACGTGAAAAAGGGGCATGATCTGGATGTGCTTGTCGCCTTGTTCGAGGCTAAGCGCCACGGCGAATCTCCGCGTGTTGTCCATGGAGCGCTTGTGCGTGTAAAGCGCAGCGCGCGGTACACCCGTTGTGCCGCTGGTGTAGAAGAGAAAGACAGGATCATCCTCTTGCAGGTCGATCTCCGGTTCATCCTTAGAATATGTGGCGAGCAGTTCGCGATGAGAGATCATGCCGGGAACAGGTTTCTCAAATGAGATGAAATGCTTTCACCTTGGGTATGCGAGGCTTGAGTTGTTCCACGAGATCGAGCGAGCTGCGGGCCTACAAAGAGAGTATTCGTCTCTGAGTAGTTTATCAAATAGTCAAGCTCGTCAAGCTGCAGTCTTGGATTGAATGGAGATGAGATGTAGCCGAACTTCATCGCGGCCCCGTAGACGTCCGCGTAATCGTTGCAGTTCCATGAAAGAATACCGAGGACATCGCCCTTTTTTACACCTAACGAGGAAAGAGCGTGGATCAGGCTGTTTACCCGTCCGTTGAACTGTCCGAATGTGATCGATTCAGAGCCGCACTTCATAGCCATTTCATCAGAATAGAGAATACTGTTCCTATAGATGATGTCGGCGTATGTGCCCGTGTCATACCGTGAGAGTTCTTTAAGGACTAAGCGTTTCGACATGCTGCCTCCTTTAAACTGCCGGGTCCAGGGTCACGGGTCCGGGGTCCGGACGAACCAGACGTCAAACGATCTTTGATATGGCTCTTCACGTGGCTGAACCAGCCACTCTTGCTAGCAGGCGAATGAATTAACACGATGCACATGTGGTGGGTCTGTAATCTTTTTCGGGACCCAGGACCCCGGACCCTGGACCCGTGCGTTCGCTACTTTCCTTTCCACTCCGGTTTGCGCTTCTCTGCGAATGCTGCGAAGCCTTCTTCGCAATCTTTCGTGCCGAGGATATACGTCTGGATATCATCTTCGAGTCTAAGCGCCTCATCGAGTCCCACATCCATGCCTCTCTGGAGGAGTTCCTTGGCGCAACGGACGGCGAGAGGAGCTGCTTCGCAGATCGTTCCGGCCATTTTTTTGGCTTCGGACATGAGGTCCGCGAGAGGCACGACCTTGTTGACGAGACCGATGCGATGAGCTTCCTGGGCGCTTATAGTTTTGCCGGTGAAGAGCATCTCGGCAGCCAGGCGCCGCGGGATCGTGCGCGGGAGCCGTGCTGTGGCGCCGCCTCCCGGGCAGATGCCGACTCTCACCTCAGGCAAGCCAAAGCTCGCATTCTCCGCAGCGATCATGATGTCGCACGCGAGCGCCATCTCCAAGACCTCCACCGATCGTAAGCCCATTGCACGCAGCGATCATCGGCTTCCACAGATCCATGCCGCGCATGATGGCAGTCGGTCTCTGCCATTTGCGGTCAGGAGTCTTTCTGATCATGGGAAGAAAATCCTTGATATCCACGCCGGCACTGAAAACCTTTTCTCCCGTCCCCGTCAGAATGCCGACCCATAGATTGTCGTCATCGCGAAAATCCTTGAGAAAGTCGGTGAACTGCCGCATGGCCTCGAGGTTGAGCACATTCATCTTATCCGGCCGGTTGATCGTGAAAATGGCAATCTTGCCCTCTTTCGTGTACTCGATCACTGCCATAGTGCCCCCTTCAAAAAATTATGTGCAGTCCGCAATGAACAGGAATGGTCTGGCCTGTGACGGAGCGGGCCTCGTCGGATGCGAGAAAGACAGCCATCGCGGCTACGTCAGACTCTTCGGTTATCCGGCCGAGGGAGGAATTCTCTGCGATTTTGCTCATAAGCTCTTCAAAGGATACGCCCATTGCCTTGGCTCTGCCTTTGACGCACGTTGATGAGCCTTTCGCCTTTGACCGCCGCAGGACTGATCGCATTCACGCGGATGCCGTATTGGCCTACTTCTACGGATACGCTTTCAGTCAGACCGATGATCCCCATTTTGGAGCAGCAGTACGGGGTCCTCATAGGATATCCTGACTTGCCGTCTCCGGCCCGACCGCCTTCTGCCGCAATATTGATGATGACACCGCTTTTGCGCGGGATCATCTGTTTGAGGGCGTGTTTGGTGCACAGCATGCTTCCGGTGAGGTCGATCTGGAGAACCTCCATCCAGTCCTCCACTTTCAGGTCCACGACCGGACAGGTGACTCCGCCTATGCCGCTGTTATTGACGAGTACGTCAACTTTTCCGAATTCCCGAACGGTATCGGCTACCATCCGTTCTATCTGCGGCTCGATCGTGACATCTGTTTGAATCGCTTTTGCCTTACCACCTTTTGAGGTGATCTCTGCCACGGTCTTTTCAAGGTTCGCCAGGTTGCGTGCCGCCACAACCACGGCTGCGCCCTCTGCTCCGAAGGCGAGAGCTATAGCCTTGCCTATCCCTTGTCCGCCGCCGGTTACAATTGCGACTCTATCTTTGAGCCTCATCTTTCCCTCCAATCTTTTTGGGTCCTGGGTGAAGGGTCCCGGGACCCTATTTTTTCATCCACTTTCCTGAATCTTTCAGGGCCTTCACAATCTTTTCGGGCGTGACCGGTTGTTCTTTGAACCAGATTCCCGTAGCGTCGTGGATGGCGCTCAGTACCGATGGTGGCGCGCTCACGTGCGAGCCTTCGGACGCTTCTTTTGCACCATAGGGTCCGTCCGGATCATCCGTGATGATGTCGATGATCCGTATCTCCGGGATATCCATGGAACGCGGCATCTTGTAGTCGAGGAATGTGGGATTATACGTTTTGCCGTTCTCGATGACAAACTCTTCATAAATCGCCTGACCGAGCCCCTGGATTGCCCCTCCCTCGTTCTGCGTTTCCGCACCGATCGGGTTTAAGGGTCTCCCGCAGTCGTGGGCAATCAAGAAATCGGTCACGGTGGTGTGGCCCGTCTCCAGGTCGACCCCGAGTCGCGTTGCCTGCGCGGTGAAGCTGTAGGAGGTCCCGCCGTTTCCGGCGCCTGTTTTGAAATCGAGCGGCTCCAGGCCGTAGCTGGAATAGCCCTTTCCCATGATGACCGCGCCCGATCCGGAGTAGGAGGCGATCTTCGCCAGATTCTCAAACGTCATGTTCTTATCCGGGTTCGACTTGAGAGAGACCACAGAGTTTCTAATCTGGATATCTTCCGGTTTAACATTCCAGGTCTTCGCTGCAGCATCGACCAGCTGTTTCTTTACCTCGGCCGCGGCGATCTGTGTTGCCTGACCCGCAAGTACGGTGACGCGGCTGCCGTAACTGCCCGCATCGCACGGGGTGTACGCCGTATCAACCCGTTTGATTCCCACGTCATCAAGCTTGAGGCCCAGTTCTTCCGCAGCTATCATGCAGAGCACCGTATCAGAGCCCTGGCCACAGTCTGTCGCTCCCGTCAAAAGATTTACAGTACCGTCTTCACAGAGACGGATCACAGCCGCGCAAGCCTGGTGGCCGAGCTGGCGCGCCCCGCTCACGTACGCGGTGCCCGATATTCCGACGCCAAAAGATGTGGAGCCGACCTTCTTTGGTGCGTGCTCCTTATTTGCCCAGATAGGATCATCTTTGATCGCATTAAGGGCCTCTTTCATTCCGCAGGTTTTCAGGGTGATGTCATTGACTGTTTTGTAAACCGTGCCCGGCTTCGGATTATCAATGGCGTTTCGAAGCCGCATCTCCATGAAGTCTATGCCGAGCTCTTCGGCGATCATCTCCATCTGGAGATCGTGTGCAAACCTGGTGTGGGTGATGCCGTGGCCGCGCATCGCGGCACTGATCGGATTGTTCGTGAATACCCTGTAGCCGTCATATTTGAAATTGGCTAGCTTGTACGGGATGGCAAAGGAAGCACCCGCAAGATACATCGACAGCGGGCCTATCGCCGTATAGCCACCGCCTTCCGCGATTACCTTGGCCTCGACCGCGGTAAGAAGACCGTCTTTCGTAGCTCCCATTTTGCTGTACGTGATCATGGAATGACGCCGCTTGGAAGTGGATAGCTCCTCTTCCTGCGAATAGATGAACTTCACAGGCTTGCCTGTTTTCTTGGACGCCATGACCGCGCAGAAGTCGGCGGCAACCGAGTCATTCTTCGTACCGCCGAACCCGCCGCCGATAAAAGGCTGAACCACGCGCACCTTCGAAAGCGGCAGGCGGAAGCAGGCCGCGAGGTGGCGATAGTGAAAATAGGGGCTCTGCTTAGCCGCCCAGACCGTAACGGAGCCGCTCGGATCCCAGTACGCGAGTGAAGCAGGCGGTTCCAGGTAGCCTTTTGTCACCCTTCCGGTTTTGAAGCGATCCTCACGCACTATGTATGATTCTGCAAAAGCCTTTTCGACGTCGCCGAAATTAAAGTGATACTCGACACTCACGTTGTTCGGTCTGTAATCGTGAATCACGGGCGCGCCCGGCTTCATTGCCTCCTCCGGGTCAAAGACACCAGGAAGCTCTTCATAATCGACTTTGATCAGTTCTGTTGCCTCTTCCGCGATCTCCTCATCAATCGCGGCAACTCCCGCGATACCTTCGTGGAGATAGCGCACCTTGCCCATGGCAAGCGGCGGCTCATCGCGTGTCGTGGCCATGAAGCCCCAGGTCCATCCACCGAAATCCTTAGCGGTGATCACCGCTTTGACGCCAGGCAGCCTTTCCGCTTTACTGGTATCAATGTTGAGAATCTTTGCATGTGCCACAGGACTGCGCAGCACCTTGCACCAGAGCATGCCCGGCAATGAATAATCGGCAGCGTACTTGGCCGCTCCCGTAACCTTCTCTTTTGCATCAACCCTCGGGACCCTCTGCCCAATGACTGCGTAGTCCATGCTTACCTCCTTGATTTCCGGCTGGCTTCCCTGACCGATTCGAATATCTTGGTGTATCCTGTGCAGCGGCAGAAGTTTCCCTCCAGCCCTTTGCGTATCTCCTGGTCTGTCGGCTCTGGTTTCTCTGCGAGCAAAGCCTTGGTGGCCATGATCATGCCCGGTGTACAGAAACCGCACTGCAGACCTCCGATTTCATAAAACGCCTCCTGAATCGGATCGAGCTTATCGCCCTGAGCCAGACCTTCTATGGTGGTGATCTCTTTGCCGTCAGCCTGCGCAGCAAGCACGAGGCACGCGTTGACGCTTGTGCCGTTCATTATAACGGTGCAGGCACCACATTCGCCCACGCCGCAGCCTTCCTTGGTACCGGTTAGCCCCAGGTCTTCCCGAATGACTTCAAGAAGCGTGGCGTGAGGCCTTACGGAAAGCTCATACAGCTTTCCATTAACCGTGATCCGTATCTCTTTCATAAAGCCTCCTCTCTAATCTGGGTCAGAGCCCTTCTTGTAAGCACGTAGACCATGTCACACCGATACTCGCGCGCAGCTCTGTGGTCGTCGATCGGTCTGCATTCGCTTGAGGCTGCTCTGGCCGCCTCCTCAATCGCTGCATCCGTCAGTTTCTTGCCGACGAGGGCCATTTCAGCGCGCGGTTCTCGTATCGGGGTGGGAGCCACTGCCCCAAGGGCGATACGCGCCTCTTTGCAGGTTTCAGCCTCACGTAGAATAAATGCAGCGACGCCGACGACGGCCAGATCCATCGACTTACGCGGGGAGAGCTTCAGGTAGACGCCGCGTCCCGCGGCGGAAGGGGCAGGGATTCGGATCTCCGTGATCAGTTCGTCACTGGTGAGCACCGTCTTGCGCGGTCCGGTGAAGAACTGCGTGACAGGAATCAGACGTTCCCCTTTTTGGCTCACCACCTTCAGCACAGCCTCCATGGCAAGGAGCGTTGGCGCAGAATCCGCGGAAGGGACGGCACTTGCTATGTTACCGGTGATGGTGGCGCGATTGCGGATCTGTGGCGATGCCATCGAGGTGAGCGCATGTGCGAGCATGGGGTAATGCTCGCGAACAAGAGGAGAGCGTTCCACGTTCGTGATGGTTGCCATGGCGCCCAGCGTGAGCCCCTTTGCCGCATCATACGTGATTGTATCAAGCCCGGGGATGGCCTTCAAATCTACGACTACTCGGGGAATGGTTATCTCTCTTCCCTTGACCTGCGGGATAAGGTCTGTGCCGCCCGCGAGAGGCCTCGCGCCCTCTTTGTACTGGGCAAGCAAGGAGAGCGCCTCATCGAGAGAGGACGGTTTCACGTAATCGAATCGCGGTAACCGCCGATAAAAAGTCGTCATGACGTACACCTCAATTAAAGGATTTAAAAGGGTAAGCGGCTTGCACTAAAGACCTTTACCAACGGTCTATATTCGCACCCCATTTGGTGAAAGTCAAGGTTTTTTTGGCCGTTTTTGGCCCGTCTCGGAAGGGGCGATCACTGCCTCAGTCGAGAAGGCCGATTAGATGGATGAGGAGGGAGTCCTGAAGCGTTTTGACCGGTGTCGACGGACCGCTAAAATTGTTCATCAGAATTGAAAACGCATACATCCCGCCTTCTCGACCTTTCATGTAGCCGGAGAGGTTAAGGACATGCGTCATGGCGCCTGTCTTGGCCATGACCTTCCCCTGAGCCTGCGTATTTCTCAACCTTTCTCTAAGCGTGCCGTCAATGCCCGCGACAGGGAGAGAGGAGAGGAAGTAAGAGCGAAGTTCGTGCCGGTACATGTATTCCAGAAGCGCAAGAAGAGCCGTCGGCGTGACGAGATTCATGCGTGAGAGCCCTGATCCATCGTAGATAAGGATTGAACCCGGAGGAACAGACATTGTTGTGAGGGTTCTCTGTAAGACTTCGGCTGCTGCTTTCGCCGAACCATCGCCGCTCGAGGATTCGCCCATGGTCCTGAAGAGCAACTCAGAAGACAGGTTCCGGCTCGCCTTGTTAATATCGGTTATCACTTCCCGAAGCGGTGGAGAGCTGTATGTGTCGATAAGCCTCATCGATTCATACGAGAAGCCTCCCGATAAGGGCCGTCGATCTGAGATGATTCCGGAAACCCGTATCCCTTTCGATTCAAGTAAATGCCTGAGGTGGGCAGCGGTGAAGAGTGCGGGGTTGTGGACCGTTACAAAAATGCGCTCTTCTCCGGCGTTGGCGGGTATGCTACCCGAAAGAGTGAGGAGATTGGTCCCCGGTGCGCGGGAAAGCCTGAGATTTGACGCCTGATCGGCAGCTGTCGTGGTTGCCTGGCTCTGAACGGCAATATAACCTGAAGAATCATTGACAGAAACTGAAGGCGTCTGGCCGACAGCTCCCGGACGTATGGAGATAGCGACACAGTTATCATTAATCGATAAGGCGCTGATTTCTGCCGAGTAGCAGTACAGGTCATCATCCCAGGCCCAGCCTCGACCCATCGATGGTTCGCCAAAGAGGCTGCCGTCGCCTAAAATGTCGCCCTTGACCTCGACAACGCCCAGCCTGACAAGGGTTTCGGCCCAGGAGCTGAAGATATCGTCAACACCGCCGGGATGAAACCGGTCAGAGAGTGTCGGATCGCCGACGCCCCGGATGATAAGGTTTCCTGTGAGCACGCCGTCACGGATTTCTCCATCGGTGTAGAGGCCTGTTCTGTAGCTGAATTCAGGTCCGAGCATAACCAGTGCGGCTGCGGTGGTAAAAAGTTTCATGTTGGAAGCAGGAACGAAAAACTTCTCGTCGTTCGTTCGAAATTGATAGGTCCCGTCTGTCAGTGATTTCACGACGATGCCTGAATAAGCGCCTGCAAGCGCCGGACTCTCCTTGACGGCCTCAAGACTCCTCTGGACAGATGTGGCGCACGACGCCGTCAGACCGAGGCAGAAAATGAAAAGAAGAATGGTTCGACTCTTGCACCAGGCAATGTTCATGGGGAGCTTCGGGTCATAGTATACTTCATCTGGAGTCCTGCACGCACGCTTTCGTAGCGTTGGCTGCGGGAGTTTGACTTGACAAGCGGCTGTGCTTGTCCCATAATTTCACAGCTCCGCAGGGCCATCATGCTGAGAAGGCTAGAGCGGTGCGGTTGTGGCGGTGGGTAGAGTGGCGAAGAAAAGCCAGGACGCGTTCCTCGAATTCCTGAAGAAAAAGCGAAAGGAAGTTTCCAGACAGCAGAAGCAGGAAGAACGGCAGTACCGTACTCAAATTCCTCTCACGTACGCAGAGAGGACAACGAGGGGCAAGAGCTGGTTCTCCTTAGGCGGCATTCTGGTCGGTGGCATACTCCTGCTTATCCTGTTGAACGGGGTAACGATCGTCTTGCTGTTAAAGGAACGAAGCAGGACCACGGAGCTTGCCGCTGTCGTAGCTCAAACCGAAAAAGAGCTGACGTACATCGGTGACGAGGTACCTCGCCAGACGATAAGGAATACACAGAACTCCCTCTCTGAAGCGCAGAAGAGGCTGCAGAGCGCTCTTGGCGACACGAAGGCTGCCGGACCCGCGCATTGATGCAGGCCCTGAGAGAAAGCCAATCATCGCCCGCGGCCTCACGCTGGATGAGGAGAAGGCCGGTCCGCAACGTCCTGTGGCTGCCCCGGAAAAAACGCCAGCTGCCGCTGCAAACGCTCCAGTTGCCCCTGAAAAAGCTCCGATTGCGGCTGCGCCTGAAAAGCCAGCCCCACCGGCCGCTTCTGCACAAGCCCCACCGGCTGCCTCTGCACCCCCGGAAAAAGTCGGGAAAAAGGGTTGCCGATTTCTCTGTGCCCGCCGGGCAGATGCTTGTTCCCCTTTGTTTTCATGGATTCCGGAGAGCAGCTGATCCTCGTAGATAAGAATGCCAGGACCCTCTTTCATCTGCGCTCGGTGCAGGGAAAGCTCTCGCTGGCCAAGGCCTATCCCTGCATCGTGGGGAAGAATATCAAGGATAAGGCTAAAACTGGAGATATGGCCACGCCTGAAGGGATCTACTTTTTTGTAGAGTTTGTTGCGGCGAGCAAGCTTCCCAAGAATTACGGCATGGGCGCGTTCGTCCTGAACTACCCTGATTTCCTGGATAAGAAAGACGGCAAGACCGGTGACGGCGTTTGGCTTCATGGTCATGACCCGAAGAAGAGATTGGATGAGGTTGAGTCGACCAAAGGGTGTGTGGTGATGGAGAACGATGCTCTGCGTGAGCTCTCGACCGTGATTAAGCTGGGCACGACACCTATCGTGATCGTTGACCGGCTTGCTTTCAGGAATACGGATAACCAGAAAAAACTGGCCGAGGATATTATTTCATTCATGGGAGGCTGGCAAAAAACCTGGGAACAAGTCGATATCAAGAAATTCCTACGGTTTTACGCGCGGGACTTCAAGACCGACGACGGAACGGATCTTGATACGTTCGCCCGACGCAAGGAACTGGTAAGCAAAGGGAAGAAATTTATACAGATACGCCTTGACCGCCGGGCTATTCTGCTGTCGCAGAAGGACCAGGGCGACATGGCAGTTGTTCGATTCCGGCAGACCTACAAGTCAAATAACTTCAACGGCGTCAGTATAAAATCACTCTATCTCAAGAAAAGTCAGAAGGGCTGGCAGATCATCGGCGAGTCAGCCCTGGCGTCGTAACAATTCTTTATTCCGCCTGGTTTTTCAGACTTCTCACGTTCCACGTAAGTCTGGCATCCGCGTTTGCAGCAATCTACAGGATAGGGGTCGACCATTTCTTTGGTTTTGTCAAACCGTTGTGCGCGACCTTGGTACCTACGTACAAAAAAGGCGCGATAGAGAATGCGGATGCGCGTACTCATTGTTGACGATGATTTCATAAGTCGCAGGCTTCTGCATAAGATCCTTTCGGTTCACGGGGAATGTGACATTGCCGTTGACGGAGCCGAGGCGATAAAAGCTTTTGAATTGGCCTGGAGCGAAGGCAAGCCGTACGATCTGATCTGCATGGACATCGTAATGCCAAATATTGACGGGCAGCAAGCGTTGAAAACCATACGCGAGTCGGAAAGGGAGAGATCGATCCATTTTGCTCATGAGGTGAAGGTGATCATGACCACCTCCCTGGCGGATCCTGAAAGCGTCGAGAACGCGATCTATAAGGGGGGCGCGACCTCATATCTCATTAAGCCTGTCAGCAGATCGACCATGGTCAATGAACTGGAGAAGCTCGGACTCATAGCGAAGAATCCTCCCGAGGAATAATGAATGGCCACAGACAATAAAGAGAAACCGATCAGCCGCATACGAATGATCCCGGGACTCGCTTCTCGCGATGACGCTGATGACTGCAGCCACATGCCTGTATGAGCTTCTTGCTTTTTTTCGCGGTGCAGGAGCTGTCGCCGGTCGCACGAATCATCTCTTAGAGATCGGTTTTTTCATGATTGTTGCCTGGCTCGTCGTCTACTACCTCCTCGGGCGTTACGAGTCCCTCTACAAAAAGACCGAGGATGAGATCGCCGAACGGGAACGCGCAGAAGAGGCCCTGCGGCAGGTACCCGAAATGCTTGAAAAGCAGGTTGCCGAACGGACGCTGGAACTTGCAAGGATTAATGCAGAACTGGAGCGAGAGATATCGGAACGAAAAAAGGCGGAAATGGCGCTTGTGGCAAGCAAAGTCAAGCTGCAGTTGATCACTGACCAGATGCCGGGCATGGTGTGGACCACCGACAGGAATCTACGCCTCACCGAAATAGCCGGTACCGGTTATCCGGGGCTTAGAATCAACCCGGCGAGATTTCTCGGGAAGAAACTCCACAGGATTTTCCGTACCGGAAAATGGGACGGTGAACGGCTTCTCACACACCTCCTGGCGGTTGATGGGAGGTCCGGCCGTTATGAGATCGGACTTCGCGGCCACCAGTTCGACGTCAGAGTGGAGCCGCTCCGGGACGGAGCAGGAGGGATTATCGGCTGCATAGGCATCGCTCTTGATGTCACGGCGCGCAAGAATCTGGAAAATGCCGTGGAGAAAGCCAAGGAATATGCGGAAAACCTGATTGAAACAGCCAACGTAATGATTATGGAACTCGGCCGGGATGGGACCATCAATATATTTAACGGAGGAGCGGAACAGATCACCGGATATTTGAAGGATGACCTCGTGGGCAAGAATCTGCTCACGCAGATCCTACCGGCCGGAGAGTATAACTACGTGAGGGAGAAGTTCAGGGAATGGCAGGACGGGAAGTTGCTGCTCCCTATCTCTTTTGAGAGCGTTCTATTCACGAAGTCGGCGGCCGAACGCTTCATTTCATGGCAGATAAGCGAGATAAGAGATGGAGATAAGCCCACGGGAGCCATCTGCTTCGGTATCGACATCACCGAGCGTGTGCGGGCCGAGCGGGAGGTTGCCTCAAGGAACCAGGAGCTTTTTGCACTTCATCGCATATCAGAAATCATCCTCGGGACAGAGTCGATAAACGAAGCCTATCAGGCGATCATAGAGGAGATATGCCTCGCGACGGGCTTCCCGGTAGGATCAATCGAGATCTACGACGAAGAAAGAGAAGCCATGGTTGTCAAAGGAATGACTGGCATGTCTATGGGACATGAAGAGAACAACCTGGAGGTCCCGCTGCACGAGGCTCTCTCTTCGCTCGCCTTGAAAACGCATAAGCCGGTCATTGAAACGGCGGCTCTGTCCAAACCGGAATACGCGAACGGTTTTGTAAAGGAGTTGGGTATCCAGACGTTTGTCTGTCTGCCGATGATCGTTAAGGGTCGCTTTATCGGAGCGCTCGTACTGGCACATCCGTCTGCCCTGGATGTCGGGGGCAGCCTTCTTTCCCTGGGCCTCAGCCTTGCCAACGAGCTTGCGGTTTTCACGCACCGCATCCAGATCAATGAGGCGCTGAAAGAGAGTGAGGAACGGTATCGTAAACTTGTAGAACATTCACCTGATGCTATCATGGTTCAAACAGACGATAGAATCATCTTTGTCAACGCTGCAGGGATAAAGCTTCTCGGAGCAAAGTCCGAGAAAGAGCTTATCGGAAAGCCGGTTCTTGACTTTGTGCATCCTGACTCGCTTGACCTGGTTAAGCAGCGGCAGAATTATCTGGAGGCCGGGGCTGACTTACCGTTCGTTGAAGAAAAATATATCCGCCTTGACGGCAAGGTGATCGATATTGAAGCCTCTACCGTCAGTTTCTCTTTCTACGGCAAATCCGCCGTTCTCACCCTGGTAAGGGACATCACCGACCGAAAACAGGCAGAGGAGCAGATCAAGGCATCTCTTAAAGAGAAGGAGGTCTTGCTGAAGGAGATCCATCACCGGGTTAAAAATAATCTTCAGATCGTCTCGAGTTTGCTGTACCTGCAATCAAGAAAGACTTCCGACGACCAGGTGTTGTCTGTGCTCAGAGAAAGCCAAACCCGCGTGAGGTCCATGGCGCTTATCCATGAAAAACTCTATCAGTGCGATGACCTCGCAAACATCAATCTGGGAGATTATATAAGAAGCCTCACCAGTTATCTTTTGAATTCGTATGGCGTAGCCTCTCATATGGTCAAACTCACCATAAATGTGGAAAGCGCACCGCTCGGCCTGGATCGAGCCATCCCGTGCGGATTGATTATCAACGAACTCGTGTCGAATGCTCTCAAGTATGCCTTTCCTCAGGGGAGAAAGGGAGAGATTCTTGTGAACCTTCTGCACGACGCTGATGGAAAGTTGATTTTGATGGTGAAGGATGACGGCGTCGGCTTACCCGAGGATCTGGACGTTACAGATACGCCGTCGCTCGGTTTACAGCTCGTTAATACGCTGGTAAGACAGCTTGATGGCACTATCGACATAGGGAGAAAGGGCGGCACGGAATTCAGGATGACCCTTTCGTGAAGGGATAGAGAATGGCCGGCGAAAAGATACTTGTTGTTGAGGATGAGGGAATCGTAGCCCGGGAGACCGAATACCGGTTGAAAGACCTCGGTTATACGGTTTGCGGCATAGCGGCAAGCGGTGCGGAAGCGATAAGAAAGGCTGAGCAGGCGCTTCCCGACGTTGTCCTTATGGACATCATGTTGAAAGGGGAGATGGATGGAATAGATGCTGCCGAGCAGATCCATTCCACACTGAATATTCCGGTAGTGTATGTAACCGCGCATGCAGACGAGAACACGGTGCAGCGCGCCAAGGCTACCGAGCCGATGGGCTATCTGCTGAAGCCTTTTAACGAGCGGGAACTTCACGCGGCCATAGAGATAGCCATATACAAACACAGGACCGAAAGCATACTCAAAGACAGGGAGGAGTTGTTAGCGACCACTCTGAAGAGCATAGGCGATGCCGTTATCGTCACAGACACCGCGGGTGCTGTGACCTTTATGAACCCGGCTGCTGAAGTGCTGACGCTCTGGAAGCTGAAAGATGCATCGGGAAAACCGGTGACGGAAGTCTTTACCGTTGTGAGTGAGACGACCCATGCGCTCGCACAGCATCCTGCCATGCGTGCCCTTTCGGAGAGCGTGATAGCCACGCTTCGAAATCACGTGCTGACGAGCAGGGGAGGCAGAGAGATCGGCGTGGATGGCACAGCCACTCCAATCATGGATGACGCAGGCCGCATACATGGCGCGGTGCTCGTTTTCAGGGACGTTGCAGGACATCGAAGGGCAGATGAATCTCTTCGTCTCACGCAACACGCGATTGATCTTTTGCCGGAGGCTATTGTGCGGTACGGCCCGGATGGCCGTATCCTCTACGCCAATGACGCCGTGAGCCGAATGCTCGGCTACACGGGGGACGATCTCACCTGGATGAGCATGCAGGATCTCGACCTGACCCTTAAGGGCTCGCGATGGGATCTCCAGATGGAGCGCTTGAAGACAAAGGTCACACTCGCTTACGAGACTACGCTTCAGAGAAAAAATGGGGATTCCATACCGGTAGAGGTAAGGGCACACTATTTCGTTCATGATAATGGTCAGTTCATTGTGGCGCTTCTTCGCGATATCGCCCAGGAGAAGATCCTCATCGACAGCCGTCTGAAAGAAGGTGCCTACGCACGAGGCCTTGTCGACAGCGCCAACGTTATGATCATCGGGCTCGACCGCGAGGGGGCTATCCACAGCTTCAACAAAGAGGTGGAAGCCGCTACGGGCTACGCAAAAAGCGCGGTTGAAGGAAAGAACCTGTTTGAGGTCATTCTCCCTATTTCAAAGAATGTCTCTATCTGGCGCAGCTTTCTCGACTGGCAGGCAAGCAGGCTTCAGCTCCCCGTGACCTTCGAAGCGGCCCTGGTCGCGAAATCGGGCGCGAAGCGGCTCATCTCCTGGTGCATCAACGAAACGAGAGAAGAACAGGCGGTAACGGGTCTGGTGCTGGTCGGAATCGACGTTACGGATCAGAAACAAATGGAGCTTGCCCTCTCGCGTCGCAACGAAGAGCTCCACTCCCTCAGGCGTGTTTCAGAGATTATGATGAAACCTGTTACATCTCCTGACGAGGTTTTTCAGGCAGTGTCAGCCGAGGTGGCTTCTGCAGTAGATTATCCCTTTGTGGCGATTGAGCAATACGACGAGGAGCGGCAGAGAATGATCCTGAGGGGGGTGAAGAGTCTGATTCCTGTGCCGCCCAATATGGAAGTCCCTTTGAGTGAGACGCTCTCCGGAGTGGCCGTGCGGACCGGTCACCTGTTTGTCGAGAGAACAGCGGCGAAGAGACCGGAGTATGCCAGCGGCTTTTTGAAGAAGCTGGGAATCAGCACGTACATCTGCGCCCCGATCATGATACATCAAAAGGTGTTCGGCGCACTGACCCTTGGCCACACCGAGGCGGCCGATGTATCCGACCAACTCCAGCATTACGTGGTTGCGGTCGCAAATCACCTTGCCTCGTTTCTCAACTGGAGAGAATTGCCTGATCGCACCAGGGGCAAAGAAGAGCCGGCGGTGCAATGTTAGCTGTTGCCGACATATCGGAAAAAAAGGCTGCAGACGAGAGAGTTAAAACATCCTCACAGGCGATACCGTGCGGCCTGATCGTAAATGAGCTCGTCTCGAATGCCCTGAGGCACGCGTTCGTGGACTGTAGTCAGGGTACAATACTCGTGCGATTGCATAAGACCGATGACAAAAGAGTATCGTTGACCATTGCGGATGACGGCATAGGTCTACCGCCCCATGTCGATTTCCGTAATACGCCGTCGCTTGGTCTGCAGTTGATACATACGCTTGTAAATCAGCTGGGCGCAACAATAGAGCTCACGCTCAAGAAGGGAACCGCTTTTACGGTCACCTTTGCGTAGCGTAGTTGCTCTAAAGAGGAGACTATGCAACAGAAAAAGGTACTCATTGTCGAAGATGAACAGATCGTAGCGACCGAATTGCGAGAGATACTTTCGAGCCTTGGCTATTGTGTCGTGGCCACTGCGTCTTCGGGTCTGGAGGCCCTCAACAGGGCGGACGAAGCGCGCCCCGATCTTATTCTCATGGATATAAGAATCAAGGGTGAGATGGACGGGATAGAGACAGCCATTAGAATTATGGCTCGCTGGGATATGCCCATAATTTTCGTAACGGCCCACGCCGACCAGGAAACGCTGCGCCGGGCAAAAGTCGCAGGGCCTATGGGATACGTTCTCAAACCGTTCAGCGAGAGAGAATTACAGATTGCAATTGAGATGGCGGTCTTCAAGCACGACCTGGAGAGACAACTTAAAGAACAAAAACAGAAGCTATCAGCCATGCTCGACAGCATCGGTGATGCCGTGATCGCCACCGATCAGGAGGGTATCGTCACACTCATCAATCCCGCAGCCTCGACGCTCACGGGGTTCACCGAGTCGGAGGCTTTAGGCCGAGAGATCACAGCGGTGCTCAACATCATGGATGACGGCGCGCCGACGAGTGTTGGAGACCCCATGTCAAATTGTGTCGAGACGGGCAAGGAGATGAAGACGGTCCATCACGCCTCAATCATAATTTCAAAGAGCGGCAAGGTCATCCCGATCGATGGAACCACGAGCCATATAAAGGACGAAAACGGGGTCAGAAGCGGGACGATCTTTGCCTTCCGCGATGTCACCGCCCCGGCGGGCCAGCTCGATGCGGCCAGGATTATGCATTTCTCAATGAATCAGGCGACAGACCTCATATTTCAGATTGCATCGGATGGCCTTATTCTGGAGATCAATGAGGCGGTGTGCAACATGCTTGGCTCTGCCAGGGATGAGATTCTGAACCGGCACACGTATGAGATTGAAGTATACTCGAGCCAATCGCAATGGGAACGACTGTGGGAGCGCGGCCGAAAGGAGCGCGTTCTTACCTATGAAACCTCGTACTGGACGAAGGAACATGCAAGTGTCCCTGTGGACGTGCGCGCTTCTTATGTGCGGTTCGCCGGCAAGGAATTTCTCTTCGCGATTGCCCGCCCTATCACTGGCGCAGAAGGCTTGATGAGAGGGAAACAGCGCACCGGCACCGAGCCGTGACCTCTTTGACTTCGCCATAGCATACGCGTTAAATTCTTACACATGACGGCAACATTTATACCGGCGGTTTCGCCCGCGCCCGGTCAGGAGGGGCCGGCGCGTTGGTTTATCTTCGCGGGAAACAAACTCCTTGCGCGCGTGGAAAACGGCACGACGGATATACCGGTGCTGCAGCATGGGCCGCAAGATCTCGGTATGGAAGCGGTGCGTCTCCATTATCTCGGCAGTTTTAATGGGCAGCCATGTTACTCGGCGGAGATTGGCGAAAAGACAGATGCGCCCGCGGGCATGCTTTTCAGCGGACTGCGTGCGCTTTTCGATGTGCTTGACGATGCACTCTACCGCGTGTCGGTCGTTGCGGTTCAGGTAGTCGATTGGGACAGACTACACCAATTCTGCGGTCGCTGCGGTGAAAGAACTGTTTACAAAGAAGGAGTGAGGGCCAAGGAATGTGTGCGCTGCGGTTCAGTCAGTTTCCCTCGTCTTTCTCCTGCCGTAATAGTGGCTGTCGAACGTAATAATAAGCTTCTCCTGGCGAGGGCGAATCGTTTTCCGGCCCAATTCTACAGCGTGCTTGCAGGCTTTGTGGAGCCAGGGGAAACGTTGGAGGAGGCGGTCGGTCGCGAAGTAAAAGAAGAAGTAGGCATTGAAGTTTCCAATATCAGTTACTTCGGCAGCCAGCCCTGGCCGTTTCCTGACTCGCTTATGATAGGATTTACCGCGCAGTATGCAGGAGGCGAAATCTGTATCGATCGCACAGAGATCATTGAGGCAGGCTGGTTCAGTACTGATGAATTTCCACAGCTTCCGGGCAAGATAAGCATAGCCCGGCGGCTGATAGACGGATTTGTTGTAAAACAGGAAAGGCGGCGTGAAGGGGGTAATCGGTAACCGGTGATCAGTGATCGATGAAGCTCCATACCGAGATTGAAAACTGAAGTTGAAAACACCAATGATAGGAGGGGTGAATGTTCAGACCTATAGTCTTCAATGAGAAAGTGTGCACGGGATGCAACAAGTGTGTGGAGGTCTGCCTGATGGACATCTTCGAGAAAAATCCTGAAAAAGGAAAGCCGCCAAAAGTGGTATATCCGGATCAGTGCGCCTATGACGGTGCCTGCTGGCTGCAATGCCCCTGCCGTGACAAGGGAGCGATAACCATAGTCCCGCCGCTGCCCATGAGGGTGTCCATATTGAGAGGCAAGGGGAGGGCCAAGTCATGAAACAGGCCGCGAAGAAGGGAAGCAGCGCATGGAAAGGAACAACGAACGCCAAAACTGAAATAGTTACCGTCGAAACAGATGTGCTCATTATCGGCGGAGGGCTTGCCGGGTGCATGGCAGCAATAAAGGCCGCGGAAGCAGGAGTGAAAGTCACAATCGCAGAAAAGGCGAACACATCAAGCAGCGGTTGCGCGGGCACCGGCATAGATCACATGTGGGGCTACTTCCCTGCGGTGCACGAGACGATTGGATGGAGCATCGAAGATCTCATGGAGGATCACACGCAGATCATAGCCCGCGGTCTCGTGGACAAGGAGCTCTTGCGCCTCGTGGCAAGTGAGGCGTATGACCGCGTGCTCGACCTGGAAAAGTTCGGCGTCAATTTCAGATACCAGGATAGTAAGTGGCCCGGGAAATTCAGAATAGTGACGCAGTTTCACAGTGTACCGACGACCTGGAACTTTGATGGCGTCGACTTAAAGATCAAGCTCACGCGCGAGGCGAAGAGAAGAGGCGTTTCAATTATTAATCGTGTCATGGTAGTTGACCTTCTGAAGAGCGAGGGCCGTATAGCGGGCGCAGTGGGGGTTGACACGCGCACCGGTAAGATTTATCAGTTCAAAGCTAAAGCGGTCGTGGTGAGCACAGGGAGAGTAAACCGTTTGTCGAGAACAGTCACCGGCGTATGGGGCAATCACCGCGTGCCTGTGAATGAGACGGGTGACGGAAGGGCCATGGCGCTGCGGGCGGGCGCCCCTATCATCAATATGGAGTTCTTCGCGCCGCCTGGATATTCCATCGGCAATTTTGAATTGAACCTGGGCTCTCCGCGGAATACGGTCCAGCCTGCAGGCTCGGTGGTGGGCCCGAAAGGTGAAGCGATCATACCGAGGACCTACTTCTCCGATTGGGATACACTGAAGAGCCGGAAAGTAAATTCTTCCGAGACGCGACGCGCATTCCAGAATGCGAGGGTCTCGCCGTTGCTCTGGCCCCAGCTGCACGATAAGGGAGAAGGTCCTTTCTACCTCGATCTGACGGGAGGCACCGAGCAGGAGATCAAGTATATTGAATGGTCCATCAGCAACGAAGGAAAGGGCTCCTATTTCCTCGACTACCTTTGGAATCAGGAAAAATTTGATTTCAGAAAAGATAAACTGGAATGGCTCCCGACCAGCCGGGAACTGGCCGGCACGGCAGCGTCCGGAATTCTCGTCAACAAGAATCTGGAAACAAGGATTAAAGGACTCTTTGCAGCGGGAGATGATGTAGGCGGGGTGCCGTGGATGTGCTCGCCCGGAGCTTTCACCATGGGCTGGAAGGCGGGTGAGATGGCAGCCAGGGCAGCACGGAAGCAGAAATCTTTTGCGCCCGTGCAGAAAGAGACTGTTCAATCCCTCAGGCAGCTCTGTTCGCAGGCGCTGCGCAATACCAACGGTGTATCGTGGCAGGAGGCTGAACTGGCGCTTCAGAACATCATGGACTATTATGCGGGGAGCGTGAGAACCGAACTGATGCTGCGGCGCGGTGTGGAACGTCTCCAGGAATTGAAGCAGAGGATATCGTTCAGGGCGGAGAACCCGCATGAACTCGGGCGCTGTCTGGAAGTTCAATCAATCATCGAAAATGGCGAGATGATAATGAGGGCTTCGCTGGAAAGAAAAGAGAGCCGCAGAGCGCCATACGGGTTCTATAGAGCCGATTATCCTGAGCAGGACGACAAGGAGTGGCTCGCTTTTCTGGCACTTAAGCTGGAAGGAAAGAGATTCAGCTTCTCGAAGATACCCGTGCGGTGACGGGAGCATTCCGGCACTCCGAGCCTCCGGTAGTGATCTCCACGGGGCGGCGCGATCGTTTACAGGAGGGTGAGTAGACTATCGGATGGCAGTAAGGCTTGTTCTGTGTGATCTCGACGGCACGCTTATCGACTCTGCTGAAGATATCCGTGCATCCGTCAATTACGGCATGGAGACATGTGGTCTTGGGCCTGTCACCCTTGAAGAGACAAAGGCATCTGTCGGGGAAGGGGTCTCATTGTTGATAGATAAGATTCTCACCCTGAAGAAGGCAGCAGGCGTGGACAGGGAAAAACTGGTACATGCCGTTCTCGAATATTATGCGGCTCATCCTCTTGTCAATACAACTCCTTACCCCGGGGTGCGCGAAACACTCGAGCGCCTCGGGGCCTGCAAGAAAGCGGTGATTTCCAACAAGCTGACCGATTTTGCGAAAAAGATACTTGAAGCGCTCGATCTGCTGAAGCACTTCGAGATCGTTGCCGGAGTTGATAGTGCTCCTGAACGGAAGCCTTCACCTGTGCCGATACTGCGGGTGCTTTCGCTTCTCGGCGTGGCGCCGCATGAAGCTCTGATTGTCGGTGACAGCATCTACGATATCGCAGCCGGACGGTCAGCAGGCATCAGGACTGTGGCCGTCACCTACGGTTACGGCGCGCCGGGCTTCTCAGAAGGATGCGATTTCGTAATCGACAGATTTTCGGAACTGCTTGATATAGTGCGCTGACACCGATTTGTCTTCAAGCGTATACCTTCGTTGTCGCTGCGTCGCTTTCCTCGACGTACCTAGGTACGCCTTCGTCGGCTCCTCGCTGCCGCCTCGGTCTCCATCTTGAATCCAAATCGGTGTAACACCAGGCAGGTGCGGTGGTGACTAAGTTAGGGTCCAACTCCTAAGACCGCGCCGGCTGCAGGAATAGTATCCCTACTGAAACGCTGGTTTTGAGATCGAGCTCAATGGTCCTCGCGAGGTATCCGTCGTACTCTATCACGAGCTCGTGCGCGCCGCTATTCTCTTCGAGGTTATCGATCTTAAAATCCCCGTAATTGTTAGCAGTGGCTATTCTGGGCTCTCCCAATGATTGGCCGGTGAGGCTGATCTTTGCCCCCTCGGCGCACTCGTCTTTATCCTGAAGGACCACGTTGCCCGCGACAAAGCATTTTGCGTAACGGTACAGGTTCTTGTAATAGACTCTCGGCCTGGTATTAAGCTCAGGTTGCAATGTTTCAAGCTTCTCCGTATTGCAGACTTCTTGCATCTCGGCGTCTTCGGCAAGGAACATCTGAAGAGCGCCTGTAGGACAGGCCTGCACGCATCGTGGCTTATCCCATCCATCTTCCAGCAGGTGCGCGCAAAACGTGCATTTCTGCGGGATCGCTCTATCTGTATTCCACCATAGTGCGCCGTAGGGGCACGATTTCACGAGCTCATTCTGCTCCTTTGCCTTTTCCGGATCAACGATCACGATCCCGTTGTCGCGCTTGTAGATTGCGTCACCCTTGGCGGCTTTCATGCAGGGCGCATCATCGCAGTGCATGCACGGTGTGGGGCGATAGGCGACATCGACCTGCGGATACTGCCCCCGTTCCTTGCGCATGATATTGATCCACCGCTGTCCGTGCCAGGGCTGCGCTGCGGCAAAGGGCTGCCATTCATTACCCACGTGCTCGTCCTTGCAGGCGAGAAAACAGTTATTGCAGTCGTGGCATTTAGCCACATCGACGATCATGTTCCACTTCTTCATTCGTTACCCCTTGATCTTCTTGCTTTACCGCCCCGCATACTTCTCCACCTGCACGAGGCAAGAGTTTGGCGCCATGCCCGCGGAGTTCTTTGTTATGTAGCGACTCGGCGTGAGGATGTTGACGCATCCGCCCAGGTCTGCAGATGCGCCGGGCTTGCCCAGCGGATCATAATCGGCAGACGACTCGTAGGAGTGGACGCATCCGGGAGGCACACGCTCGGTCACCTGTGCTGCGAGAATTACTTCACCCCGATCATTGAACATCTTCACGAGATCATGTTCTTTGATGCCACGGGTTTCTGCGTCTTTGGCATTGATGCGGACGATCCAGTAATAACGGCCGTCCTCCTTGAGCACGCGGTGGTCTTTCACATCGTTGATCCAGCTGTCTTTGGCATCTCCCATAGTGTGAAAGCTGAACCGCGGGTGGGGCGAAATCAAATGCAAGGGATACTTCTCGTAAAGCGCGGTGGTGTGATGACCTTCCCAGGAATGCATGTACTTGGGAATCAGAGGCCGCTCCTCATCACCCGGGTCGAACTTCGCCAGGCTCGATGAGACGAATTCTATCTTGCCGGAGATGGTCTGAAGCCCCTTGCCCAGCTCCTCCTGACATTCGGGATGGGGCCCCCAATCGGGTGTATCTTTAGTACGGCCTTCGGCGAACCACCGGAGTGCCGGTGTCGGCTTGTAATTGTCGGGGAAGGGCACCACGAAGTAACCTTTCTTGAAGAAATCATCCCAGGAAATGTACTTGGGTAAGTCTGTTGCGTTGAAATATCTTTTCACCCAATCCAGATCCGTCATACCGCCGGCCGTGTAGGCATCGTATAGTCCCAACCTCTTTGCGAGAAATGCAAAAATGTCATAGTCGGATTTGGACTCTCCCAGAGGCTCGATGCATTTTTTCTGCAGACTGATGACGCGATGGCTGCACTGAATGAAGGTGTCCGGAATGTAGCCTGAGCAGTTGGCAAACTCGCTGATATCCCATCGTTCAAAATTGGTGCAGGCGGGAAGGATTATGTCTGCGAATTTGGTCTCGCCCTCGAACCAGATCGATTGATTGACCACGAAGGGTAGCCTCTCGGTCTGGTACGCTCTTACGTAGCGGTTCGTCTCGCACATGGTGCCTATAAATGAGCCGCCGTAGCGCCAGTACATCTGTATCTCAGGATAGCCGTCCGCAGGATACTTATATTTGTGAAACTGCGATTCGATCGACGGCCCGCAGAAGCCCTTGCCCCTCCATTCGTACTGGCCGTTCAGAATACAATCGGGAATCTTGAGCCTCGGAATATGCTGCCCCATGGGGGCGTTGATGGATGAGCGCGTGGGCTGATCATAACTGAACATGCGATAAACCCATCGGAAGCCGGCCGCTGAGTTGTCCACGTCTCCTGATATCCCGCCTTCCGCATAACCGGGGAACATGAATCCAGTGTTGGTGGGAGCCCCCTGCGTTGTCGACCAGATGTTTGTTCCCGGTTTGCCCATGCCCTGCATCGCAGCCAGGCTGATCATAAGCCGCGCCCATTCATTGCCGCTTGCCGATCGACATGCGCCGCCCCAGCCACCGAGCCCGCCGGCTGCGAGCATCGTCTTTTTGGAGGCCCATTCTCTTGCCAGCGCACGTATCTCACGGGCCGGGATGTTGCATTCCTTTTCCGCCCACTCCGGAGATTTGGGGACGCCGTCCTGCCTGCCGAGGATGTATTCTTTCCAGGTGATGAACCCCGTTGTCCGCTCTGCGATATACTCCTTATCGTAGAGCCCCTCACTGATCCACACAAAAGCGATGGCGCACGCCATGGCGTTGCCGGCTTCGGGTCTTGGCGCGAACCATTTGTCCGCGTACATGCCTGCTGTGTGATTGAAGAATGGGTCGATGAAGACCATTTTGACGCCGAGGTCTTTCAGCCACTGGCGCCGTGAAGTCGATTCAAAAGCAGAATAGATGCCGTGAGTGGCTTCCGGATCTGACGACCAGAAGACGATCATCTCCGTGTTCTTGAGGGCATCTTCAAGGAGGTCGTACTGCTCGGGAATGCCGAGACGGTGGCTGAACCCCCAGTGATGCATCCCGCCCCAATGCCAACCTTCCCAGCTATCCGGGTTGTGGTCCGCGTAGGTGAAACCCATAAGATTGGCGAAGCGGAAATAGGCGCTGTGCCTGTAGCCCACGTTCCCCCAGAGGTGGTGGGAGCTGGCAGTGCTAAGAATTGCGCCCGGCCCGTACTCCCTTTTGACGCGTTTGACCTCGCCTGTTACGATGTCTGCCGCTTCATCCCAGCTGATCCGTTCGTAGCCTGATATGCCGCGCTTCGTGCAGTTGCGCCTGCCGTGGGGATTGAAATCGACGCGCTTCATCGGGTAGAGGTTTCGCTTTGGCGAATAAACCATCGACCTCCAGGCGAAAGAGTAGGGCGCGAGTGACGTTTTCCTCGGCGGCGAAAATGTTTTTCCCCGTGCTTCTATGGACCAGGAAGCTGCGTCGGCAGCATCAAACTCCATGGGCGTTATGCGCACGATGCGGCCATCCTGCACGTACACAAAGACCGGCCCTCCGGTTGTGCCATTGGTCAGTTTCTCAATGGTGCTCATGCCTCTCCTCCTGCCCTCATCAACTCATGCACCAAGTGTACAACGGTACATGCAGTCCGTCAATCATCAGCTGAAGTTCCGGGCACGGCAGGCAGACAGACGGGAAGATATCGATAAGTCAAGGCCTGGCCCTGTTTCCCGTTGCATGCAAGATTATAGATACTTTAGTTTTAAGCCATCATGGGTAAGTATTCGTAATGCTATATGTTTAGGTCTTTTGCTCGCCTGAAAAAAGCCTTGACAAACAGCTGTTGTCGTGAAAAAATCAGGCCAGTCAAAGAGCAGTTTTCAGGGACAACAGTACATGCCTGCCGCGAAAGATAGCGGATAAACTCAGGGAGGGTCGGGATGAAGAAGATTCTGGGAGTTGCGGGTGCACTACTTCTCTTGTTAGGTTCGGCGACGGCAGGACTGTGCGTCCCCGCTGTGGAGATCTTTTATAACGCTCAGGACCTTGGCGTCGACCCCGACCCGGCGCATCACGGCGCTGAACTCTGGCGGTACGACTTCACAGTGGTTAATCCTGCGAACGGCGGCTTTATTGACGCTCACGGTGGTATCACCTAGTTTAACGTTTATTTTCCTGCTATCCTTGATGCCAATAATAATTACGTCTATTCAAATCTTAACGCTGTGGGCCAGCTACCGGACAACTGGCGGATAGCGGGGGCGGACCGGAGGGGGCCTCGTTCAGCCGGACTTAAACAGGACTTATGGTACGAAAGATGGAATCTACGGCGCCAGCGGAGACGCTACCCACTGGTACAACCCAAATGGGCCCGATTACCGTCTCTGGACACCGATCCTGCCAGGGCAATCTCTGAGTGGGTTTGGCGTGACATTCGATTATCTGGGTCCTCAGGGTACTTTGCCGGGCCCGCACAGGCTTTCGAGGTAATTAATGTTGATGCAGGCCAGGTTGTACCTGGCACTACCGAACCTCTTGCTGCGGTTCCTCTTCCTCCTGCCGTGTACATGTTGGGTATCGGCATTATTGGCCTGGGGTTTGCGAGAAAAAAGATCTAGAAGCGTTGTTGCGGAATATATGATCCCGGCTCTGTCCTAGCGGACCAGACGCAGGATGTTGTCCGCATGTTTTTCCTTTTCGATAGTCCCGGCTCCGCTCCCGTCCAGCCGTAGGCTTCGAAAGGCCCGCACTACCTCAGGATCAAAGTCCAACCCTGCTTTTGAGTTGATAAATTGGATCACGTCTGACGGTCTCCATCCGGCACGGTAGGGCCTGTCGGAGATGAGCGCGTCATAGACATCTGCAACGGCCAGTATTCTTGCCCCGAGAGATATGTCGGCACCCACAAGCCTTGAGGGGTAACCGTTGCCGTCAAACCGCTCGTGGTGTTGTGCGACCAGAGGCACGACTTCCTTGAAAGCGGGAATCGGCTCCAGGATAAGCGACCCTTTTCCCGGATGCTGTTTGATGATGACCCACTCCTCATCCGTGAGTTTCCCCGGTTTCTCTAGTATTGAGCCTGGCACCCCGATCTTACCAAGGTCATGGAGGAGCCCTGCCTGGTGAAGCGTGTCGAGATCTCTTCTTCGTCAGGCCCATTACGTGCGCCATATCCATGGAGAGGGCCGTGACTCTTTCCGAGTGGCCGGCTGTCCAGTGGGAATTTGCATCCACAGCGCGCGCCAGAGCCGTGAGCGTGCCCAGGTTGAGTTCGGCAAGGTCGTTCAGGAGGTCTGCGTTGGAAATGGCCGCGGCGATGTGGTCGGCAAGTTGTCTGCCGCGCGCCAGATCTTCACGAATGCCTGCTGATGGGTCTTTGTATGCCAGGGTCAGCGCGCCCACGACCCTGTGGCTGCTTCGAACGGGAATGACTGCAAAGGAAAGGGAGCCCCGTTCATACAGAGGCGCTGTGATTGAGGAAAAGCTGCCGCCTTGCGCTTCGGTGATATTATCCGCAGTTCTTTCGAGCAGCGTGATCTGCTGACCTGAGAGTGCGCACCTGAACTGAAATCTATCTGGAGTCGCTCGCTCGATAGTGTCGATGCAGTAGACCTCTGTCTCGCCGGGTCCCCCGCTCTTCAGGAGTGCGAGCGCTATGCAATCGCACGAGACCACAGACAGCAGGTCATTAAGCACCGATTCGGCAATCCTCGTGCGGTCGTGAGACGTGAGTATTGTCCGCACCATGCGTCCCATCCGGTTCAGGTTATCGAACTGCTTTTTCAAGTGGCCTGACATACTGTTGAAAGCATGAGCCAGTTCTTCAAACTCGTCTCCGCTTTGTACCTTGACAGGGCTTTCCAGATCCCCTCGCGCGACCCTCTCTGTTCCCTCCTTTAACCTCGCCAGGGGCACAAGGTTCTTCCTGATCTGAACAAGGCTGAGAAGAAGCACGATCAGGAGCATCAGAAGGAGGATCATGAGGAAAAGCGTTGTAAAACGTCGCAGCGAAGATAAAGCCACTGATTGGGGCTGACTCGTCATCAAAATCCAGTCTTCGGCGAGATAAGCAGGCCTGAGGCTTGCGGTCCAATAACCTGATAAATAGGTCTCCTGGTATCCGTTCCATTGAAAGTGTCCTGAGTGTCCCTTGAAGAAGCTCCCATCTTCATTTGTCAGTGCCCGCTGGGAGACGGGCGACGTACTGAAAACGATATCCAGAGAACCAAGGAGTATGCTCAAGTCCATGGTGGCAGGAACGGCTCGTATCGTAGCCTTCCAGAGGTAAGCCTGATTCACTTCTCCCACCAAGAGCCGGCTGTGCGGACCACGGTGAGAAGTACTTAGAGCCATGAATATGCGCGGGGGTGATTTGTCCTTGTCAAGAAAGAGAATGGCCTTGCCGGATGCCAGGTAATTTTGCTGTTGTTCATTCAACGCGGGCCGCGGGCAGGAGTCACCGAACAAGACAGTGTATCTGCCCTCTTCATCGTATGAGGTGAGACCTCTTAATCGAGCATGATCATAAGTATTCCGATATGGTCTGTCAGGCCACTGCCCCTTCTCGTGAGAAGCCTGCATGTCAGCAATAGTTTCCATCTCGGAGCTGATTACCGAAAGCGCCTCCAGGAGCGACATTCCGGCGTTCTTGCTTGCGTGGCTCAGAGCCTTGTACGTCTCGCTCTCCAATTTTCGGTAGACCTGCAACAGGGAAAGGCCACCGAGAATGCAGACCGGTACAAGGGCGCAGAGCACGAAGATTGCGAGCATGCGCCTCGCCACTTTGCTTTGTAAGAGAGAAAATAGTCCTTTAGAGCTTGTCTTCATGTCAAAAACGTGAAGCGAGATCGGTAAAACCCCCGTTCCCTGCCCGAAGTACGTCGTCTAAACTGGCCATGGCAGCCAGGTTTCGATTAGTTTGTCCATCCATTCCGATGGAGTAGAGATCATAGTCCGTGTTCAGCGGCTGCATATTACGGTCCACACGGTATTTAGCAGACCAGGTTGGATCCTCCGATGACACGTATTGGTAAGGGTTACCCCATGGGTCGAGCGGCACCGCTTGCATCGCATCGTCGAGAGTCGCCGGATAGGTACCGTATCGTATGTAATACATGTTTATCCCTGCTTCGATCTCTCTGATTATTGCCTTTGCGGTTTCTAACTGTGTCCTATACCTGAAGTCAGCGTAGATGGGAGCTGCTATACCGCACAGGACGCCGATTATGGAGATACTGATGATGAGTTCGATGAAAGTGAACGCATCTACCCTACCGGTGAGACGCCTTCTGCACCGGCTCAATGTCGAGTGAGAGGCGCACTCCCCCTGGCTCACCGTTGGTCTGGGTCGCTTGACGGACGTGCAGTAATCCATATTGTTAGGGTACCTAATGGTGGTTATCGGCCGCCGATTGCAAAACTGAAGGCTGGACGGCTCTTTTGTCGGTCGGCTGTGTCCGCCTTGATTTGGGATTGTGGGGTGCTTAGTTTGATCAGAAGGTGCACCTGACTGACGCTTCGCTTTAGCGAACATGGGGGATGATCGTGGACAGAGTAACAAGGACAAGCAGCCCGGTATATACGTTCTTTCCGACTGAGGTGGAAGGGTTCGATTCACTTGCTGAATTGGCCCTGGACATGCACTGGTATTGGAACCATTCTGCCGACGAGGTCTGGAAGCAGCTAGACCCTGTGCTGTGGGAGCTTACTTACAACCCGTGGGTAGTCCTGCAGACCGTGTCGCGCGCGCACCTGGAACGTGCGTTAACCGATCCGCAATTCCGCAAAAGAGTGGATGATCTCCTGCGGATCAGACGGGAGGAGGCTGAGTCGCCGGCGTGGTTCCAGGAAGCGCATGCGGATGCTCCGCTGACTTCTGTCGCCTATTTCAGCATGGAGTTCATGCTGAGCGAAGCGCTTCCCATTTACTCTGGTGGGCTCGGCAACGTAGCCGGTGACCAACTCAAGACCGCAAATGACATGGGTATACCCGTCGTAGGCGTAGGGCTTCTCTATCAGGTGGGGTACTTTCGCCAGGTGATAGACAAGCAGGGAGCGCAGCAGGCTCTTTTTCCGTACAACGATCCCGGCCAACTGCCGATCTCGCCATTGCGCACACCGGAAGGCGAATGGCTGCGAATCGAACTTGCCTTGCCCGGCTACTCGGTCTGGCTGCGCGCATGGCAGGTGCAGATCGGCCGGGTGAGGCTCTATCTTCTCGACAGCAATGATCCAGCTAACTTCCCGACTCGCCGGGGAATTACGAGCGAACTGTATGGTGGCGGGCCTGAGATGCGCTTTAATCAGGAGCTTGTGCTCGGCATTGGCGGATGGCGCCTGCTCAAGGCGCTTGGCATAAAGCCGGAAGTCTGCCACCTGAATGAAGGGCACGCCGCCTTCGCCGTGCTCGAACGCGCCCAAACGTTCATGGAAGAAACCGGGCAACCTTTTGAAGCGGCGCTTGCAGCTACACGCGCAGGAAATCTGTTCACGACGCACACGCCTGTGGAAGCGGGCTTCGACCGTTTTGCTCCCGCCCTCGTCGAGCCTTACCTCAGCAGGTACGCCGAGGGGAAACTCGGCATCTCGCTTCATGATCTCCTTGCGCTTGGCCGCCTGAACCCTGACGATGCTTCCGAACCATTCAACATGGCTTATCTGGCAGTCCGCGGAAGCGGGGCGATCAACGGAGTGAGCCGATTGCACGGGAAGGTGAGCCGCCGGATTTTTGCGCCGCTCTTTCCACGCTGGCCTGAGCACGAAGTGCCCATCGAACACATCACGAATGGCGTCCATATGTCGAGCTGGGATTCAGAGGAGACGGATACCCTGTGGACAGACGCGTGCGGGAAGGATCGCTGGCTCGGAACCCTGGAAACTCTGGAAGAGGATATACATGCGCTTTCTGATTCACGGCTTTGGGAGTGCCGCGCATCCGCCAGGGAGACCCTCGTCCAATATGTACGCTCGCGCCTTTCCCGGCAGCTCGAAGCCTCCGGCGCATCAGCAGAAGATGTTAATGCTGCTTCGCGCATTTTTGACGCAGACACATTGACGATCGGCTTTGCGCGCCGTTTTGCCACCTATAAGAGACCAAACCTCCTGCTTCATGATCCTGAAAGGCTCCTTCGGCATCCTGACAGACCGGGAACGTCCGGTGCAGCTTATTATCGCCGGCAAGGCCCACCCTGCGGATGGGGCAGGGCAAGCGCTCATCCGAGAATGGACCCGTTTCATCGAGTGCCCGGAGGCCCGCAACCATGTGATCTTTCTGAGCGATTATGACATGCTGCTCACGGGACGACTGGTGCAGGGAGTAGACGTCTGGATCAACACGCCCCGGCGGCCCTGGGAGGCTTGCGGGACGAGCGGAATGAAGGTGCTCGTCAACGGCGGGCTCAACCTTTCAGAGCTGGATGGATGGTGGGCTGAAAGCTACACACCCGAAGTGGGATGGGCCCTGGGCGACGGCAAGGAGCATGGTGATGATCCGGCATGGGATGCGACTGAGGCCGAGGCGCTTTACACGATACTCGAAGAGCAGGTGGCTCCTGAATTCTACAACCGGGACTCAGCAGGTATCTCCGCCGCTTGGGTTGCCCGTATAAGAAAGAGTATGAGCCGGCTGACGCCCCGTTTTTCAGCAAATCGTACCATGCGTGAGTACACTGAGAAGTATTACATACCTGCTGCCACCGCCTTTCTGAAGCGCGCGGCCGGCAAGGGCGCCATGGGCATGCAACTGCATGATTGGCTGCAGGAACTGCAGCAGCACTGGTCGCATATTCGCCTCGGCGAAATGAAGATCACGAGCGACGAAAATAAGCACCTCTTCGCAATTGAGGTCCATCTCAACGGTCTTGATCCGGATTACATACAGGTGCAACTCTACGCCGAAGGCGTGGGCGACAGCGAGCCGCTATGCCTCGTCATGGCCCGCGGTGAGCAACTGACGGACCGAAATGGGTACGTGTACACAGCAGAGATCGGCACCACGCGACCCGCCGGCGATTATACGCCACGGATCGTGCCGTACCGCCAGGGTGCCCTCGTCCCGCTCGAATGCCCTCTCATCTTATGGCAGCAGTGAATCAATTACCGCACCTAGTTCAGTTGAGTCTAATCTGTTTTATTTAGTTTCATTGGTTACAGCCGTGGATACGCATAAGCTTTTTCGACGCGTTTGTTTTCAACTAATGAAACTAATGCAACCAATTAAACCAATGGAACACGTGGAGCGAATAATTGATTTGGCAGGAAAGGCTTCCGATGTTAGACTGTAGCGTAATCCGTGTCGCTGCTGCGGGTAGATTCCACTCGATCTGCCCTGACAAGTTCATCGGAAGGAGAAGAATTATGGTAAAGAAGAGTGCGCTTCCTCTCGTGATTCTCATCACGCTTGCAATGCTCGGTGGCGGCCTGTTCCTGGGTGACATAGTGGGAAGCAGAGTGCACATCCAGCGAGATGTAAACGCGAAAGAGAGGCTCGAATTGGACGTGCCTTATGAGCCGACAAGCTACGCCATTGCTGCGGAGATGCTGAAGATGGCTGACGTGACCTCCAAAGATTTCATCTACGATCTCGGTTGCGGTGACGGTCGAATCGTGATAATGGCAGCAAAGGAGCGCGGGACGAAGGGCGTGGGCGTGGACATGGACCCGGAACGTATCAGGGAGAGCAAAGAGAATGCAGAGCGGGCAGGGGTCACACACCTCGTTCGTTTCTACGAGCAAAATCTTTTCGAGACAGACATCAGAAATGCCACGGTCGTGATGCTCTATCTCTGGCCCGAAGTCAATCTGAAAGTGCGGCCAAAACTCCTTAAGGAGCTGAAACCGGGTACGCGTATCGTCTCTCACAGTCACACGATGGGTGAATGGGCTGATGATGCAACCCGCGAAGTCGAGAAGCATACACTTCATTTCTTCGTAGTCCCCGCGAACGCTTCGGGCAGATGGCAGTGGACAGACCAACAGAGAGGGCCATGCTTTCTCGATATCACTCAGAAGTTTCAGAAGGTGAAGGGTTCGATAAGGATCGGAGAAGAGACATACCCAATTTTTAACTGTTCTCTCCGGGGCCCTGATCTTTTATTCTCCGTGGAGAGAAACCTGGCAGGGGCCCAGAACGTACTTTCGTTTCAAGGACGCATCGCCGGTGACACCATTGACGGCAACATTGTAGAAGGGCAGGGTGGCCGGCCGAAGAGTCGCTGGAAAGCTACGCGGGATCCAGCGACCCGCGCATCGATAGCGGAATAGAGCGAGATACAGGCAAGAACCAATGAAGGTTAAGGTTGAGGTTGAGAGAGAACGGAAAAACAAGCAGACATGTAAAACGAAGCTTGTATCTCTTAACCTTAACCTTAACCTCAACCTGCATTTCTTTCTGCCTGCCTATCGGTCGGTTGGCATTACAGGAGAAGGTGTGGTAAACTGAAGCGTTCAAAGCTACTTAATGTTCCTTCCTCGACAACAGCTCCACGAGAACAGTAAATAGCTTACGTTAGCTCCACCAAGCACTACAGAGTAATCCACGAGTTTGCGGTGTGAGAGGGATGGGTGAAGCATACTCATCTTCGATATCCGAAACTAAAAAAAGGAGGTCCACGTGTTAGTAGGGAAAATTGCGAAGAACTCTAAGCACCGGATAATGGTGACTATAGAGGATCAAAAAGGGGCAAAGGTCGTAGACCTGCGCGTTTATCAGATTATCAATGATGGTGAACTGTCGCCGACACCCGAGGGCATTTCTCTGGTTCCTGAAAACCTCAATGCGGTTGTTGAACTTTTGAGAGACGCACAGAAGAAATTAATGGTAGAATAACTGATGCGGTATTGCTGGAATATACTGTTTCACTATCGCCTAAAGCCGGGAGGTTGACTTGCCAAAACGTCGTGGTCAATTTAAGGGTGAAAAGCGCAGGAAGGAGCTGAATCGGCTGCAAAAGCAGCAAGAGAAAAGGCAGCGGCGGTTTGGCCTAGCCGAAAAAGAGCCAGGCGCTCCGGAGACAGAAGCAGGTGCTCCGGAAACAGACGCAGAGAAGCAGGAAGGGGGAGAGTCGCCTGCTCCTGAACCTCCACTGTGACGTACGACTGGAAATAGGCCACGCGTAAACAAGCCCATCAGGCGCCGGCGTGTGCCTGTGCGGCAGAAGAATTGAAGTTGGATGAATAGCCGAAAGCGAATTGGTATCACAGAAGCGATCTGATCGTTGTCAGATCCAGTTCTTTTATGAGCTTCACGCCTTCCTGGCGCATTTCCTCGAGAGCCTGTGCAGACGTCTCGGAAGTGACGCCGCGACAAAGCTGCTCCACGGCGACTACCTGAAATCCAGCTCGAACAATATCAATGCCTGTTGTCTTGACGCAATAATCTGTGGCAATTCCAAATATTACGATTGATGTTGTTCCGTGTTCGCGTAGAATAGTCTCCAGTCCTGTCTATGTTCCGAATCCACTTTAGATTCTTACATATGCAGCTTTGAGAATTTTGTTACCTCGCGTTATCATTTGTCATGCTCTAACGTAAGGCATACGCGTTTTCCGGTGAAACACTTTGGCCACCGGCGCCCTGCTCCTTTATTGATTGACTTTCCTGCCGATGAATCACTATATTAATCACTTCGCCACGGGAGCAGGCATGTTCGGATTTCTTGGACTCAACGAAAAAGAAAAATATGAGATCACCAGCTGGGCGTTCAGCTATTTTATGACCCGGAATCTCACCGTGTCGGTTGCGGTGATTGAGGCGATAAAAAAGGTCAAGCCGGATAAAGTGAAGAAAAACGGTTCTCTCAAACTCTCCAGGACGACAGTGAGTGAACTGGAGCTGAGAGTCAAGAATCTGCTCTAATACCGATTTGTCGTCAAGTCCCACGGGATGCTTCGCTACGTATAGCTTCGTTGCCGGCGCCGCTCCTCGCTCCGACGTGCTTTAAGTACGCCTCCGTTCGTCACGGCTTGAGCGCCTCGCTCTCCATCTTGAATACAAATCGGTTTAATCACCTGTGACTTCTGGTTCTTGTTCATTTACCCGGAATTGCTTTCTATTGTGTGTGGGACTATTCTGTGAAAACTTGAGTTGAGAAGAGGTACGTCTGCGTCTCCTTGTCCTTCCAGGCGGTGGCCGGCAGACCGGCTCTGATGCATGTCTGGCTTAGAAACTCATCGCGCCCCCAACTGTTCGATGTTGCCAGCTGAGGCAGGAGAAGACCTGCGTTTTCACCTTTCGTTATGTAGAGGCCGTGCTGTCCGACCTTGACCTCGGCCAGGTCCCGAACTCTCTTCATAGGGCTGAGGACTGCTATCTCGATCCGGATGTCCTTCAGCTCTGTGGAATCGACCGCCGGAAAACGCGGATCATGGCTGCTCGCGGCTATGGTCATCTCGGACACTGCCATTGCCAGAGGTTGCACAGGTTTGATGTAGCCGATGCATCCCCTAAGCGCCCCCTTCTTCTGCAGGGTGACAAACACACCCCTCTTCTCCATCAGTTTTTCAGCGACGACGTCCAGTCGGGAAACGCCGTTTCCAACGGCTTGTCCAACCAGGGTGCGCCGCGCAATCTGGAGAAGAATCTTTTGCTCCTTATCACTCAAAGCGACCTGCTGGTCAGCAACGTAAAAACCTACAGCCGCATACCCAATGACACGCGTCTTGTCTCCGGTAATATCACCGGAATTGGCGTACTCCAGGACCCTCACCCTCGCACCGATATTCTCCGCCACTCTCATGAGCGTTGTCACCGCTTGCATGCCGCAGAGTTCGCTGCCGCCCGTTTCAATACTCTTTCTGAGAGCCCTCAGATCCACCGCCTCGATGTGCTTGAGGGTCGTCCTGTCCATGGCAGTGGCTTCGTGATACGGGTGGTAGTGTGACATGTCGGAAGAGGCGATGATGAGCACGCGCCCGGGATTCTGCTCGACGCGGGTAGTCAGGTAGTCGGCAAGCGCGCGCAATTCAGAGCCGCTCAATTTTCCCGTGACCAGGGGCACAATCTTGACGTTCTCGAGCACTTTCTGCAAGAAAGGCAATTGCACTTCCAGGGAATGCTCGTGCTCGAACGCGGGGGCGTGATATCGCACAAAGTTACACTGCTCCATGAGAGCACCCGCTGATTGCTCGTCTATCGGAACCTTGCCCAGTGGCGTTTCCCACGTGCCGTACGGATAGATAGAGACGCCGGGGTAGGATACGTAGTGACTCGGACCGAGCAGGAAGACCGTTTTGTAAGGTTTGCCCGCTATCTGGCGGTAGGCCAGCCCGGCTACTTTGCCTGACTGATCATAGGAAGCGTGAGGTACAAGTATGCCGAAGGGGCCCGCAGAGTTTTTCAGACCTCTGCCTTCCGTTTCCTTCACGAAGGCGTCGATCTTCTGCTCAAGGAGTTTTTTGTCTGATGGAAAAAATGTGCCTGCAACGACACTCTTCTGCATGGCCGGCGGTTTGGTCTGGGACCAACCATTCGGAACATAAAGAAAGGTGAGCACAGCTATGCAAAGAATTGTCAGGTGAGCTATTGACTTCGTACGTGTGTCCGGCAAGATCTGCATTCGCCGCTTTTTACTCCGTTCAACCAAACGCTGGAGTAAACCCTGTTGATTATCGGTCTCCGGCAGCCACGACAAAAGGCGCCTGCATCCATGGTCAGGAATATTTGTTTATAAGCATAATCCAATCGCGCCTGTAAGGCAATATTTGATATTGATATTGAGAAATCAGCGAAAAATGAGGATCGATAGAGCGGCGCCCACAGGAACGATGTAGATAGTGTCAATTTTCTTCATGAGTGCTGCAAACGTTACTGCTGCTATCGCGATCCGCATGATATCCCAGGGAACGGCCAAAGCAAACGTAACGCAGACGTAGAAAAGAAGCCCGACAAAGGAGGCAAGTGCGCCGGCAGTCGCGCTCGCAAAGAATCGTGAGTGCTTCAACCGGTCAAAGATGAGAGCGCCTGCGACGAGCATTACAAGGGAAGGGGTGAATATCGCAGCTGTGGCGGCGACTGCGCCGATGAGACCGAACAGCAGGTAGCCGACAAACGTAGCGGTGATGACAATCGGACCGGGCGTTACCTGACCCAGGGCTATGCCGTCCATAAATGTTTTCGCGTCCATCCAGCCGCGCACGTTCACGATCTCCTGCAACATGAGCGGCACTGAAGCAAAACCGCCTCCGAAGGCGAAGAGATCCACTTTGAGCATGACGAGCGCGAGCATGAAGATTTTCTTATTGAAGAAACAAAGAAAAAGCATACCTGCAACAATCAACAAAAGGAGAATGGCGAGGTGCCACAGGACTATCGGGAAAGGTTCCTTTTGTTTCACAGGCACTGCAGGCGATTGTTGAGGCCGCGCGAAGCCGATGCCCGCAAGCGCAGCGCTGACGATCACATAGAATGGGCTTACACCGAGCCCGAAGGCGCATGCGGAAGCTGCGGCAAGGAAGAAGTCGGTATACTTCTTGAGCGCTCCCCGGCCAAAGGTGTATGTGGCGTTTGCCACGATCGCAACGACTATTACCTGGAGCCCGGCGAAAAGAGCGATTACCCACGAGAGCCTGTATGCAGTCACGTATAGCGATGAAAGGACCACCATGAGCACGAAGGCCGGCAAACCGAACCCGATGTATGAAGCCAGGGCGCCCGGTATCCCGTTTGCCTTGAGGCCGACATACGCCGCGGACTGCATGGCTGTTGCCCCTGGAATTGACTGACAGAGCGCTACGCCCTGCTTGAAGGTCTCCTGGTCCAGCCACTTATTGCGCCTAACCGAGAGGTCTCCGATGGAGGCCACCATTGCGGGGCCGCCGAAGGCAGTCAGGCCCAGCCGTAAGAATGCAAGGAAAATGCGTCTCACGCCCGGGCCGCCGGATGTGTGCTCATTGCGCGCAAACATCTACTTCACAAAACTCATGAATGCCGGGATCATCTTTTTGAATTGAACCACACCTTCGTACGTTCCTGCAATACGTCAATCTTGCAGAGGACGGACAGGTCCTCGGAGTGAGCCGTGTCACCTGTGGAGGCTCCTCAAGAAATATCATCGCGCTGACATGTTCGAAAAAGATTGACAAGAGCGGCGTGAAATGCAGAAATATTGGCCATGGATTTTTTGCACGCAATAATCTTCGGCATTGTAGAGGGTATTACCGAGTTTTTACCCATATCTTCGACCGGCCACCTGATGTTAACGGCTCAGGTCATGGGATTGGGACAAACGGAATTCCTGAAAACGTTTGAAATAGCGATACAGCTTGGAGCGATTCTCTCCGTGGTACTGCTCTACTGGCGCTCTCTGCTTGTCAATATGGAAATAGCCAAGCGCGTGATAGCGGCCTTCATCCCGACTGCAGTGCTTGGCCTCCTCTTCTATAAGATTATCAAGCGATATCTTCTCGCCAGCACTAACGTCGTGCTCTGGTCGCTCTTCCTGGGCGGCATATTCTTGATAATCTTCGAGATTATCCATCGGCGCAGGGAAGAGTATATCGATGATCTCGCTTCCATCCCATACTCTAAGGTCATCCTGATCGGTCTTTTTCAATCGATAGCCATGGTACCGGGCGTATCGAGAGCTGCAGCGACCATCGTTGGTGGTCTCATCCTGGGGCTCAAACGAAAGACTATTGTTGAGTTTTCTTTCTTGCTCGCAGTGCCCACAATGCTGGCGGCAACGTGCCTTGATCTCTACAAGAACGCAACCAGTTTCTCCACAGAGCAGACGGGATTCCTGTTGGTCGGATTTATCGTATCTTTCATCGCTGCTCTGGTGGCAGTCAAGTTTCTTCTTAATTTCATCAAACACCATACCTTTATTTCATTCGGAATTTACCGCATCGTGATCGCGCTGCTCTTCTGGACCTTTCTCCTGGTCCGGTGACGGTCGTCACGACAGCGTTGACAGAAGAGTCTTCCGCAGGTATAACCATCTCGGAGGGCAGGGCGCAATTCCAATATTGGGACCATAATCGAATGGAGGCTATGCGAAATGGCAGAAATCGAGCTCCCCAGTGCGGAAGAACTTGAGGAAGAAAAAGGAAAGACGTTCACGAGACGCGTAGCGCTGGTTACAGCTATATTTGCTGTGTTTCTGGCGATTACGTCGCTCGGGGGAAACAAGGCCATGAAAGAGATGCTGCTCTCGCAGCAGGAGGCGTCGAATCAATGGGCCTATTACCAGGCGAAGGTCATCCGTGAACACCTGTATCGGTCGCAAAGCCTGATGCTGGAAGCCCAACTCCTCGAATTGGGAAGCGTCGTGAAGCCGGACGCGAGGGAGAAGATTGAATCGCTGATGAAAAAGGCAAACGACGAGGCAACGAGGTTTGCCGCTGAGAAGAAGGGTGTGGAAGAGGAGGCGCGGAAACTAGAGCATGAGCGGGATACGTACCGCTCTAAAGACCCCTATTTCGAATACGCGGAAGTCTTACTCCAGATCGCGATTGTCATGGCGTCGATCGCGATTCTCTCCGGGGCACGGCCTGTCTTTTACTTCTCACTTGTGGCCGCTCTCGCAGGAAGCTTACTTTCCGCCAACGGTTTTCTCATGATCGTCCGGCTGCCCTTTTTTCATTGAGTACTGAGCAGCTTCGCAACCTCGTCGGCAATAGTGAAAGCCGCGTGCGGCTTTGCTATTCGAGACTACGTCGATACAGGCTTTGCCGTAAAATCGGCGGGCGAGATAACTAGAGTAGTCAAGAAGGTCCACATTCTACAGAATCGGGATATTTAATGGTGAAAGCTTTCTGCAGAGCTTCAGCAGCCTTGACGTGCCCTGCGCCAGCTCTCACCGATGTAATGACGATTCTGGAATTACCCATCTTTCATCTTTCCTTTGTCAGCGTCACAGACTTCCCTTCGATGATCCCGTCCCAGAAAATAGTTGGTCCATGACGATGTCTGATCGAGCGCCCAGTCGCGCGGACGAATATACTCTCCGTTAAGAGATTCCTCTTCGCCGTACGCTTTGAGTCGCTCGTAAGCGCGCACGTAGATGCACTTTCGCTTTCCGGGAAATACCTCGCACCACCCGTCGGCTGAGCCGCCGCACTGACCATTGAAGAGAAACTTCGGGCACTGCGATTGCGGGCAGAGAAACGCAATATCATCGAGTGTGCAGTCACCGCAACGGCGGCAGCGTGAAGAGATAAACTTGACCCAGTACTCGATTTCGGTGAAAGGCCCTTCCAGCGCTGTCCCGTCGAGCCGACGGAAGATAGAGCAGCACAGTCCGAAGAGCGGCGCCCCGGGCGCGAATGCCACCCGATGAAACGCCCGCATGATGCTGTGACCCAATCGCTTTCGGGGACGTCTCGTCGGCGCTGAAAGCGAATCTCTGTTGAGGCCGGTCTCCTTCTCCTTTTCAAACAGATAGAACCCGTCCCTTTGTGGAAATGAGAATTCTCTCACCAATTCTCGCCAGTCGTCGGAGAATTCTTTAGACTGTCCGATTATGTTTTCCACGTCCTCGTAGTTCAGGTGCGGTCCGCCGATGTGCACCCCTTTATAACCGATTCCCCTGAGAATCGCGATCATCTTCGCCGCCCTTGTAAGGCCGGCTTCTTTTCCTCTGTCAGGCGCAGCAGCTTCCCGTTCAATCTGTCTGAAAAGCTCGTCCGTGACAACACACCCTGGAACAAGTTTTCTATTCATGGCGCGAGCGACAGGAAGGTTCAGAACGTAGACATTGCCGAGAACAGGCACGCTCAAGTCATTCAGGCGCATGTACCTGAGCAGCTCGTCAAACTTGCGTGCGTCGAATCCCACCTGCGTGACGAGGAAGTCTGCTCCCGTGCGCACCTTTTTGGAGAGCTTGAAATACTGGGCCAGGACTTCTGATTCAAGCTGCTTAAAAGGAGATATTGCTGCGCCTTTGAATGTACGGGTTGGTGGAAGTCTCAAGCCGCCGCCAGGCGCCTTGCCGTCCACATCAAGGCCCGTATTCATCCGGCTGATGAGCCGTATTGCCTGTACCGAATCGAGATCGCAGACGGGTTTGGCCTGGCCCTCGAAACCATACCTCGGGTAGTCACCCGTCATGACCAGCAGATTACGTAAGCCGATGCGGTCGAGCTCGTAGAGTATCGATTCGATCTGATTCCTGTTCTTATCTTTGCATGTGAAGTGGACTATAGGTTCAATACCAAGGCGGCAGATCTCGAGCCCGATGACATCGGGAAAGAGCGTCGGATGGCCTCCCGGGTTATCGGTGAGTGAGACTGCATCGATGAGAGATCCACTGGCAGCTTCCTCTGCAGTGCGGAGCACCTCGTCCTGCGTTTTTCCTCTTGACCCCCGGCCCGGCACCAGTTCGAGCGTGAAGACGAACTGTTCCGGCTGCTGCATCGCCTCTTTGAATCTGTTCTTATCACCGGCAATTCCCGGTGTGCAAGATTCACGTTCATCGACCGGCAAATGATCCACGCTTCATAATCTATATCCGCCAGGCCAGGAATTTCAACTGTCTATGGACCGCGCTTATGGGCTGACTGCAGGTCGGCTCATGCCGGCGCCACATCCTGGCCGGTAGTGTGGGCATATATTAAAGAATTTTAAGAAACAGTGTGGTATGCTACAATTCATAAAAGAGAACGTCTGATACAACTGTGAAAAAGATAGACCTGATACCCTCGGAACTGGCTGCAATAGAAACCCACAAATACTTTATGTCCTTAAATCAGGGCAGAGAGGTTTCCATTGAGGAGGCCATCGACGACTTTGTAGAAAAGTACCGGACGGGTTGGCTGGACGAGAAGCAGAGAAGGGACAACGAAGAACAGATAAAGGAGATAGAGAGACACAAGTACTTCCGGTCGGCCGAGAAGGGCTACGATATAGGCAGCAGGACTGCCTCTGAGGAATGGATTGGAACATATGCACACCTGTGGAGGGCGGAGAAGGAATCCCTCAAGGCTCACGGATTTCTTCAGGTCAAGCTTGTCGTTCAAAATGAGGAAGGCCTGCATATAAAGCCCGTATCAACGCTCGCAGAGATTGCGCGGAGTTATGATTGCGACGTATATGTCCATCGAAAAGGAATGGATTATTACAATTTCATTTTGAATGGAAAAGAGTATCTGAACGTAAAATCTGTTCTGTCTCTTCTGCAGCTCGATGCACGAAAGGGAGAAGAACTTGAATTCATCGCCACCGGCGTGGAAGCCGACAAAGCTTTGGGTGCGGTTGAGCTTCTTCTGAAAGAACAGGATATAGGGTAGTTTACCAATTCCCATCGCACACCCGCATTTCAATATAATCGGCGGCTTTTGAGCCGTTAAGTTTTCTTTCCTTTATCCGATAACGGAACATCTCGATCAAGGCAAACCGCCCGAAAGGGTGGGACGCAAAGCTTCTGGCCTTCGCCCCTTTGACAGGGCATGGTCGCAGGGCTGCCGGGAGTTCTGGACCGTTTTGCGCGCACGCGCACGGACTCGGTGGTCTGCGATGCACCAGAATTCCCTGCCCCAAGGGAGGTGCTGTGCACAAATCAATTCACTTTTGTTGGTGTCACCGGTGTGAGCCGTTTAACGGTGCACCTCTCATAATGCCTATCTTCCAGAACAGGAGGCTTACATGAAAAAGAAGTTGCTGCTTGTCCTTATGTTTTTTATAGTTTCGCTTTTATGCGCCTCTGTCGCGCCCGCTTGTGACTCTTCTGGTCTGGAATTAACCCTTCTCGATGCAGTACTTGTCAAGTCTACGGGAGCCCCGGTCACTCTTTCCAAAACGTTTCCTGCCTTGAACGGACAGGCGGTTCTGACAGCCGAAGGGGAATGGTTAGGTTACTCAACCATTATGATTAATGGGGATGAAGTCTTTAGCCAATCTGACCAGTATAACAACTTGCCAGTATAATAACTCTTATCAGTATAAGAACTTAACGGTACGCGGAAACAGGACACTGTCTCCCTTCAGAATGGCCTCAACAAATTGACCGTGACATTTAGAGGCCAGCCCTCAAACAAGGTCCATATCAAAATCGTGCAGAAGATCGATGCGGATGCCGCTGCGGTTATCGGTCCGTCGGGGGGCAGAGCCACAACCGGTTCGAGGCCCGGTGCGGAAGTTGTCATTCCACAAGGGGCGCTGTCGGACTTTGCGGTCGTAACGATCAAAGCAACTGGCTTAGAGGGCGTGACGGGGGGTGAATACGCTTTCTACTCGACCATACAGCCCTTTCTGAAGCCTGTCGCCGTTGGACTCAGCTATGACCCATCCAGATTACCCGCGGGTATAGAGGAACAGGATTTAACCCTCTACGCGACCTGGGGTGCATACCCAAGAGTGTTGAGGCCCGTTGACGTTGACCTCACGAACCACAGCGTTAAGCTTGCGACCAAACAGTTCATGACGTGTGCCATCGGGGCTTATCAACGGACAGGTGTCACCATCAATCAGCTCTCTTCAGCCGCCGCCTTCAGAATGCCCATCGGTGACGGCAGACCTATGCAAAACAGTTGCGAGCTGCGGCCAAAGCCCTTCTACTCAGGATCTCGGCGCAGACCTGTCATTGCTCAAGATAGGCACGAACGGCACTCCAAAGATTACGTTCAATTTCAGCGGCCCTGCAGCAGATAACCAATGGTACGTTGGCACCGGGTTTGATCAGTTGGTATCGACTGGCGCATATCATTCAGGTGAGGACTGGTACATGTCGGGAAAGAATGCAGCGGGACGTTATGTAAATGCAGCAGGACGTCCAGTGCACGCAGTCGCTGATGGCATAGTGGTTTTTAACCAGAGACAATGGGCTTATTCGAGCACGACTCCCGATAAAACAGTCGGTTTGGGAAATATAATCATCATTGCGCATAAGCTGGCCAATGGTGATATAGCTGCAAGTGTCTACGGGCATTTGGAAGCTGTTTCTCCCTGCGCACTGGGCTCGTCTGTGAAGGAGGGCGACGTAATAGGACTGATTGATGACGGGCAGGATTGGTACGATCGTCTTCACTTCGAACTGGCAAAAGGGTACAAGCCAAAAACAGATGGGCAGGATGCGGTTGAGTATCTTTTCAGGGTCAATCCGGCGACAGGAGAAATCAAAGTTCCCGTCAGAGTATTGAAGCGCTACGGAAGCGTTATAAGGGAGGAAGGATGGTACGCGCCGCAGGACGATTCGGACTTCATTCAGAAGAATTACTATAACCCGTCACCGTTCATCCAATCATATAGCCCAATTGATCCAATTAACCCGCACCCTATTGTCACTCCGCCGGTTGTTGCCATGAGCCCGACCTCCGGACCTGCCGGGACGGTCATGACCGAATCGGGAACAGGCTTTACTCCAAGTGGTTTTGTCGTTCTGCATTACAAGAAGCCGGACGGAATGGAGCTTCCCACGCTCAGCATCACTGCTGACGCCAATGGCCATTTCGGGACCACCTACACCCTCCCTGCGGACCAGCCGGCTGGGGTCTATACCTGGTGGGCCATAGACAGCACGACAGCTCTGAAAAGCAATGAGGTAAGTTTCGAGATACGGAATACGCCACCCCCCGTTGTAACGCCGGTTGTTGCGATGAGCCCGACCTCCGGACCTGCCGGAACGGTCATCACCGAATCGGGAACAGGCTTTACGTCGAACGGGATTGTTATCTTGCATTACAAGAAGCCGGACGGAATGGAGCTTCCCACGCTCAGCATCACTGCTGACGCCAATGGCCATTTCGGGACCACCTACACCCTCCCTGCGGACCAGCCGGCGGGAATCTATACCTGGTGGGCCATAGACAGCACGACAGCCTCTGAAAAGCAATGAGGTAAGTTTCGAAATAAAGAATATCGTAGTTCCCGATGCCGAGATCTACTACGATCTTGTTAATCTGGGAGGTAATACGTGGCAATATACCTACACAATCCAAAACAATAAGCTGGTAGATTCCTTCGGCGGTCTCTCGTGGTTTACCACTTTCTTTCCGGCCGACACTGACGCCTCCGGTAATCTTCTTTACAGCGCTATGGCGGACGCGGGCTCTTTGCCCTACAACTGGCACTCACAGATACTGCAGCCCGACCAATCGAGGAGCTATGAGCCGCGCGGCATGTACGGCTGCTCCTCGGATGCCACTGTAGACGTACGATTCGAGCGGGGTACCACAGTCGTCTTGAGACGCCGCTCCTTCCCGGTAACACTCTGACTGGTTTCACAATGACATTCACGTATACGGGGAGCGGGACACCCGGGCCTCAGGAATTTCGTATCGTCGACTTGAACAGCAACCAAACCATTCTTTCGGGTACAACGAAGCCGCGTACTCCTTAAGAGTGAACACCCAGGTCAACAGGAGGTGCTGAAATCCCTTAGCCTTGTACGTACCGACCATAAGGGATTCCAGCACCTCCTGTAGCTGCTTCTTTAGACTCCAAATTTTCCCGTCAGGGTGACGGATCCCAGAACTTTTCCCTCTAGCGCTTTCTTAAAGGCCTCGAGAGATGTGCTTGTCGGAAGATCAATCTTGTCGACACTTAATGCGTACAGGGTGAGCACATACGGATGATCCCCTGAACCTTTCGGCGGCTGAGGCCCGCCGTAGCCGATCTCGCCAAAGGAATTCTTCAATTCGATCGATCCTTGGGGCATCTTCTTTCCCGATGCTCCTTCCTCGATAGCCGCTGCAGTCGGGCGGAATATTGATTACAAGCCAGTGCACCCAGTTCCTGGCAACCGGATGCGGATCGACCATGGAAAGAGCGAACGATTTTGTTCCGGAGGGTGGGTTTTTCCATGTCAGCGGTATCGAAATATTCTTGCCGCCCACTCCCGGCATCGTATAGCGAATCGGAATTTTGTCTCCATCTTTAAACGCAGCCGATGAAATCTCCATGGTATTCCCTCCTTCTCCAAGCACCTGCGTGACTGCCAATAGGGCAAGCCAGACCGAGAGTCTCAGTACTAACAAGCTTCGCGACAAACGCGGCCTCCGAAAAATGTTCTATTCTGCCGGGTAATCGTAAGATAGGTCTCACGGCTGCATTCGTCAATATCATCGGGCTCAGATTACAATTCAGAAAGTGGCGCCCATACTGCGTGCGTAGCCTGTCATCTCCACATAGCCTTCGCAATTCACCTGCTTTCCCGCTGATTTTCCGCTGCCGTTCACTGCACCTTCCCAGTAGGTGATTCCGGTAGAGCCCTCAGTGATCAACTCCTGGTTCGCGACGAGAGGCTGGATGACAAGTTCCACTTGTTGCGACGGGATACTGATGCGCCAGTTAGAGGGGTAGGTTGCGCCGCTCCTCTGGCTCTTCCAGTGGTCCAGCACAGTGATACTGATATCCTCAAGTTTCAGGTGGGTCACTATCCCTGCCCGGTCCACGAGGGTGCCTGAAGATGCGGGTTCGATGGATCCGTCACTGCGTCTTAGAAGATAGATCATCAGGTCCTGGCCGTTAGAGAGATGGATGCTGAACCAGTCCCAGCCCCGCTGGTCGGAAGCGAGCTGATTGGAACCGAACTCATGGTCGAACCAGCTTGTTCCGTGCACCCTGATGGAGGACGATGATCGAGGTAGCGTGATGAAACCATCCGTCTGCAGATTCGTGTAGGAATAGTAGTAGCTGGCCTGACCTTCGTTTGGTCCTTTTTTACTCAGCCCGTGCTCGCCGTGCAGGACGACGGGTTTTTTCGGTACGAGATCGAGCGATAGCTGCATACTCTTATGGTGGGCCTCGATATGTATCGTGTTGTCGTGCATTCTTGCCGACCAGCCGAGAAGCCTCACATCCATTGCGTCGCGAACTGCTCCTGCCAAGCCGGGGCCAGTCCTTGACGAACGTTCTTCGTATGCGAACCGGCCACCTGTTGCGTCGGTGAGAGTGAAGTGAGCGAGGTACAGATCACGTATGGACCAGGGATTCTTTGTATCTTTCGGCTCTTTCAGCACACCCTGGCGAAAGAACGTGAGCTGATAGCCGTACTGTTTTCCTTCGGTATCGGTCACGTTACCCGTGAAGTACCACCACTCGGTGCGGAAATCGGGATGGGATCCATGATCCCGCGGAAAACTCCATTTCCACAGCCCTACCGCCTGTTTCCAGCCGTTATTGTCTTCTCCATATATCGATACCGTCAACAAGAATATGGCGGCCAGAATCACACCGATAAAAAACGTAACCAGCTTCGCCCCTGGATTCTGCAGTTTACCCGTGACCCATGACCCGTGACCCATGACCCTGTTCCTTACTCCTCCCTTATCTGCATCTGCGGATACGTTCTGCATACCTTCCAGATGGGGTAAGCCGCGGCGCCCAGGCTCGCGACAAGGGCTGTTACCCCGGTCCAAAGATACGGACCTGGCTCGAGATAGAAAAATATTGTCCAATTGAAACTTCTCAGGTTGATCACATTTATCAGCAGAACTGCCAGTATTGTGCCAACGCCGATGCTTAAAAGGTAGCTCACCGTGCCCATACCAAGTCCTTCGAGAAGGGTCATTGTGGCTATCTGCCCGGTTGAAAAACCGAGCGAACGATAGACGCCGAAGTCACGACGCCGTTCCATGAAAAGCGTAAGAAGCGCGCCGGCAATGCCGAAAAAAGCGACAACGATGGTCAGGGCCCGCATAGAACGCGTGACCGCAAAGGTATTGTCGAATACCTTCAGTATATTTGCGCGAAGCTGCGACTGCGTCTGAACGGGCAGACCCCTGGCTTCGGCTCTCTTCTTAATTTCCTGGATGAGTTCTTGCCGGCGGGGATTGCCGGGATCGATGAAAGCAGCAAGACTGTTGATGGTGTGGTCTCCAAATACCCGTAAGAATGTAGAACGGTCCATCATGAGAAGGCCGTGCTCGGTCGTGTAATCATAGAAGATGCCGCCCACTTTGAATTCAGCCGGGCCGTGCACGCCCTGAAGCACGATGATGTCGCCCGATCTTATGTTGAAGCGACGCGAAAAACTCTCGGAGACGACAACTCCTCCCTGTTTGACGGGGTCCCAATTTTCGTTTCCCCCCTTGAGCCAGGCAAAGCGTGTGAATCGCTGCACCACAGTGGCGTCAACAGAGGCAAGGTAGACCGGTACACCACGGTAGAGTACCTGGACATTTCTGTAAGGGTCTGCCCCGCCAAGACCGTCTATCTTCCTGATCTCTTCGTAGAATGATTCCGGCACTTCTGCTTCACCTATCTTGCCAATGTAAAGCTCTCCTCGCAGTTGGGAGTCCATCCACCACACGAGCGACTGGCGGAAGCTGCCGATCATACCTCCAAGACCTACGGACATGGAGAGGGCCACCATGAAGGCGGCGACGGCTACGGCGGTACGGCCGAGATTCTGCCGTATGTTTCCGGCGGCTACTTTACCGGAGAGCCCGCCTGTGCGCCCGAGCAGCCACTTCAGGCCGGGGTGGATCAATACGAGCACGCTGCCCGTAAAAAGGCTTGCTCCGATAAGAAAGGCGAATACACCTGCGAAGCCAACATAGATGTGCGTGTGCGGAAGCGTGAGAAGAATGACGCTGATTGCTATCATCACGAGAGCGGCGAGAGAAGTCTTATGGGCTTGGTGTCTGCTCGTGCGGCTGGCCACGCGCCCGGAGAGTGCTTTGAGCGGCTCTGCGCGTACGATTTCCAGCAAGGGAAGAGCACCGCCCAGCCCGCCCGCACCGCAGCCCAGGCCAATTCCGGCGACAAGAATCCAATTCGACCAGGCCGCAGGTTCCGGACTCAGGAAGAAATAGAGATCGGTGATATTGGTTCCGATGAGTGCTGTCAGGAAGCGCGTCAGGAAGAAACCAATAATTCCTCCCAGGGCTCCGCCGATAGAGCCGAGTATAAGAATCTCCGTCAGAAATGCCGAGATGACTTCACGCCTTTTGGCTCCCAGACTGCGGAGAATCCCGTAGTCACGACTCCGATTCACTACTGCAAACATGGCAGTGTTATAGATCAGAAAGACGCCGACAAAAAGCGCGAGAAGGGAAAGAGCTTCAAGGTTGAGACGGAAAGCGCCGAGCATTGCAGAAAACGTTGCGCTGCGCTCCTGCCCGGACTGAATGAGGTAGCCATTTTTCCACCGGTTGTGAAAGCCCGTCTCGTCGTTGAGGATAAGATCGACCCGGTCGATCAACCCCTTTAAGCCGAAGAGTTTCTGAGCATGCCCTATATCCATAAGCACGAGTGGCTCGCCTGATGGATTGGCAAATGTACCGCTGACGCGGAGCGTGCCCCTCGTCGTTTGCAGGACAGAGCCCGAAGAAAGATTGAGCTGTCGGGCAAGCTCCTTGTCAACGCTTACCGCATCATCGTCAACAAGGAATGAGAGGCCATTTTCAGATATACCGGCAGTACCGTCTTTTTGTGCCTCTATGATTTCCGGCCGTATGGGCCGGTCAAGGAAAGGATCGATGCCGAGAAAGCGGACGAGGTCTCCGTTGCTGAGTCTCAGTCTGCGGTCAATGACGGGCGATAACCGTTCGACAGCGGGATCGCGGGTAAGTTCGGCGAGAGCCTTCTCATCCATAGGCCCGGCTGGACGACGCATCGAGTGGGTTGCATTACCGCTCAGGAATCCAACTGCTTTTGTGAAGCTCGCAACCGCCGTCAATGCGGACATGGTCATGCCGACCACTGCCGCAACCCCGCACGCGACACCCATGAGTTGCAGTAAACTGAGGCTCAAGCGTCTCGGAAGATAACGCAAGAAGGACTTAGTGACGCTTTTCAACGGACGACTACCTCGCCCGGTGATTCTTCGACAACGACGCCATCCACCATCCTCAGAATGCGGTCCGCATGACGGCACGTGAGGGGTGCGTGGGTTGCCATCACCAATGTTGTCTTCGATTCGCGGCATCTCAGGGTCAGAAGATCAAGGATCTGCTCGCCGGTCGCCGTATCCAGGTTCCCTGTCGGTTCATCCGCCAGAATGATCGAAGGCTTTTTGACGATTGCCCTTGCTATGGCCACACGCTGCTGTTCGCCTCCCGAAAGTTCATTGGGATACCGATGCTCCTTGCCGGCGAGACCTACCTCTTTCAGCACAGTGCCGGCCAGCTTAGCGTCAGGTTTAGCGATCAACTCCAGGGAAAGGAAAACGTTCTCGAAGGCGGTAAGAGTGGGTAAGAGGTTGAAGAACTGAAAGACAAAGCCGAGCCGAAAGCGGCGAAGGTTTGTGCGTCCCTTCTCACGAAGAAGGCGAAGGTCTTGCCCCTCGACCTCTATAAGCCCTCTGGTCGGGAAATCCAATCCTGCGATAAGGTTGAAGAGTGTGCTTTTCCCTGATCCGCTCTTTCCATACAGCGCAACGATTTCGCCGGCCCGTATTTCAAGCGTGCTGCCTCGGAGGGCCGGTACATTCGTCAGGTCGTCTGCATACTCTTTCCAAAGGTCAACAACGCGGATTACCGGCTCACCCATTCACATCTCCCGTAAGAGCCCGTGTTCTAAACATACGCAGGGTGCCAAGTTTTAGCACGCATGTTTTGTAACAATCAAGGGAAGAAGCGGGAGGAACCAAATAGACGGACTAGATAGACTGTATGGAGGTGTGATTAGAAGGTCTTCATGAACTTCAGCCGCCAACCCATATCGTTGACGTGGCTGAGAGTATCTCCTTCACGTTCCAGCTGAAGGCCACGTCCGAAAAGGATACTTCCGAAGCCTCCCCACTGATAACCGACCAGCAGTTCAGTGTTCACGTTCTTATGGTAACCGTTCTGAATCTCCAGCTTCTCTTCGTTGGAAATGTTTGCCAGGCCGACAGGTGTGTTTACTTTGTCCTTGTCACTGAGTGATAAAAAGTAAGATCTGGTGGGAGCCGTCTGAAGGACCTCCGGTTTTACCGCAGAAAAGGACTGAGGATAAAGAGAGAAGGTTCGGATCCGGTTATTCTCTTCCGTACGCTCTTTGGGTTGATTCAGTCTTAAGAGTTCGAGATGCTGCCAGAAATCCTGTGGCGGTTGTTTCGAATCCTGGATCAGGTCTGGTGTGTTTGTCTGGTCCTGACCGGCGGAATAGGCAGGCATCCCGTCTTTTTTGTCCGTATCCTGTGCGAACACTGCCGGGACAACACTCAAGAAGAAAAAGCCCGTCAAAACGAGGATAAAGCAATAATGGGTTACGTACCGTCCTGATAAGCGAGCCATTGTTTTTTCACCATGAACCTCGGTTATTATAAAGCTTTGGCAGTGAAAAATCAACCCGCGCCAGAGTGCCCATAGCCGTGGAAGGCCTCCCGCGCTTTCTCTTGAGTCCGGCGCTTGCCTGTGGTACCATCGCAGCGGTGATCCCTTTTACCTGAATAATGTAACGTGGAGGAAATAGATGAAGGGTGGACATGTGAGCAGGCTGCTTTTCGTAGACCTTACAAAGGGAAGTTGCGAGGAAAGAGCGCTTTCAGAGCAGATGGCCAGGGAATTTGTCGGTGGGTACGGCATCGGAGCCCGCGTGCTTTACAACATGATGAAGCCGGGCGTTGATCCTCTCGGACCCGATAATGTTCTGGGATTTGTTTCGGGCACGCTGAATGGCACAGGAGCTCTCTTTGGCGGTAGATACACGGTTGTCTGCAAGTCTCCGGTAACGGGCGGGTGGAATGACGCGAATTCAGGCGGTTTTTTCGGGCCCGAGATGAAGAAGGCCGGTTATGACGGTGTATTCGTATCAGGCGCTTCTGCTGAACCTGTCTATCTGTTCGTAAAAGATGGCAAAGCTGAAATCAGAGATGCGCGTGCGCTCTGGGGAAAAGATTCGGTCGAGACATTGGAAAGTCTGATTTGGCAAACAGGTGAACCCAATCTTCGGGCTGCGCTCATTGGTCCTGCCGGCGAGAAGCAGTCGCTCATGGCATGCGTCATCAATGATAAGCATCGTGCAGCCGGTCGGGGTGGCTGCGGTGCTGTCATGGGTTCAAAAAAGCTCAAGGCTGTTGCGGTAAAAGGTACGGGGCAGATTCCTGTAGCCTATCCTGAGAAGATAAAAGAGATTAACGGCCGCATTCTGGATTGGATGAAGAATGGGCCAACGGCCGAACAGGTTAAGCTCTGGGGGAAATACGGCACAGGAGGTATGACGGCCGGCGCCGGACTCTCCGGCGATTCCCCGGTTAAGAACTGGGGAGGCGTCGGCGCTCTCGATATGGGCGAGCAATCATTGACAAAGCTCGCGACGTTTACGTTCGATTCGCGTTACAACACCAGGAAATACGCGTGCGCTCAATGCCCTCTCGCCTGCGGCGCACATTACAAGGTGGACGACGGGAAGTGGCCGGTGGGCGAAACCGATCGCCCGGAATACGAGACGCTGGCGGCGTTCGGGAGCATGATCTTGAACGATGATGTCGAGTCGATCATAAAGTGCAATCACGTGTGTAACCGCTTCGGCCTCGATACCATATCCGTCGGAGCTGCTATCGCGTGGTCTGTAGAATGCTATGAAAACGGACTGATTACGCAGAAAGAGACCGGCGGAATCGAACTGAAATGGGGAAATGGCGCAGCCATTGTGGCTCTTACTGAAGCGATTGCCCATCAAACAGGTTTTGGTAGAATTCTGGCTGCCGGTTCGGCAAAGGCGGCGGAAAGGCTGGGAAAGGGAGCGGAATATCTTCAGACGGTGCGCGGGATTGAGCTGCCCATGCACGATCCGCGTTATTCGCCCAGGTTCGCGAGAACCTACCAGTGCGATCCCACACCGGCGCGACACGTAAAAGGAGGCTTGGGGATTCCAGACTTCAGATCTCCCAATGAGGTGAAATACGATTATGAGCAAAGGGGAGAAATGGATGTGGCATTCACCTGCCGCGCTGAAATAGTCAATGCTTCCGGTGCATGCCAGTTCGGAGGATTCTCTATGCCGCCGGACGCGCTGTCAGGCCTTATAGAGGCGGCAACCGGCTGGGATTTCAAAGCAGAAGAAATGATGCGGACAGGGAAGCGCATCATGAATATGCGGCACGCCTTTAATCTGCGCGAAGGCCTGAAGCACCATGATGGCCGCCTTCCAGGGAGGTGCGTTGGGGAACCGCCTTTGAAAGAAGGGCCCCTGAAGGGCGTAACGGTTGATCACCGCAAACTGGCCGAGCGTTTCTGCGAAAATATAGGCTGGGATAAAGAGACGCTGATTCCGGTCCAGCCATCACTTGAGGATTTGGGCGGCATGGAGGATGTGATCAGAGATCTCTATCGCTAGCTGCGATGATGCGATGATGCGAAGAAGCGGTAATACGAGAGCTTCTGTGCTCAGCAGCTAAGAAACTAAGAGCCTGACTCTGCGAAGCGTGGCGACGGACAGCTGAAAATACAGGCGCCGCACTGTGGAACAAAGGTGAACTGGCTTAAGGCCGTATCGAAACGATCTACCTTCACGGAGCGTAACGCTTGCAAGTCATCATCGGTAGGGTTCTCGGGCATGGGAATCCTCGTTCTGCGAAATCCCTTTTCCGGATAGGGCCACTTGCATTTAACGCTGTGGAGCTTTGCGTACTCAAAAGTCCGGTTATCAATCGTCAGCGATGATTTTCCCTGCATCGCCGTCGTGGGGCAAGCCCTGAGGCAGGCGTGTCCGCACACATCGGGGCGGCAGAGTTTCGCCCCATCGTACATGATTGAAGGCTTCAAAGGCGCATTCGTGATAATAGAGACCAGCCTCTGTCTTGGGCCGAACTGCGGCGTAAGCAAGAGTCCGCTGAATCCGAACTCGCCAAGCCCGGCAGCGACAGCCGCGTGCCTGTGGGAAAAGTCGGCAACGTCCCCATATTTATAAAGCAGGCCCGTTGGCGGGAAGGGCAGACCTTTGAACCCCTTCGATTCAAGAAACCTCACCAAACCCGCAGCCGCCGATGAGAGATTCCAATTGGCTGTGACGTAGCCATACCACATGTACGGCCCCAAGGTCTTGCCCGGTTCCTCATAATGTCCCGCAACGTCAATTACTGCATCAGGTATCTTGATCGCGAGGACCACTACGGATTTCGCTTCAGGCAGGTAATCCGTGGGACGTCTTCCCACGGGCGCGCCTTCAAGACGTTCCGCAGGCGCAATGCCAAGCAGATCGATATCCAATTTTTCGCTTGCGAATTTCTCCACGGCGCGTGTCAGATTCGCAACAGAAACCATAAGTCACCTCCTCGTTACATTACACATCGGACAGTCTATCTGAAATCTATTTTCTGACCGATCAGCCCCTGATCTTCGATGTTCTCTTTCATTACATGCCGAGACTGACGCTCTCCTTCTTCATAGCATCGAGGCAGATCGAAACAAACTCCCTCAATGGTATACCGATCTTCTCACATTCGAGAATGTTCCCGTGCTCAGGCTTCTTCCTGAATGCTTCCGAAAGAACTCTTTCCATTACCGCATCCACGGTAACACCTTTAAGCATCTTGTCAGGAAGTGCTCTGCCGAGAGAGATGATCACGAATGTGAGCCGGTCGCTCGCTGCGAGAGCGCGCTGGAATTCGTTTATCCGCTCTTTTCCGTGCCAGGACTCATTGTGCATGATGACGGCATCGATTATTTCATCATCGACTTCCCGCTGTCCCAGTATGGCGGCTGCCCTGCTGCCGTGCCGGGTAAAGTCGCGGTCAACCAGTTCTATATCTATGTCGTGAAGCAATCCGGCGAGACCCCATCGTTCCTCGTCCCTGCCGAGCCTGCGCGCCAGGGCTCGCATTGTCGCTTCCACAGCGAGGATATGTCGTATCAATCTCCGGTCGGTGATGTGCTCTTTTGCAAGGTTGAGAGCTTCATTCCTGGAAATAGCCATGGTAATCCCTTATAGCCAACGAATTTCAGCAGGATTGCGATCGATCCACCGTGAGAAACGGATCGCAGGATACCCAAGGGCCAATCCTCCGTACACCTTCTGGCGTCCGGGCAACTGAATAAGACGCGGAATTGAACGGTCGTGACTGCAGGCAGTCACGACATAACCGGTGTAGAAGCTGCCGAGACCGAGGGACGATGCGATCATAGTCGCATTGTGGAGAGCGAGCGTGGCATTAACATCAGCTGAGCGCATAGTCGCATCTGCATGAAACACTAATAGCAGCGGTGCTCCGAAGAGAACAAGATCGACTTCATTGCGCATCCTCTCTGCCATCACATCGAGCTGATCGATCCATCGCATGACCTGTTTAACATCTCTTTCTCCGCGCAAGGTATAAAGCTTCCTCCAGAGCGGGTTCTTGAGCCTACCAGCCACCTTGCCCAGCCATTCTGCGGTGCTGGCGGCGATGGCGCTGAGCAGAGTCTTATCCTGGACCACCGTGAATCGCGTGGACTGGCTGTTCTTGAGGCTGGGAGCAAAACGGGCAGCGTCGATCACCTTCTCGATGATCTCCTTTTCGACAGGCCGTTCCTGAAAGGTCCTTATAGAACGCCTTGCCACAATCATCTGGCGTACCTGCTCGTACGAAGGCAGAAGATCTGCCTTTATCGGATGCACTTTCTCCGATGGAGAGTCCGCCTGGCTGATGGCTCCTGTGGGGCATATCAGAACGCAGTGACCACAGGAGTTGCACGATCCCTCGTGGGCGACCGAAGGAATCGATCCTTTCGCCTCCTGCGAGAAGACCTTCTGACAGATGCGTACGCAGAGACCGTCTTTATTGCAACGCTCCCGATCAATGGTTACCAGCGGCATGCTTCCTCCTCAAAACAAACACGCGCAGTCTCGTGCGACAATGTGAGGCTGCTGGGGCTGACATTGATTTCCAATCATTTAAGTAAAACTAAAGGGTCATGAGCACAAGCTCGTGCCGGCTAAGCTCTTCATAGATCGCACTGAGCTGCGCCGAACTTTCCGCGATGAAAGTCGCTGTTATCGACATGTATGTATCTTGCGAGCTCATGCGGGTGGAGTACGCGACCTGGCACGCTGAAGCAACATGCTTCTCGATGATCGCACTCACCGCTGCGTGAAATGCATTCGTGTTTCTTCCCGATGACCTTGAGCGGGTACGAACAGGGAAAGTGAAGAAGAGTAGGTTGTTTGTTCACGCTACAATCCATCCGTGTGTGGGCCGATCAGGTTGCGAAGCGGCTATTCTACCTCATTCCGGTCAATCTTTCCAGACGGTGAGTTTAGGCTCCGTAAGACCCATGAGTGAGGATCACCGCATGTTGGTCACCACCCATCTCTGCAGCACGGGTCTGTGAATGAACGCAACATGTCATATCAGGGCTTGTGCCAGCGGACGGCTACAAAGGCGCCTGTCTGCAGGCCTTTTCTTCGGCCCTCTTGCTCAGCCTCGATTGCGCCCTCGGGGCCGGCGTTTCTTTGAAAATGCACTGCAGTCTTCACTATTCCGGGGAATGAACCGAGAGCGAGCATCTCGTCGGGTGATCTGAAGATGGCCTTTGAGAAAATTGTTTCCTTCTCTTGCGTTTCCTTCCTTCTCCGTTCTGCCCATGGGCTCAGGCTGTTGAGCGTTGCGACGACCACAACCCCGCCGCTTCTTGTGACGCGGAAAAGTTCCGCGACCGCGCGTCGCGCATCTTCGATAAACTCCAGTGCTGTTATCGATACGGCCTTATCGAAAGTCGCGTCGTTGAAGGGAAGGTGAAGGAGATCGCCTGCTATTGGGCTGAAGAGCGATGAGCGACATTTCCGAGACAGCCCTCTTCAGCATCGGAAGAGAAAGATCAAGGCCTGCGATCGTGGCCCCTGATACAACGATGTCGAGAGTGAAGACGCCTGTACCGCAGCCGGCGTCCAGAATGACATCGCGAGGGTGCGGCGCCAGGAATTCCAGGATGAGATCCTGCTCGCACCTTTTTACCGCGGAACCGAGTGGCGTCTCAAACCAGGAGTCATACCGGTCAGGCCATTCGTCAAAGAGTTGCGTTTTTCGTGCTATGTTGTCAGGACCTTTGAAGGTGTTTACTTTATATCGCACATCCCTGCGAGTCCGAGTTCGTCCAGCTTACCCGCGGTGGGAACACCATGTTCAGTCCAGCCACGAAGCTGGTAATAACGGTCGAGAAACTTTTCCATGTCCCTCACCATCTCACCCTCGCCGGGCGCACCCAGCGTGTGGAGAGGCTCGTGCACTATTCTGTCCGGCAGCTTGTCATCTTTCCGGTCAAAGCCTTCCCGCACGTTGAAGGCCCTCTCTAAATTGACGATTCTCTCACCCACTCTGAACAGGTAGTCCGGATCAGCAAACTGCTCGACGCCGGTTGCCGCCTCGAGCAGCCTGCCGTAAATGTGGGGAAACCAACCCCAGGCTCTAGCGAAGCTACAGACGATGCCTACTTCACCCATTGCGGTAGTGTTCTGATTGGCAATCACAACGTCTGCATTCTCAACCTCGGCAAAGCGGTTGACGGGCCTCGGTATGGCGGCACCAAAGACCTCCTGGTGAGCGTAACCGTAGCAGTGGCTCCCTCCGATATTGGATGTGGCATAGTTGAAGCCTTGCGACTTGGCGCCACGTGGTTCATAAGCCGGCAGCTCCATGCCCTTTGTGTGCATTGCATAGGCTTCAGAACCGCGCCCTATTTTACGCGCTGCTCTCACCGTACCCTCTGCCAGTATATCGCCAAACCCTTCTCTCAAGGCGATCTTCTCGATCAGCTTCACCATGGTCTGATGGTTGCCATAAACAAGTTCCAGGCCGTCAGTCTCGTTGCGGTTGATGATGCCCCGCTCATAAAGCTCGTACGCGAAACCGATGCTGTTTCCCGCGCTGATGGTGTCGATGCCGAGATCGTCGCAGAGGCCGTCGGCCCGAATGGTTGCCTCGATTGATGTGCTGTCGATCGGCGCACTAAACGCCCAGATGGACTCGTACTCGGGACCTTCACTCCAGGCGCCCGCATACTCACCGGCCGGCACCGTGTGCGCCTTGCCGCAGCGCGCCGAGCAGTTGTAGCATCCGAAATCGCCGGTCCTGATTTTCCGGTATTCCTCGCCGTACGCTTTCTCCGCGTCCTTCTGCTGGCCGTAGCGGAAATTGCGCGTCGGGTATATGCCCAATGTGTTGGTTATGTCCTGGGTCATGGTCGTGCCCCATTGCCTGTGTTGCGCAAACTTCTCGCTCGCGCGAAAGAGCCGGTTCTGTTCTTTGGCAAGTTCCTTGAATAGGTCGGGGTTGTGAAGCCTCAACGTTCGATCGGCAGTGATAGCTACGGCCTTCAGGTTTTTTGAGCCCATTACTGCGCCGACACCACAACGGCTCGCCGTTCTCCTGCCGCTTACGATCGCGGCGTACCGCACGAGTCGTTCGCCGGCGGGACCGATACAGGCCACACGGGTTCTTTCCCCGTGACGCTTGCGCAGCAGATCCTGGGCCTGACGCGTGTCCGTTCCCCACAGATCGTCTGCCTTTGCTATGATGCACGATCCAGGCGTGATATCAAGATAGACCGGTGTCTCAGCCTTACCCTCTATCAGGAGAACATCGTAACCCGCAAAGCGAAGCCAGGCACCAAAATCTGCGCCGGCAACCGAGCGCGCATACGCGCCGGTGAGCGGACTCTTCGTCACGACCATCCAACGTGAAACAGACTGTGCCTGGGCGCCGGCGAGCGGACCAGCAATAAAGATGAGCCTGTTCGCATCGGTGAGCGGATCCACGTTGGCAGGCTGTTCCCCATAAAGGTATGCGATGCCGAGCCCTCTTCCTCCGACCAGGAGCTCACAGGTCTCGGCGGGAATAGTTTCGACTTCCGCAGTTCTGTTGCTCAGATTAACGCGCAATAAACGACCCGTGTATGTGGATGCCATTTCCCCTCCTGCCGGCGGATAAACCAGATTATCAGCAGTTTTATTCTATGATACCACGAATGTAGTGCGAAGTGCAGCGCTACCCGGAGGGGTATATCATACTAAATTAACAGTACTACGGAAGGAGCGCGCGGCTTTCACCCGTGACGCGCTTCTGTCGCCTCCCTCACTTTGTTGCGCCCATTCCTTTCAAAAGGTTGGAGAAGTAATTGTAATTTTGAGCCACTATAACATCCATCTCCTTGCCATTGCGATAGGCGACGGGGAGATGCAGCTCTTTCATGCCCTTGATAAACGCAGGCTCTTTCATAGCCTGTTTGAAACCGTCTTCCAGCTTGTTGACAATCGCATCAGGTACGGCTTTCTGCGTGATGACGGTGAAATACATGGGGTAGGGCAGGCCATAGAGCTCTTTAATCGTGGGAACACCGGGATACTCTGCCACAGGCTCGTCCTTGAGCATCATAACAAGCCGTATCTCTTTTGCCTCCACGAGCGAGACGTTGAAGTCTCCCGCACCGAAAAGCACGTGACCGCCGAGCAGGGCCGTCTGTACCTCTGGTGTGCCTTTAAAGGGGATATGCGTAATCTGCACTTTTTCCTTCTTTGCTACCTCCTCCATCATGAGATTACCCATGCTGTTCACACCGACGGTGCCGTACGTTGCCTTCTTCGGATTCTGACGCGCGTATGCGATCAGGTCCTTAAAGGTTTTGAACGGTGAATCGGCTTTCACGTAAACACCGAAGTTGAGTCCGCCGTACTGGATGACTGTCCTGATATCTTTGATGGGATCATAGGGTACTTTCTCGAGAATCGGAGTCAGGAAGAGGGGCGGCCCTCCGCTGTACCCTATCGTATAGCCGTCCGGTTTTGCCGATGCTATTGCTGCGGTCCCCACGGTCAGAGCGCCTCCAGGTTTATTGACTATAACAATGGGCTGCTTCAGATATTTTTCGGCCTCTTTGCAGATCAGACGCACCGCAAGATCGGTCGGGCCCCCGGGGGGAACGGGAACGATATGTGTAATCGGCTTGCTCGGAAATTTCGAGACATCCTCCTGACCGAGACCTGCGCCGCACAAAAGAAATGAGATAAATACCGCACTCACCAGGACTGCTGCTGACACTTTCATTGGACCTCTCCTTATACTTGCTCTATCGGAAATCTTATTTTGCTCCCTCACTCTCCCTCGGCATTTTCAGTTCGCGGATCTGCCGGCCGATGCGCACGTAGGCCTCTTCCAGGTATTTCTTCGTATCAGCGGAGTTCCTGTACGTGGGCACCAGTTCCAGTCTCTCCAGGTCGGCTATGAATTCCTCCATAGCGGACCTGTTATCATGAGAGACAGGCTCAATCCGATGATCGCGCAAGGGATTCTCATGAAGCACCTCTACGGATACTCAATACGTTACTCACCCTCGTCCAGCACCTTTTCGATGGTCTTTCTCTTCTGCGAGAAGGTCTTGAAGAGCGGTGAGATCAGAAGGACAAGCGAGACGCAGATCAGAACTGCACAGATGGGACGATTAATGAAAATGAAGGGATCACCGTAGATCAGCGACTGACGGAAAGCATTCTCGAGCATCGGCCCCAGGACCAGCGCGAGAAGGAAGGGTGCTCCCTCGTATTCGTATTTCCGCATCAGGTAGCCAAAGATTCCGAATATGATCATCACGAGCACGTCGTAGACGTTATTGTTAAGGCTGTACGCACCGAGAAAGCAGAAGAGAACAATGAGGGGAAAGAGAAGATTGTACGGGATCTTCAGGATCTTTATCCAGAGACCGATCAGGGGCAGGTTGAGCACGAGCAGCATGACATTGCCGATGTACATGCTTGCGATTGTCCCCCAGAAGATCTCTGGATGTTTGCTGATAAGGAGCGGACCCGGTTGCACGCCGTGGATGATGAATGCGCCGAGCAGGATGGCCATGCCCACGCTCGAAGGAAGGCCTAAGGAGAGCAGCGTTACCATGGAGCCGGCGGCTGCAGCGTTGTTCGCTGTCTCCGGCGCTGCCACCCCCTCGATTGTTCCGGTGCCGAATTTCTCCGGGTGTTTCGAGATACGCTTCTCGACCGTGTAAGCCATGAAGGTAGGGATAACAGTACCGGCGCCGGGCAGGATGCTCACGAAGAAGCCAATGAAGGAGCCGCGTACAATGGGCCACGCTGAATCGGACCAGTCCTTGAGCGTCGGGAAAATTCCGGTGATGCGCTCGGCGAGGATGTCCTGTTTTACGATCTGCTCAAGGTTTGTCAGCACTTCGGCAACGCCGAACATCCCCATAGCTACGGGCACAATACCCATTCCGTCCATAAGCGTGATGCTGTTGAGCGTGAAGCGTGTCGAGCCGCTGATCTGGTCCTGCCCCACAGAAGCGACCGCAAGGCCGGCAACCGCCATGATCAATCCCTTGATGACCGGTCCCCTGCAGAGGTACGTTACCATGGCGAGACCGAGAAGCATGAGCGCGAAGAATTCGGGTGGTCCGAACCTGAGGGCCATTCGGGCTAGAAGGGGAGAAAGGAGCATGAGACCGATGATACTCAGCGTGCCTCCGATGAAGGAGCCGAAGGCAGATATACCGAGTGCCGGACCTGCACGCCCGTTCCGTGCCATTTGATAGCCGTCGAGGCAGGTTACCACGGAGGCCGCCTCGCCGGGTATATTAACAAGAATTGAAGTGGTGGAGCCGCCGTACATGGCGCCGTAATAAACGCCGCAAAGCATGATGATCGACGTGACGGGTTCCATGCCGAAGGTGGTGGGCAAGAGCAGGGAGATCGTTGCGACGGGCCCGATCCCGGGCAATACGCCGATCAGTGTTCCAATCAGCACGCCGAAGAGGCAGAAGGAGAGGTTCTTGATCGTGAGCGCGATGCCGAAGCCGAGTGCCAGGTTACTGAAAAAATCCATTATCTCACCTTCCGAGAAAGCCTGTTGGCAGAGGCTGCTTCAGGAGCCATACAAAGATGATGTACACGCCTGCTGCCGACAGCACCGCGAAGATGAATGAACGTTTCAACGTGATCTGTCCCGCGAGCAACGGGAGTACAAGGGCGAGAACGAAAAATGTAAGGAGGTAGCCGACTGTCTCAAAGAGAAAAACAGACGCAAGCAAAATAAGGAGAGTGAGCGCCAGATTTGGCCAGCGCTTCGGGATGATCGAAGCCACTTCTTTGCCCGACGCGCCTGAACGGATAGCCCGTATCAGCAAGACTGTGGAGAAAATGAGAAGGAGAATTCCGAGACCAAGAGGCAGAAAGCCGGTTCCGGGCTGGGCCAGATTTCCAAGAGGATAGGTCGCTGACCAGACAGTGAGAATCAGCCCGATGACGAGCCAGAAGAGGCTGCTCGTAATTTCCCGTCGTCTCATAGTGCGCTCACTTGATTACACCCATCTCCTTCAGAGTTTTGGAAAAGTAGTTGTAGCTCTGGAGCACGTATGCATCGAGTTCCTTGCCGCTCCGGTAGACGACAGGAAGCTGCAGTTCCTTCATGCCGTTTATGAAAGCAGGCTCTTTCATCGCCTTTGCGAACGCATCGTCCAGCTTCTTCACAATCGCATCGGGTACGCCTTTTTGCGTGATAATGGTAATGCCCATGGGGTAGGGTAGATTGTAGAGCTCCTTGATAGTGGGTATGCCCGGATACTCAGCGGAGGGCTCATCTTTCAGCATCATCACCAGCCTGATCTCTTTTGCTTCCACCAATGAAGCATTGAAGTCGCCTGCACCAAAGAGGGTATGACCTCCGAGCAAGGCCGTCTGTCCCTCCGACGTTCCCTTGAAGGGGATGTGCGTGAACTGGACTTTTTCCTTTTTCGCCACTTCCTCCATCATGATATTGGGCATGCCGTTCACGCCTACGGTGCCGTAAGTCGCTTTCTTCGGGTTCTGACGCGCGTACGCAACCAGATCTTTGAAGGTCTTGAGGCTGGAATCGCCTTTGACGTAGACGCCAAAATTGAACCCTCCATACTGCATGACCGATCGAATGTCCTTGATCGGATCGTACGGTACTTTCTCAAGAAGTGGAGTCAAAAAGAGCGGCGGTCCGCCGGAAAAACCGATCGTATACCCGTCCGGTTTTGCCGTGGCGATTGCCGCAGTCCCGAGTGTAAGCGCACCCCCGGGCTTATTGACCACGATGATGGGCTGTTTCAGGAATTTTTCCGCCTCTTTCGCGATAAGGCGGACGGAGAGATCGGTTCCCGTACCCGGAGTGACCGGGACTATGTAGGTGATCGGTTTGCTGGGAAACTTTGAAACATCCTCCTGGGTGTAACCCGTCGTGCAGAGGAAAGCCGCACCTGTAAGTCCAACCAAAAGGCCTGCCAGAAACCCTGCGATGGACGATTTCATAGCCCCTCCCTCATTGTCGTGAGGCGTGATGCTGACTGGAATGATGGTCCGGAATGACGGTCACGAACGATTATATTTTTTGAGTACCCGGATTGTCAAGGTTTTTGAGGCTCATGCATCTCAATTGAGAGAATTTCGCCTGCTCAAGAAATAGGTGCCAGTTCTTGACATTTGGGTCATGAAGGCCCGTAAAAGATGCTTAGCGAAATATTTTTTTATAGGACAAACGTTACATATTCCATAGAGTTATGGATTAGTGTAACTGTAAAGAAATTTATCAGTAGTGAAAAGCCACGTCAGTCGAGGCTCTAGCCGGTTAGTGTAAGTTTTGTTGTCACCGGATTGTATTCGGCGAGAACCATCTTTAGCCGTAACCTATTGCTATAATTGCTATAATTATGATTGACGAATGGCACCATCATTGCTATACTTAAAGATGGGACCAGGTGTCTCGCGGATCTTTCAAGAGACTGCAGTGGCCGTTCCCGTTCCGCCTTGACTCACTGTTACACGGTTTTCTGGCGAAACAGTTTTCCCCAATTTCTTGTACAGGCCATTGAAGCTCTGATCGCGAGACGGAAGGGGGCCCGCCATGAAAAGGAACATCCTGCTGGTGGCCGTTGTCCTTGGAGCTCTGCTCGCCGTGATCAGCGAGGCGGCGAGAGCAGGCGCCTCCGAAACTCACCTTCAAATTCAAAACCAAGCTGTGAATCGCAACCGTCCGGGAGTTGCTGAGCAGTGCATCTATTTCGACCCCGGGAGCGTTCACATCGGTCATTTCATCGACAGGGGCGGTATCGAGCTTGTCGCTGCGCCTCTTAGAACGCTTTCCACGTTCGACAACCGCGATGACGCCACCCGATCGCTGAAGATCATCAGATATTTTGGAGCGAATGAACTCTGCCTGACGGGAAATGCAAAATTCTCCTATATGCTGGTCTCCGGCAAGGCGCCGAGAGGGAAGATACCCGGAGAGAAGCAAGTCTCATTCAATCCTGATCAACTGAAGACTGAAAGGATCGCCGGCGAGTGGAGAATAGCGAACGGTACATCGGCCCTCTTTCGCTTCGGAACGGATGAGGCGGCTGCCAGACAAGCGCTCAGGGCTATACAGTATTACGGGTTTAACACGAAATGTACTGTAGGTGGAGAGAAGGGTTTTGTTTTTCTCTGCGCCGTGCCGCAGCTGCCACGTATACAGAAGAAACCGTATTTAGAGGCGAAGGTGACGCCAAGCCCCTGACGCGCCCATAGCTCTACTTCTTGTAATTTCCTTCGAACCGCTCGAAATAGCCGACCAACTCGCCGTTGTCATCCCTGACAGGAGTGACGTAGAGTCGCTCATTCTTTTCGGTAACCGTCAGGAAGACCTCGCGTCCGTGATTCTTAAACCGTTCAATTATTTTGAGTATTCTTTCTTTGCTTGTCTCATTGTGACATTCAAAGACCGATTTACCGATCAGCTCTCTGTAGCCACGTTCTTCATAATAGTGGAACTTTGCCCTTTTGTTCATCAGCCTGATTATATGGCTCGTGTCTACAAAGACGATAGGGAAGGGAAGGGCGTCGAGTATCCATTTCATAGTCGTTTCATTCATCTGCTGGAGTCTCCCGGTAGTTCTGTTTGTAGATGATTAGTACCATATGGCCTGACAGAGTTCAACCACGCCGGGTTTCATCGCACCGGCAGAACTCTTCACTTCCCGGAGTGATGGAACGATGGTATAATGGCGCCACCGGCAAGTAAAACAACGTCTGGGAGGCACGCCATGATCGAGATCCTGAGAAAGAGGCGAAGCATAAGAAAATATCAGGCTGCAGCTATTGACAGTCAGTCCCTGGAAAAGCTCAAGGAGGCGTTGCTGCGCTCGCCATCTTCGCGCGGCATCAATCCGTGGACATTCATCTTCGTAGACCAGAAAGATTTGCTCCGGAAGTTATCCCTGGCGAAAGAGCGCGGATCGGAATTCGTCAAAGATGCAGTCTTGGCTGTGATTGTTTGCGGAGACGAGACAAAGTCTGACGTATGGATCGAGGATTGCTCCATTGCGTCGATCGTGCTGCAACTCGTTGCGGAATCTATAGGGCTCGGAAGCTGCTGGTGCCAGATCAGACAGAGGAGCCAGTCCAAGGAAAAGAGCGCTGAGAAATATGTTCAGGAACTTCTCAATCTTCCCGGAAGCATGAAAGTACTGTCGATCATAGCCATTGGAGTTCCGGCAGAGGCTAAGACCCCGGTTGCGAAAGAGCAGCTGGACTATACCAAGATACGGAACAATACGTATTAGAGTGAGACTATCAGCCCCGCCCTCTTTTTCAGACCCGTCGCGATTCTATTACTTGACGCCTGGAACAGCAGTCGGCTCAATCCCGTAGAGATCCTTAAAGCTCGGGACCTTTACATCTTTAGGCACCGGTTCTTTATAGCCGAACTTCGCCACGTAACCGTCAAGCTCTGCTTTGGCCTCCTGAAGGAGCTTTGGATTTGTCATCAGTTCCAGTCCGGAAGCGGCCATGTATTTGCTCACCTGGAGGCCTGCTTTCAGCGCGGGATCAGTGCTTGTCGTGCATACCGCCTGCCAGCTGTGGGCCGGCGTGCCTTTCGCGTAAGTGGCCACGCTGAAGGTCATAGATGGAAATCTCCAGGTATAGTTAAGGTCTGCGGAGGCTTTACCGAATTCGACATTCGGAAAGGTCTTGCTGAAATCAGGGGTTGTGATCTTCGTGCTGAAAGCCTCTTCATCTGCCTTTTTGCCCAGGCTCTCCATCACCTGTTCGCCGAATTTCTGATCCTCAGCGGTGAAGGGTGGTCCACCTATAGCCTTGACGACCTGGTCACCCATTTGTGCGAGCGCTCTGTTGGTAAGGCGCTCGTAGACCGCGGTCAGGATCTGATACTCCATCTTTGTCTGCGTCATTAACGCGGCTCCTTTTGCAATGTCGATGAGCCAGGCCCGCATGTCGTCGACCTGGGCCCTCCTGGGCGAGCGGAAAAAGTACCAGACTTCGGCAAAACTCGGCACCACGTTGGGAGCCTCGCCGCCCTTGGTAATGACATAGTGTATCCTCGCTTCCTGAATCACGTGCTCCCTCATGAAATTGGCGCCCACATCCATGAGTTCCACAGCATCAAGAGCGCTTCTTCCTGCTTCAGGAGCAGCGCCTGCGTGAGAAGATTTGCCGAAAAAGCGGAATTTTATATTGTCGAGTGCCAGCAAAGAGCTGTAGCCGACGCCGTTGGAATCGGCAGGGTGCCAGTCGATGATAGCGTCGACACCGTCAAAGACACCGTCCCGGTTCATGTAGACCTTGCCAACAAGCGTCTCTTCAGCGGGTGTGCCGAAGAACTTGACCGTGCCCTTCATGCCCTGCTTTTCCATTGCTTTTGCGATGGCAATGGCCGCTGTCGCGCTTGATGTGCCAAAAAGATTGTGTCCGCAACCGTGCCCTGATGCGCCCGCGACAATAGGTTTGCGGGTGGCCACACCCGCCTCCTGAGAGAGGCCGGGTAAGGCGTCAAACTCACCCAGAATACCGATGACGGGACGACCCGAGCCCCAGGTCGCCACAAAAGCCGTTGCCATATCGGCAACGCCTTTCTCTATCTTGAAGCCGTTACTGGCGAGATACTGCTGAAGCCTGGCCGACGACTTGAATTCAACGAGGCTTAACTCAGGATTTTGCCAGATGTACCGTGCAATTTCCTCGTAGGTGGCTTTATTTTGATCGATCCAGGAAATCGCATCCTTCATGGCCGGGGTCAATTCCAGCGCCCTTGCGTGATGGAAAGGCATGATGAGAAGTGTGGCTAAAATAGTGAAGACGAAGCAAAGAGACTTGGACCTGGACATAGGTGACCTCCTCAGTCGACGTTTGTAACCGGTTAAGTCAGGAAACGCAGGAAATGAATGAGACGACGTATCGAGCTTTTACCATTCAAAAAAGAGAGATGTCAATAACTGTTTTGACGCGGCTATGCCGCGGTCCTTCTCTTTCTTGTGGCGGAATGCGCCTTGACGCTTAACACTCGTTCGTATAAACTCAGTCACCGGAGTCTTCTCTATCGAACCGAAAAGCGGATACTGCATAAACTGCGACAACAAGCACGGTTGCAAATCAAAAGCTCCTCCCTGTGTAGCAGACATGATGAAGGAGAAGGTTACAGGCATGTCCGGGAAACGATACCTGATCGAACGGAAGAAAAAGGTTAAATGCCTCGATTGCTCCTTCTTCAGATCTTGTTGGAACCAGGAAGAGTACGATAAAGAGAACCGCTGATCTGATCGTTATCATTTGAGCTTTCCCGGCCCTGATCGAACGGGCTTTCGTTGACAACAGATAGATGCTGGTTTAGTATGGGATTCTGAAGAAAGCCAGGCTGACCCTGGATGATGCCTTCCGTCAATTGGGGGGTTGATCGGAGTAACCTATGCTGAAAAAAATAGACTCGACAGGAACGGAAAGCTGGCAGCGACTCTCGGAGCATTACGGCCACGTCTGTAATCTGCATATGAGGGATCTCTTCGCTGCTGATCCGAAGCGATTCGAAAAGTTCTCTCTCAGGTTTAATGATCTGTTTGTCGATTACTCCAAGAACCGGGTTACGGGCGAGACGATGAGGCTGCTCATACAACTCGCCGAAGAGGTCGATCTCGCTGACGCCATCGAAAAGATGTTTAGAGGCGACAAGATAAATCAGACGGAAGACCGGGCCGTCCTGCACACAGCGCTTCGGAACAGATCGGGCAAACCCGTTCTGCTCGACGGGGCAGATGTCATGGTTGAAGTAGAATCTGTTCTTAAGAAGATGAAGAGCTTTTCTGAGAGGGTCCGTTCCGGGGACTGGAAGGGCTTTACAGGCAAGCGCATCACGGATATAGTCAATATAGGCATCGGTGGATCAGATCTCGGGCCGGTGATGGTGACCGAATGTCTGAGGCCGTACGGCGGGGATGACCTCGCGGTTCACTTTGTATCGAATGTAGACGGGACACAGATTGTTGAGACGCTCAAGCGGCTGCAGCCCGAGACGACCCTCTTCATGATTGCCTCCAAGACCTTTACCACGCAAGAGACCATGCTGAATGCGCATACCGCCAGGGAATGGTTTCTCAGCTCTGCCAAGAAGAAAGAGCACGTGGCCAGGCACTTCGTAGCCATATCAACAAATGTAGAAGAGGTCGGCTCTTTCGGTATCGATCAGCAGAACATGTTCATTTTCTGGGATTGGGTCGGAGGACGTTATTCTCTGTGGTCCGCTATAGGCCTGTCTATCGCCTGTTTCATCGGGTACGACAACTTTGTTGAGCTGCTCCAGGGCGCGTTTGAAATGGACTCCCATTTCCGATCCGAGCCTTTCGAGAAAAATATCCCGGTTGTCCTGGCGCTCATAGGCATCTGGTACCGCAATTTCTTCGGCACGGAGACCGAGGTGATCCTGCCGTACGATCAGTACATGCATCGGTTCCCGGCATATTTCCAACAGGGCAACATGGAGAGTAACGGTAAATCGGTTGACAGGAACGGCAAGCGCGTCTCCTACCAGACCGGGCCTATCATCTGGGGAGAGCCCGGCACGAATGGCCAGCACGCCTTTTACCAATTGCTGCATCAGGGCACACCATTGGTCCCGGCCGATTTTCTGGCGCCCGCGATAAGCCACAATCCGATAGGCGAACATCACACAGTCTTATTGTCCAACTTTCTGGCGCAGACCGAGGCGTTGATGCGCGGGAAGACGCGCGAAGAGCTCGTGAGCGAACTCAAGAAAGAAAAGCGAAGCGACGCAGATATAGAAGCACTATTGCCTTACCGGGTTTTTGAGGGCAATAAACCGACCAATTCGATCCTGTTTCAAGCAGCTGACGCCGCGCATGCTGGGTAGCCTGATCGCCATGTATGAGCATAAGATTTTTGTGCAAGGCGTGATCTGGAATATTTTCAGCTTCGACCAGTGGGGAGTGGAGCTGGGCAAGCAGCTCGCCCGGAAAATAGAGCCGCAACTCAAAGAGGCGCGTCCCGCCACTGCACACGATCCATCCACGAACGGACTTATCAATCTGTTGCAGGAGATGAGAGGGAGTTAAAAAGACAGGTAAGGACTAAAGCGAAGGTTGAGGTTAAGGTTGAGAAAGAAGACCGAATTTGTTTCATTAGTCTTATCGGTTTGAGAAGCGTTTGTGATCACAGAATTTGTTCGTTTGAGTCTCTTGACCAATGAAACCAATAGAACCAATAAAATCAATTCAACGATTTTTTCTTAACCTCAACCTTAACCTTCTTCATCTTTTACCTATTCTTATGGCGGTGACTTCATGGCGCGATCCCGTTACGAAGGATTGAAGCAACTTGGCAAGAAAGGCACGATACCGAAAAGCCCGACGACGGCAAGGCTCGAGCGCGTAGCCAATCCGCACCCGGACTCGACGTACCTTATTCGCTTCACCGTCCCGGAATTCACCTCCGTCTGCCCGGTGACGGGCCAGCCTGATTTTGCTCACCTGGTCATTGATTATGCGCCTGATCAATGGATCGTTGAAAGTAAGTCGTTCAAACTCTTCCTTGCCGCCTTCCGTAACCATGGGGCCTTTCAGGAGGATTGCACTATGCTCGTTGCGAAGAGCCTGATCCGGCTCTTGAAACCAAGGTGGCTCAGAATAGGCGGATACTGGTACCCTCGAGGGGGGATGCCGATCGACGTTTTCTGGCAAACGGGTAATCCTCCTGAAGGGCTCTGGTTGCCCGACCAAAGCGTCGCACCTTACAGAGGAAGAGGCTGAAGAAAGAACCTAGCGGGCGTAGCTCTCGGTCATCTCGCGTAATCTCCGTGCAACATCAGAAGTGACCTGGTCTGTCGTAAAGCGCCAGAGCCAGTTGCCTTCCTTGGAGGCCGGGGTATTCATGCGCGCATCAGATCCGAGATTCAAAATATCCTGCAACGGGAAGATCACGGTATTGGCTGCGGACTGCATCAAAAGCCGAATCATCTCCCAGGAGACATGTTCCTCAGAAATCTCGCGTCCGAGATAGCGGAAAAGTCTTTGTCTGTCATCGTGCGTTGCTTCCTGTTGGAACCAGCCCCTGACGGTGTTATTGTCATGAGTGCCCGTGTAAGCGACACAGCTTTTTGGCAGGTTGTGAGGTATGTACGGGTTACTCGGCATATCTGAGCCGAAGGCGAAAAGGAGAATCTTCATGCCGGGAAATTCAAAATGGTGCATTACCTCCCGGACGTCCGGCGTGATCACGCCCAGGTCTTCAGCGATAATAGGAAGGTAGGGAAATTTTCTGGAGAGATAGGAAAAGAAATGCATTGCCGGAGCCTCGACCCACCGGCCATTGATTGCTGTCGGCTCAGTCGCGGGTACCTCCCAGTAACTGACAAACCCGCGGAAATGATCGACCCTCACGAAGTCGGAAATCCGCAAACAAGCAGCAATGCGCCTTACCCACCACCAGTAGTCTTCTCGTTTCATTGCGTCCCAGTCATAGATGGGATTGCCCCAGCGTTGGCCTGTCCTGCTGAAATAATCCGGCGGCACACCGGCAACAACGTAAGGTTTCTTCTGTCCATCGAGCCTGAATAGATGCGGGTTCACCCACACATCGGCACTGTCGTCATTGACGTAGATGGGAATATCGGCAATGATCTGAATGCCTTTCTGACTACAGTACCGTTTGAGATCGGACCATTGCTTGAAGAAGAGATACTGCAGAAATTTTTCCTTTCCTACCTGCTCCGACAGTTTATCCTGTATCGCGCGCAAGCCTTCCGGTTTTCTGTCGCGCAGCTCCTCGGGCCAATCGCTCCACGCGCGACCCTGCTGGTCGGTACGTGTGGCCGTGAAGAGCGCGAACCCTTCAAGCCACCACGCCTCTTCATCGCAGAATCTGATCCACGCTGGGTCCGGCGCGTTTCCTTTGAACCGGTTGTAAGCAAGCTGCCAGAGTTTTCCTTTGTACTCCTGAACAGCAGCGTAATTGACGGCATGCTCATTCGGCAGCTGAAGCGGTTCGCACTCGTCTGCGTGAAGGAGCCCTTCCTTGACGAGCAGCTCAGGGCTGATGAGGAGTGTGTTGCCTGCAAAGGCAGAGGTGCACCCATAAGGTGAGTGGAAATTGACGGCCATCGTCGGGTTGATCGGCAGAATCTGCCAATAGCTCTGCCCTGACTCAGCGAGGAAATCTACAAACCGGTAGGCTGATGGTCCAAGGTCTCCCACGCCGAACGGTGTTGGGAGTGATGTTATATGAAGAAGGATACCGCTTCCACGTCTCTTCATTTGATTGCCTCGCGCATCCAGTGATAAACGGATTCATGTGATCGACCACAATGATCCTTTGTATATGATAACACGGAATTAGAGGGTTGTCGCTCTTTTCGCGTCCTATCTTATAGACGGAATCCTGCTTTCAGGACGAAAACGAGACGCGAAAACTTCCGAGCGCTGACAGGAAATTTCTTCCGCGCGAACCTTCGGAATCAATGGTGCAAAGCGGCGCGGGCCGCAAAGATATGTGGTTGCCGCGCATCGGATTATCCAGCAGGCAGTAGCAGTATTGCATTTGTATGTGTGACGATAAGCCTTTGCATAAAATAAGGGCACGCTATTTGCATCATCGACGATCATGCGTCAGACAAAAACCAAGGCCACAAGAACCAGCGAGAAGCGCAAAGAACTCAACACCACCGTCTTACAGCTTTGCCATCTGCTTGGACTCAGCTGCGCTCGTTACCGGAAGTTCAAGAGTCTTCAGGCCCCTGAACTGATACTGAAGGTAGAGACCATGCTGATGAAGAAGTACATGTCCCGGCTCGTGGAAGCTGAATCCCGCTGCGTGAACTGAGTTTAAAGAGGAAAGGGCTTCCCTTCCTTTTGCTGATGGGAGAATTGCCTCAGACAAAGGCACCGAAGGTCTTTCCCGTAGCTTGATTCGCTCTCAAGCGAATAGTTTCGTTCTCGTCGCACTCGCTCTCCTCCCGGCAGTTGTAGTGGAGCTGTTAAGGCGAAAGCCTTGACAAGCCATGTAATCACCTTTACAATCAAACGCCTGTTGAACAATGTGAGAGCTGATACACCATGCCGGCCAAAATCGTGACAATGAAGCGAACCTTATCCGTAGTTTTGACACTCTCCTTAATACTTCTTTTTTTTATCGGTTCATCTCAGGCCAGCCTCCAGGAACTGGTGTCAGAGACCGTTCTGCCCAACGGGCTGAAAGTACTGCTCCTCGAAACCCATAAGGCACCGATCGTCACATTTCAGGTCTGGTACCGGGTAGGCTCCCGAAACGAGGAGTACGGCAAAACGGGCCTTTCTCATATGCTCGAACACATGATGTTCAAGGGTACGCAAAAATTCGGGCCCGGTGAATTATCTCAAATTGTTCAGGAGAACGGCGGACAGCATAATGCGTTCACGTCTACCGATTCCACTACGTATTACCAGAACTTTAAAGCTGACCGGGTCAATATCTCGCTGGAACTTGAATCGGACCGGATGCACAATCTGATTTTAAAGAATGACGATTTCCAGACCGAACGCTCTGTAGTTATGGAGGAGCGAAGGCTCAGAACAGACGATAACCCGAAGGCAACTCTCTGGGAGCAGCTGCATGCGACCGCGTTTCAACTGCAGCCATATCACTGGCCGGTCATCGGATGGATGCAGGACATTGCGCGCTTCAGCGTCGACGATCTGAAAAAGTATTATCAACGCTTTTATAACCCTGCAAATGCAGTGCTGGTTGTTGTTGGCGATTTCAAGAAAGACGAACTTCTGCCCAGGATTGAGCAATCGTTTGGCGCGATACCGAAGGGCATCCTGCCTGAGCACGCTGTGGCTGTGGATCCGCCCAATAGAGGCGAGAGAAAGATTATAGTCACAAAAGAGGCGCGGCTTGCTTCCCTGGTCATGGCTTATCACGTGCCTAATTTACGGGCGCAGGAAATGGATGATGGCCGGCAGCTCCGGAACGCCGATAAGACCGAGGACGCAAAGGACAGCTACGTTCTCGAAGTGATAGAGGCGCTTCTCGGCTCAGGAGAAAGCTCAAGGCTTCAAATCAGTCTCGTGCGCAAGAAGAAAGTTGTGTTGAGTGTCGGGGTCAGCAACCAGTTTCTCTCACGCGATCCGGATCTCTTTTACATCAGCGCTGATGTGCTTCCTGATAAAACCGTGGAAGATGTTGAAAAGTCGGTCGAAGAGGAGATAGAGCGTCTACAGACGGAACTCGTGAGCGACAGGGAACTGCAGAAGGCCAAAAATCAGCTCGAGGCCGGTTTCATATTTCAACAGGACTCGCTTGTTTCCCAGGGCATGCAGCTTGGCCGGTATGAGATGGCTTCAAGCTGGAGGGATATTGACGGGTACCTTCCTGCCATCCGCAAGGTTTCGGCAGAAGATATCCGCCGGGTGGCGAAACGCTATTTCACGCAGGATAACAGAACGGTGGCGGTTCTCATGCCTCTTCCGTCCGCAAAAGCTGTGCCGCGGTCCTCTGATGCCGCGACCGGGGAACAGGCGATCAGGTGAAAGAGATCTTCTGGAGATTTCAATGAAGCCCGGGAATATGATAGTCGCCAGGTTGATCGGCTTTGCCATCTTTCTGCTCATCTCTGTCTCGTTCTCATGCGGCGCTCTCGATGCCATGCCGCCCGTGCAGAGGAGCGTTCTCGACAATGGTCTCATTGTGATCACGTCAGAAGAACACTCGCTGCCCTTCGTGACCTTTAAGCTCCTTATCCATGCGGGAGCGAGAGTGGAGCCCTCAGGCCAGGGCGGCCTGGCGAGCCTTACCGCGAGAAGCCTGCTCTTCGGCACGCAGAAGCAGACGATGGCGAACATCAATGAGCAGCTTGATTTCATGGGGGCATCTCTCTCTTCCGACGCAGGAAGAGATTACGCGGTGATCTCTTTTCGAGTGCTCGAGAAGGATCTCGCGGAGGGTTTGAAACTTTTCATGGAGGTCGTTACCCAGCCGGCCTTTCCGTCCGATGAGGTCGCGAACGAGAAGATCCGCACGCTGGCAGCCATCAGGGCTTCAGAGGATCGACCAGGGGAAGTTGCGGATAAGGCGTTTTTGAAAAGCCTCTACGGAGCCGGCCCTTACGGTGAGCCGGTCATCGGGACCGCCGAATCGGTGGAAAGATTGACACCGGATGGGCTCCGCCGGTTCTTCCGTTCCTATTATCATCCCAACAACAGCATCATGGTGATCGTCGGAGACATCAAGGAAAAAGTGCTCAAAGAGACCGTCCTGGCCAGGCTCTCGGAATGGCAGAAGGATGCCGTATCCACGCCGGCCGTGAAGATAGAAGCAGAGAACGCAAAGAAGAGGGTAGTTATCGATCGGCCTTTGACCCAGGCTAACCTGATCATCGGCCACGAAGGGATAGTAAGAGGCGATCCCGATTTCTATGCAGTGACCGTGATGAATTACATACTCGGCGGCGGCGGGCTTACATCGCGCCTGATGCGGGAGATAAGAGACAAAAAGGGTCTTGCGTATTCAGTCTCGAGCAATTTTGATGCGGGTAAGTACCAGGGGACATTCCGCACCGTGCTCCAGACGAAGAACGCGTCCGCACGTGAAGCGGTAGAACTCGCTCTGGTCGAGATAACAAGAATGCGCACACAACAGGTCTTGGAAAAGGAACTGGATAGCGCAAAAAAATATCTGATCGGAAGTTTTCCCTTGCGACTCATCACGCAGGACGGCATCGCAAGCTTCCTTCTCCAGGTGGAGTATCTTGGCCTTGGGCTTGACTATGCAGAGCGTTACCCTGATCTTATCAATGCTGTCACAGCCGAGGATGTACTCAGGGTGGCAAAGAAACATCTGCATCCTGAAACTTATATTTTTATTGCGGTGGCGAATGTGAAAGAGGCAGGCCTTGAACAGTAGCACCAATTCGCCTTCAAGTGTATACCTTCGTTGTCGCTGCGTCGCTCTCCTCGACGTACCCCCAGGTACGCCTTCGTCGGCTCGACTCGCTGCCGCGCGGGGTACCCAGCCGAAGGTTGGGTCGCCAGCTTGAATCCAAATTGGTGCAACGTGACCTCAAAAAGGCGGTCTGGGGTCATTGAACCCTTTGCGAAAAAGGAGGAGGACGTATGAAAGTGCGAATCGATGAAGAAGCTTGTGTTGGTGATGGCACGTGCGCGGAAGTCTGTCCGGAGGTATTTGAGATGGCCGGAGAGATAGCGCGTGTGAAGATGGAAAGTGTTCCTGAAAATCTTCAGGCATCATGCAGAGAAGCTGCTGACGAATGTGTTGTTGAAGCGATTATCATCGAAGAATAGACCCCAAGACCTGGGACTCTGAAAGAGTTGTGGATTTTGTGAGGTTATTGTCTAAACCTTAACCTCAACCTTAACCTGTTCTTTAGACTCTTTTACGCCAGGCTGCGAAGAAGGTCGAGACTTTTCTCAACATCTTCAGCCTCGATAATCTCGAGGATAAGACGCAGCCCTCTTTTGCGTGCAAGCAGTTCTTTAAGAGCGATGAGTTCCCTGCAGTCTTCGGTGAGTCCCCAGTGATCCCGAATGCCGCCGCGGACCCCGTTGACTCTGTGCATGTGTATAAAATCGATCTTTTCAAGAATATCGGAGTCAAGGCTTTTCACGAACTTGATCGAATCTATCCCGGCGACTTCCAGGTGACCCATGTCGAGCGTTATTGATTCGGCGTATTCTCTCCAAAACCGCGTCACGTCCTTATTGGCGCCTGCGTTTTCTATCGAGACGACGCAGAGCCTGGAAAGTTCAAGTAGGCTCTGACGGTAAGCGTCTGTCTCTTCGTCGGCCAGTCTTTTTCCTCCCGGCATCGATTCGTCGTGGACAATGAGTGCGAGGTCCGCGCGCTCGGCCATAACGCGAAGATCGTCCATTAGAATCTTTCTGCGTTCCGGCCGCACTTCGGATAGCGTGTACTCTACCGGGTGGATCACATATCTGATGTGAGCGGAACGGCATGCTTCCGTGGTTCTGAGCATCGTCTCCATGGCATTCGGCCAACGGCGGAAGACGGAGACTTGAAGAAAATCAGCCGGGAAAAGACTTATTTCATGCGGTTGAGTTACCCTGTAGGCACATTCGAAAGCAGATGCTATGCGATCCGGACGTGTATTGGGAGGCCTACCCAAGGTAGGAGGCCCACTGCTTTGCTGTCTGAAGCACGTAGCCCTTGGCTACCTTCTGGACAATACGGTTGTGGCCAGGCAGCAGAATAGTGACTTCAAGGTCCGCAAGCTTCAGTAAAGATTCTTTCAGGCTTGATGCGTCTGCACCGTGCAGATCAAATCGTCCTATTGCATAATCGGCATAGAGCACGTCCCCCGGTATCAATATTTGCTGTTCTTTATGGTACAGGGCTATGCCGCCCGCCGAATGTCCCGGAATATGAATAACATCCCAGTTCATGCCTCCAATTTCCAAAGCCTCCCCGCCCTTGAGCTTACGATGGACCTTGAACGTGAAGGCACCATCTTTAAGCCTGTATTGCGTCTGGCACATCTGCTTGAACATCTGCATCCCGTAGACGCCCCTGTCATCACCTTCTTCGATCGGTTCCGCTTCCAGCGTGTGGATCCAAAGCTCGGCCGAAGGCAGCTCCTGCATTATCTCGGACAGGCAGCCTATATGGTCGAGGTGGGTGTGTGTCATAATCACACGTTTTATCGAGGAGAGCTTTATGCCGGCTTTGGTGAGGGACTGGAGTTTGTACGTGCCTTTCCCTACGAGACCGGCGTCCACAAGTGTGAGATCTTCCGACGATGGCATACCGAGGAGATAGACATGAGAATCGGGAATCATCTCATCCTGGCCCTGGATAAAATAGACGCCTTGCGCCACTTCGGTCATTGAATTGCTCCTTGGGGGAATGGATTACGCCGTGTTTAAGCGCGCGTCTATAGAATAAACTATCGAGTCTGGCTTTGCAAACCTGAGCAGTGGCCCGGCTGCAGCTTCGGCCTGTTCCACTTTACATGACAAGAAATAATGACTATTATTGGTAATAACGCCAAGAGCGATCCTAAAGAGTGTGCGGTAAAAGACCGATAAAAATTGAGCAGGTGACGGAGGATACATGGCTACCCTGGCTATATTGAACACAGTGTTTCTGGGCCTCTCCACGTTGGCGGTCGTTGTTCTGGTTGCGGTGGGTGTCTTCGCGTTTCTTGAATTCCGCAAGACGATGCGGGCTGTGCAGCCTATTGCGGAGGCAGCAAAGGAATCGCTCCCGTCAGCCATTACAGAGGCAAACCGCACGCTGAAAAGTTTGAGGGATGTGACGAATGAAGCTATTACTATAATGCAAGAGATAAAGGAGACGGTCGTGGCCGGCAGAGCAATCGCTGATAATGTGAAACGGGTAAGCGAAAGTACGAAACGTTTCACCCAGGACGTGGAATGTATTGCCTCCGCAATTTCAGGGCGAATCTCGGGGGTTCAGGCGGGAGTCAGAGTAGCGCTTTCTGTTATTGAAAAGGGTTTACGAAATAAGTGATTCATCACCTACCACAAAGGAGGTAAGGCATGTACGACGAAAGGTCTGGTACCAGCGCAGGCGCGGTCATACTCTCTTTCTTCATCGGAGGACTCGTAGGGGCAGGTGTTGCCTTTTTGCTCGCTCCGCGGCCGGGAAGCGAAACAAGAGAGAAGATCAAAGAATTCGCTGAAGACGTTAAAGGTAAAGCCGAAGGCTACTACGAACAGGCCAGGGAAACGGCAGCTTCTACCGTTGAGAAGGGCAAGGAGTTTGTTGAGAAGAACCGGTCTCTCGTGACGAGCGCCATCGACAGTGGCATAGAGAAAGGCAAAGAGTTTGTCGAGAAAAAGAAAGGCCTTTTAACAACTGCGGTCGAAGCCGGCGTGGAAGCGTATCAGAAGGAAAAGGGAAAGTCTCCGGAAGGTAGCTGATTAGCCAGATCAGCGCCCATACGTAACTGGGATACCTAGAGGCTATCTTCGGCGTAGGATTCCAGGTAGTGCTCGATGTAAGCGGAAACCCTTTCTTTGGGCTGGTAGACGCCGAAATGGCCCTCGCATAGAATATCCGCCTCAAGATCGAGGAGCCTCTGCATAGATGCCCGCCATGCATCCAGGTTAGAGCCGAAGTCCCTGTGAAAGGGACCGTGTATGTCCTGCCCGAAGAGAACCCGCCGGCCATCAAGATCGACATAGATCGAGATCGAACCCGGCGTGTGCCCCGGCGTATGGAGACAGACCAGCGAATGTGATCCGACGATGAGTGTCTGCTCCTCACCCGAGAGTCTCACATCTACAGGAGTGGGCTCAAAAGCGAGATTATACCAACCGGCGGCGGTCATGGTGCTGTCGCCCTCTTCCACAGCCTTCGCATCGTGCTCGTGCATCACGATCTTTGCACCGAAGCGCTTCTGAAACAGGCGTGCTCCCCCGCTGTGATCTATGTGGCAGTGGGTAACGATCACGGTTGAAAGCCGGGCGGGATCATGGCCCACTTTCTCAATATTCTTGACAAGCCCGGAGGCACTTGGTCCGGCGCCTGCATCGATCAGGATTAGCTCACCGAGGTCAATCAGGTAGACCGTACAGTCCCTGGAATCGCTGATTTTCGAACTGCCGACCACGTACAGATTCTTGCAGATTTCAAAGGGTTCGCTGGAGCGCATTGTTTTCCTTATGCCATTGTAACATCAATGCCGGTATGATACCAGGACCGCGCTTGAAGCAAGCCAGTTTCTGCATTATCTTTAATTAAGTCAAAAGAAGGGGGTGATAGAGTGACCAAGGTCAAGACGTTCACGATGCCGCTCAAGATTTTCGAAACAGTCCGGGAACTGGAAACCCTGGACGAACAGGTTAATGCCTTTATCGGCGGGAAGGGGGAAGGAGGATCGTAGTAGCAAGCGACACGTGCACAACCGACGCAACTGGTGCTACCATCGGTATTATCCGGGTAGTGACGTATGAAGAGGCATAGGCGCACAAACCAAGAACAGAGGGAGGAACAATGAAAGAGAAAGTGGAAGCAGCAATCAATAAGGTCAGGCCGGCGCTCCAGGCAGACGGAGGCAATGTCGAACTGGTGGAGGTCAGCGCTGATGGGGTCGTTAAGGTCAGGCTGACCGGGGCGTGCGGAAGTTGTCCCATGAGTCAGATGACATTGAAGATGGGCATAGAGCGCGTTATTAAGCAGGAAGTGCCGGAAGTAAAAGAGGTCGTCGCGCTGTAACGATCAATCCCTGGACTCACGTAATCCAACCCACGGCTCATGACCCCTGCTGCCCGCACCTGTAGGGCGGCGGTCTGGATCATGAGCCGTGCCTTTAAAGAAGAACCCAAGCAACAAAGCTCAACAACCGACCATGCTTTTGATAGGTCTCATTGAACTATCGGAGATGTGGAGCGGAGCAGCGAAGGAAACAGTCTTCCTACAGCAAGTGATGGGATTATCTATCAGGGTATGACGACGCTGAGGGCCTGCAATATAGCCCACTCAAGAAAATTGATGACAGGGTCGAGGAAGCCAAGCCAGAGCAATCCGATAATAATAAAGAATCCGTAAGGCTCAAGCCTCGCCAATGAATACTGGAATTGCCTGGACGTAAAGCCCATGAGAATCTTGGAACCGTCCAATGGCGGGATGGGGATGAGATTAAAGGCGGCAAGCATAATATTGATACGCGCAACATAGAAGAGCATCGTCGAGATCGCTCCGAACGGGGGCAAATGGAGCAGTCGGAGTGCAAGCAGGGAGAGAAATGCCAGGAGTATGTTGGCGACGATACCGGCCGCAGAGACAAATATGAGACCCTTGCGTGGATCGCGCAAATTATTGAAATTGACCGGTACCGGTTTTGCCCAACCGAAGCCCGCGATAAAAAGCATGATCGTGCCCAGCGGATCTAAATGTTTCCTGGGATCAAGGGTAAGACGGCCGAGCCACTTCGCGGTTGAGTCGCCCATCTTGTTGGCTACCCAGCCGTGGCTCACCTCGTGGATGATAACCGAATAGAGGAGGGGGATGATCAACAGCACAAAGGCGGCTGGATCCCTGAACAACAAAGTCAAGAGGCCCATATTAGGCTGTTAGTATCACACAAACTCTGTTTGATTGCAAATGGTTTGGAAGAGCCTGAATTATTTTACAAGCAGTGACAAATACATTATACTTTGGCAGGTGTTAACCGTTCTTGAAGAGATTGGTACGGCCTTTGCACAACACGTAAAACAGCAGAATTGCGCAGCGGAATGGTAGCCGGAATGTATCTTCGGGCGATCATCCCTCTTAGCCATCATTGGAGTTGCAGGCACAGATCTGGGGAGGCAGGGTCTTGAAGAAAGGTCGCCGCCCTGTTCGCGAACGTCAGTCAAAGTGGCCTGAGGATAAGAAAATCTACGCAGGATTTGGCGCGGCGCTTATTGTTCTTGTGCTCGCCAGCGTCTCATCCTACTGGACGACAATCCGGGTCATCGACAACGCCAACTGGGCGTTACATTCCCATGAAATCGTCCGCGAGATCGCCGATGTCAATTTCCGCCTCTACGTGGCGGAGAGCAGCCAGCGCGCCGCCCTGATTACAGGCAGGTCGAGCAATGCGGATCAGTATCAACAGGCAATAGAGACGATCAGACGCGATCTGAAGCAGCTCCGAACGTTAACCGAAAGTGACTCGGTGCAGAGCCGCCGTGTAGATCAGCTTGATCTGCTTCTCTCGAAGAGACTTGCCCTTATCAAAGAGTGGGGAAACCTGCAGCGGGCGAAAGGTTTTGACGCTGCCATGGACGTAATCATGAGGGATGAAGGCAAAAAGATCAGCGACGACATTATCAACATTATCCAGGCAATCGAGAAAGACGAAAGGGATGTGCTGCGGAAACGTTCGGACAGCGCAGAAGCGGGTGCGAGAACTGTCACGTTCGTTATCAGCGTCGGCTACTTATTGATCTTCAGCCTTTTTGTAGTTGCTGCCTACATGATCCAATCAGACCTCGGCGAGCGGAACCGCATGGAAGAGATGCTGCGCCAGAGCCAGCGAGAGGTCTCCACCCTGCTAGACAGTCTGCCCGCGTATGTTTTCTTTAAAGACTCAAAGAGCGTCTATATGACCGCCAACAAGAAGTTCAGCGACGTGGTCGGTTTTTCGAAAAGGGAGATCGTGAGAAAAACGGACTACGATTTTTATTCCCGGGATAAGGCTATCAAACTGAGGGCAGATGACGCTCGGGTCCTTATGACGGGAGAATCCATGTACGTGGGCGAGGAGACGCTTGTCGAGTCCGGCAGGACGGTGACTGTTGCCACCCGTAAGGTGCCGCTCAAGAACGAAAGGGGTTCGGTCGTAGGCCTGATAGGGGTGGGGTTTGATGTCACAGAAATCAAGCAGGGGCAAAAAGCCTTGCGGGAGAGTGAGGAGCGTTTCAGGAACGTATTCACTCAATCTCCAATAGGCATTCAGATTTACGATCTGGAGAACAGGCTTATCGAGATGAATGATTCCTGCATGCAGATTCTCGGCTTCGACAGCCTTGACCAGGCGCGAAAATTCAAGCTGTTTGAAGAACCTTTGATGACCGAGGAGATAAAAGAGCAGATCGGAAACCTGCAGACGGTGCGGTTTGAGGCCCAATTTGATTTTAACATGCTGAAAGAAAAGGCTGGTATGGAGACTCACCGCTCCGGCAACTGTTACCTGGAGTGTCTTGTCTCTCCTCTGGGCGGACAGGATGAGGACCAGCGACTTCTTGTGCTGCTGCAGGATGTTACGGAACGAAGAGTTGCTGAGGAACGGATAAGACTTTCTTTGAAAGAGAAGGAGGTGCTCCTCAAAGAGGTGCACCATCGCGTGAAGAACAACCTTCAGATCATATCGAGTCTGCTGAACCTGCAGTCCAAGTACATCAAAGACGACCAGGCACTCGAGATGTTCAAAGAAAGCCGAAACCGCATCCGGTCGATGACGCTTATTCACGAAAAGCTTTACCGGTCTAAAGACCTTGCCAACATAGACGTGTCTGAGTACATACAAAACCTCTCATCCAACCTGTTCCGCTCCTACAGCGCCGGGAGGGTCAACCTGAGAACACAGGTTGACGACATCCTCCTGGGAATCGACACGGCCATCCCCTGCGGACTGATCATCAACGAATTGGTCTCTAATTCCCTGAAGCATGCTTTTCCGGAAAAGCACGGCGACATCTTCGTTAATCTCCACAGGGATAATGGGAAGTTCACGCTTGTAGTCAGTGACAACGGCGTCGGTTTCCCTGAGACCGTGGACTTCAGAAACACTGATTCCTTAGGTTTGCAGCTCGTCTGCACGCTTACCGATCAGCTCGATGGCGTGATAGAGCTTAACCGTACGGGCGGCACAGAGTTCAAGATCACTTTCGGAGAAATCAAATACAAGGAGAGGGCCTAAAAAGGATGTCACAGGTAAAAATCCTCGTGGTCGAAGATGAGAGCGTCGTAGCTAAAGATATTCAGTGGAGCCTCAAGAGCCTGGGTTACAACATTTGCGGATGGGCCTCGTCCGGTGAGGAGGCCCTGGAGAAAGTGGAAGCGCTCAAGCCCGACCTTGTTCTGATGGATATAGTGCTCAAGGGAGGAATTGACGGCGTGGAGGCAGCCGAACACGTCCGCACCAATTTTGACATTCCGGTTGTCTATCTCACCGCCTATGCCGACGAACATACACTGCAGCGTGCAAAGGTGACAGAGCCGTTCGGATATATTCTCAAACCGTTCGAAGAGAGGGAGCTGCACACGACCATCGAGGTGGCGCTCTACAAGCACAAGACGGAACGACGCATAAAACAGAGCCAGTACTGGCTCTCCACAACGCTGAAGTCGATCAGCGACGGCGTTATCACCACAAACATGGATGGGGAAGTGACGTTGTTGAATCTCAACGCCGAGGTGATAACCGGCTGGAAAGAGTCGGAAGCGCTCGGTAAAGATTTGAACGCCATTTTCAATGTTAAAGATCCGGAAGGCGCCACCCTTCCTGTGAAGCCCTGGCTGGAGAGCCTCCGTGAAGGCATAGTCGTCGGCCCGGCAAGCCACTTGCTCATTTCGAAGAACGATGCGGCCATTCCGATTGATTACAGCACGGCGCCGATCAGGGATGAACGCGGAAACACTATCGGGATGGTGCTGGCGTTCAGGGATGTCACTGAACGGAAAAAGGCCGAAGTGTTATTGAGGCGAGAAAGAGAAACGTTCTTCGCGATGCTTCAAAAGGCGCCCTACGGCGTAATCCTTTTCGAGAAAACCGGAAGATACCTTTATGTGAACCCTCAGTTCACCCTTATCACGGGCTATTCGTTGAAGGATATACCCAAAGGCAAGGAATGGTTTCACAAGGCCTATCCTGATTCCGACTACCGTAAGATAGTAATGCGCGCCTGGATTGAAGACGTGGAGCGGGCAAGACCGGTCGACCGGACGTTCAGCGTGCGCTGCAAGAACGGGCAGATTCGCGAGATCGAGATGCGGGCCACGGTCCTGGATGACGGAAGAATTATTCTTACGGTGTCAGACATTACCGAACGCAAGCTTGCAGAGGAGGCTTTACGCGCCAGCGAGGAAAAATATCGTGAACTCGTACAGAACGCAAACAGCATCATCCTTCGGATGGACGTGGCGGGAAACGTCACCTTCTTCAACGAATTTGCGCAGAAATTCTTTGGTTATTCCGAGGCCGAGATACTGGGAAAGAATCTTATCGGCACGATCTTGCCGGAGAAAGAATCGTCCGGCCGAAACCTTGTGGCCATGATCGGCGACATGGCCCTTCAGCCGGAGAAATACAGTACCAGTGAAAATGAAAACATGTTGCGCAGCAGCGAGCGGGTCTGGATCTCATGGACAAATAAGCCGACATTCGACAAAGAAGGGAAGGTCAGGGAAATCCTTTGCGTCGGTAATGATATTACGGAGAGAAAGCGCGCTGAAGAGGCTCTGCGGCTTCAGGCGCAGATTATCGACCAGATCCATGACTCGGTCATCTCCACCGACCTTGCGGGCCATATAACCATCTGGAATAAGGGAGCGGAGCGGCTCTTCGGCTATACGAGCCAGGAGACGATAGGTAAACACGTATCCTTCATTTATCCCGAAGATCAGTATCAATTGTTACAAGACACGGTCATAGGTCCTCTGAAGGCAGCCGGCGGTTACGAGGTCGAAGTTCGCAACAAGAAGAAATCGGGAGAGGAGTTCTACGTTCACCTGTCTTTGTCGGTGCTGCATGACTCAAGCGGTGCGATCAGCGGTATCATCGGTTATCACATGGATATAACGGAGCACAAAAAACTCGAAGAACAGCTCCGCCATTCGCAAAAGATGGAGGCCATAGGGCAGCTTGCGGGAGGTATCGCCCATGACTTCAATAATATTCTTACAGCAGTCATCGGTTATGCAAATTTACTGCAGATGAGGTTGGGTGAGGGAAACCAGCTCAGGAGTTACGTGGATCAGATCATCGCGTCTTCGGAACGGGCGGCGAACCTCACGCAGAGCCTGCTCGCTTTCGGCAGAAAGCAGATCCTTGATCCCAAGGCAATTACGGTGAACGAGATCATCAAGAGCATGGAAAAGCTCCTTGGCCGGCTGATATCGGAAGATATCGAGCTCATCACTCTATTTGCTGAAAAAGACCTTACAGTCTTTGCGGATAGCGCTCAGATGGGACAGGTTCTGATGAACCTTGTAACCAACGCCAGGGATGCTATGCCGGATGGAGGCAAGCTCAGCATCGGCACGGGCCTGGTCCAGCTGGACAGCACCTTCGTAAAGCGGCATGGCTACGGAAAACCGGGAATGTATGCGATGATCTCGGTCTCTGACAGCGGCGTGGGCATGAACGAAAAGACGAGACAAAGAGTCTTTGAGCCCTTCTTCACTACAAAGGAAGTGGGAAAAGGCACAGGCCTTGGTCTTGCCATTGTCTACGGCATAGTGAAACAGCATAATGGTTTTGTAAACGTCTACAGCGAGCTGGGACAGGGGAGCACGTTCAAGGTCTACCTCCCGCTGATCCGTTCCGCATACGGCCATGAAAAGGAGGCCTCACTTACGCCGCCGGTTGGCGGGACAGAGACGATACTCATTGCCGAAGACGACACCGAAGTGAGACGATTGACCAAGAACGTGCTCGAGGAATTCGGCTACACGGTGATTGAAGCAGTCGACGGAGAAGATGCAATTTCGAAGTTCTTGAAGCACAAGAGAAAAGTAGATCTTATTATGCTCGACGTTGTGATGCCCCGGAAGAACGGCAAAGAGGTCTACCAGTACGTGAAAAAGATACGACCGGATATAAAAACTTTATTTACCAGCGGGTATACCGCGGATGTGATACACGAAAAAGGCGTGCTTGACGAAGGCCTCAACTTCGCATCAAAGCCGGTTGCCCCGAGTGAGCTGCTGAGAAAACTGCGGGACATACTGGATCAGTAAGCCAAGCACAGGTAAAAACAGAAACAGGTAGAGGTAAAATCTAAAGCAAAGGTTGAGATAAGAACCAGGGCCAAACGTATTTCTGCTTGCCTGTGCTATTCCCTTTACCTTCGCTTTAGTCCTTACCTTTACCTGTTTTATCTCTTACCTGCACTTTTACCTCTACCTTTGCTTTAGTCCTTACCTTTACCTGTTTATCTCTTACCTGTCCTCACGCTATCTTTCTTGCCCGGTCGATAATCTCACCTCTTACGCTGATAACCAGTTCCTGAAGTGGGATGTCTTTGCCTGATAACTCAAGCGCATGGTTCACGAGTGCGGGCAGCTTCGAACAGCAGGGGACTTCCATGTCAACCACCGTAATACTCCGGATAGAAGCCTGCTTAAAAATGTCCACGAATTTTTGGAGGTACTCCTCCACGTTGTCAAACTTAGGGCAGCCTATGAGTACTGTCTTGCCCGGCAAGAGGCGTGTGTGAAACTCAGGGTATGCAACCGACGTGCAATCCGCGGCGATGAGTAAGTCCGCTCCTTGAAGAAAAGGTGCTTTTGCTGGCACCAGTTTTATTTGAACCGGCCAGTGGGTCAGAGCCGATGGCGTTGCTCCCATGCGCAGATCTTTAGCATCGCGCAGTGCTTCTCTGGGCCTCTCGTTGTCCTGCTTGAACATCTGGATGTGCTGCGAAGGGCAGCCACAGGCCATTCGCTCTTGCGGCTTTTCTTCTTTATCTTTATGCCTGAGGTGCTCCTCAACAGCTTCGGGGCTGAACTCCGTGGATTCCCTCTCTATAATCGTGAGCGCGCCTTCAGGACACTCGCCGAGACAGGCGCCGAGCCCATCACAGTATACCTCTGACACCAGTTTGGCCTTGCCGTCTCTGACCTCAATGGCACCCTCTGCGCACGCGGTGGTGCAAAGGCCACAGCCTGAACACTTCTTCTCATCGATCTGGATGATCTTTCGTGTTACTTTCATCAGTTTACTCCTTTAACAAAATTTTTCTGGCAATTTGCCTGCCGCCCCTGGTTTCAAGGAGCTTCTCCAGGACCGCGTGTAATGACTGATCGTCAGCGAGACCTTGTTCTTTTCTTTCCTGCCATTGGACGATGGCGTGAGCGTCTCGCAAGATCTTTACATTCGTGGAGGCGCTCGTGTCCTGGTTTTCCCGGAGTGACCGTATCGTACTTTGAACTTCCTCGATCAGATCGGCCGAAGCTCCCAATCCCTCCAACAGTACGGCAACGCTTCCCACACCTTCGCAGACAGCGCCCGAAGAAGGCCCGTCTCTGCCTTGCTCCGGACAGGCGATGCCGTGAAGGTATGAAGCAGAGAGGAGTATTGCAAGATCCGCCTTTTGTTCCGTTGCCGCATCCGCACCCGCGTTCGTGGCGGATTCTGCTGCTATCTGCTCCGCGTAGCGGGCGACCTTCATGGCGTGGTTAATGCTCCTGAAGTCGTGCCTGAAGAATCTCTTCATCTCAACGGCAACCCGATCCTTCAGAAGATCTTTTCTTTTGGACAGCAGATCGGGGCTCAACTCGCCAAGGCATTGCTCCGCATACTTACAGTAAGCGGCACACCCGAAATCCATGCGAGGGTTGGTGACGAGGCGATGGCAGCCCCTGCACTTGCGCGTGGACTCATCCTTGAAGAATTCGACCGAATGGCCACAATGGGGGCAGGGCGCCTCAAATATATCGCCTGGCTTCCAGTACCTGGTATCTTGACCGGGACATATCATTGTTCGTTCCTCACAGGGTCCGGGGGCCTGGGTCCTGGGTCCAGTGAAAGGCGCAATACCTTTCTTGATTCTTTCGTCTTTTCGGGACCCTGGACCCTGGACCCATAACCCTAGCCTAGTATCGCTTTCAAATCCGCATCCGGGGTCGAAATCGGCTTTATGTCATAGTTCTTGACCAGGAAGTCGAGGACAGCTGGCGTAATGAACGCCGGAAGAGAAGGACCAAGCCGGATGTCCTTTATGCCGAGGTGAAGAAGGGTCAGAAGGATCGCCACAGCTTTCTGTTCATACCATGAACAAATAATGGAAAGCGGAAGATCGTTCACGCCGATGTTGAATGCCTTTGCGAGAGCCACGGCGATCTGGATCGCAGAGTAGGCATCGTTGCACTGCCCTACATCGAGGAGACGCGGTATGCCGCCAATGTCGCCCAGGTCTTTATCGAAGAAACGGAACTTGCCGCACGCGAACGTCAAAACAACGCAGTCTTTCGGAACTTTTTCAACAAATTCAGTGTAGTAGTTACGTCCCGGCTTTGCGCCGTCACAGCCCGCCACCAGGAAGAAGTGGCGTATCTGCTTATTCTTCACAGCGTCGATCACCTTGCCCGCAACGCTCATAACGGTGCTTCTGCCGAATCCGACCATCACCGATCCGGCGTCGGTATCTTCCGTGAATCCGGGCATGGCAAGCGCTTTCTGAATGACAGGAGTGAAGTTCTGATCGGTGAGGTGGGGAACCCCGGGCCAGCCCACGAGACCCGCCGTCCAAATGTTGTCCTGATATGCCTGCTGAACTCTCATCAGGCAGTTCGTTGTCAGAAGGATCGCGCCGGGGAAATTGGCGAACTCCTTTATCTGGTTCTGCCAGGCAGTGCCGAAGTGGCCATAAAAATGTGAATACTTCTTGAGGCTCGGATACGCATGGGTGGGGAGCATCTCACCGTGGGTGTATATGTTGATGCCTTTGCCTTCTGTCTGTTTCAGGAGTTCTTCGAGATCCTTGAGATCATGGCCTGAAACCAGGATTGCTTTACCTTTCTTCGTCCCCAGTGGAACCTTGGTGGGTACCGGCTGGCCGTATGTGCCGGTGTTCGCCGCATCGAGGATCTCCATAGTCCGAAGATTTACTTCACCACACTTGAGCACCAGTTTTACCATGTCTTCCAGGCCGAGGTCAGCTCTACGTGTAGCAACCAGGCCCTCGTGCATAAAAGCAGGTATTGCGTCATCTTTCTGCCCGAGTATCTGTGCGTGGTCAGCGTACGCGGCAATGCCTTTGATTCCGAAGAGAAGCGTATGCTGCAGGGAAAGGACGTTCGGATCGGTGGCCGGGAAAGACTTGAGCCCCACTTTCTCGCCCTGCTTTATGAGCGCATCCTTCGTCTTCTCGGGCTGGAAGGTGGCAGGTCCTTCACCTACGTCGACCTTTCCTCCGGCAGCCTTTACTTTCTCCTTCAGAGCTTCCCTCAGCTTTGTGCCGCGCTCGATCAGACTGACGAACCAGTCGGGATCGAAGTTGACATTCGTGAGTGTCGAGAAGAGCGCCTTGAAGGTGAACGTATTGACGTCCGGGTCATTGACGCCGACCTTCCTTCCCTCCACCGCATACTCTGCGATTCCCGTCACGAGATAGATCAGAAGATCCTGCAGGCTGGCTACCTCATCCTGCTTACCGCACACTCCCATTACCGTACATGCTTCCCCTTTTGCCGTCTGTTCACACTGATAACAAAACATAGTCCGCCTCCTCGCTTGGATTTGATCTTTGGTAAATTTGTGTCTTACCGATCATAAACGCAAGTATACTGCGCCCCAAGTAACCTATCCTTGACTTAGATCAAGAAAAGCGAAGATTTTGCGAGACTACTTTGTCAGACGTTTTCTTGCGACGAGAGCCGCGAGACCTGTGAAGAGAAGAATGACGGTTGAGGGAATCGGCACCGGCGTGGTGGGGTCGAAATGACGTGGATCTACATGGGGGCCATCGGGGTTTATAATGGACGGGTTAACAATGGGGGTGTTGGGGGCAACGGGGTTGCTCTGGGGTAGTACTACGTAATCCTTGTCAGAGACTGAGCGAAAAACAGGGATAGCTGCATATGTGGCTGCTGCATAACCCAGGACGCCTGTTCCCACCTGGGTAACGCCGGCGGTTGAAGTTTCATAAGGAGCAGAGGCAGAGACCGGTGCTTCGGAGTCGGCAGGGTCGGCCTCAAGCGTTTCCACAGCCGCAGGGTCTGCAGGCGGGGGACCCACGGCTATCGGGGGGATAGCGACGCTTCCCTCTATGATGTCGTTGCCGCATTTCATCGTCCAGTGGACGCCGATCCCGCTGTGCAGAGAGATGTTTCTCACGCTGAAGATGAAACTCAGGCTTCTGGCGGTCAGGATCACCTCGGCATCGTCAACAAAGTCGCCATAACCGCCTCGCCAGGCCTGTTGCGCCCTGTGCTTGCCCGTGTTAGACAAGGCCGATGTCATAGTGATCTTTGAAAAATTCAAGGTGTATAGTTTCTTTTTCTCAAACGAGACAACGTAGTCCCATCCTTCGGATGCTTCGAAGACGTCGTTGGTGTGCGGTGGTTTCCCGGAAACCTTCCATCCGCGGGAGGATATGTACAGATCACCGGGCGCGGCCTCCCGGGTCTGCTTCACGTTGTGCACGTAATTGTAGATATAAGGGCCCGTGACCTTGACCGTCACGATGTCGTTGTTCATGCTCACTTCCATCTGATCGACTCTTGTTCTTCTGCCGATGGAATCAGTGTAATTGGACGGTTTTACATTGACATACTTGCCTCCCCAATAAATCGCGCCACCCGAACGGTCGTTTATAGTGGCTGCCCGCGCAGAAGCTATAACGAAAAATCCTGCCAGAAAAAGGCAGACTTCTAAGAAAAAGTTTCTACCTCGCATTTTCATCTTGTGAGCGTCTAGTATTTCGGAAGGTCCGATTTGCCATTCAAACGTTGTATTGCTTGATCTACTGTATCATGTAGTTGCAAGAAATACACCACTTAAATCATGCTTAACGCTGGCGCCTTCCTGTGCTACTATATTTACTCACAAACATGGAAATCGAAGATTTTATAGGTAATGTCCCGCTCTTCAAGGGGTTACCGGCAGCACAACTTAAAGAACTTGCTTCTATTGCGCTGTACAAACAGTGCAAGAGGGGAGAGCGCATCTTCTCGGAGGGCGAAGAGGCCACGGGTTTCTATGTGGTTATTGTCGGCCGTGTGAAGATAGCGAAGCTCTCTCCGGATGGAAAAGAACAGATTCTCCATATTATCCAATTGCAGGAACCGTTTGGAGAAGTGCCGGTCTTTGCAGGCCAACGCTTTCCCGCCAACGCGGAAGCGATGGAGGAGTCGCGGGTCCTCTTCCTTCCGAGAGAAGCGTTCATTCACATCATAAGAAGAGAACCATCGGTGGCAATGAATATGCTGGCGCTTCTTTCAATGCGACTCAGGCAGTTCAGCACCTTGATAGAGAACCTGTCGCTCAAGGATGTGCCCTCCCGGCTGGCATCATATCTGCTCTACACAAGCCAGCATCAGGGAGATGCAGACGTCCTGGAGCTGGACGTCTCCAAGACATTGCTCGCAAATTTTCTCGGTACGATTCCTGAGACGCTTTCACGCATCCTTTCAAAGATGACTCAGGCAGCACTCATTGAAGTGGACGGACGGCGCATAAGGCTGCTCAACCGCAGAGCGCTTGAGGAACTTGCCGCGGGAAGCAGATCGATACTTTAATTGTCGATCGGAAGTATTAGATTCCGAGAGACCAGCAATTTCCGTGAAGGGGAGGACAAAATGAGGATCGCCGTCATTTTGCTGACTGTTGTCGGATTCTTGACGCCAACATTCGCCGCAGAGAAGAAGACTTCGGAGATCAAACAGATTAAGGTGGCCGAGTGCTATGAATGCCACAGCGTGATAAAAGAGCTCCATTCCGGAGGGAAGCACGCGAAAGTGCAGTGCGGAAGCTGTCATAAGGGGCTGGATAAGCATTTGGCCAATCCCGGTCCTGATACAAGGCCCATTACCGACACAGCGTGGGAGGCTTGCGGGCAGTGCCATAAAGAGCAGTATGCCAGTTTCATGAAGGTTTCGGTGCATCGCCCCGCCAGAGACGAGAAATCACAGCTCACAAACAGGGCTCCCAATCCGTTCTGGGACAAGCTCATGATGGGCCATGGTTTTACGAAGGAGCACAATCTGACGAGAAGCCATTCATTTGCGCTTGTCGATCAGTTTATTGTAGACAGGGCGTTCGGCGGAAGATTCGAGCCTAAGAAAGGCTGGAATTACATCTTTGAAAAGGGCAGGGTCTGGGACGTCCTGCAGGACCAGGAGCCCTCTACCAATGTGCAGAAGGCCTTCAAGCCGCAGACTGCCACGGCCGCTAACCCGGTCTGCTTTCAATGCAAGTCTCAGGATCAGATACTTGATTGGGCCTATAAAGGAGAGCCTGGAAAAGGAGCCAAATGGTCGAGAACATCGTCTGCGGTCGATATGGCCCGCAGTCTCCAGCATAGCCTCAACTGCTTCATGTGTCATGACCCGCATGCGGCCAAACCGAGGATTGTTCGTGATGCGTTGATCGAGGCGTTGACACAGCCCGATGGGGATACGCTCTGGCACAAGGATCCGAAGAGGACCGCGATCAAGGTGATCGATATGGGCGAGAGGGGCTACACAAGAAAAATAGCACTGCTTGAGAAATATGACTCCAGGTTGCTCTGCGGCCAATGCCATGTCGAATACAACTGTAACCCGGGCTACGACCCGAAGAACCCGGACCTTTCAGCCTATTCTGTCACCATGGCTGATTCACGGACCAACCATTTTCCTTACAAAGACGTGCTCGGTCTCTATGACCACTACAGGAATAAAATCAGTTTTCTTGACTGGAAGCATACGTTGACGGGAGGACTTCTCTGGAAAGCCCAGCATCCGGAAACAGAGACCCATTACAACTCGAAGCATGCGAAGGCAAATGTGCAGTGCGATGATTGCCATACGCCGAAAATAAAAGATAAGAAGAGCGGCAAGGTATATACCTCGCATTTTGCTGTAACACCAAGAGTACAAATGAAAGAGACCTGCCTCAAGTGCCACGAGTACTGGACTGAAGAGCAGGCGAGGTATTCGATAGACTCTATCAAAGCTTACACAAAGGGAAGAATGAGAAAAGCCGAATTCTGGCTCTGCGCATTGGTTGACGCTATCGTAGAGGCAAAAAAATCGGGTGTTGACGCGGATTCGATCGCTAAAGCGCAAGATCAACACCTGAGAGCGCACGTGCTGTGGGAGTACTGGACGGCAGAGAACTCGGATGGGTTTCACAATCCCGAACTGGCCCGCGAGTCGCTCACCCGGAGCGTGGATGAATCACAGAAGGGAATAGCCATTCTCCAGCAAGCGACGGCAAAGAAATAGGGTCACGGGGCACGGGTCATGGGTCAAGGGTAAGCAAAACGTGATCGGTGCACATCTGTCTTCTTCCTGTGGAGAATGACACCAACTGGAAGCAATGTTTTTGTCCTCCGTGACCCATGACCCGTGCCCCGTGACCCGGCATTTTTGCCCTCTGACCCTGACCCATAGTCCGGACAACCACCCGGACTTAAAGTTTTCCGATAGAAATCCGATACAATAAGAAAGCTCACTATCTCCATGGTCCGGTTTTATGGCGCAAACCATCGGAGCAAGGATAGAGTTACGCCCTGACGCGGCGATTTAAGACTATCCGGTTCAGCGCATGGCTGAATTGGATGGGGAAAAGGTACGAGGTACTAAAGAGTGCATTGGGTAGGTGAGCGCGATCCCGAAGCCAAAGCTGCAAATCCGATACGAATCCTGGTCGTCGAAGACGAGAGTGTTGTCTCCAAGGATATCCAGGAAAGCCTCAAAGGCCTAGGCTACGCGGTTTGCGGGGCGGCTTTTGCCGGCGATGAAGCTATCAGGAAGGCGGAGTCTCATGCGGCCCGATCTCGTCCTCATGGACATTGTCCTGAAGGGGGATATCGACGGGGTAGAGGCAGCAGAGACGATCCGATCACGCTTCCATATTCCCGTGATCTACCTTACCGCTTATTCAGACGAGCACACCTTAAACAGAGCAAAGGTCACCGAACCATCAGGTTACATCCTTAAGCCGTTTGATGAGAGAGAGCTGCATACGACTATTGAAGTCGCCATGTACAGGCATACCATGCAAAAAGAAGCTCACGGAGAGCGAGCGATGGTTTGCCACGACTCTCAAGAGTATAGGCGACGCGGTCATTGCAACGAATACGCAGGGACGCATCACGTTCATGAACCCCGTAGCAGAGCTTCTGACGCGGTGGAAGCTCCCGGAAGCTCTCGGAAGGGACCTCAACGAGGTCTTCAGCGTGAGAGATCAGGACGGATGCATTCTGCTCAAGAACCCGGTGACGAAGGTCCTCGAAGAGGGAGTCGTCGTTGACATGCGCAATAATATTCTGTTCGGCAAGGATGAGAGCAGACTGATCGTCGACGATAGCGCGGCTCCTATAGTCGACGACGCCGGTGCTATAATCGGCGCAGTACTGGTCTTCCGCGACGTGACGGAAAGGCAGAAGGCTGAGCAGAAAAGAAGCAAGCTGAATAGCCTCTTGATGGCTGTCAGAAACATGAACGAGAGCCTGATCCGCGTGAAGAGCGAACCCGAGCTTTTTCAGCAAATCTGTGAATCTCTCGCCACCGTCGAAAACTTCAAACTGGTAACCATAAGCCTGCTTGATAAGGACCAGTACGAGATACGACCCGTAGCTCACGCAGGTTCCGCGGACGGATTCCTCATTTACTGCGCCTTTTCGTGGGACGAATTGGCCGAAGGTCGCGGTCCTATCGGAACCGCGATCTCTACCGGAGCTCCCTGCGTAGTAAATGATATACAGCTGGATCCCTCATACGTTCGGTGGAGAGTTGAGGCGGTGAAGCGGGGCTTTAAATCGACCATCGCGCTGCCGCTCGTCAGCAATGGTGAGGTGATGGGAAGCCTGGATGTCTACTCCGGTGAGAAAAATGGATTCGGACCCGAAGAGATCGAATTTCTCATGGAGGCAGCAGGAGACATAACGGTTGCGCTTAAATCGCTGCGTCTGGAAAGGGAGCTGGAGAGCAGCCTCAAGGGCATGAAGAAAGCGCTCGGTCAAACAACAGAAGCCATCGCGTACATGAGTGAAATGCGTGACCCCTATACGGCCGGACATCAGAGGCGTGTGGCGAAGCTGGCATCTGCTATAGCGAGAGAGATGAGCCTGCCTGAGGATCAGATTGAAGGTATCCGCGTCTGCGGATTTTTACATGATGTCGGGAAGATCGTTGTGCCCGCAGAAATTCTGAGTAAACCCGGGCGCATCAATGATGCCGAATTAAGTTTGATCAGGACGCATTCGAGCGTGAGTTACGAAATACTAAAGCTTCTTGAGTTTCCGTGGCCGGTGGCCAAGGCTGTGCTCCAGCATCATGAGCGGCGCGACGGGTCAGGTTATCCGGCAGGTCTTACCGCCAAGGAACTAACCGTGGAGGCGGAGATCATTGCCGTCGCGGACGTGGTGGAATCGATGGCCTCGAGACGACCTTACCGCGAAGCGCTTGGCATTGACAGGGCGCTTGAGGAGATATCACAGAAGAAGGGAACACTCTATAACCCGGAAGTTGTAAACGCGTGTCTGCGGCTCTTCCGGGAAAAAGGTTTTGAGTTCGAGGAAAAAGATCCTGAGATCGACGAGCGGGGTTAGACGCGGCATAATCTCGTTCCTAATAAAACCAATTCAACAAATCAAACCAGTCGAACAACGACCCTGAAGAAATGGTATGATTACATTGACTATGCGAGAACGGAAACCTGTGGCACCGACGAGCAAGGCAAAAAGAATAGGGCCTTTCTATGTCATGGAACTGCTCGAGCAGGCTCGTGAAATCGAGCGCAACGGTGAGAGCGTAATCCATCTGGAGATAGGTGAGCCCGATTTTAATACGCCCGAAGCGGTAAAGAGAGCCGCCATCCAGGCGATTCAGGAGAACCGCACCTTTTATACCGAGAGCCTGGGGCTGCCCGCGCTTCGCGAGAAAATTGCAGAGCACTACCAGGAAACTCATAAGCTATCGGTCTCTCCTGAGCGGATCATTGTTACAAGCGGTACCTCGGGCGCCTTCCTGCTCCTGTCTGCCGTGCTGCTGAGCCGCACGAGAAACCTTGTGCTGTCCGACCCTGGATATCCCTGTTACAAGAACTTTGGTGTACTGGCCGATGCCCGCCTCAAGCCGATTCCGATCTCGGAAGATTCAGGATTTGAAATGAGAGTGGAAGATCTGAGGAAACTCAGAGCATCGCCACATCTTCTGGTCATTGCGAATCCCGCGAACCCGACCGGCACTCTCTATTGCAATGAAACACTTGATGCGCTCCGGACTTTTGTTTCAAAAGCGCATGGCGCGATGGTGGTTGATGAAATCTACTCAGGGCTCACCTATGGAGAAGATTTCCGCACGTCGCTTGCTCTATCAGACGAAATAATCGTGGTCGACGGCTTCTCAAAAACCTACGCTATGACAGGCTGGCGTCTCGGCTGGATCGTGGTTCCGCCGTCGCTCGTCCGCCCCATTCAGAAGGTTGCGCAGAATGTTTTTATCTCGCCGCCGACAATCTCGCAATACGCGGCGATTCAAGCCCTGGACAGCATTGCCGAAGTGGAGCAGATGAGACGCGTCTACAGGGAACGGAGGGACTTCCTGGTGCCTGAATTGAAAAGGCTTGGGTTTTCAGTGCCTGTCGAGCCTAAAGGTGCTTTTTACATATACGCAGGGATCGAACGCTGGAAGCTCGACAGTATGGATTTTGTGCAAAGAGCTCTGCGTGAGGCCAGGGTAGCGATCACCCCGGGCTACGACTTCGGTCTATTCCGGGCAAATTCTCACGTTCGTTTTTCGTTCGCAAACAGAATGGAGCAGCTGAAGGAAGGCTGCCGCAGGCTCGATACATGGCTGCAAACTCTCTAGCAGATCTCAACCGGCAATGAGCTGAACCCCTTTCGCAACGAGTCTCAATGATGCTTTGATAATCGGTACAAGCTGCCACAAAATAGACAAACGCCTAACCCGCCGCCTGTCTTGACTATCCCGCACTGCCAGATTTAGAATATGTGCCATGGCAATTCATCCGATACGACGATACCCCGACCCTGTTCTGAGGAAAGTAGCGGAGAAGGTGACTGATGTTTCGGCAGAGGTCTGCAAGTTCTGCGAAGATATGGTAGAGACTATGCGTGCTGCCAGGGGAGTCGGACTTGCAGCCAATCAGGTCGGCGTTGCAACGAGGATCATATGCGTCGACGCCGGAGGCGAGAAAGAGTCTCAACCCATCGTCCTGATAAACCCTGAAATTGTCCAGCTCACGTCAGAAGAGACTGCCGAAGAAGGCTGCCTCAGCCTCCCCGGCTTTTATGAGACCGTAAAAAGGGCCCGGCAGGTCTTGGTGAAGGCAATCACACCGGAGGGCAAGGAGTTCACCATGGAGTGTGAAGGTCTGCTGGCCAGGGCGTGTCAACACGAGATTGATCATCTTAACGGGATACTACTGGTTGACCATTTGAGTCCGGTCAAGAAAAGGCTGTTTCGCAAAGAGTATATGAAGGAGTAGATGAGGATACTCTTTTTCGGCTCCTCAACTTTTTCTATCCCACCTCTTGAATCAATCAGTTCTCTTGTTTCCGGTGTTGTCACAAGAAAAGCAAAACCAAAAGGGAGAGGTTATCTCCTGGAAGACGGCGCTGTGGCTCAACTGGCCAGGAGCCTCAATCTGCCTCTTTTTGAAATAGATTCGTTCAAGGACGCAAAGGCGCGGGAGCTCGCGGAACTGAAACCTGAATTGTTGGTGGTTGTCAGTTTCGGGCTCATCATACCCCGGTGGTTCCTTGAGGTGCCTTCCGTCGGTGCTATTAATGTGCATCCTTCGTTGTTGCCGAGACACCGTGGGCCGGCTCCCATTCAGTGGGCTCTCAGAAGCGGAGAGTCCGAAACCGGCGTCACTATCATCGCAATGAGCGAGAGGATGGACGCGGGCAACATCCTCTATCAGGAACGGACTCAGATCGAGGCAATCGACGACGCCGGAAGTCTGTCGGAGAGGCTATCTCAAAGGACTGCTGAGATTCTTCCCGGCTTTTTGAAGGAAATCGAGACCGCTGGGCTCCCTGAAGGGGTCGCGCAACGCGATGAAGAAGCGACCTACACCCCTATGATCACCAGGGATATGGGACGGGTCGTCTGGGCCCGAGACGCGGAAGACATCGTGAGACAGGTGCGGGCCCTATCAATCTGGCCCACGGCGTACACGTTCCTGGACGAAAAACTGATTAAGATTTTCGCGGCGGATCCCGGCCACAGGTCAGAGAAGGCTGATCCGGGGACTGTACTGGAGGTCCTGCCGGATGGGCTACTCGTAGCTGCCCTGAGCGGTTCTGTCCTGGTCAAGGACGTGCAGATGGAGAACCGCAGGAGGATGGGTGCCTCGGAATTTGCAAGAGGTTACAGGTCGATTGTTGGCCGGAAACTGACCTGAGAGGGCTATTTGTCACTTTTTTTGTTGACAAACGGGGGTTTGAGCATTATTATCAACTTAAGGCAGGTGTTTGGTATCTTTCTTGCTACAATAGCGGAGATGAAAAGGGCGGCGCTCACGATTTCTGGCCTGCTATGCACCGTTAGCCTGGCAATCATTTTAAGCACCGCCTTTTCGTGGGCCGTCGCTTCGCCATCTCTGAATGTCCCCATGCTTGAGGAGAGGGACTCAGTAGAACAGTACCAGGGTTCCGCTGTCTCAAGCAGTCTTCCTTCCAGTCCCACACCCGATCAGGTCGAAGAGGAAGAGCCGCCTCTCCTCGTAGGTCCCGGTTCGCTCGAGAATTTCGATATACCAATCGTTTTCAACGACGCTGTGCACTACTTCATACATTTTTTTACGGTGGAGAAAAGAAAGGTTTTCACCGCCTGGTTGCGACGCTCGGAACGATACGTGCCCATGATCCGCGTGATACTGAGACAGCATAACCTGCCTGAAGACCTTGTATACCTGGCGATGATCGAGAGCGGTTTTAACACAAAGGCATATTCTCCCATGAAGGCTTGCGGCCCGTGGCAGTTTATATATGAGACAGGAGAACGCTACGGACTTAAAGTGAGCCACTGGGTCGACGAGCGTAGAGACCCTGAAAAATCGACGGTTGCAGCCGCGCGGTATCTGCGGAGCCTTTTTAATCAGTTTGGCGATTGGTATCTGGCAGCAGCAGGGTACAATGCGGGCGAAAGAAGAATCGAGAGAGCGATAGCGCGTCACGAAACAACTGACTTCTGGGAATTGAGCAAGTACAATACCTTACCCAGGGAGACGAGGGAATATATTCCTCAGCTGATTGCTGCGGCGATTATCGCGAAGGATCCCGAGAAATACGGCTTTTCGAACATCGACTATGAATCGCCGATCGAATTCGTAAGGGTGCAGGTGCCGGGCGGCACCAGCCTGGAAACAGTCGCCAGGGGCGCGTCGACGGACGTCTCCCTTATCAAATCGCTCAATCCGGAACTCCTGACCGGCATCACTCCGCCCGACGCTCAATATTATGCAATGAAGCTCCCGAAAAGGGTTGAACAACGGGAATTCCAGGATTACCTGGCGGAGTCTGTGAAGAAGGAAAAAAAGGTGAAAGGGTTTACCGGATACGTGGTCAAGAAAAAAGACTCTCTGCCAAAAATCATGAAGCGATACGGCCTATCATACGCAGACCTCGCTCTGGTTAACTATTGTGATACTGGACTCAAAGTAAAGACGGGTAGTGTGCTTTTCATTCCGACCTTTCAGGCCTTTCAGGCGCAGATCACGCCCAAGGCCGAACCGAACGTACGGATTGCCCGCGTCTCGAACATAGAACCGGCCGCGCCGCGCTTGGAGCCACGGAAGGAGAGCACTCCTGCGTCGCCGCCCAGGACTTCCATCAAGACGGCAAAGCAAGATAGCAAGACGTGCCATATCGTCAAAAAAGGCGAAAGACTCACCGATATTTCAGAGAGGTACGGGGTAGATGTTGCTACGCTGAAGGGCATAAACAGGCTGAAGAAGGATCAGATTTATCCGAATATGCGGATTCAATTGGTGAGCCAGAAAGAAGCAGGAGCCCCGGGCGGCGGCCGGATATCACACGGTTAAGAAAGGGGAGAACCTGTCCGATATTTCGGAAAAGTATGGCGTGGACATGGTGACACTCAAGCGGGTGAATAAATTGAAAAACAACCGCGTTATGGCAGGAACGAGACTGCGTCTTCCGTCCAAGAAAGGCTAAACCCAAAACTTTTGTCAATTGGTTTTTATCGGTTAATTAACGAATTCGACTAAATAAACTACCCCGCCGCAAGCAGCGGGGTATTGCACGTCATGCCGGACTTGATCGGGCATCCAGTCCGCTTTCTGGATTCCGGCGTCCGCCGGAATGACGATGGACGCGGCAAGCCGCGGGGAATGAACCCGCAGTGATTCAACCAATAGAACACGTTAGACTTTAAGTACCAGATTGATCATATCCCCGCGTGTAAACCCCATCGCGTGGAAGAATTGAAGCAGGTCCCAATCATCCCAGTTTACCAGCGTGTAGATGGTATCAACGCCATGGCCCTTGAGGTTTGTAACCAAGGCGTTAGCCAGTTCCTTTGCGATACCCCGGTTCTGGTAGTCCGGATCTATGCCGATGGTGTCTATCCATCCTATGTTGTTCGGAACCTTGAACTCCCATCCGCTCACCTCGCCAAGGATGAAGCCTGTCACCTTACCATCGATCTCTGAAACGAGAGAAGCGTCATGCGGTCGGGATTCAGCCTGCTTGATGATTTTTGTAACCCAGTAATCTCTCCTGGGCTCTCCGAGAACTTTCGTGTCGATATCCACGATAGCGTTGAGGTCGTGCTCTCCCATTATCCGTATGATAAGTTTGTCAAGAAAGTTGCTCATTGCGGCCTCCACCGGTATGTCTAACGTATCACTCGAGAGCCAGTCTATCTCTGGAGTTTGAATTTCTTGTGAATTCTATAACATACGATCCAGAGCAAATCAAATAGTTTCGTCAATGATGTTTTGTCAATGATATCAACTGAACAGGCGACAAGCCTTGTGGTTCGACATCAAAGTGTGCCTGCGGTATGATAAGGCAACAGGCTGATTTGTTGATACAATGCTGCTTGAGGTTCGATTATCCGGATAGAGGCTTCGGCTTCTTCTTTGAGGCTTGCTATTCGGTCGGCCCATTTGACGGACTCAAGATAAAGCTTTGGAACAACGGTTTCATTCAGAGATAATCTATTCGCTAAGTGCGAAAATTTTTCCCAGTTGCCGCTATGATAATTGACTGCCAGCTCGAAAACGTCCCTATATTTAGTCTTCATGCCCAGGATGGTATGCTTTACTTCGTTGGATAGCCGGATGGAATCCATTATTTCGCGCAGAGGCCGTCCGATGAGCACATCGAGCATGGAGAACATGCCCACAAAAAAAAGCTCGTTCTCATCGGCCTTTAAGCCCACATGAGCTGCAAGTGCCTCGCACAACCTGGCCCTGATCAGGGATGTGACAATAACCTCTGAGGGCTTGTCGTTTCCCATGAATGTCAAGAGCACGAGGGATGCCCATTTTCTGACTTCTGCCTCTCCCAGCAGCACCATTGCATGCCGTATCGAAGTGATATGCTCCCGCAGGCCAAAATAAGCGGAGTTGATATAGTTCAATAAGGTGTAACAGAGGGAAGTGTCCTGCTTGATAATCTTCTCCAGTTGATAGAAATCAAGTTCCCGCCGGTTTACCTCCCTTACCACCTGAATATAGTTGACCTTGATGGTGGGAATATCCTTGCCGGAGACAATATCCGGTTTGCTGAAAAAGTATCCCTGGAATAAGACATAGCCTTTCTTGACGGCGTCCCTGAATTCGAGTCTCGTTTCCACTTTTTCTGCGAGCAACTGCTTCGACTGCTTGGAAAGCCGTTGAACGATCTTCCCGCGATCCTGTTCCGCTGTCAACTTGAAGTCAACTTTGACAATATCGGCGAGCTGTAGGAAGGGTTCCTGCGCAGTGTTGGATAGGGTGTAATCGTCCAGGGCGAGCGTAAATCCGGCCTGTTTCAGGTCTCTGCACGCATCCAGTGACGGCTCGTCGGGTTCAATATCCTCCAGGATTTCAACCACTATCTGATCCTGAGGAAGACTGAGAGCTACTCCTCCCACCAGGAGGTCTCGCGTAAAATTTATAAATACTTTCTTTCGCCTGGCAAGCGCCTGCTGGTCCCAACATGAGAAAAGCGTTTCGAATAACGCTCAAGGAGGCCTGGCTCCCATCCGTGCCTTCGTATTCGTTGACTATTCCGGACCGGTAGAGCAACTCGTAACCGTAAACATTCTGGTTCACGTCGAAGATAGGCTGCCTGGCGACAAAAATATCCATACTACTCCGCTCCAGCTTCTCGTCTCCCGGCGCAGAAGATCCGGGCTTGCTCGTGCAGTACTGCGGAGGCCGGGAAAAAGGCGAACAGCCTCTTTATCTGCCGATGGGGAGAGGCTCTAACAGGCCTCCTTTCCGTGAGAAACTCTACTTTGATCGTCGTTGACCGACGCCTGATACTCCAATATGGCTTTGGTCTCGATAGAGAGAAGATCGATCGGGCGAATGGACACCGCGGAGAATCTCTTCTCCAGTTCCTCATAGTTCTCATCATCCAAATCTTCCGTGATAGCCAGCAGTGTACCCAGCACTCCGGCTCTTTCCATGAGAGCATCCTGAATTTCAGGGGCAAGACTCAGCTTGTTAATAATTTCCTTGATCGGTTTTCCGAAGAGCACGTTTACGAAGGAAAGTATACCGATGATGAAGGCGCTGTCGGCGACAGTCTTGCTGCCGGTGACTCGTTCTGCCAATAGCTCCATTATTCTCCCACGGATCAGAACTTTTTCCACGAGAGGGTTGAAAGTATGATCGCGATGGTCGATCGTGAATAGAAGCAGGCCGACCCATTTTTGAAGGTTATTGTATCCGAGCAGCGCGATGGCCTGCCTGATTGAAGTGACCCGCTGCTGCACCCGGAAGAATGCTGAATTGATCAACTTGAGAAGTCCGAAAGTGAGTTCCGGATTTTTTTTGAATATGCTTTCCACTTTGTGCAGATCCTCATCCCGTGCGAGGTAGGCCGATAATTCCAGCAAGAGGAGTTGCGATGGCGAGATTGACTTTGGCGTAGCTGCAGTCTGATTCTCGTAAAAGCGTCCTTTAAATACATCAAAGCCGAGATTGGAACAGGAGATGAACTCTTCTTCAGTATTAACGTCGACCGCAAGGAGTTTGCCCGAGAGCTTCTTAATGAGACTCACATCTCCAGCTATCTGTGCGTGCTCTTTTCCAGTGACGCTCAGCTGTACGAACTCCGAAAGTTGCAGAAACGGGGATACGGAGCCTTCGAGCTTGAAATCATTAAGACAGAAACGGTAGCCGCTATTGCGAAGGCTCTTGCACTGTTCCACAAGGATCGTGTTTGTGAGCTGGTCTCCATTCGATATTCCGAGTATGACTTTCTCTTTTGGGATCAGGGCTGTGATGTGTTCTTTCACCAGGTCGGCACCAAGACCGATCAAAGCCAGTTTGTCACCCGTCAGCTGCCGAAAGCTGTTTGTATTTAAGAATAGGGCCAGGGCGTCGCCCGGCGAGAGCATTGGGATACTGTCGGGCCGCAAACCGTTCATATCCCGGAATAAAATTTCATAGCCGATAATATTTCTGGTTCTATCCAATAACGGCTTTCTAGTGACGAAACACTGATTCATAGAGGCCTTCCTTGCTTATGAGAATATGCTTTCATAGTGTCGAGGAGATAGTCCTGCCGCTTCAGCAGCAATAAACGTGCCATACTGGACGCCACTCTGTTGCGAGGCGATCAAAGCCAATGGCACAGCCGTTCAGCCCTAAGAGTTGACATCCGGCTACCAATGCTTCTTGGTCCACGGTGCGCGAATATGTACCTGGCAACTCCCGAAATAGCTATTCGAGTTGAAACTTCTTGCCACACGGACATCGCATAACTGCCAAAGATATATACGAGTGCAAAGCCTTGACAATCAGTGCAGTCATCGGTTACACTAGCTTGTGCGTCGGGCCCATAGCTCAGTTGGTAGAGCCACCGGCTCATAACCGGTAGGTCCCTGGTTCGAGCCCAGGTGGGCCCAATTACTTAGCGAGAAAAGGATGATTATTATATTTTGTTCCTGCGTTATGTAGGGTAAACAAAGGGGGGTGTACGAACCGTACACCCCCCCTTAACTTTAAGGAGGCGGGCGTTGATAGAGGAATTACAGACTCTGTGCGAAATGCAAAAGCTGGACACACAATTGATCGTACACGAACGCAAGAGGGCAGGGATGCCGGAGCGACTGGCTGAGATCGAGCAGGATCTCCAGAATGCGAAAGAGAAGCTGGCACGACAGAAAGAGATCATTGAGGAGCTGGATAAGGAAAGGCGGCTCAAGGAGAAGGAACTCGACACCGAAAAAGAGAAGATAAAGAAGGTGCAGGCTAAGCTACACGAGATAAAGACCAACAAGGAATATCAGGCTGTCTTGAAAGAGACCGAGGCTGCGCAGGCAGCCAACGATAAGACAGAGGAAGAGACCATTCTTCTGCTGGAGCGCATCGAGGAGTTGCGCAAGGATTATGACGCTTCGCAGGCTTACGTCAAGAAGAGGGACAAAGAAGTTGAGGCTGAAAAGAAAGAATTGGAAAAAGAGATGGCCTCTGTTGAAGCCGTGGTGTCTGTGTTAAGAAAAGAACGAGACGGGCTGATGAGCAAGGTCAGCGGCGACGCAAAAGCCCGTTATCGTATACTTCTGGAAAAGAGAAGCGGAGTCGCTGTCGTCAATGTCAAGGATGGCGTCTGCCTTGGTTGCTACATGAATATTCCTCCACAACTCTTCATTGAAGTAACGAGGAACGCGCAACTGATCTCCTGTCCGAGCTGCAACAGAATCTTTTGTTATCAGGAAGAAGAGTGAGCGAATTGTATATGTATATAGACGGCGCCTCTCTGGGCAATCCGGGTCAATCGGGTGCCGGCATTGTCAGTTATGACAAAAAAGGGAATGAGGTCTGGAGGGAAAGCGTACATCTCGGAACCATGACGAATAACATGGCCGAATACGAGGCACTGGTTCGCGCGTTGCGCAAGGCGCGCGAGATGGCTGTCGAAACGCTACGCGTCTATACCGATTCTGAACTGGTTGCAAAGCAGGTCCTGGGATCATACCGGGTTAAGAATGATCGCCTGAGAATTTATCTGCATGAGGCACTCAGCCTCATCGGAGAATTCGGCAGTTTTGAGATACGCCATATTCCAAGAGAGAAAAACGGGCTTGCAGACAAGCTCGCCAAAAGTGCAGCCGCAGGGCAGCCGGGGTAGACGTGTGGTCGCGGGGAGAAATCCCTGAGGAAAGTCCGGGCATCGAAGGGCAGGATGGTCCCTAACGGGGACTGGGGGAAACCCTAAGGAAAGTGCAACAGAAAAGATACCGCTTCGCTCCGGCGGAGTAAGGGTGAAAAGGCGGGGTAAGAGCCCACCAGCATTCAGGAGACTGGATGGCTTTGCAAACCCCATCCGATGCAAGGCCAAAAAGGGGGCCGCGTAATGCGGCGGGAATGGCCCGTTCCTTAACCCAGGTAGGCCGCAAGAGATTCAGCGCAATCTGAATCCCAGAGAAATGACCACATGCTGAGTTTCTCAGTAACAGAACCCGGCTTACAGTCTACCCCGCCTGCCTACCACAACCTGAGAATATGCCAAATGTGTTCGCGTTAAATAAAGTCATGCAATTCAAATAAAGTCATGCAAGTCGGGTCAAATAAAGTCATGCAGAGTTTCAAATAAAGTCATGCATCGAGGGCTATACCTTCAAAATTGAGTAGCCTTTGTTTGAAGGTAAGTCGCGCTCAGACGCTCGGGTAGATAACACTGAGCCTTTGGAAGGCCCGTGTCCTCGATCGTCAGCGACCCCTGGCCTCAAGGACCGCCTTGATCTCCGCGTCGTTGAAGCCCTCCTTCCGAAGGTAGATCTGGCGCCCGGTCTCGGCATTAAGCCCCACGGTTGGAGCACGCCAGAAATCTCCTTCAACGTGTCGACGTCGTTGGGCGCTATCCTGATGGCCGCATGAAGGTCTGTCGAGACCGTTGGCTGTAGAGCCCTTCCTCCTTGTAGGCCCTTCCGCGCTGATAATAGCTCTCCCGGTCATTCGGCGAAAGGATGATGACCCTATTGTAAAAGTCTATGGTCTTTTGGTACGCCCCTCGCTCAAAGTAAACATCACCAAGGCCTCCGAGGGCAGGGACGTAATCGGTTTCGATCTGAAGAGCCTGTTCGTAAGAGTCGATGGCTTTGTCATACGCTCCCTTTCCAGCCCATGCATCACCGATCTTGCTCAGAACATCCGCCTTACTTTTCCGGGCCAGTGGGTTCCATTTGAGGCTATTTTAGTGAGCGCTCAAAGGACTGCAATGCCTCCGCGTGGATACTCGCCCGCATCGAGATACCGGGAGCCTTCGGCTATCGATTCCTTGATGGTTGAGTTGAGAAAAGCGTATGAAGTGATTACCAGGGAGAGTACCAAGACCAAAGCAAAGACGGATAGAGCCTGTTCCTCCTGGACCATTTATACAGCCTGCCGACCCTCCCGACCGGTCGCGCCATAATCGGTTTTGATGCCATAAAGTCGTTGATATCTTTTTTCACCAGTTCGGCGCTCTGGTAACGATTCCCGGGGGCCTTTTCCAGACACTTGAACACTATGGCCTCGGCATCCTTTGGAAACCTACTAGACCTGCCCGTATCAGCGGCGGCTCGACCTTGAGTATTCTCTCAACCGTCCTCGCCACGTCATTCGCGTGGAATGGCTGTCTTAGGGTAATCAGCTCATACATCGTTACCCCCAGGGACCAGATGTCGGACCCCTCATTCACCGCGTTTCCGTTGATATGTTCCGGGGAGACGTAGGCCACGGTGCCGAGGAAGCCTTGCGACTGAACGGTTGTAAGCGACCGCATGTCCTTGGCGAGCCCGAAGTCCACGATTATCGGCACACCCTCGGCGGAAAGCATGATGTTGGAGGGCTTGAGGTCCCCGTGGCAAACGTGGCTCTTGTGGGCATAGCTGAGCGCATCCGCGACCTCGGCGCACAGGTGAGAACGAAGTCAGGTAGGTCCGGTCCCAGAACGACGCGTCGCGCGCCGCTCCGATAGACGCGGCCCGCCGGTTCTTCTTGTTGTCCACGTTCAGCCGCGTGAAGTCGGGGTGTGTCCGGAAATATCTCCCGCACCGTTGCAGTCTTGAGCTCATTGCCCGAAAACCCTGAGCTGTTCCAGTACCTTGTTGAGCGAGAGGCCCGGTATGAAGGCCATGGCAATGTAATAGACCCCTTTTTCCTCCCCAGTGGAAAAGATCGGGGACTATGTTCGGATGGTTAAACCTGGCAATGATCTTGGCCTCAGACTGAAAACGCTTTATTGACCGGTGTCGAGCGTCAGGCGAAACGGCAGGACCTTCAATGCCACATACCTTGCCCGGGAACGCTGCAGCGCAAGATACACGACGCCCATGCCCCCGCGTCCGATTTCCTCGATGATCAGGTATTCGCCGATCTCGGTACCTGCTAGTCCTTCTTTCCCGAAGGCCTTCGATCCGAGAGATGCACGACCTCATACTTTTGTTCGAGGACATCTTTGAAGGAGGGGTACTTTTCTGCAGTAATCCTCAAGGATCGCTCCATCGCCCTGATCGAGGAGTTGCTCGACAAAGCCATTGACAATGTCCTCTCGTACCCGAGAGCGCGCTTCCGTTCATCAGAACCTGAGCTCCTGCAGCACCTTCCGGCTCTCCGCGAGCGCTGATCAGCTTCTGAAAAGAACGATTGAATTGCTTTCTTACGGCATCTTCTGTCTTGCCAAGGTCCGAAGCTATTTCTCCAAAGGTCAATCCTTCCATCTTGCGCTGAATGATGACCTCCCGCTCTGGCTCATCGAGCTCAAGCAGAAGGTTGTCAACTACCGACTCGATGTCTCGCTCCATCACGTGCTGCGTTGGCGAGGTTCCTTCATAAGGGATAAGGTCGCGCAAATGCAAATGGTCTTCCGTGGCCCCGATCGTCTGGTCCAAGAGCACTCTCCCGCCGAGGCCCTCTTTTGCGCGGCCACATAGTCGAGCTCGTCACGGATAACATTCTCCACAATCCGGCTGAGCCAATGGAGAAAGGCGCCCTCTCCCGTGGGCTCGAAAGTCCTGGAGCTTTCGGAATGCATGGAAAAACACCTCTTGCAGGACATCCATCGACTGAACCTTGAGCTGTTCGCGTCGTTCGGCGCTCAGTCTCAGCCGGACTATTCTGAACTCGTCCCCTGGTAACGGGCAAAAAGGGCGTTGAGAGCGTATTCGTCTCCCTGCCTTCCCCGTCGTATCAGGGCAATCGTATCAGAATCAATGGTAGAAACAGCCATGTGGGCCCCGTCGGCTGTCCGGTTTTTTCGAAAGAATTCCGTTAATAAGTATATGGGAAAGACGACACCAAGACAAGAAAACCTTTCGAGGTTGACCGAGAATGGTGACAACCGCAAACCATAATGAGGGGGTGCGCCGTGCACAAGAAACAGTCGAGGTTCTACAACTCCGAATTTGGGCAGGCTGGATTCAGATGCGGGTGGCTGTTTTCTAGAAGCCCGAAAAGAAGAGGCGTAGAGAGCAAATCAGTGAGTGCCGGCAAGCACCGGAGAGTTACAACAAGAGAACAATAAACGGTCAACTGGCTGAGGCGCTTCTCAGACATTTTTGTTTTGCTCGACACCGCAGGAGGCCACCGTGGATCTTAGTGCTGCTCGACCAAGAACCACAGAAAATTGTTAAAACAGGAAAATGAGGGGGTCACGATGGAACTGTCCCGACACGCGCGTGTGAGAAGCAAACAGAGAGGAATCAGTTTTGACATCATTGACCTTATTCTGGGTTTGGGATCGGGCGAGAGGAGACCGGGAGACGCAGTGGAATATCGACTTAACAAACGCGATAGAGCCCGAATAATCACTAACCTAAAGTGACAGATCCAGGTCATAGAGAAAGCGTCAAGAAAAGCCATCTTGGTGAGCAATGATGGCACGGTCATAACCACGTACAATAGGCTGTAACAAACGACGGATCATCCAGAGGTGGGGTTGGGGAAGCGGAAGAGTTGGGTCGACAACACGATGCAAGACGGGTGAAGTCATCACAAGCAAGGGCGTGCAAATGTCAATAGACCAAGGTGGAGAGGAGGGTGCGGCATGGCAATACCAGAGGAACAGTTGGAGGTCTGGTCCCATCAAGGAGCAATTACCACTGCTAGGCAGACGCACGAGTCAATCAGGACCGCGTTAAGCTCTCACGGGTGGCCGGATGGAGTGGACTTTGAGGTTTATCTGCAGGGGTCGTATAAGAATGCCACAAATGTGCGAGGCGACAGCGATGTTGATGTGGTTGTCCAGCTGAAGAGCACGTTCTATCATAACCTAAACGAGGAGGAGAGGCGCGTCCTGCTGCTTACCCCGCACGTTATAGCTGGACTGATTTTCGAAGCGATGTGCTGGTTGCCTTAAGGCAATATTACGGGCGAAGGACCGTCAGGCCGGGTACGCACGCCGTAAAGGTCAGTGGCGGTAATGGGCGGTTGACGGCTGATGTGGTTATTCTGCAGTCTACAGAGAATACGCGAATTGAACGTGGTAGCAGAGGGGATGGTGTTTGGACTCAGCCAGATTTCACTAAAATTATAAACTATCCGAAGGCCCACTACGACAACGGAACATCAA
>CAWGRP010000005.1:0-130579 GCA_963825005.1 uncultured delta proteobacterium | reverse complement strand
CACCCTACGACTAAAGCCGAGGGGTTCTACCTGAGGCGACAGCGACCTTTTCGGGGCTCTCGCAGTTCATCTCCACAAATGGAGAGACTGTTACAACATCCCCCGGCCTTGGCCGTCGTCCTGCCTCCGGTTTCCGACCGGAACTCAGGCTTGACTGGCGATCCGCTTTGTCTCAAGGCTTGCAGCCCGAAGCTGGCAGGGAAGGCCCCACCATTCGCAGATTCATCCAAAATCCTCGATACCACCTGTCTCATGAGGGGTTCTGCCCCAAGCCAAGCCGTACGAGCCTTGGACGTATCGAGAATATACTGATCACCATCTTTCTCAGCGCAGCGAGCAAGGAACGCCGAGAATAAGTCCCTCTGGGCCAAGGCTCCGCACTCACATGAGTGCAAACGTTCAGAGAGTTCTTCTTTAACGTGCCGCATATGCAGAGTTGTGACAACTTGAGAATATACGCAGGAATATCCCAGACCGACCCGCCGGCTCTTTCAGCCTTGCGGATTAGTCCAGAGACAAACATCCCCGGCGCACGCTTGCCAACGCTCTTGCCGAAGTTCTTCTGAAACGACTTGTACGAATTATTTTCAATGTGGAGGTCCTTACCAAACCGAACGATCTCGTTGGCAAGCTTTCCGTGGAGAGACTTCCTGTATTCGGCATGCCTGTGCTGAAGAGAGTGAGTTCGGCCCTGGTCTCCTTGTAACCGACAGAGAGGACCCACCTCTTTGCGCCCTTTTTGATGACCGGCCTTGTTATAGTTGCCGGGATTGTTGGCCCTGCGCTGCCGGTCGAGCTTGCGTTGCAGTAAACCGATTTCCTTCTCGATGGACTCCAGCTCAGAACAGAACTGCTTGAGATCAGCCTTAGTTTCTCCGACGTAGGCGATAGTCGAAGGTCCGCTGTCGACACCGACAGTTTCAACCCCTGGCCGATTCTTCTCGGGAGGCCTTCGACAACGAGTTGGACGTAGAAGCTGCTCTTGCCTTTGATCTTACGGCGGACGAGCCGGCAGAACTTTATGCGGTGACTAAGGCCGTAAGCAATAACCTCATCTGATTGCGGGATCAAGCACTGAATACCGAGTCCTCTCCACTCCAGCCATCCTTCACGATACCGGATACCCGAAGCATTAGTCTTGCCTTCGAGACTGTCGAATTGACCCTTACCCTTGAAGCGTGGGCGCCCTTTCTTTCCGAAGGCATACTTTGAGACTGCATCGAATGCCCGGCTTGCAACCTTCTGTGTAGTGTGGGCATCGAGGTGATGACCGATATGACAGGCGTTCTTGGTCTTTATCCCGTACGACTGGATAGCGCTGTCCTTGAACTCATACCTCTCTCTGAGAATCTTGAAAGCTGGGACACGCTCTTTACTGTCCTTGGGTAGTCTAACTGTTCCGATATGCCTTTGACTCACGCATGAGATCAGGTCTTCGCAGCGCTTCACCGAGGCAGGCATTATATAGCATACGCCCGACATCCAAGGCTGTTTCCAAAGCTCTTCTATCCGCAGAGGAGGTCTTCAGACGCAACAATACGACAAAACTGGGTGTTTCAACTTTTGGCATTAGACCTCCCTTAGAATAACAAGCTAGAACTATATATAAACTTTTCTAAACATCTGTCAAGGAAACAGCGCTATCCCCATGGCTAAAGCGAGGGGCTTGCGCGCTGCAAAGCTCTCGGTCATTTAATTCTGCAATGTTCATGGCTGTTGATTTGCTATAATTTGTAAAAAGGGATCAATTAAAATGAAGGGAACAAAAACATTAAAAGAAAAAGACATAAAAAAATCACTGTGAAGAAGAGGCCTCTTAGTCACGCAGGGGCTTCTCCATGGATGGCTGGCGCCGCTGGCATGATCGATACACGAACAATATCCATGCCCCTCCCAACAAAAGGGACTAAACGCACTTAATAGCTGATGAACCCAGAGAATCTTGAAATTGATGTTGCTGGAATTTGTTCAGTCATACACAATTGCACAGGATGTGCAGGTGAATCCCAACACTGCTGTGCGAGCTATGAAGTAACTATAGGCAAGAAAGAGTTGCAGAACATAATTGGATGCATTCCGTTAGCAGCCCGATTATGCTCTCATCTGAAATCGCGTTATGTTTACAAAAATGTCTTCGAGCAGATTACACGTGGCCTTTACTGCATTGACACGAATGAAGACGGAACCTGTGTATTCTCATTTCTTGAAGGCGACAGAATAGCATGTTCCTTGCATACTGTGGCCGAACAACTCAGGATACCCTTTCGAAGGATAAAACCAGAGGCATGCCTTCTTTGGCCCTTGGCTATTTTTGAAGGAAAAATAAGAATTCTATCAATTCATGACGACGCTTTCGAATTTAGCTGCAATACGCGAAATGCCAAAAGGAGATTTTCACTGTGTCCATCTATCGCCCAGAACATCGAAAGGGTTTTTGGTATTGAATTCGGGATGAACTGCAAAATGCTGCCAATAAAAGACTCCGTTGGACAAGCATCCCACTGCGTGAGCGGAAAATGACAACTACGAATAACATTGATTGTTTGGATTATGGCAAAATCGTTGATACTCGAAAGAAATACACATTCAAGGATAACAAACGGGACCATTCTTTGTTATTTGTTTACTCCGATAGCATTATGCGCGCCGTTATCGTAAAATGAATTATCTTACATGTACTCTGGAGGAAAGATTCAGAGGAATGAAAGTTTTGATATTGAATGGGGAGAGAAAAGGCGAAAATGTCCTGGACTTTCTGCAGGAAGCGACTTGTTCATGCCATTTCCGACGATGGCTGGTTGGTCGAGACCGTTGTTCTCCGAGATAAAGAAGATCGCCTGGTGCACTGGATGCTTCGGCTGCTGGACAAAGACTCCGGGTACGTGCGTGATCGATGATTTCGGCAGAATACTGGCCGACAAGGTAGTCCAATCCGATTTGATGATCTACCTCACTGCCCGTCACATTCGGCGGATATTCCTCTGAGCTAAAGAAGGCAATCGACAGGTTTGCGTGCTCGATGCTTCTTCCTTTTTTCACTAAAATAGACGGAGAGGTCCATCACAAGGCACGCTATAAACATCTGCCCAGTCTTATAGGTATCGGCATACTGCCTGGTCCCGAAGAGGAGAGCGAGCAGATATTCGCAAAGCTTGTGGAAAGAAATGCGATAAATATTCATAGCCCTTCTGTGCAATCCGCCGTTTATTATCTTTCTCAGGATCGTGGGCAAATAGTGGAAGGTCTGCAGATCCATTTTGAGGAACATTATAAAATGAGCTTGCATGCCACTTTACTCATTGGAAGCCCCAGAGGACCGCAGAGTACTTCACATGCCCTTGGGACATATCTTCTAGACAGGCTAAAAGAACGGGGTATGAGTGTTAATAAAATATTTCATTCAACGATCGCTTGCTTCGAAGGGCGGCATCGATACTTTGCTCCAAGCCATCGATGAGGCGGATATTATAATACTCGCTTCTCCGCTTTATGCCGATAGTCATCATTCCGGTGTAATAGCAGCTATGGAGCTGATACGCGCGCAACTGAGCGACAAGCCTAGCAATCAATAGGCAGAAGATGGTTGCCAGTCTCGAATTCCGGTTTTCCAGAGTCATCGCACAATGATCTGTCGCTCTCGATAAGCAGGCGTTTTGCAGTGGAGTGCGGATTTGAATGGGCTGGTGGACTTGCCCTTGGGGGCGGTGAATCTATCGGCGGACACACCTTTAGAGAAAGCCGGTGGGCGGGTGCGAAATGTCAGGAAGTCTCTCGAACTTACTGCAGATGCCCTGGCGAATGGTGAGCATCTGCCAGAAAGTGCTGTTGCACTCATGGCGATGCCAATCGTTCCGAGATGGCTCTATCTTCTGATTGGAAATGTCGGGTGGCGTTGGAAGGCTAAAAAACAGGGGTGCCGTGAAGGACTCAATAACCGCCCGTATGGGATACCGTAAAAGAGAAACTATCCAGCCACTGCCACTTGATCTCTTAAATAGGCATCAATCGGGAGCAGGACTATGGCTGAGAATGCGCTCACATATGTTAAATTATCGCCATATTCAGGCCAAACTGAAATAGATGGTTCCCTCTTCCCTCTGTGCCCTCCGCCCAGATTTTTCCTCCATGAAGACGAATGATACGTTCGACGATGGCAAGGCCTATCCCAGTGCCCTCAAACTCTGACTCCGAATGAAGTCTGTGAAAGGGCCAAAACATCTTTCCTGCATGTTGCTGGTCGAAACCGGCGCCGTTATCTCTTACATAATAGATGACTTTGCCCTCCTGCTCGACGGTGCCTAATTCTATGCGGGCATGCCCGGTCTTAGATGTGAACTTCCACGCATTGCCAAGAAGTAGAAAGTCCGAGGCCTACTACAATAAGTCCAGAGTCCGCAAAGACGGTAAGGCCGCCTTGATGTCTACATCGACGCTCCTAGCCGGATGGGCCGCACGAAGTTCAGCAACGATTGACGCTGCTATTACGCTCACATTGACCTCACTCCTTTGGATTTCCTGCCTTGAGATCCTGGAAATGTTCAGAAGCTCGTCGATAAGCCGACTCATCTTTTCTGCCCCATCATGGATACCAGAAAGATATCGCTTCCCCTTGTCGTCGAGTTTGTCTGCATTGTTCTTAATCACAAGTTCGGCGAACCCGGCTATGTGCCGAAGCGGCGCACGCAGGTCATGGGAAACAGAGTAGATGAAAGATTCGAGCTCTTTGTTTGCGACCTCTAAATTCTCGTTCCTCACAAGCAGGTCAGGGTGATCACCGCAAAAGCTTGACAAGCCTAATCGGTGATTACATTTATCAATTCCCCTCTGAAGTGCAGCCGCTTGCGCTTCGCAGCGCACTGATTTGCCCGGACGCTGCTTACCACATATAATTAAAAGTAAGGGTTAAAATGAGAGATTCTGACTAATGGAGGTAAAATTAATCATGACAAACGGTAAACTGCGTAAAGGGCTTTTTGTTGGGGTTTTAATGTCGGTACTTGTTTTGCTTTGTTCCGTCGCAGGAAGTGAAGGCGCGGACGATGCAGGTCTTACAAAATGCAGGGTGGAATTCAATGTTCATGGCTGGTCGGCTTTTTATGAAACGGCCTCCGGCTCAGGCTCCATAACATGCGACAACGGTCAATCGGCACGTGTCATAATTAGCGTGAAGGGCGGCGGTCTTACGGCCGGTAAAAGCAGCTTGTCGGGGCATGGCACTTTTAGCGAAGTCGCTAACATAAAGGAACTCTTCGGCGGCTACGCTAAGGCCGAAGCTCACGCGGGTATAGTCGAGTCGGCGGATGCGCAGGTACTCACAAAGGGGAATGTCTCTCTCGCCCTAACCGCAAAAGGAAAGGGCTTTGATCTCGGCATTTCGTTCGGGAAGTTCACCATAAAGCCTGCGGGAAAAAAAGGTAAAAAGTAAACGCGCATCAGGAATGGATTGAACAAATCAGGTCACACACTCGATGATTACCGAAGAAACAAAGCTTCGTCACTAAGGCTGGCGCGATCGAGATTATAAGTAGCAAGCTAGGTTCCAGGTCACAATTTGTTGAGAGAACTTTTATTAATGCGTTGTTCCGGTATCCGGCTGTATTGGCTTTATGACCCCTTGCTTTGTTAATGCTATTATTAAATTTTGCAAGTTATTTGATAAGTCAATAAGGGCGTCGGGTGTGAGCACCAATCGACAAGCAGTATATTTTCGTGCGGTTGGCTTATGGTCTGCTTTGGGTATCCCCGTTGGCATGTCCATTCGCTGTACACACAGTTCAATGCGGGCAGTTTGTCCATCAAACGTCATGGCGCCGAGCGAATCAACAAATGTCTCGGAAATCTCTGGCAAATCAATGTAACGGATTTGATTTTCTGGAAGTTTCATTAAATCTCTCCAATTCAAAGTTTATTATTGCCGCCAATGGCAATGCGGAGCGCCTCGTTAAGAGATTTTATTGTTATCGTCATCAAATTGTAAACCCACGTGCTGGATTGATTATTAACAACCAAAATGGCCTATCTCTCTTTTGGCCGATACGTCCGATGCTCTGTTTAGCTGTTGTCGTAACGCGCAGCCTGGAGGCGATCCAAGTGCAAGGCAGTGGTTAGATATTGCACGAACTCGACTGGAATCGGTCATTTTGCGAACTCATAATTGAGGTTTATGATGCGTCCGCGCCAGTAGGGCTTCGGTCCCTCGGGAAGCATCCATGCAACCTCTCCTTCAAGTGGAATGAGCATCCCATCACGTAGCTCGTAGTGGCTCCATCGGCCTTCCCACGGTGTGGGTATCACCGTGCCTGCAACGGTGCGCCCGCGAGCCTCAGCGCGCCCCGATTCAATCAGCCCATCCTCATTGAAGCGGAGCAGCATTGTTACAGTGATTTTACCATCCTCCAGCATTGCCTTGGATGAGGTATCGTTAACCGCCTCCCAGCGAACGCCCTGGCTTGGGAGTAGCGCTGTCGGGTACCATGCTGCTTCGGCAAAGAATCGCATCAGTTCACCTTGTGCTATCTCCGGCGTGCCGCGAAGATTCACTATCGACACCAGTCCGAACAGTGACGCATGAAGAAGACCTTCGCCGGCAATGTAGGCATCATGCACACGTGCCGCCACTCCAGGCATCATCTCGATACGGGCTTCCCAGTCGAAGCCAGGCCGCTGGATGATTACTCGCTGGGTCGAGGTGAAGGGCTTCCATTGTTCGCCGGTTTCGCTCATGTTAAAGGTGCCAGCGTGTTCAACGCTGACGGCCGCGACCATAGGTTGTCCAGCCTTAAGTACAGTGCGAAAGTACTTTTGAACCGGGGCAGGTAAGCCGATCAATTCATTCGGATCAAACGTCTTTACCCCGATGGGGAGACGAGCTGCCTCCAGCTTGGCATGCATCTCATTTGTTGCAGAGCGCCAACGACTAGAGCCGTATACCAGCGCAACGGTAATTAATACAGCCAGTCCAAGAATCACCAAATAGAATCATTTCCACCTCATGTCATTTCTTCTTTCTGCCTCAACGTTTGCTGTACCGGGAACCGCCCGTCGCGGGTCTGGTTGACGGACGGGTTAGCTTTGCGATGGCTCAAGCCAGTACCGCCTGTACAGGTCGGCGCAGCGACTGCGGCATTCTCGGGCCTCGTCCGAAGCGAACAACAAGGTCGGGCCTGCGGCTTCCAACGCCGAGGAAAGCTGCAAACTGCGGCCGTAACGATGAGACTTCGACCGGCTGGTTGATCATGGCGGTGCGAATTCCCAAAGCGGTCGATTGCAGGGCAAAGCGCTCATAGCAACGGCCGGCCTCAACCCAGTGAGTTTTATCGTTCGTTTCCGATATGAAAATCGCAATCCCGGCGGAACTGCGAATGTGTCTCGCATACTTGTCATTCTCGCTCTTTGGCGTAAAGAACATGCCGAAGAGCATGCTTCCCAGCCACCTTGGTACGGATGGATTGCCAGACGCTAGCGTGAACAGCCCATCCCCGGTTCTGACCGCTTCCTCATCGCCGAAGCGAATCCATGATTTTAATTCCTCGACGAAAGAGGGATCGTTCATCTGAGCTGTATTCGCTTGAACAACATACTCAAGGACTTTTTCTATCGTTGTTTTCTCGGTGAGAAGAAGGACCTGAACACCATTACCTGTGCCGGATTGCTCAAGCATCCTCAATTCCTCGTTTGACAGAGGCTTCCCGTCGAACTCTGCACGCGTGCACTGACGCTCAGGAATCACCTGGAACAGTGGCGAGACGACAGCATTGGTCGGCTCCAGAGCGACCCTGATTCCATCCGCTGCCGAGGCGTCAAAGCGCGCCTCACCTTTCAAACCATTCGCCAGTGCCGCCTGTATCAGATTCTCTGTTGCGCACCCAAGCGAGACGAAAAGGTGGTGATCGTCCGGATCGACCGCAGGACATCGACGCGCGAGATCGGGCAAAACCGAGATTGCGCGCTCTTCGCTGCGAAACTTCCAGCACTGCGTGTTATGACTAGACGGAGCGAGGGTCGCATAGCGAACGAGCTCGCGCTGGACTAAAGAACCGCCACTGATCCGGCCTTCGGCATGGCGCCAAGTCCTGCGCACGGCGGCTTTGTAACTTTCATTATCTGTTCCTGACGAGCAAGCCCCCAAGGCCAGTGGTCCACCGACCATTGCCGTTGCGGAAATGATGAACTGTCTTCGTGTAATAATGGCGCGCCTCCTAATCCGACGCAGAAAAGTCCTACCCAACAAGCAGCCACGGGCAACAAATGCCGGAATGAAAAAAGCATAGCGCCTATTCTCGTTCGGCTGGATGAATTTGTTTGCCTTATTGGATCTTCGTTTCAAATAGCCTTTACGGTCACGATAATAATTTCGCGTGGCCTAATCAGTTTCTGGTCATCTGCGAAAATAGTAGCATAATATGCTGACCTTTTACATCAATGAAGCACAGGCCTGGGCTCGATAGCATGACGACAGGATGATAACCAGAAGAAAGCTTCTTAATAGCCGTATCGTTCCACTAATGGTCTGGATCTGATCTTGAGGACTTAAATGGTGTCTTTTTTTTGCGTCGTGTTATGGTGATAACTTAAGAAAGTATTACCAGAGGGTATCCTTTTTACACTGGAGGGCACGAAACGGAAATCATCGATAGTCGTTTCAAGAATTCACACTGCCAGTTCTATCGTTTTCATGTCGTAATCTTGATTCAGTCATAAAGTGGCTGCTGAATTCGTGCTATCGATAACTATCGATTTTGCCAGTGCCATGAATTCATGATTTCACGAAAATAACTTTGAGGTCGGGTTGTCCGAAATTTGCTGAAAAATACCCTTCCGGGTCGAACTCTATAGTTCCCGCGGCACCCTTTTTGTCTTCAGATAAGAATCCGATTACAATTACAATAGAGATAAAGACATGAGCATATTTAGCACCGAATTTAAAGATTATAAGAACTAAAGGAAAAAAATATGGAACCGATTAAAGAAGTAGCCTTTGAAAGAACATATGACGCCTCACCCGAAACGGTCTGGCAAGCTTGGACTGATCCGGAAATGATAAAGCAATGGTGGGGACCAAATAATGTCACAATTCCTGAATGCGAAGTTGACCTGCGAGTTGGCGGTAAAATTTACATTGTTATGGAAGCTGGAGAAGCGATGGGCCCATACAAAGGTACAAAGTGGCCAATGCTGGGAGAATTTACTGTTGTTGAAACAAATTCACAGCTTTCTTATAACGCGCAGGCTTGGACTGAAGGGCAAAAGGAGGAAACCACAATTGACCAAACCACAGAACTAACATTAACTGAAGACAACGGCAAAACTAAATTAAAAATTAAAGCAGCCATACACAAAACCGGACCTGCGGCTGGAATGGCTGTCCAAGGTATGCAATACGGTTTTACTCAGCAGCTAGATAAGCTAAATGATTTCCTAACCACTAAAAAATAGCACACGCCGAAATTATTGAAGAGGAATGAATAACTATGACGCTGTTTAGCCGAGCCGCACGCGTTTTCTTGTTTGTAACAACTTTTAGCGCTTGCATGCGTCTCGTGTTCTGTCGTGCATGCTCAGAATGTTCCCGGCAAAAATTCTACTCCGACCCTGATTCAACAGATGGTCGGAACATGGAAAGTTCAGCAACGTATGTGGCCGGGCTTTGGTGCTGAGGCCATCAATCTACCGCCAGCCGTTGCTCGCCGTCATTTAATGATCGGCGGCTTTCTGGAAGAGGTGATCGAACCCGTGAATAAATCCGCGAAAACTTTTTTCAAACGGATTGCCTACCTCAATTACAACGCCGTCAAGCAGCAATACGAGTATTTTTCACTGGATAGTCGTGCCCCGCAGATGATGAATGAAAGGAGCGACAAAACGGAGGAACAAAGCAACCCCGGTAAAGATGGGATAAAGCTTAACGGAGGAAGCTTTGTAGCGCCGCAGTGGGGAGAAGCCAGGAACGTGGCGTTCACTTATCGTCTCACCGTGGGAGCGATTGAAAACAACAGCCAGGTAGTCCGGCTTTACTTGACGCCACAAGCGGGAGAGAGCCCCAAAGAATTTCTCGCTTTCGAGTATATCTATACTCGCCGGCGTTGACGTGCGTCACAGCCAATGCGGGAATCAACCCTTTCTTTCACCAGTCGGTATAACAGAATGTAAATCGTTATCATAAAGGTAGCCGCTACGACGAACCATCCGTAAAACATTCCTGAGCGCGCTTGCTCATGTTAGCGATGATCAAGACCCTCAGTGATTTGAGAAAACCGATGTTCATGGTCAAGCAGCCAGCGCTTCCGTTCCAGCCCTCCCGCATACCCGGTCAGGGACCCTCCGCTGCCGATCACCCGATGACAGGGCACGATTACCGAAACGGGGTTTCGCCCCACCGCGGCCCCGACTGCGCGCACGGCGTCTTTTCTCTTTATCCGGCTCGGCCAGTTCCCCGTAGCTCACCGTACTGCCGAGGGGGATACTCCAGGAGGGCGTTCCAGACCTTTATCTGAAAAGGGGTGCCCTGGAGGTGAAGCGGGATGTCGAACTGTCGGCGCCTGCCGGCGAAGTATTCGTGCAGTTGAAAGGAGGCGTCCTGTAAGATTCCCAAATCGGGCTCGGGTCTGCCAGCCGGGACCCGGGCACGGGTTCATACTTCTGGCCGGAGAAGTAAGCTCCGGTGAGGAGAGAACCGTCCGAGACGAGAAGGATCTGTCCAAGGGGGCTATCAAAAGTAGTATATCTATTCATCTTATCTTCCTTTCAGGCTTGCCCAGAGGTGCATTGCGGCATAGGCCCGCCAGGGCCTCCACTTCTCTGCCGCTGCCAGCACCTTGGCTGGACTCGTTTCATTCATGGCTTTCATCACACCGTAATCCGTGTGGGGAAAAGCGTCGGGCCAGGCGAGCGCGCGCATTGCCACGTATTGAGCAGTCCAGACCCCGACGCCCGGAAGGTTCATAAGAGCCTTCAGCGTCTCCTCGACGTCGCCGCCTGGCTCAAGACAGAGGGCGCCGTCCGCGACTGCCCGGGCCAGTGCTATGATGGATTTTGCCCTTTGGGAGACGATGCCCAGTTCGGCGATCTTTGAGACGCTGCACTCAGCGATTCTTCGCGGCCTCGGGAAGAGGAGGCGGATCTCCTGAAAGGGGGTTTGGACCCGCTCTCCGAAAGCCTCGGCGAAGCGGCCGGCTAAGGTACTCGCCGCCTTGACCGTAATCTGCTGCCCCAGGATCGCGCGCACCGCGGTCTCGAAACCGTCAAAGGCCCCAGGGACTCTCAGACCCGGCCTATCTTGTGCAAGGGCTCCCAGCGCAGAGGCAATCTCAACCGGGTGGGCGGAAAGATCAAAAAGGTGCTTTACGCCGCGCAAGGATTTGAGGGATCACTCTAACCAGTGCCCCGTCCAGGCGGACCACGAGCGTAGGGCGACGATGGTTACGGAAGACCTCGATCCATCCGTAGTGTAGACGCCCTCCAGCCTTTACGAATTAACTCAGCCTATTCTCTGCGTGCGGCTTACTTGCGTCCTTGAGCTTTCGCCGAGAGCCTAGGAAAAAGGGCCATCACATTGGTAGAATAGATTTTCTTCTTTTCTTCGTGCGAGAACCCGTAGGTTTCGATGCTCTCGATGGTTTCTCTTCCTCTGAAGTCGTTGGTGTAGGGAAAGTCCGTCCCGAAGACGAGATGATCGATCCCCGCAAGGTCGAGTGTGCAGCGCATCGTAGAAGGATGGAAGGCCAGCGCAGTGTCGTAGTAATGGCGCTTCAGATAGTAGCTCGGGAGATGCGGCAGTTTCCTGAGGGCATGTCCGGCAGGCCGCGAACGAGTGAAGATATCCCACCGGGGATAGACAAACGGTATCGCACCGCCGGAGTGGGGAAGAATGAACCTCACGTTAGGGTAGCGCTCAAAGATGCCCTTGAATGTCAATTGTGCGATTGTTCTGGTTGTCTCAAACAAAAAACCCACATTGGTGGGCACGGCAAGACGCACGTCTTCGGCCGGCATCATATCCTGTCCGATCGCCCTCAGTGGATGAAGGGCCACCGGAACAGCCCTGCGGTTCACCTCTTCAAAAAAGGGTAGAAACGAGTCGTCAGAAAGGGGGCGCTGATTAACGTTGGTGCCGATGACGACGCCATCCATCCCGAGGCGGTCGATGGCACGTGCCATCTCGCTCAGCCCTTGGTCGATGTCGTTTAAGGGCACGCTGGCAAGCGAGAGAAAACGGTCCGGATGTTTACGGGCAACTTCAGCGATGAAGTCATTCGTCATTTGTGAAAGAGCCCGACTGAGACCGGGATCATTGAAATAAACGCCGGGGGCAGAAAGGGTGAGCACCTGCATATCAATGCCAAAGGCATCCATCGCGGCCATACGTTCTTCAGCATCTTCCCACGCAGGGATACCGACGCCGACTCCTCCTTCTTCAGACAGTCCAAACTTCTTCAGCTCCTCCATGTATGCTTTTGGGTAGCAGTGAGCATGAACGTCAATGCGCATTATTTCCTCCCGTGACGTGTTGTCGGTTTTGACCCCTTCTAATAAGGCTGGGTTGCCACCTCTTTAATAATACCTATATCTTTGAGCATCTTGTCCGAGTTCGCCCACATCTCCTTCAGGTGCTGATCCAAGTCGCCTCCCTTAAAGAAAACTTCCGACATGTCGAGCTTTTCTATCATCAACTTGAATTCTCGGGTCTGCATGCCCTTGGTAAATGCCGCTTCCAATTTTCTTTTTACATCATCAGGCACACCTGCAGGAGCTACGACAGCGCATATCGTTTCTTTCGAAAACTCGTATCCCAATTCTTTGAGCGTCGGAACGTCGGGAAAGGTCGGGGATCTCTTCTGCCCGTGAGTCGCGAGCAGGCGCACACTGCCGGCCCTTGCATGGGGCACAAACTCGGCACCGGCCGAGCATGCATCAACATGCCCGCCGAGCAGTGCCACGGTGGCCGGAGCGGTGCCGGTGTAGGGTATGTGCGTCCACTTGATACCGTCCTTCCGCGCGATCTCCTCCATCGCCAGGTGCATACCCGAGCCAACCCCTGCACTGCTATACTTCACCTTGCCGGGATTTTTTTTCGCATAGTCGATGAACTCGCCAAAGGTTTTCCACGGGGCGTCACTCTTGACGATGAGTCCGGTATTCATGACCTCCGCGAAACCGATGATTGAGACGAAACTCTTGAGCGGACGGAACGTAACTTTCTGCATCAAAGGGGTGTAAACTATCGCATCGCTCATGGTCGCACAGATCGTGTATCCGTCCGGTTTCGCGTTGGCGAGGATCGACAGCGCAACGGTCCCCTGGCCGCCAGCTTTATTCTCGATCACCAGGTTCTTACCCAGGCTCTTCTCGGTACCAGCTGCCAAGACCCTCGCAATGAGATCCGTGGTACCGCCTGCGGCATAAGACACCGACAGACTTACCGGTCTGTCCGGATACTCTGCGGCCATGCCCGTATAGAGCGGAAAACAGATCAATCCAAGGTAGAGGCTAAATTGAAAAACCAAATTCAGTCTGTTTTTCACTAGAAGTCGGCCCATCGTGCAGTACCTCCTGCCTTTATGATTAGGAATAAGATTCGCCACTGTGAATCGAACGCTGCACGCGTACGCATCATGTTACCCTTATACAACTTCCAAGCCTTGGTAACATGTTACGAGACTTTCCGAGGGTAGAGTATATTATTTCTCATGTGTACCAAGAGAACCCGCTTCTTGAAGCAGAACTGACCCGCGGATGGCATCAGGAACAGTGAGAGATTGTGGTCTTCGTCAATGTGGCTACAGCCTAGAGCGAATGAGCACACATCGCTCCCCTTTTCAGACAAGCCCGTTCGTTGCTCCCCTTTCAAGACTCTGCCATAGCACCGGCACTCCGTCAAGAACATTCCTCGCAAGCTGTGAAGAAAGGAAATGGGGCGGTATTTGCACGCTCGTCCGCAAGGGTGGACGGCTCGATGAGCCGGGAATCTTAGTGTAGCGATTACCAACCGCAATAGTGAAGGCGCATGAGGATAGGGGCGTTCGCCAGCTTAGGAAGAAGGCTTCAATCCACGCCTTCGCCTAATCCCAGAAGATTCCGTTCTTCCTGCTCTTCTGGGTGTAATACTCCCATGTCTTGAAAACGCTCGTCGGCTGGTACGTCTCATCAGCAGCAGCTTCGGTTTCCTGAGGCGTCATCGTGTGACAGGGGTGCCGATTAACATCGCATCCACGAGAAGGCGTGGGTGATAGACATTTCGCTGTTGACAGGCATCACATACAGAGGTACCATGAAAAACAAAAAACAACGCAGTGCGGCTTTGTGCGGAATGTCGAAGCTCTAAATTCACACTTTGGTGGCATCCACATATCGTAACTCACGCTGAAAGGGAGGATTGAAGTGAGCACAGCAATTAACGAGCGAATTCGCGCTTCCATACCCACACGGGAGCTGGAGCGGCGGTGGGCAGAAGTGCGCAAGGCGATGAAAGCCCAAGACATCGACACCCTCATCATGCAGAACGACAACATGTATCTTGGCGGCTACGTAAGGTACTTCCTTGATTTTCCAGCCGTGAATGGCTATCCGGTAACGGTAATTTTCCCGAAAGATGACGAGATGACCACGATAACACACGGAGGGCCACCTCGGCCGCCCCGGCCTCCGGCGTGGGCCCTGCGCGGGGTAAAGACTCGTCTTTCCTTCCCCTACTTTCGCACTGCCTATTGGACCAACAGCTGGGATGCCGAAGCTACGGTAAAAATAATCAAGGATCGTGGAGACAAAAGGGTTGGCATTGTAGGTCTTGGTTGCATGCATGCAGCCTACTATAAATATTTGGAAGAAAACCTGTCCGGGGTGGAACTCGTCGAAGTGACCGATATGGTGGACCGTATCAAGGCGGTGAAAAGTGCCGACGAAATGGTCTATGTGCGCCTGGCGGCCGAGACTCAGGATATGGTGATGGCCGCTGTGCCCACAGTCGTGCGTCCCGGCAAGTACGAATATGAGGTCAGGACCGAGCTCGAATGGATGCTCGGCGATTTAGGGAGCGAAGAGCAACTCATGAAACTGGGATCGGCTCCGATTGGAACCCCCGCAGGCACACAGCCCAATCATTTCATGAATCACCGTATTGAATGGGGTGATCAGGTGGCCATAATGATCGAGCCAAGTGGGCCCGGAGGTTATTACGGCGAACTCAATCGCACCTTTGTTCTTGGCGAGCCCCCCGAAGACCTTATCAAAAGCTGGGCGGATGCGCGGTCAGCCCAGCACTACGTGGCCAGCCTTTGCAAGCCGGGAGCAAAACCGGCCGAAATTTTCAAGAAGTACAACGAATACCTGACTGGTAACGGCTATCCCCTGGAAGGTCGGATATTTGCCCATGGCCAGGGATACGACCTTGTGGAGCGACCGTTGATCCGGGACGGCGAAGACATGGCGCTTGAAGCCGGGATGGTCCTCGCCATTCATCCGCTGCTATTGACTGATCACTCCTGGGCCTTTTGCTGCGACGACTTCCTGGTCACCGACGGCGGCGGTGAACGCCTGCACAGAACACCGCAGGAAATTGTGATGATCCGCTGTTAGTAGCGCAGAAGGAAAGGGCGGTATGACCGCGAAATATAAACAAAGTATCTTTAGTGTCGATCGTGGAGGTCGAGCACCATGAAAAGGAAAATCCCCGTCATTGTTCTGGCCATGCTTGGGTTCATTGCGGTTTGTTCTTCAGCATCTGTTGCGGCAGGATATCCTGACCACAACATCCAGTTGATCATTCCTTACGTACCCGGTGCCCCGGGAGATATCACCGCACGGATGCTCATCGAAGAGCTGGAAAAAAATCTTCACGGTGCGAAAATTATCCCCAATAACAAACCCGGTGCGGGCACGGTTTTGGGCGCTGAGGCGGCAGTCAGGGCAAAGAAAGATGGGTACACGCTCTTTTACGGCGGCGCTTCGCCTTTTGTCTATGCTCCCATCGCTAATCCTGAAGTTGTTCACTACGATGCGGCGAAGGACGTGGAGCCGCTGGGATTTCACTACTTTTTCCCGATGGCGGTCGGCGTCAGGGCAGATGCGCCCTGGAAAAACTTTACCGAGTTCGTCGACTATGCGAAGAAGAATCCCGGGAAGATTCGCGTCAGTTCCATCGGCGTCGGTTCTCATACTCACTTCGCCATAGAGTTGCTCCAGTCAATTACCGGTATCAAATTAACCCACGTACCGTTTGAAGGAGGTGAATCGGTCGTCACCGCGGTGTTGGGGGGTCACGTAGAGGCCACCCTGGATGGCTATGGAAAACTGAAACCTCACGTGGAAGCCGGACGAATGAGGCTCCTCCTGATGGATCCCAAGAAACTTGATCAACCTCAAATCCCGACACTAAGAGAATCGGGTTATAAGGGGGAGTTACCGGCGACATGGTTTGCGCTGTGGGCTCCTGCCGGAATACCCGAGGACGCGAGAAAAGTCTTGATACCAGCGGTGGAGAAAGCTGTGAAGGCCACAAAGCCAAAGATTGAGGCCACGGGTAGCATTTGTGAATACAAGACACCTGCTGAGACGAGAAAGCTGCGAAATGACGAATATAAGGAGATGTCTGAACTCGCAGTTAAAATGGGACTACGTAAGTAACGAGGGACATCCTATAATCCTCCGTCAAGGCTACGTTGGGTTCGGTCAGGCGCACGGGCAATTGTCTTCCATGAACGCGGCGCAGCCGCCCTTTGTCCACGCCTCTCAGGACTAGTTTTATTCGTCGGCGCCTTGTTAACTCGGCTTCCGGCTGGAGCGAGCGGCCATGAATTTGTTAAGCAAGTCGAACCAGAACGGAGCGCCTAGAGAGATGGCTATAGCCGTCAACAACCATCCAAGCGCCTTGGTGGCCCAGCCTCCCGTAGAGGTGGGGACGGTTCGAGGGTCGTCCCTATTCCAGCCCACCGGCAATCCGAATTTCTGAATTTCTTCCAAATTTTTCTTTACCCTGGCCTCTGGACTGACGGTAGCGCTCTGTGACTGGGTCTTAGCGTATTCTTGAGCCGCTGCGACGAGCGAGCCACGCAACGCCTTGTCTTGCATGAGGCTGTTGGCGATGGTGACCGTATCGGCATTGACTGCTATACTAATAGCCAGACCAAGGAACAGAAGGATGACTTGCGTACGTCGTTGGTACCAGCCAGTGACCCGGTTCATGACACTGTCATACCACATCTCAATGTTCTCACGCGCCTTGCTCACATCATCTCCAGCTGCATCCACCAAAGTCATCAGTGCCTGCTCAACTTTTGGGTTGCCAATGGTATGAATCGCATCTCGCAAGGGCTGAAGTCCCCTTGGGGCTGCAGCAAGAGGAGAAGGAGTAGCACCAGCGGCACCTGAAGGTGTAGCGGCAGCGGCAGGCGTAGCAAGCTTAGCGGGCATCACTGTGTCCATTAAAGCGAGGGCAAAGGAACGAGCTGGGATATACGAAGGAAGTGTTGACCCCCTCGGATAGTGCCCCTTCGTAATAGCGGCAGGCGTATAGTCGCCTTTGAATAGCCCAAAAATCAGAGGATGATTATATAGCTGTTGGGTCAGGCCCGTGCCATTCGGATCATTGAGAAGCTCCCGTATGCCCTTTTCAAGATCAACCGCGCGCATCTTCATGCGAGCCTCTATTATCTCCCTTATTGCGGAGCATATCAGGCTCAACAGGAGAAAAATGAAAATCATACCGATAGCAAGTTCCATCATCTCGGAACCGAACATTGGGCACCTCGTAAGGCGTTTTCTTGTACATCCACCTTCTACGGTGGAATAGAATGGTGCGTCCGGCCCATCCAATCACGTGTTCTCAGGGCTTCGTGCCTCTCTACTTCCGGTCGCGCCATTCGATGCGGACTTTTCCCTTCTCCTGCCCGATCGTGATGAACTTGTCCTGAAGCAGCGGATTGGTGAAGGTATAGTCGGATCGCACGTGAAGCGCTCTCGTCTCTTTTCTCTCGAGGGCCGTAAGAAAGATAAGCTCCCCACACTGCATCAGATCGAGCGTCTCAAGGCAGCGCATCAGCGTGTGTGAATCTTCCGCTTTCAACGTTGAGACCGCTTTCTTCTTCAGATCACCCAGGTACTTTAAACCTGCGCCGAGCAAGGTCTCTGACCTGACCGCTGTGCCCGCATAGTCGTTCATGATCTGCTGCAAGGCAAGGTTCGCCTCCTTCCAGCCGGGACCTTCTTCTCTCGCCATCAATTGCGAACAGAACCGCGTGCGCTCTTTTACAACAGGACTCGTTGCTACCTCTGCACGTGATTGCTTCTTCTTCGCCCTGTCGGCAGCGCTTCCGCCTGCAATCCAACCGAAGGTTGCCGCACCGGCGATATCTGCCCGGAAATTACCCACGGGATCTCCGGCCGCGTATAGACCCTGCGATATTGGTCTCGCCATTCAGATCGATCTGGACACCCCGGCCGATGAGAAACGGCTCGTACTGCGCGAATTCAACGCGCCGTCTGCGGATATCGATCCCTTCCTCATCCATATGCTTCAGCATGGCGGTGTTCCCTTCGTGTTCCAGGCCGCGCAGCATGTATTTCAGGTCGCTCTCCGCGATGCCGGTACAATCCATGTAGGTGGGGCCGCGGCCGGACTTGTACATGTCGGTGAATACCGAGTTCCAGACATCGGCCGTGATATCTCCCAGCTCCTTGGTGGGCTTGGTCACGAAAGGACCGACGGGCTCACCCTTCGTATCATCGAGAACCCCTATCCACGTTGCCTTGCCGGCGCGCGCAAAATATTTCGGCCCGGCATGCTTGTTGGGGAATTCCATATTGACCAGTTTCGCTCCGGCGCGAAATGCGATAGCCTGAGCACCTCCCGTGCAGCTTGGGCAAAAGGCGGTGTTAAACATCCAGCCCGGACTGATCGAAGGATACAGACGGTTGGCCGTTCCTGTTGCCAGCACAACTGCTTTCGCGCGAATGAGCTTGAGCACTGGTGCGTCGTCCTTAATGCTCAGGCCGATGGCACCAACAACTTCTCCGTTGTGCGTGATTACATCGATGATCGGCAGATGGTTCTCTATGCGCACACGTCGCTTCTTCGCCTGGTCGGTTAAGACCAGCTTCTGATTGGCTCCTTCATACTTGAGGAAGACACGGGGACGACCGGGAAAGGCGTGGCCTATGAATTCCCATTTCCCCGTAGGTTTCATCGAAATGCCCCAGCGTTCCCAGTCCTTAACTCGATCGAAAGACTGCTCGAGAAATTTCACGGTCATGCAGTTATCATGATAGCCCCCGACGAGGCTGTTACGAACTTCAGTGACAATAGGACTCATATCCGGTCCGTGAATCGCAGGGATATAGCAGACAAAATGATCGTTTCCGGTTGCGCCGGAGCCGCTCCGTTTCGTGTTGGCCTTCTCGGCGACGACTACACGCACACCCTTATCTGCAGCATTGATGGCTGCCATTAATCCTGCAATCCCACCCCCGACAACCAGCACGTCTGTTTCAATTACTTCTTTATCGATCTCAATCATCGCGTTTGTCCTCCGAGTGTCTCTCTCGCGAAAAGGCGCATAGCTTTGTCCCTGTTACTTTCGCCGCGGAACCGCTGCTTCGACATGCAGCATCATGGCGGGAAGAGGGAGCCGCAATTTAATGGCCGACTGTTTGCAATCCAGCACGCAAGCGTTGCAATGCCAGCATTCCTCCGGATATTTGACCAGCGGAGATACTCCTTTTCCCATGGCCCTGAAGACATGGGTGGGACAGATGTCCGCACAGGTTCCGCAGGCGTTGCACTTCTTCTTGTTGAGAATGGGTGGCATATCTTTACTCTCCTTTCGACTTACGAATTCTAAAGAGACCCTCTTCTATCGCAGATAAGAACGGATAAGAACTGATGATGAACGCCGATAATTTTGCTTTGACCGGAGCTGCGATAAAGCAGCATCTCCGGTCAACCCCGATCCGCTGTCGCGGAGGATAATACCTGCGCGGAGCGCTGAGGTGTGTCCAGCATTGGCGTCGTATCACAATGCTGGACACAGTCACACTTACCCTTACAGGAGGCTGCGCACTCTGCGAACATCTCTCTTGGCTCTTATCGGTGTACATCTGCGATAAAGACGTTCTTCGTCTGCTTTGCATCAACCAGTTCACTTCATCGTTCTCGGAAGCCAGAGCGCGAGTTCCGGGAAGATCATGACCAACGCGGTGGTTACGAATATAGCGACAATTAAGACGCCCGTTCCTTTGTACACCTTCATCAAATCAACATGGGCTGTGGCGCTGACCACAAACGCGATCATCCCCACCGGCGGAAAGACAAGGCCCATTGCCACCATCAAAATAGAGAGCACCCCGAACCAGACCGGATCGAAGCCCACCGACGTGACCAGCGGGAAGCTCAGAGGCAGCGTCAGAAGAAGCAACGGAATCTCATCCATGAACATGCTGATGACGAAGTAGACGACCGTAATGCCGATGACAATAATCCACCGGTTGAGATGCATTTCGGTCACGTGCGCAACGACGTCTTGCGGGATCTGGCTCAGTGTCATGTAATAGCCGAAGATGTTGGCGCCGATCAAAATCAGGAAGATCATGGCGGACGTCTTGATCGTCTCTTTCAGGGCCTCGATGGCCCCTGCAAAGGTGAGACGACCCATCGCCACGCCGATTGCCGCTGCCATGAACGAGCCGACCGCGCCGACTTCCGTTGGGGTGGCAACGCCTGAGTACAGAAGGGCCAGAACAATAGCGATCAACAAAAGGCTTGGCCAGATGCGGCCGATACTCTTCCATCGCTCATCCCAGGGCACTGACTCAGTCTTGGGAGCGTGCGAGGGACTGATGGTCACCCAGATGATAATGGAGAGGGCCAGCAGAATTCCGAGGACGATGCCCGGGATCACGCCTGCCACGAGCAACTGCCCAATTGAGGTCTGCGTCGCAATGCCATAGATCACCATGGGCACGCTGGGCGGAATCAAAATATCGAGTGTCGCGCCCACACCTACCGAGCCTGCAGCCAGCTCTTCGGAATAGCCGAAACGGCGCATGTTAGGCATCGCGATATTCGACATGACGGCCGCGGCTGCTACACTTGCTCCGGACATGGCTCCGAAGATGCCGCAGGCAAAGACTGTTGCGATGGCAAGGCCGCCCCTGATCTGGGATAGCCAGTTGGAGGCAGCGGTGTAAAGGTCTTTAGCGAGTCCGCTTGATGATGAGAAGTAGGCCATCAAAAGGAACATGGGGATGGTTGTCAAATCATAATTGGCGACCGCGTTGACGGGAACGGTTCTCAGAAAGACCATGACAATGGACCAGTCTCCCTTTACGAGCCAGATGCCCAGGATGCCTGCCCCGGCAAGAGAGAAGGCGATCGGGATCCCCAAAATAAGCAGCAACAGCAACGAGATAAACGGAAGAGCAACGATCATAGCGTAGGTGTCTCATCCTGAAAGAGGGCAGATTTTCCCTCTTTTACACGAGGAAGATCGATCAGCATTAGCAGGCACATAAGGAGCAATCCGATCGGAATCACGATGAGCCCCGGCCACAGAGGCATCCCCGGCAGCGAAGCCAACGTGGTGCCATGCTTAAGGGTGCGGTACAGTTGCTGGATCGAGGCAAAGACAAGCACTGCCCCGTACAGAATAGAAAAAATCTGGCCGCAGTAGTTTATGGGAACCTTCACTTTCATGGGCATGCGATCCATCAGAATACCCACACGGATGAAGGCTCCCCCTCGATAAGCGTAGGCAATCCCCAGGAAGATCGTTACGAGCATGAAATACTTCTCGGTCAGCTCGTAAGCGCCGGTGATCGGACGGCCGAAGAAGTACCGTCCGATTGCATCCGCCGTGGTGAGACACATCATAATAAAAATTGACAGCACGGCAATATAGGTCAGTACTTTTTCACATCGGTGAAGGAATTTTTCCATCCAGATACCCCTTTCCGTGTGAACCGCTACTTCTTTTCCGCCATCTTGTTCAGCGCGTCGAGCACCTTCTTCCCGGGCAGTTTTTTGGCCTCCAGCTCGGCGGCATACTCATTCTTGATCGGGGCAAGCAGGTTCTTCCAGCGAGCCATCTCCGTGGGCGAAAGGGTGATGTACTCGACCCCATGTTTCGCCTTCACTTCGGCTTCAGCTTCATTATCAAACTTGTCCCAGGCCTTGCCCGTGAAGTCAACGGCCCAACTGCCTGAGAGTTCGGTCAGGACTTTCTGCACTTCAGGAGTTTGCGAATCCCAGCTCTTCTGGTTCATGATGACGTAGAAGAGGTCGTGCCCGAGGTCGACGTCAGTGACATACTTGGTCACTTCGTACAGTTTCCTTGAAATGAGCAGCTCGCTCGGGCGGATAAAGCCGTCTATGGTCCCCTTCTCCGCAGCCACATAAAGGTCGGGAGTAGGGATGGTAACTGGTGTAAAACCGAGCGCCTTTGCGACTTTGACCATGGTCGCTCCGGAGACGCCGATCTTGAGGCCTTTCAGGTCTTCAAGATTGCGGACGGCTTTCTTCCGGGTCATTAGTTTAGCGCCTGGGGTGGCGTGAAGCCAGAGCATCTTAACATTCGGGTATTCCGCCTTGACCTCGGGCACTGTGTTGTACAGCTGCCACATTGCCCGTGAGCAACTGAGGCTTGTTGGGAATCCCATCTCAGGCAGCATCAGGAACTCGGTGAGCGAGAAACGTCCCGGAACCGCAAAGGTGTAGCATTCCGCGAGATCAGAAACACCCGACACCGTAGAGTCATACATTTCGCTCAGGGGAGACATTGTATTCGAGAAATACATTTTGATCTTGATCGCACCCTTCGTGCGTTCTTCAACCATCTTGGCCCAGGGCTCGAAGACATTGGTATTACGGAGGTGCTTCGGTGGCGTCATCAGGTTCAAGCTCAAATCTTTTGCCGGAAGATTGCCGGCAAAGAACGTTACCAGTGCAAAAACAAATAGTGTCGGTACCCACAGCTTCTTCAGTGATCCCATTTCTCTTCTCCTTTCTTCTTCTCGATTTGCGCGGCTGATCTGACTGCAAAATCCAAAATAGAAACGATTACAAAAGAGAGCGTCGCGTTACTAAATATCCTGCCCACGGACAAAAAACAGGTTCTGTTACCAACGTTATCCTTACCATTACCATGCTAACGCGTCAAGATATTTTCTTTCTCCGAAGAAATGTTCAAGCTGTTCGGTAGTACGGCTGAGCGATACTGATGCGCATACAGGACCTTATACGGATCGTTCTAAGCGTTTTTTGTTGACATACGCCAGCATTACTGGTAGAATCGCTTGAAGACACCGTTTCAAAAGGAGGATCTTATGTCTGAAAAGAAACGATTAGCCGAAGAGACTTTGTGAAGAAAGCGGGTCAGGCAGGATTAACAATGGCATTAAGCGGAGCGCTACCAGGGCTGGTCAGGACTGGTCGAGCGGCTTCTAAACCGGAATTCATACTTGTCGGCCATCCGAACCCGTCCACTGGCCCTATCGCCTCTTTTGGTGAGGCTTCGCCCTGGGCGGATGACCTTGCCATCGGCGAGATCAACAAGGCCGGAGGAATAATGATCAAGGAAGCGGGGAAGAAGATCCCGATTAAATTGAAAATGGTGGACACCTCAAGCGATCCTACCAAGGCCGCTGACGTTGCTTCCAAACTCATTTTGAATGACAAAGTCGATATTATGGTCGCCCTGCATACGCCGGACACGGTGAACCCGGTCACCAGTATCTGCGAGCGCTATCAGGTCCCGTGCGTCTCACTCGATGCGCCTATCGAAGCGTGGCTCACCGGAGGTCCTTACAAATGGAGCTTCCATTCCTTCTGGTCGGTAAACGATGTCATCGATGTCTTCACCGGCCTCTGGAGCCAGATCACAACGAATAAGGTGGTGGGCGCGCTCTGGCCAAATGATCCCGACGGCACGGTATGGGCTGAGATGTTCACGCCTAAGCTGAAGGAAAGAGGATACAAGGTTGTCGACGTGGGAAGATTTCCCTACGGCATGCAAGACTATAGCGCGTTCATCAACACGTGGAAGAAAGAAAACGTGGAGATCATCACCGGCGTGATGATTCCTCCCGACTGGGCCACCTGCTGGCGTCAGTGCCATCAGCAGGGTTTTATTCCCAAGGCGGCGACCATCGGAAAGGCGATTCTGTTCCCGTCCGCAGTTGAAGCCCTCGGAGGAAATCTTCCCAACGGCCTGACCTCAGAAATCTGGTGGGGTCCCAATCACCCCTTCAAGTCCTCGCTCTCCGGCAAGACCGCCAAGCAGCTCTGCGACGAGTGGACGGCCAAGACCAAAAAGCCCTGGACCCAGCCGATCGGCTTCAAGTATGCGGCCTATGAAATCGTGGCAGATGCCTTGAAACGCTGCCAGACCCTGGACAAGGTAAAAATCAGAGAGGCCATCGCAGCAACAAACCTGAACACAATTGTAGGACCCGTGAAATTCAACGCTCAGAACTTCTCCAAGACACCGCTCGTTGGAGGCCAATGGGTAAAAGGAAAACAGTGGCCCTGGGAGATAATAGTGACGTACAACAAAGAACATCCGGAGATTCCAACTCAGGGGAAGACCGAGCCGATCAAAAAATAGCCGTGCCCTGTTCAGGGCCTCCTGTGTTAACGGGAGGCCCTTCGCTATCCTGCCTTCATTGAAAAAGAGATTTCGAATGGGCGCTCTGATTATCTTGACAATGGGTTAGGTAGTGTTTAAAAGGTTCTCTACCTGTGGCTGATATACTCATCATCGACAAATTGACGAAGTGGTTCGGCAATCTCGCCGCTGTCAACGATCTCTCCTTCAACGTGGTCGAGGGTGAGATCCTCGGGATGATGGGCCCCAACGGGGCAGGGAAGACAACCGTCTTCAATCTCATCACCGGAGCCTACGGCCCGACGAACGGAACAATCGTCTATCGGGACAAAGATGTGACCCGTCTCTCGGCGGCGCACAGGTGCAAGTTGGGAATCGGCCGCACCTACCAGATCCCGCGCCCTTTCGAAAACATGACCGTCCTCGAAAATCTTCTGGTTGGCGCTGAATACGGCGGTCAACTGAAAGGGAAAGAAGCCCGTGCTCTCTGCGCCGAGATTCTTGAATTCACCGGCCTCGCTCCAAAAAAGGATCTTTTCGCCGGAAAACTTATGCTCCTGGATCGGAAGAGGCTTGAACTCGCACGTGCTCTTTCGACAAAACCCTCGCTCCTTCTTATCGATGAAGTTGCAGCAGGCCTGACCGAGGCCGAGGTGGAGAGGCTTCTGGAGATCGTCAAAGCCATTCAGGCGAAAGGGGTGACTATCATCTGGGTGGAGCATATCCTCATGATGATGAACAAGGGAGTAGATCGGCTCCTGGTCATCAGCGGCGGGCAGCGGCTCATGTGCGGCGACCCTGCTGAGTGCATGGAATCGAAAGAGGTTCAGGAGGTCTATCTGGGCACGGAGGAAGCATAGTGGGAAACAGTATCCTGCGCGTAGAACAGATCGACGTCCACTACGGCGACTTTCACGCCCTCTGGGATGTCTCCATTGACGTGGAAGAAGCGCAGGTGGTTTCGATCATCGGCGCCAATGGAGCAGGAAAATCGACCCTGCTCAACACCATTGCAGGAGTGAACAAACCTTCCCGCGGAACCGTTGAATTCAGAGGGAATAACATCAACGGGGTGCCGCCCTATCGGGCAGTCGTCGAGGGGATTTCCATGGTCCCCGAGGGGCGCCGGGTCTTTCCGCGTCTGACTGTGCTGGAAAACTTAGAGATCGGCTCCTATACGCCCAGTGCGCGGAAGAGAAAAAACGAGGCCCTGAAGAAAATTTACGATCTTTTTCCTATTCTTAAAGACCGGCGAAACCAGCTTTCCAACACCCTCAGCGGAGGGGAACAACAGATGCTCGCCATAGGGCGTGCCCTCATGTCATGGCCCCGGCTCATCCTTCTCGATGAGATCTCGCTGGGGCTTGCCCCTGTCGTCATCAAACAGATTTACCAGAAAGTGAAACAGATCAATGCGGAGGGTATCACTGCATTACTGGTGGAACAGGATATCCACAGGAGTCTCAAGGCCGCTCATAAGGTCTACGTCATGCAGTCGGGAAGAATCCGTCTTGAGGGGCGGCCCGAGAACCTTTCGCAAGAGACAATTCGAAAGGCTTACTTCGGACTGTCAGACGTAGATAGCAAACGCGAGGCCGAAGCAGAGCTCACGAGAGGTTAGGAGATGCTCTCCATACTGGCAGGACTAAAGAATCCGATAATGAACGGTCTTCTTCTTGGGGGACTTTACGGGATTGTAGGCATCGGGATGTCCATGATCTTCGGGATCGTCCGCGTTGTCAATCTCGCGCACGGCGACCTGGTGATCCTGGCGAGTTATCTTAGTTTCGTCACCATATCTATTTTCAGAGTCAGCCCGCTTCTCACGCTGGTGCTCGTCATCCCTGCAATGTTCCTCATCGGGTTCGTCGTCCAGTACTACCTGGTGAATCGCGTCCTGGGTAAAGACATGAATCCTCCACTGCTCGTTGCCTTCGGTCTCTCCATCATCCTGCAAAATCTCCTTCTCCTGATCTTCACGCCTGACGCCCGCGCGCTGGTGACGAACCTCTCCATCGCCACACTCCCGATCGGAGGCTTTCTCAACATTCCAGTCGTCTATCTGGTCGATTTCATTGTGTCACTCACAACTATTTTTCTCCTGAGCCGTTTTTTCAGCACAGACGTATCTGGGAAAGGCTATCCGAGCGGCTTCCGATGACGAGGGGGCCGCGGAACTGATGGGGATCAACGCGAAAAGAATTTATGCCTGGGCCATGGCCATTGCAGGAGGGACAGCAGCAATTGCAGGGGTGCTCGTCGGAATGACATTCACGTTCTATCCTCACACGGGTCCCGATTATCTAATCATTGCGTTTGGTGTCGTGATCATAGGAGGTCTCGGAAGCCTCCTCGGGACGTTCCTGGGAGGATTGATCCTCGGGCTTGCCCAGATACTGGGCGCGCACTTCCTGGGTCCCGGATTTCAGCTCATTTCGGGCTATATCATCTTGCTGGTCGTTCTGGCTTTCAAGCCGACAGGGCTCTTCTCCAAGGGGTAATGCGCGATGTTCTCCGCCTTCGCAAAACGGCTCTATGGTATCATGATCATCACGCTGGCGCTTGCCAGCCTTCCCCTGTGGGCGTCCCGTTACTGGGTTCTTGTTGCTCTCCTCTTCTCTGTGAACCTCGCATTATCGGAGATGTGGAACCTTCTTGCCGGATATTCAGGTCTCATCTCTCTCGGTCAGCAGGCCTTCGTGGGCCTGGGAGGCTATACGCTGGCCGTCTTCTCCATGTATTACGGCTTCCCGATCTGGTTGTCCATTCTCATTGGCGGCCTCATCTCAGTACTCTTCGCGCTCCTTATCTCCGCGCCTATCTTCAGAATGCGGGGAGTCTATTTTGCTATAGGGACATGGACCGTCGCGGAGACACTGCGCATCCTTTTCAGCAACTGGAAATATGTGGGATACGGCATGGGTCTCTTTGTCAAGCCCGCCTACAAGCTCTCCTTCAACACTATTTTTTACGCGGGGCTTTTTGTGGGTGTTGCCTCCGTAGCGCTCGTCTATTTCATTCTGCGCTCAAAGCTGGGCCTCGGTTTGATGGCCATGCGGGATGATGAAACCTCCTCAGAGACGTTGGGAGTGGACATCTTCCGGACAAAGCTCATCTGTTTTCTCCTGGCAGCAGGTATGACCGGCGTGGCTTCGGGAGTTCTGTACCTGCACAATATTTTCATCCAGCCCTTCAGCGCCTTCGGTATCGACTGGACCGTCCGGCTGGTCTTCATAACGATAATCGGCGGCATCGGCACCATTGAAGGGCCGATCATCGGCTCCCTCGTCTACGTTATTCTCCAGCAGTGGCTCTCAGAATACCCGAGCGTCAGTCTCCTGATCCTGGGAGTAATCGCAATCGGAGTAATCCTGGTGGCTCCCAGAGGAATCATGGGCACCATTCAGGAGAAACTCGGTTTCGAGATCCTTTCTCCGCGCCGCAAGTAACCCGCTTTCATTCCGTGTCGGGTCTCCAGCTAGAATACGAAAGGGTATCTATACACTGAGGAGGCTTTGCAGCCACTCCTTATCCATGCGAACATACGCGTCAAGAATGTGGGCGAAGCCCCGATAGAAATCGGTTGTAGCATGTTTTTTCACCGCGCTGCAAAATAGACCGACCCAACTTCCCAGATGAACTCTGAGAAACTCTTCCTCCAAAGCGATGATTTCAGCGACGGTTTCGGTGGTCGTTTTGCCCGGCTCTGCTTTGTCGAGATGCGCGGCCTCTTCCCGAAGGCAGAGCTGTTTCATGAAGTCCAGCTCAACGCAGAGATAGTCGGCTGAATCACTAACCGTCTCGTCAGGCACAAGACCAGCCTTGCGATAGAACCTCTTTACGCCCAGGACAGAATCCTCGAAGCTGGTCCCTGTCGAATAAAGTCCTTCATATGGAGGTTTCATATCCGGGTGGCCGGTGCCCCTCATTATTCTTGTCCGATCTATGGCAAGCTCTGCGAGCACTGCCTCGTCCGGTCTGTCTTTGATGTTTGACTGATACAAATCGATCAGATCAAGACCGGGTCCAAACCCCTGCCTCGCCAGCTCTCGATACTTCATGAGCACGCGTTGAAACTCTCCAGCCCTGATCTTTGCGAGGATGAGCTGATCGGGCAGAAGCTCAAATACTGTTGTGAGGAGGCCATAAAACGCTGCTCGTCCCGAGGCTGCACCAGCCCCGGATGTACCCCGGGCCATCTTATTGCGGAGATTTTCTGTTCTGATTTCTGTCGCCCCTAGCGCACCACGATCCTGACGCCTGATCTGATCACGCTTAATCTTAGCAAAAAGCCGCCGCCCAGGATAAGGAGGCTGGCTATTCCATCCAACAGACGGATCGATGATGCGTCGGAAAGATAAGCGCCCCAGATGAAAAAGGCGAGCGGTAGCAGTAATCCACAGATGACCACCCCGCCGACGAAAAGCGGGGTTGCGAGCAGGCGGATCGATGCGGCCGCTGTCACCCCCGTCTGTCGTACTATCTCAAGGTAAGCACCGAGAGCGACGAGCAGTACTACAATGAGGCTCGCATCAATTGTCCCGAGCAGATGAAGACCATCCGCCTCGACGGCTGCGGGAAAGGCAACGGCCATGAACACGAGAGTGGCAAGCCCGGTATCAAGACCCGATAAGAAGAAGAGCGGCGGAAGCGCAGAGGTATTCCAGAGCGGAATGCTCTTTATCACACCGAGAAGCAGGCCCGGATAGACGGCCACGACTATGGCAAGCAGGGCGGCAGCAATGCCCAGGCCAAGACCGAAGCCGGACGCCTGGTTCCACGGAAGCCAGCCGAACAGGCTGAAAGCAGGCAACGCGTAAGCAAGTCCGAGAATAATAAAAGCGGTGAGAATCCAGGCCCCGCGTATCATCCACGATGAGAGCAGGGTAGCGGGTGTGGTAAAAAGCCGGTAGACCCGCGTTGCGGAGCCGAGATCGAAAAGCAGCAGGCCGCTTCCGATGGAGACCAGCAACGGGCCCAGGAGCGCGCCTATTCGGGCCACGGCCGTAAACTTGTCAAGGAAGATCAGAATAAAGCTGAACAGAAAGGCTCCTCCACCCAATCCGGCAAAGAACACGTAGAGCACTATCAGCCAACCCCATTCTCTCTGACCTTCTGCCTTGTTCATGACAGTTATTCCTTCTTAGCCGTTAATGTAATATACCGAAGGCTTTGTGCCGAGCTCCTCTCTGAGCACGGTGCCCCGGTTCACAGCAATCAGTTCGGATACCTCACTCTTCGGATCGTCGAGATCACCAAAATACCTCGCCTGTGCAGGACACGTCTCAACGCAGGCCGGCAGGCGCCCCTTCTCCAGCCTCTCGACACAGAAGTCGCATTTAACAGCGGTTCCCTTGTCGAGATCCTTCTGCTTCACGATTTCGTAGGGGGTTCTCGCGGCCATGCCATAGTAGTTGTCGATCCGTTTCAGGTAATGGCGTGCCTCATAGGGACAAGCCAGCACGCAGTACCGGCAGCCGATGCATTTGTTGTGATCGACGAGGACTATGCCGTCATCCCGCTTGTAGGTGGCGCCGGTGGGGCAAACCTCAAGGCAGGCCGGTTCCTCGCAATGCATGCAAGGAATCGGACGGAACTTCATACGCGCGGCAGGGTACTTACCGGCCTCATACTTCTCCACGCGGTGGTAAAGAATTCCACGGGGCGTGGCCTTTTCAGCCCTGCACGCAACCGTGCAACTATTGCATCCTGCGCAACGTTTAAGGTCTATCACCATGCCGTATCTCACCGGCTCCCCTCCTTCCGGTAAACCTTCACCGCAGGGGCCGTATCTTGACCGGCGCTCACCGCGTCAAAGGTTTTAGGGTCGATGGAAAGCAGAGCGTTGAAATTGGGTCCAACCCGGTTCAGGGGGTTAGACTGGCAGGTGCCGAGTCCGTAACTTCCTCCAATGCCCACGGCGTCGGGGTGAAACAGCTCAGATACTGCCAGACGACCTTCTACCTTGCCGTATCGCGACTCCACAACTATTGTCTGCCCGTCCTTGAGCTTTTTCTTCGACGCTGTTGCGGGATTGAGCAGGATCACCGATTCCCAGGGGTCTTTGGCATAGACTTCGGCCAACCAGGGATTTCCCGTCAGGTTGCCCGCGTCGTTCGCGATATACGGGGTTTTCCAGTTGATGGCCCACAGATCATACCCTTCGGCAGGCGCCCCGAATTCAGAACTCTCCACCCAGTGAGGGATCGGGCCATAGAGGTCGAAGATGTACTCCATATTCTCGATCATGGGGAAGCGAATCTTCTGCTCGTTCATGTTCGCCCGCAGCCGGTCCCCAACTTCCTTGAGCCCCATCAGATAGAACGGGTGACGTGTCTGGTTGTCCGGGAAATAGTAATAAAGATAGAACTCTTTTTTCGGTTTCCAGTGTTCGATGTACCCCTTCTCCCGCAGCTCCTTGAGGCCTTTGCCGCCGCCATACGGCCAGCCGCGTATCTGGCGGTCGAAGATTTCTTCCAGGGTATATCTTCGATTCAGATCCAGCTTCCACTCGCCGTTCATATTGAGGCCGTCCTCTTTGTCCACCCAGTCCAGTGCATTGTTCAGGTGGTCATAGAGTCCGCCCTCGCCGTAAAGAATGCCGAGGCGTTCGGCCAGATCCATGAAGATATCGTCTGCATTTTTCGTGTTGAAAAGGGTCGGCACCGGTTCCCTCAGCTGGACCATTTTCAACCCGCTGACCTCATCATCGATCGACTGATGCTGAAGGTAGAAAGGTACTACTCTCAATCGCTCCAGGGCGCTGTGCTCGGGGAGAAGTACATCGGACAGGATCGCCGGCTCGTCCATGTGAAACGCGACAGTCACCACGAAGGAAAGCTTCTTGAATCCCTCCACATATTTTTCGGGTTGTGCATTCTGCCGGATCGGATTTCCTCCGACGGAAAGCCACGCATCCACCTTGTACGGAAGATAACATTCCTCGGGATGAAGGATGGAGTTGAGCACCAGATGAGGGGCCGTGTGCTGGTGCGGATAAAATTCCTGCAGGGTAGCATGGTCAGGAGGAAACTTAAAAGGCCTCGGTATGGCCTCGTAGCGAGGCGTCGACGTGCCGTCTTCGGTGGGTCCCATGATAGGCCCGCGAACACTGCAGCTCAAGCAGCCGCCGGGCACTTCGATGTTTCCTACGAGCAGGTTGATGATCTTGCCAACAAAATCGGCATACGTCCCGCCCCGGCGGTTGGTCACGTTCCGCTCGACGTTCAGCGAGACCGGCCGGAAGGGAAACGTGAATCCGTCGATCTCGATCGTGCTTCCGATGCGCGCATGCTCCGCGAATTCCCTGGCAAGCCGCCGGACGGTTGTTGTTGGTACGGTGGTGATCTGCTCTGCCCATTCGGGGGTATATTTCGCGTACTCTTCCTTGATCAGATCAAATGCCGTCTTGCAAGGCGCGCCTTTAAAGGTGTACGCGCCCTCAAGGGCGATCTCGTGGAATTCGGCATTAAACGGCTTTGCTCTGCTCTCGATCGAGTCCCACATCACAGGCTTGCCCGTCTCCGGATCTCTGCAATAGTTGCCTTGCGCATCGATCAGGTATGGGGCGTTGGTCCGGTTCTTGAGGAACCAGACATCGAGGACTTTGACCTCATGCAGCATGACATGGGCCATGGCCAGAAGGAAGGCAAGGTCTGTTCCGGGCCGGATGGGCACCCATTCCCCCTTCGATGCCTCGTATGAGCTTCTTGGGTCTACAACCACGAGCTTCATGCCTCTCGCAATCGCCCTGGCGAAACGGCGCATGCCCGGGACAACCCCGAAGTTCGGCCCTAGCGAACGCCCCAGGGTAATATGATACTGGCAGTGTTCCAGGTCTACGATGGCGACCGGGTAGCCGGAGTGAACCAGACCCGACGGGAAATGGACCGTGCAGAGCGCTCCATGGGAGCCGGTCTCGTTCGGCGTGCCGAAAGCATGGCCGAAAGGTCCCCGCAATATCGTGTCGCGTTGCCCCCAGCCCTCGCAGACCACGAGCCCCCGCGGGTCCTTATCCCTCACCTTTTTCAGGCCCGAAGCCGCAAAATCGAGCGCCTCATCCCAGCTTACCTCTTTCCATCCGGGGTCTACGTCGAGACCCTTCTCCGGGTTGGTCCTGATCATGGGAGCCTTGATCCGGTAAGGGTTGTATAAGGCCATGATTTCGGCATTTCCCTTGGGGCAGAGCGTTCCCCAGTTGGGTGGCGCGTCAGGTCTCCCTTCCACCCTCACAACAACACCATCCTCGATGTGCACCAGTGTGGCGCAGTCTCCCTGCATGCACGCACGACACAGACCAAAAAGGGTCTTTTTTTCGCCTTTCGATCCGGGCTCCACCTGCTTCCACGTATAAGGAGAAAACCCTGGCCATCCATCCGGGAGCTGCATCTCCCCCATGATCTTTTCGTAGAGCGATTGCTTCTTACTCATAACTCCACTCCCAAAAGCCGGTGAGAATCATGTGCCTGGTTTGTTTTTGCAAGGGCTCTCGCCCACGCATACCATATAGTTTACATCATATCGTGTTCTCAGGAAAGCACCGTCAAAACTGCGAAGCCCCTTGCTGGAAATCTCGCGAGGGGCTTCAATCAAACGCAATCACGCCGCTATCCGGGCTCCTTGAGCCTACGGCCGGGGAATGGGAAACATGAGCGTGGCAGTCTTCTTGATGTCAGGATACTGAGTATTCTCAACGATCTCCAGTTCCCACGGCCATTTCTTACCCTTCACCCACTGACCGCCGACCATGGGTGTTCTCGAATAATTCTCCTTATTAAATTTCAACGGGCCAACAATCGTATTGAGATTCGTCTGGGCAATGGCCTCGCGCAGTTTGTCCTTATCGAGAGTGCCGGCTCGCCTCAATGCATCTGCCGCTACCTCGAAAGTCGCATAGGTGAACCCGATAATCTGGGTCCACTGCCTTCCTGTCTTTTCGGTCCAGGCGTCACAGAGTGCCTTGGAGCCGTAACCCGCAATGGAGGATTTGAAGGGGTGAGACGGGCTCCACCAGATGCATGTGGTGAGTCCGTTGGCCAAATTCCCTCCCAGGGCCTGGACCGCAGAAGGGAAAAGTATGGGTTTCCCGCCCGTGCACATCTTTGGGATAAACCCCTGCTGAAAGCATTGACGCCATGCCGCGGCAAAATCGGGCGGAGGTTGAATGCTGGTCAGTATCTCCACCTTCTCTTTTTTCCACAGGTCTATAAAAGAAGTGTAGTCCGGAGTCTTATTGGGGAACCTGCCGGCATCAACCACTTTGTAGCCTTTCTCGTTCAGCCGCTTGGTGAACATTTCAGCATACGTCTTACCGTCAGGGTCGTTTGGCCACAGCCCGCCCACGACCTTATTTGTCTTACTGGCGACGCTGTCCCACATGGAGACGAAGGTGTCTACGATCTGTGGTACGGAGAAGAAGAAATGGAAGCTCCATTTGTAAGGGCCGCCCGTGAGCCAGGACTCGATGGGCGCATCGGAAGATATGCACGGAACCTGATACCGCTCGCACATGGCGTCCACCGGGTTTACGGTATCAGGGGTATGAAGAGTGATCATCATGTCGATTTCATCCTGGAGGATCAGTTTGGACGCGACATCGCCTGCCTTGGTAGGGTCACTTTCCGTATCCATCACCTTGATCCGGACAGGCAATTTCTTTCCCGCCTCCTTGATGAAAATTCCTCCGTCCTTGTTGATCTCGGCAACCACCCGGTCATCAACCCAGGGAGTTGACTCACCGAAAGCAGACAAGCCACCCGAGGTCGGATTACACCTGCCGATCAAAATAAAATCTCGTTTCTTCGCGGCAAAAGCCCGTCGAGAGGGCACCGAAAGCGACAGAGCCGCTCCTGCAATGGTCGTTTTCTGAATGAATTCCCTTCGGGTCATGCCTGACTCTTTCGTCACCTTCTTCTCGTCTGCCATAGTGACACCCCCTTAGAATAATTTTGGATCCGTTCGATTCAGAACAATTGTTACCGCAAGAACCGCACTTTGAGACAGCCTGATAAGCTTTCTTAAATCTAAGCAATCTTATTCTGTGCTCATTTTTCTGTCAAGATAATTGCGTACAAAATAGTACGGAATTCCCGGTCCGTTGTTGCGGAAACTTTGAATCAGTAATGAGATAGGGACCTGGATTTCAATCGATTGAAGGGAAGAATAATGAAGACGATTGCATTATTCCTTTTGGGTAAGAGGGTATCCATCCCTGCGCAATGGCAACTCTTTCAGGCGCAGAGTGACCAGCAGCGAGATTATGGTGACGATCAAGCCTATGAAAAAGATCTGTTGAATCGAATGTGCCACCGCCATCTTCACCTGACCTAATAAGCGGTCGAATTGGGGAAGAAGATCCCCGGGAAGATGAGCCCTGAATTGTGTAAGTCCGGATCGGCTGGAGAAAATGCGGGGATTGGTGACAACGCTCGCAACCTGAGGAGAGACGCGACTCAAATCGAGCGCGGCCATGCCGCTCTTCATCGTTGCGCTCATCACGTAACCGAATACGGAAGTGCCGACCGTGGCACCCATATTCCTGAAGAACTGCATCGAGGCGCTGATCAGCGCAAGATCCCGTGCAGGGAAAGCATTCTGAGCTGCAATGTTGAAGCTCGGCATTACGATACCCGAACCAACGCCGAACAGGGCGGAGCATAAGAGCACGTAAGATGCAGTCGTTGTTGCACTCATGCGACACAAGAGCAGAAGGCTCGCACCCGCCACGCAGAAGCTCGTCAAAGCCAATGCTTTATAGCGACCGGTCCTCGATATGATACGCCCGGTGAGTATCGCGGAGAAGGTCAGGCCGAGCATCATCGGCGTGGTCACCATTCCGGAACTGGTGGCGCTTTCACCCAGTACGCCCTGCACGAAAAGAGGGATGTAGACGATCCCGCAGAACATGACGGCACTCGATAAGAACATGGTGATCACAGAAACAGAGTAGATGGAGTTCCGGAACAGACTGAGCGGCAGCACCGGTTGAGCGGCCTTGCGCTCTGCCCTGAAGAGCAAGAGAAACATCACCGCCGACAAGATCAGGAGCCCCACTATCTGCACGGATAACCACGGGTACTCCGTATCTGCCCAGGTCAAAGCTAAAAAGAGCGGGAGCAGGCCAAACAGAAGGAGGAATGCCCCCAAGTAATCAATCTTCTTTTGTTCGGCTACAGGCTTAAAACGCGGCAGAAGAAAGACAACCAGAACGCAGGCAATAGCGCCCAGCGGAAGGTTTACGTAAAAGACCCATCGCCAGTTGAGATGGTCGGAGATCAGGCCGCCGACTGCAGGGCCCACGACACTCGCCAGCCCGAACATGGAGACGAGAAGGCCCATATATTTTCCGCGTTCTCTCGGTGAAAAGAGTTCCCCGACGATGATGAAGACGCTCGAAACCAGAACCCCGCCTCCGATGCCCTGGAGGCCGCGGAAGATGATCAGCTGCAGCATCGAGCGCGACAGACCGCACAATGCCGAGCTGAAAAGAAAGAAAAGGATGCCGAACAGGAAGATCGCTTTTCTGCCGAAAACGTCTGATAGCCTGCCGAAGACCACAATGGCAAGCGTGGAGAAGAGCATGTAAGCTGTGAACGGCCAGCTGTATCGCTCCATCCCCTGCAGCTCACTGATGATCTTCGGCATGGCTGTGCCGACGATCGTACTATCAAGAGCAGCCAGGAGCAGGCTGATCATGATGCTGATCATGATGCCTGCTATCTCTTTTCTGCTCACGAAACAGGCTGTCCCAGGATAGCCCGCTTCACAAGAGCCTTGGCTATCTGTATTTTGTACGCATTCATGCTGAGCGGCATAACGTCCGCAACAGCCGCGGCAGCAGCCTCATCAGCAACAGCCTCGCTGATGGACTCACCTTTCAGTATCTCTTCCGCAGCGAATGCCCGTATGGGCGTGGGCGCGACCGCGCCGAGCACGATGCGGACGTCCTTGCACACACCGTCTTTCACAGTGAGCACAGATGCGACACTCACGAGAGCAAAGTCGATCGGTTTCCGCAAGGTAAATTTATCGTACCTCTGCCGCGCCCCGGCAGGCGGCTTCGGGACTCGGATCTCGCGTATCAATTCGTCCGGCTCCAGAATAGTAGAAGATGTTGCGCTCGCCCTGAAAAAACTATCTGCCGTTATTCTCCTTTTCGTGGTGACAATGCTCGCGTTCAGGGCAACCAAGGCGACGGCCATATCGGATGGCACCACCGCGAGACAGCCGCAATTGAAACAGCGGTGCGCCTCCCTCTCAATCTCTTCTGCAGTCGAGCCCGATGTGTCTTCGATATCGATTCCACCCATCCTCTCGCCGGCAGGCCTTGGGTGGGCCTTTACCCTGGGTGTTTCTTCGAAGGAAGAATCGGTGAAATATTGGCCTCTCTCTTCGTTCTTGAAGCCAAGTTCGCCTCTTCCGGCAAAGAGCGCCTCGATCTTTTCCACTGCCTCTCGTGCGGAGGCTACGGCCTGGATCACGCTCGATGGACCCGATACCATGTCGCCGGCGCTAAACACGCGCTGGGAGCCAGCCTGCGCGGCGAGCGAGGTCTCGGCCGTCTGGCCGATGGCTACGATAACACTCTCTGCCTCGAGCGTGAGGGCTGTGCACGTGGTGTCATACTCGGGGTTGAAGGAGCCGTCCGGTTCACGCACGGAGACGCACGTAACGCACTCGATGCCGGCCACCTGTCCGTTTCTCGTAAGGATCGCCTGCACGCCAAGAGAAGGGTGGATGATCACACCCTCTTCCTCTGCCTCAGCGATCTCGCGTTCCTGCGCAAGGATCTTGTCTTTCGAGTTGGGGTCACGACATTCCAGGCAGACGACGTGGACCTCGGGAACACCAAGCCTATGAGCCGTCCGCGCAGCGTCCATGGCAACGCTGCCACCACCGATAACCACCACCTTCCGGCCGAGAGTCACCTTTTCCTTGCGATTAATCCTGGCAAGGTATTCCAATGCGTAATGCACGCCGTCGGAGTCTTCTCCCGGCACATTGAGCTTCAGGCTCTGCCAGGCACCCTGCCCGACAAGGAGTGCGTCGTAACGCTTCTCAAGATCGGGCATAGAGACTGCCTTACCCACATCAACACCAAGCTCGAACAAAACGCCCATTCCTCTCAGCGCGTTGATTAGCTTTTTGAGCACGTCTTTGGGCAGACGGTACGCTGGGATGCTGTAACGGAGCATTCCTCCTGCCTCGGGGAATCGATCGTACACGGTTACCTCGTGTCCCGACCTTCTCAGGTAGTATGCGGCGGCGAGACCAGCGGGTCCTGAGCCCACGATCGCGACTTTCTTGCCTGTCTGCCGCTTGGGCGGTGCAAAGTATGTTGCCATGTGTTCGAGCAGATAGTCACCCACCCCGCGCTCAATGCATCGGATCGCCACAGGTTCATCGAATCCGCCGCGGTTGCACTCGGGTTCGCAAAAGACGGGACAGACACGCCCGGTGATGGCGGCAAGCGGGTTATACTCGATGAGGATCCGGGCCGCTTCGGCGAGATCACCCTTTCGTACCTTGCTGAGATACGCAGGGATGTTCGTCTTTACCGGGCAGTGGCTCGAGCAAGGATACTCATCCAGCGGCGCAGCGCCGAAGACAGAGTGATACCTGTTGTCGCCCGGCAAAGCGCTGCAAACCTTGCCACCCTTGCGGAGGCAAATGATGGGCCCGCCTATGCGTCGCGGATATCTGTAATACCAGCACCGTACATCCTGGGCGAGGTTGCCGCCCACGGTGGCCATGTTCCTCACGTGAGGGCTCGCCACGGAATAGGCTGATTCCGCAAGGAGTCTGTACTCTTCTTTTACATCAGGCGAGTTCGCGACGTCGGCAAGCTTTGCGAGCGCGCCTATCCTGATCTCTTTGCTATCTGTTTTGATCCGGTCGAGGCCTTCGATCCTCTTCAGGTTTATGACTGCCTCAGGATAGTCCACAGTGATCCTGTCTCTCATGACGCCGAGAAGGTCGGTTCCTCCTGCGTTCACCTTGGCTCTTCCGTTATACTTTGTGAGGAGTCTTACTGCTTCCCCGATCGATCTCGCATTACGGTGTACGAATGGTTTCACCTGGCACCCCCGGTTGCAACTCCTGTTTTTCCGAGGGCCTTGAGTATTCTCTGCGGCGTGGCCGGATACTCATACAACCATGCGCCGACTGCATTGGAAACCGCCATCAGCACGGCAGACGGCCCGGGGGATGTGGATATTTCTCCAACGCCTATGGCGTGGAAGCGGTGGCTGGGAAAGGGTGTTTCCAGCACCACATTGTCAATTACGGGCAGTTCGGCGGAAGTCCGCCACTTATAATCGATCATATTCGCATTCACAATATGTCCGGTCCGGCGGTCCAGGATTGTTTCTTCGAAGATTGCGCTATCAATACCGGCAGAACCGAAACATCCGTTGAGTTGGCCTTCAAGACCCGGCGGGTCTATGATCTGGCCCACGTCGGTCGCGTTCACCACACGGATGAGGTCTACCTTCCCTGTGTCCGTATCGACCTCAACCTCCACAAAGCTCATCATACAGTTACACATGGTAAAATCCGGGTCAAAACGTCCATAGCCGAGAATGGTCCGGTCGTTTCCCATGGCCCTCCACTTCATGCTCTTCTCCGGATGGCCTTTCACGAATACCACCCCATCAGCCGTATCGAGGTCTTCAGGGGCCGTCCCCAGTTTACGGGCACCCAGCTCAAGGATCTGTCGTCTTGCGTCTTCTGCCGCGTTGATGACCGCGCTTCCAATGGCATAGGTACCCCTGGAGCCAACCGGTCCGAACTCGAAAGGGGTGACCAGCGAATCAGCCGGCGTCATGGAGATGCTTTCCGGAGATATCTGGAGCACCTCTGCAGCCATTTTAAGGTAGTTGCTCTTCTGGCCGGTCCCGTGCTCCGCCACACACAGGAAGATTGTGGCAGTGCCGTTATAACCAAGCTGCACGTATGCCTCAGATGCATCCTCGCCGATATCGGCATTGCCGTGAACGCCCACACCTATGCCCCGCCGTTTGGCACCATTGACCGCGATCGGCTTCAGCCAGCCTCTCCATTTCTCCTTCCAGCCGAAGGTTGCAGCGCCTTTGTCCATGGCCTTCGAGAAATCGATCCCCCGAAAGTCATACCATGCTCCATCACGCCAATAGTACCCTCCGCCCGGCTTGACAAAATTTTTCTTGAGGACGTCGAAGGGATCAAGTTCTGCCTTCTCCATAGCAAGGCAGAGAAGCGGGATGAAGGAGCATTTTAACTCCTGACCGCCGAAACCTCTTGTGGCGCCGGAGGCATTCCGGTTTGTGGCGACCACGATATTCTTGAGGTCCCAGTTTGGGCACTGGGCCATGATCATGAGCTCTCCCGAACCTATCGCAACCTGGGCCTGGGTCGTGAAAGAATAGTACCCCGTGTCAACATACCAGGTACCCTGTATGGCCGTTAGCGTGCCGTCTTTCTTCATGCCCACTCTCGCATGAATACGCGAGCTGACCCTCAGTACGAAGGTGGCCATGTGTTCCTCTTTTGTGAACATCACCTTTACCGGCCGCCCGGTGGCCCTGCTGAGAAGGATTGCATAGCTCTGAACCTGCCAGCAGGTGAACTTCGTGCCGAAACCGGCCCCCACCTGACACCCGATGCTTCGTACCTCTATCTGTCGATTGAAGACGTGAAAGAGGGTAACCTTATCCATATACGGGGCCTGACTGGTCCCCCAGATAGTAACCTTATCGGGTTCTTCCCAGATGGCTACCGCCCCTACCGATTCAGGCGGCAGGGCATTCGGTATATTTTCGTATCCGAAGGTGCCTTCGCTGATGACATCTGCCTCTTCAAACCCCTTCTCAACATCACCCCGCACTACACCTTTGAGACAGTTGGGACCATAGATGATCGTGCCTCCGGGCATTATATTGTCGGGGAACTCATCGTACACCAGCGGGGGCGCCGGGAGCGAGGGCCGAGTCTATATCAAAAACCGCGGGGAGCACCTCATAGTCAACATCGATGAGGTCAATCGCTTCTTCCGCGATCACCTCGGTTGTCGCCGCTACAAGGGCCACTGCGTCACCCACGCACCTGACCTTCTTATCAAGGATGCGCACGTTACGAGGTGTGCCTCCCCGGTAATCAGGGATGTCTTCCCACGTGAGGACTGCCTTCACGCCCGGCAGCGCCAAAGCCTTGCTTTTATCAACCTTCTTGATGATCGCATGGGCGTGGGGGCTTCTCTTCACTTTTCCGTAGAGAAGGTTCTGAAATTGCAGATCGTCAAGGTACTGGACGCTCCCTGTTGTGATACCCTCTGCATCCCTGCGCTTCATAGCTTTGCCGATGTATCTGTATGTCTCGCCCATGTTCTATCTCCCTCTTTCCACAACCGACATGACCGCCCTTATCACGTGGTAATGGCTGACACACCGACAAAAATTGCCCGATAGGGCCTCCTTCACCTCATCCTCAGATGGGGAGGGGCTTTCGTCGAGGAGGGCCCTTGGCCGTCATGATCATGCCCGGCGTGCAGAAGCCGCACTGGAAGGCTGTGTAGTCTATGAACGCCTTCTGAAGCGGATCGAGTTCACCCGTATCCCGGTCTCTCAAGCCTTCGATCGTGGTGATCGTTTTACCGTCGCATTCCACGGTCAAAAGCTTGCACGATAGCACAGCATGACCGTCCATGATCACCGTGCACGCGCCGCAAGCCCCCTGGTCGCACGAGAGTTTCGTTCCAGTCAGGCCCAGAGTATCCCGAAGGGTCTGCGAGAGAGTGTGAAACGGTTCGACCTCACCGGATCTGCTGCCGATGTTGAGGTCATAGGTCTGCCCATTTATCACGAGTCTGATCGATTCGGTTTCGAAAGCTTTCCTTCGCGTCCGGATTGTTTTGCCTTCCGCCATGCTTAACCTCCTGTCCCCAGGCTGATAATGACACGTGGGACCTCTCTCCTGTTCATGAAGCAGGCTGGCCCAGAATTGCCCGCTTTATAAGCGCCTTGGCTATTTCCGTCTTATAGGCATTCATGCCGAGCGGCAGGACGCCCGCAAGAGCCGCTTGAGCGGCCTCGGCAGCGACAGCCTCGCTGATGGGCTTACCTTTCAGTATCTCTTCCGCAGCGAAGGCCCGCACGGGTGTGGGCGCCACGGCTCCAAGGACGATGCGCGCCTCGTCACACAGACCATCTTTCATGGAGATCATGGACGCGACGCTGACGATGGCAAAATCGACCGGTTCTCTCAAGGTGAATTTGAGAAAGCTCTGCCTCGCTCCTTCGGGCTGCTTCGGGATCCTTATCTCCGTGATGAGCTCATTCGCGTCAAGCACTGTTGCATCGGTTGCGCTGGTGCTGAAGAACGTCCCGGCATCAATGCTTCGTTTCGTGGTGACGATCGTTGCGCCCAATGCAATGAGCGCTACGCCGATATCCGACGGTCCGACTGCCACGCACCCGCAATTGAAGCACCGGCGTGCCTCCGCCTCTATGTCACCTGCAGCGAGTCCCTGTACATCCTCGATCTCGAGACTCTTGATTCGTTCCGATGCGGCAACCTCGGGTATACTCACGCGTGCCGTCGTCACGATGGATGGCTCGCTAAAGACAGGCGCCTTCTTAACCGGACCATTCATCGGCTTACCGATTTTCAGGAATGAGTTGATGAGGCTCGCGGCTTCCCTTCCCGCGGCAATTGCCTGGACGACCGTCGACGGGCCTGTTACAAGATCTCCTCCGGCAAACAATTTGTTGAGATATGCTGCGGGCCCAATTCTTGCCGATGTGTTCATGAATTCGGAGGGGAGCATCGCAGAATCAGGCTCTTCGCCGATTGCCTTGATGAGTGCATCGAATGTCGCGCTAGATTCAGAACCGGGGATTGGCACCGGCTGAGGCCTTCCTGATGCGTCCGGGGCGCCGGGCTTCATGCGCACACACGTCACGCGTACGGATCCGTTTTCTTTTGTCGCGACCGTCGGCAACGTGAGAAACTGAAATTCGATGCCCTCTTCGATCGCCTTCTCGACCTCGTCTTTAAAAGCCGGCATCTCGTCTTTCGTGCGCCGGTAGAGGATTGTGGGCCTGGAGCCGAGCCGCAGCAACGTGCGCGCCACATCCATCGCTACATTGCCGCCGCCGACAATCGCCACGTTCTTTCCGGGCAATGTGGTGTCGCCATCGTTCACTCTGTTGAGAAAGGCAAGACCTGACAGGGCCAGTTTCTCTCCCTTTATGCCGAGCGGTCTTTCCTTCCAGGCACCCGCAGCCGCAACCACAGCGCTGAAGCGCGCCTGGAGCTGCGCCAGTGTCATCTGCTTACCCACGGTCATGCCGAGCTTGAACTTGATTCCCATGCCTTCGAGCGCGTGCACCTGCTTTTTCACCACGTCTTTCGGCAGTCGGTACGAGGGTATGCTGTAACGCAGCATGCCGCCTGCTTCTTTCATTTTCTCGAATATTGCTACCCGGTGGCCGGACTTTCTCAGGTAATAGGCTGCGGACAAACCGGCAGGCCCGGAACCAACCACCGCAATTGTCTGCCCTGATTCACGTTCGGGGGGCGTGTAGAAGTCATGCTTATTCTCGAGGATATAATCACCCAGTGAACGCTCCACGCAACGTATTGCGACAGGATCATCGACTGCGCTCCGGTTGCACTCCGGCTCGCAGAAAATGGGGCACACTCGACCGGTTATCGCAGGAATCGGATTGAACTCGAGCATAATGCGCGCTGCTTCTGAGCGCTCGCCGCTTCTGATTTTGGCAAGATACGAGGGCATGTCTACGTGTGAAGGGCAGCCCGAAGAACAAGGATAGATTTCGAGCGGTGCAGCGCCGAAAAGGGAGTGATACCGGTTATCGCCCGTGAGCGCATTACAGATCTTGCCGCCTTTGCGAAGACACGTGATGGGCCCGCCGATAAGCTGCGGATACCTGTAGTACCAGCAGCGCACGTCCTGGGCAAGGTTCCCGCCTATCGTGCACATGTTGCGGACCAGCGGCGTGGCAACCGATTTGGCCGCATCCGCAAGCACGCGGTATGCGCTCTTTATTGCGGGCGAATTGACAATGTCCGAGAGCTTGGTCAGAGCGCCTATCGTGAGCCCTGCCCGATCCTCTTTGATAGCGTCCAGGCCGGAGATGCTCTTTATGTTTATAACCGCTTCGGGATATTCGCGGAGTGTTCCCTGTTTGAGGGAGCCCAGAAGGTCCGTGCCGCCCGCGTTGATCATAGCCTTGCCTTTATATTTTTCCAGAAGCTTGACCGCTTCCTGAACTGTGCTTGCATCGTAATGGGCGAATGATTTCACTGCGCACCTCTCTTTCTTGGATCCTCTGTTTTTCCCAGCGCTCTTAAAACCTTGTCCGGCGTCAGAGGATACTCGTGCAGCCACATTCCGACGGCGTTTGAAACAGCCATGAGGACTGCGGAAGGACCAGGTGACGTGGCAATTTCCCCTATGCCTACAGCCTGGAAGCGGTGAGTGGGGAAAGGCGTTTCAAGGACCACGTTGTCGATCCTTGGCAGCTCGCTGAAAGTCCGCCACTTGTAATCGATCATATTGGCATTCACTATGTGCCCCGTCGAACGGTCAAGGATCGTCTCCTCGAAGATCGCGGTGTCTATCCCTGCTGAACCGAGACATCCGTTCATCTGCCCTTCAAGGCCTTGAGGATCGATAATTTTTCCTGCATCTGTGGCGTTGACCACTCGCAGCAGCCTCACTTTCCCTGTCTCGGTATCGACTTCAACCTCAACAAAGCTCATCATACAGTTGGTCAAAGAATAGTCAGGCTCAAAACGTCCATAACCAATTATGGTGCGGTCGACGCCCATTGCGGCTTTCCACGGGATCTTCTTCTCAGGCTTGCGTGCCGAGAAGATCATGCCGTCAATTGTCTCCAATTCACTCGCTTCTGCGTCCAGCAGTGGTGCAGCCAATTCAAAGAGTTTCCGAAGCGCATCCTCAGACGCATTAATTGCGGCTGTTCCTATGGCGTACGTGCCGCGGGAGCCGGCAGCACCGAACTCATACGGGTTGATCATCGAATCGGGAGGCGACAGGGAGATCCTTTCCAGAGGCACCTGCAACGTCTCGGCAACCATCTTGAGAAAGTTTGTTGTCTGGCCTGTCCCCGGTTCGGCAAGGCAGGAGAAGAGCACGACCGTTCCATCCGGATGAAGGCGCACATGGGATTCGGAGGCATCCTCGCCGATATCTGCGTTTCCGTGCGCACCGACACCTATGCCCCTTCTTTTCGTTCCGTTAATGGCTGTTGGCGTACGCCACCCTTTCCACTTTTCCTTCCAACCGAAGACTTCCGCGCCCGTATCCATGGCAGCCGAATAATCGACACCGCGATAGGTGTACCATATGCCATCGCGCCAGAAATACCCCTGGCCCGGCTTTATGAAATTCTTCTTCAGCACTTCGAAGGGATCGAGATTCAGCTTCTCCATTGCGAGACTGAGAAGCGGGATGAGAGCACATTTCAGCTCCTGCCCGCCAAAACCTCTCACCGGACCGGAAGCATTCCGGTTGGTAACGACTGTAACCGGCTTCAGGTCCCAATTTGGACACCGCACCGCGATCTGCGCCTCTCCACATCCTACGGCAATCTCTGACTGGGTCATCATCGTGTAATAGCCGGTGTCAATGAGCCACGTGCCTGCCACTGCGGTGACCGTGCCGTCTTTTTTCATGCCAACCCTGGCTTTGATCCTGCTCGCAGGTCGAACGACAAATGCAGCGAGATGTTCCTCCTTCGTATAGACCAGCTTCACCGGTTTGCCTGTTGCCCTGCTCAGGAGCGCCGCGTGACAGTGAACGAGCCAGGACACCTGCTTCGATCCGTAACTTCCGCCACAGTGTCCCCCGAACGTTCGCAGCTCGACCTTCCTCCCCATGATGTGCCAAAGGAGGATCTTGTCCATGTAGGGACCCTGAGTCGTTACCCAGAGCGTCAAGCTGTTGGGCTCCTCCCACAGCGCAATTGCCCCGGGAGGCTCTGGTGGAAGCGGGTTTGGCAGGTTTTCATAGCCGAACGTGCCTTCGGTGATAGCGTCAGCCTCCTCAAATCCTTGCTGCACATCACCCATCACGATTTCCTTCAAGTTCTTGGGCCCGAAAAAAGGAGCGCCCGGTGTCACCACATTCCGTGGAAACTCATCATACAACTGGGGAGCGTCCTCTCCGCGTGCCTCTTCCATATCGAATACCGCGGGCAGTATTTCGTACTCCACCTCTATCAGGTTGCGTGCCTCTTCCGCAATAGCCTCGGTTGTTGCTGCCACGAGCGCAACAGCATCTCCCACAAAGCGGACTCTTCGGTCGAGCACGCGGACGATGCGGGGGGTACCGCCCTTCCAATCAGGCACATCCTCGTACGTGAGCACCGCCTTTACGCCGGGCAATGCCAGGGCTTTGCTCTTGTCCACCTTCTTGATAACCGCGTGCGGATGGGGGCTGCGCAACACCTTCCCATACAGCAGGTTGTGCATCTTCCGGTCACCGAGAAAAGCGGCGCTGCCGGTCACGATTTCTCTCGCATCTTTTCGCGGCGTTTTCTTGCCTATAAACCTGTAATCTCCGGCCATGGCGCTAACCTTTCAAACCTTGTCCTATGCTTCCCCCCTTCGGGGACTTCGCCTCTTCCTTCTTCCCCCCTTCGGGCAAGGTCCCCGCAGGGGGGACTTCGCCTCTTCCATCAGTCTTGTGAGCTGCGGCCATGACCGCCCTCACCACATGATAGTGGCTGATACAGCGGCAGAAATTTCCTGAAAGAGCTTCCTTGACCTCTTCTTCGGTCGGAGAAGAATTCTCACTGAGAAGCCACTTTGCACTCATGATAATGCCGGGCGTACAAAAGCCGCATTGAAAGGCGGTCTCATTGACAAAGGCCTGTTGCAGCGGGTCGAGTTCCCCACCGGGATCGCTTAAACCTTCTATGGTCGTTACGCTCTTCCCGTTGCACTCAATGGTCAATATCATGCAGGAGAGCACTGCTTTCCCGTCCATGAGCACAGTACAACATCCGCACGCGCCGCCATCGCACGCAATCTTTGTCCCCGTGAGACCAAGGGTCTCCCTGAGCGTAAAGGCGAGGGTATGCGCCGGATCCACCTGATCGGGCCGCATGCCGACCTCCAGTTCGTGCACCTTCCCGTTGACGGTAAGACTTATGGAACGCCTTTGCAGATCTTTCTGCTTAACAGAGCTTGCGCTCTTCCGTGCCATGTCCTCTCCTCCATGAAAAAAATTAGGCTCACGCTACTGTGACAGATGACGAGTACGAATTGAAAGCGTGTAGATAATGATTTCTGGATTCCGGCGTCCGCCGGAATGACGGCAACGCGGCAAGCTGCGAGGAATGCACCCATAGTGATTAAAGGCTTTGCCAATGCGGCTGTCAACGACGCGATGCTTGCCACCGTGCAAGCGGCGCCGTTACCGGATTCCAGTTACTTCTCATCCAATGATGCAGACTACTTAATCTTGCCCAGCGCCTTCAACACCTTATCCGGAGTGAACGGATAGTCCATTACCCTCACCCCGATAGCATTGTAAACCGCCATAAGTACCGCACCGGGGCCGGGTGAGGTGGATATCTCGCCAACACCAACCGCATGAAAACGGTGGCTGGGTATCGGTGTCTCGGTAAACATGTTATCAAAATGAGGCAGGTCGTTGAAAGGCCGCCATTTATAATCAACCATGTTGCAATTTACCATCCGCCCGGTAGTAGGGTCGAGCATACCGCCCTCGAATATTGCGGTGTCCAGGCCTGCGGATCCCAGGGCGCCGTGTAACTGGCCGTTGAGGTAGTTCGGAGAGATTACCGTACCGCATCCGGCACTGTTGAGGACGCTTAGAAGCTTAACCTTGCCTGTCGCAGTATCAACTTCGACCTCGACGAATTGGCAAAGAAAATTGCACAAGCGTGAAATCCTCGTCAAACCGGCCCTTGCCCAGGATGGTGGTCGTCAAGCCGGTTGCCTTACGCCAGGGTATCCTGTGGTCGGGATTCTTGATCTCGAACACCCATCCGTCTACAGTGTCGAGTTCCTCGGGTGTGAGTTTCATCGCCCGAGACTCCATGCTCCAGAAGCTGCCGCCGGGCATCCTCGGTGGCTTTTATGACGGCCGTACCTATAGTAAAGGTGCCCCGTGAACCCACCAGGGCAAATTCGTGCGGATTTCCATCTGTATCGGGATAGCTCATATTGACATGCTCTAAGGGAAGCTGCAGTATCTCGGCAGCCATCTTACACAAACTGCTGCGCTGGCCTTGCCCTGACTCTGCAATCGCAACGCACACGAGAGCACGGCCATCGGGAGTCAGTTTTACCCATGCTTCGGAGTCGTCTTCGCCGACATCGGCGTTGCTGTGGATGCTCATACCCACCCCGCGCCGTTTATTACCGTCGACAGAGGTTGGTTTGCCCCATCCCTTCCATTTTTCTTTCCAGCCAAATTTGGCTGCGCCGTTATCAATGGCCGGGCCAAAATCTACACCCCGGTACACGTACTTCTTGGTATTCCGCCAGAAGTACTCATCGCCGGCCTTGACGAAGTTCTTCTTGAAGAAGTCCACAGGATCAACACCGACCTTTTCCATTGCCATACCCATGATGGGCATAAATGAGCTTTTCAGTTCCTGGCCGCCGTAGCCCCGGACAATGCCGGTGGGCGCCCGGTTCGTAAGGACCACCTTGGTGCGGAGGTCCCAGTTAGGACAACGCAAGGCCAGCTGAAGCTCGCCGGACCCTACAGAAATCTCATGGGGCGCCGCTTCCGAACCTGAGCCGGTATTGACAAGCCAGTCTCCGGTGACAGCGGTGATCGTGCCGTCCTTTTTGATGCCAACACGGGCATTAATGCGGCACGAAAGTCGTATTGAATAGGCAGCGAAGTGTTCCTCTTTTGTGTAATAAATCTTGACCGGTCGTCTGCTTGCCTTCGCCAGTTCGGCGGCAAAACCGATTGGCGTCATATTGGCATTCTTGGTGCCGTAGCTACCACCGCACTGCGTGGCGATAAATCGCGCGTCTGCCATGCGGAAGAAAGGTTGTGCCAGATATTTGTTCAGACCAAGCGATTGACATGCCACGTAGGCTACCAGTTTGTCCGGCCTTTCCCAGTAGGCAACAACGCCGGGCGGTTCCGGGGGCAACGGATTGGGGAAACACTCATAAAATCCCGTGCCCTCAATTATTTCGTCAGCCTCGGCAAAGCCTTTGTCAACATCTCCCTTGATGACATTTTGCAAAAGCTTGGTAATCTGGGGAATGATGTTGTTCGGGTACTGGTCATAGAGCTGCGGCTGTCCCGGTTGAAGCGCCTCTTCGACGTTGTAGCACGCCTGCAGTGGTTCGTATTCCACCTTGATAAGCTCAAGCGCCTCGTCAGCTATCTGGGCGGTATCAGCGGCCACCAGCGCAACAGCGTCACCGACAAAACGCACCTTCTTATCCAGAAGCTTCATGTGAACGGGGATACCCCAGGCGGCATCTGTTACATCTTTGTAGGTCAGCACCGCGTGCACACCGGGAAGGGCAGCAGCCCGGCTGACATCTATGCTTTTAATGTTGGCGTGGGGCAGGGGACTCCTGAGCACCCTGCCGATGAGCATATTCGGCAAACGCACATCGTCCACGTATTCTGCCCTTCCCGTGACGATATTTCTTGCGTCTTTACGTGGCGTATCTTTTCCAATATAACGGTAGTTATTTGCCATGATTCCCACCTTCAATAACAGCGGTGACAGCTTTCAAGATTTCGTAATGTGCAATACAGCGACAGAAGTTGCCCGAAAGGGCCATCTTGATTTCGTCCTCTGTAGGTTTGGGATTTTCGTTCAACAAGGCCCTAACAGTCATGATGATCCCCGGGGTACAAAAACCGCACTGAAATGCGGTGTGGTCTATAAAAGACTGCTGCAATGGGTCCAGGTCGCCTGTCTTCGGGTCTTCCAGGCCCTCTATAGTGGTCACGCGTATACCGTCACACTCTACAGTGAGCATTGTGCACGACAGCACGGCTTCACCGTTGATTATCACGGTGCAGGCGCCGCAAGCTCCCCGGTCACACGAAATCTTCGTACCGAGCAGACCCAAATTATTTCGAAGCGTCTCTGCTAACGTATCCGATGGAGTAATATCTTTCCCGATGATCAGCTCATACTGCTTACCGTTAACTTCCAGATTTATTTTTGTTTTATCCGGCATAATGACCTCATTCCCCTGATGTTCCAGGATTTGCAATGGCGCGCTGGACCATTTCCCTGGCAATAGGAATTTTATAGCTGTTCTTCTCAAGCGGCAGCGCGTCCAGAAGAGCAGCCTCTGCTGCGAGAGCGGCCTGTTTGTCGTCGAGCGGCTAAGCCCGACCAGCACTTTTTCCGCTGCGCTCAGCCGTACCGGGCGCGGGGCAACCGCACCCAACACTATCCGCGCATCCTTACAAATACCATCCTCTATAGTGATAACAGAAGCAACGCTGATGAGTGCAAAATCTATCGCCTCACGCAACCGGAATTTAACGAATGTCTGTCTGGCACCATCACGTAGCGCAGGCACCTGGATTTCTGTAACCATCTCCGCTTCTTCTAGTGCATTGGGGAAAGAGCCGAAGAATTCAGCAACGGGTATAACTCTGGTTCCCTTTGCGCCGGCAATCTTCACCCTGGCATTCAAAGCCTCAAGTGCTACACCGGTATCAGTAGCATTAACCGACACGCAACTGCAGTTAAAACACCTGTTCGCCTCAATCTCGATCTGGTTCGCACCACATCCGGGAGTGTCCTCAATGCTCACTCTGCGTTGACTCACCGGGATTCTGGGTGCCTGCAGTTTCTCGGTTCTCTTGTAATATTCCGGGTTGAATTTCAATAAAGGCTCGGCTGCCTTCCCTTTATCTTTTCCGCCTTTCTTTAGATATGTATCAATGGCAGCTGCAGCCCTCTTGCCATCAGCAATTGACTCAATTACGGTTGCAGGGCCGCGCGCCACTGAACCACCGGCGAATATCCCGCGTACGTTGGTCGCCTGGGTTTCAGAGTTAGCCACGATCAGACCCCGGCTGGTCTTCACAACCCCTTCCGCAAATTTCAGGTCGGTCGCATATCCGACAGCCATGACGATGACATCTGCGTCAACAGTAGTCTTGACAGTCTCGTCGCAGACTGGAGCAAAGCCCCCTGATTCGTCAAAGACTGAGGCACAGCGGATCAGTTCCATTCCAACTACTTTTCCGCGGGATTTGAGTATCTTGTATGGCGCCCAGGAGGGCAAGACCTTAATCTTTTCTTCTTCAGCCTGCTCAATTTCCCACGGGAGTGCCGGCATATCTTCTCTGCATTCGAGACACGCCATCGTAACCTCTTCGGCCCCCAGGCGCAATGAAGTGATGGCTACATCAACAGCCGCATTGCCTCCTCCGATTACCAGCACCTTCTTACCAGGTGCTTTCTTAGACCCCTTTTGCACACTGGCCAGAAATTCCAGCCCGAATTTGGCTGATTTCTCGCCTTCCAATCCGATAGATACCGGATCCCAGGCTCCGGTGCCGATGAAGACGGCGTCGTATTGTTTCTTGAGGTTCTTGAGGGTGATTTTCTTGCCGATGTCAGCTTTCAGTTTGAATTCAATCCCCATCTTCTCAAGCACCTTTATGGTGCGTCTCACAATATCTCTGGGTAGCCTGTACGTTGGAATTGCATACCTCAGCAATCCCCCTGCTTCTTCCATCCGGTCGAAGATAGTAACGCGATGCCCCGATAACCTGAGGTAGTAAGCTGCGGCAAGGCCGGACGGACCGGAGCCCACGATTGCTACCTTCTTGCCCGTGCTTTTCACGGGCGTTTCAATGACTTCATTTGCGTTATCCAGAATATAGTCGCCAACAAATCTCTCAATATTCCTGACTGATAAAGACTCATCGAAATTACCGCGGTTGCATAACTGTTCACAGAAATGCGGACAAACCCGGCCGGTTATGGATGGGATCGGATTAGTCTGAAGGAGGATCTTAGCCGCTTCAAGGAGGTTACCCTCTCTAATTTGGCCGAGGTAGGTAGGTATGTTTACGTGGCCGGGACAGGCTGATTCGCAAGCTGTGTGAGCGAACCTCAGCCCTCCGAATATCGAATGGTACTGGTTCTCCCTGGTCAGCGCGTAGCACTCCTTACCACCTTTCAGATAGCACTCAATGCGTCCGCCTATCCGGTGCGGGTAGCGGTAGTACCAGCAACGAACATCCTGGCACAGGTTGCCGCCGAGAGTGCCCATCCTGCGAAGGTGCGGAGTTGCCACCGCTTCAGCTGCCTCAGCGAGTATCTTATATTTCTCCCTGATTACGGGCGACCTGGCGATATCCTCGAGCTTCGTCAGGGCACCTACTTTGAGTCCTGCGGCATCCTCTTTAATGTAGTTCAGATTGGGGATGGTCTTAATGTTGATGACGGTCTCGGGATACTCAGGGAGTATTTTGTCTTTCAGTATCCCGAGGAGGTCGGTTCCACCGGCAATCAACTTAGCCTTGCCTTTGCTCTTCAGCTTGATTGCTCCGTTGATTGTCGTCGCGTCTATATGTTTAAAAGGTTTCATGTTACCTCTCTTGAGAGTTCAGAAAGTTGGGGCCATTTTAGCACTATTGAACCGTGTTTGCAAAGACTTTTACCGCTTTCCAGTTCGTAAGGCTCGCCGTTAATAGTCAGGCTGCTGCGGTCTTTCTCGCTGCTCATTTTTGCTGCACTCTTTCTTGTTCGTACTGCCATACTGTTGCTCTCCCTTCGTCAGTGGCTACTTTTTTCTAATCTTCTATTCTTGTATCTATATCGTGCTCTTAGGATTCTCCCCGGATCTTTTCCGGATCAGCGCCGAGCTGCCGTGAAAGAGACTTGGCCGCTTGGGCGATGGTAGGCCCTAATTGGCGTGCGGCTTTTTCTGAGGCAAGACCGATCACGACAATATAACCGATTGGTCTTGCTCCCGCGCCGAACACAGGGGCAGCCGCCGCGCTAAGTCCCGGTCTCATTTCTCCAAGGTCAAGCGCAAAGCCATCCCGCCGGACCTGGGCAAGTTCCTCTTCAAGTCTCTTACGGTTAAAAATCCCGGACTCTCCATAGAAATATAATTTTTTCTGTTGAAGCAGTTTATCGAGCTCTGCAGGCGGAAGAAAAGCGGCAATCGCCTTTCCATGGGAGCCGTAGGTGAGGGGGAAACGAGTACCGATGCGAATGGTGTACCCGATGTCACGATTTCCCTCTTGTTTCGCAACCACAAAGACACCTTTATCTGCTATTAACCCAAGTATTGCCGTGCCTCCGGCTTTGTGCGCGAGTTCTTCCAATATAGGCTCGGCAAGACGCGGTGCATTCAAATTATCAAGAACCCTCCGGGAGAGCGTGACAAGGCCCGGACCGAGAGAATACCCCTTTCCACTGGTGTTCCTCTGAACGAGCCCGAATTTTTGGAGGGTATGGAGTATGGAAAAAGCCTTGCTCTTGTGGATACCAACCTGAGCGCAGACCTCAGTCAGGCTCATGTGGGGGGAACGGGCATCGGCAAGAGATAAGAGTACTCTTGCTGCCTGCTCTACCGCAGGCACGAGGTACCGATCAGCCGGTTTCTTCTTCTGGTCTTTCATGTCTGATTGGTAATAGAACCAAGGTTCTATAGGCAAAACCTACCACAGCCGGCCGCGGGTTGTCAATAAAAACCATTACGAGACGGGTTTCGATGACGTATCTGCTCTGTTCTCGTCAGCGTCGGTGGACGACTGGCGGAACTATCCACAAACCAATGAGACTAATGAAACCAATGAAACGTCTTAGTCAACTCTTCTCATATCACTTTACGGACGCAAGGGCATTATGGTAAATAGAAGCAGATCAAGCAAGAATCTTGAAGCAATTCGGGGGTCAATCATGGCTGAAAATGCAGAGAAGCTCTATAAGGAAAGAGAAAAAAGATTTAACGATGCGCTTGCGTTGCGCAAACCCGATAGGGTTCCCATAATCGTCACGTGGGGATTTCTGCCGGCGTACCTCGCCGGAAAAACAGTGCAGGAAGTCATGTACGATCCCGACCTGTTGTGGGATTTGCAATGGAAAGTGACTCGGGAATTTCAGCCTGACATGGAACGAAGCCCCTACCCCCTGGCTTTTCTAGGGCCAGTACTCGAGGCTCTTGACTTCAGGCAGTTACGTTGGGCGGGCCATGGCCTCGGCCCAAACGCCAGTTATCAGTTTGTCGAAGGCGAGTACATGAAAGCAGATGAGTACGAATGGTTTTTCGATGACCCTTCCGACTTCATGATTCGCAGGTATCTGCCGCGGGTCTGCGGTAAACTGAAAGGATTGGAGACACTGCAGCCCTTCCGGAACCTGATTACGTACAGCATTGGGCTACCTTTTGACCTTATTCCTTTTGCCTCTGCTGAAGCGGTGGAAGCGATGAACGCCCTTCAGAATGCGGGGAAGGAAGCTTTGCGTCTCGCTTCTTACTCTCGCCGTTTCAGCGATCAGGCGAAGCAGGAGGGCTTTCCCATACAAACCGGAAGCTTCACCCAGGCCCCATTCGACACCCTGGGCGATTACTTCAGGGGCACGAAAGGCCTCATGCTCGATATGTACCGAAAGCCGGATACAGTCATAAAGGCATGCGAGAAGCTGTTGCCCTACATGATTGAAATGGGCGTCAAACCAGCTAAGGCATCAGGTATTCCGCGGGTTTTCATCCCATTGCACAAAGGTCTTGACGGTTTCATGTCGCTCGATCAGTTCAAGAAATTTTTCTGGCCTACACTCCGGGAATTGATGGTGGCGCTCATCAATGAGGGCCTTGTGCCAATCCCCTTCTGGGAGGGCAAGTGCGACTCTCGACTGGAAGTGATCAAGGATATCCCTGCCGGAAAGGCCTGCTACAAGTTTGAAGCAACCGATATGTTCAAGGCAAAAGAAGTGCTGGGCGATACGGTCTGTATACGAGGAAACGTGCCTCTGTCAATACTCGTGGGCGGCACGCCTGACGATGTACGCCAATACTGCAAGAAGCTTATCGATGTGGCTGGTAAGGATGGCGGGTTCATAATGGATACGGCAACCGGTGTGGATGACGCAAAGATCGAGAATGTGCGCGCCATGTTCGACTTCACGAGAGAATACGGCGTGTACAAGTAGAGCAGGAAAAGGATACTGCAGGTTAAGGTTGAGGTTGCCTCAACCTATCCTTCTACGGGGGTTCCTTGACGCTGCTATCGCAGGTCCTTCAGTACGCTATTTCCGGCATGACCGGCGGGAGTATTTACGCAATCATCGGCATATGCTGGAGCCTCGTCTATCTCGTTACCACCGTTCTGAATTTTACCACCGGTGAGTTTGTGATGCTGGGCGGCATGCTCACCTGGGGGTTGCACAAAGCCGGGCTTGGCCTGGCCTTTTCTGCCTTCGTGGCGACAGTCCTCACCATTATCATCGCTGCAATACTGGAGCGGGTGGTCATCAGACCTGTGAGATTCCCCACAGAGATGACCTACATGATGATCACCATTGCTTCAGCTTCCGTTATCAAGGGAATAGTTCTTCTCGTGTGGGGCTCAGAAACACGCACCATAGAGGCCTTCTTCGGAACGAAGGTGATTCAGGTTTTCGGGGCAAGCATCACACCTCAGGTGATCGCCGTGTTTTGCCTGCTCGTGCTCGTGACCGCGGGTTTGGCCCTCTTTCTTGACCGCACCCTTTTCGGGAAAGCGCTCAGGGCCTCGGCGGTGAACATGGTCGGCGCCCGTCTCATGGGCATAGACATCGGCATGGTGAGGCTCTTCTGTTTCGGCCTCGCGGGGTTTCTCGGCGCTGTGACTGGCATCTTCATCGCCCCCATCACGTTTACAGGTTACGAAGTCGGCATGCTCACGGGGTTAAAAGGATTGGTAGCCGCAATCGTGGGCGGGTGGACGATCACCGGAACGGTCCTCGCGGGTCTGGCGCTCGGACTTCTCGAAGGATTCTGCGCCGGATTTATTTCCTCAGGCTTGAAGGACGTTTTTGCATTGCTCGTCATGATCCTCTTCCTCTTGTTTGAAACCGTAAGCTTTACACCTAAGACAAGAAAGCGTCCATTGTGAAGAAGGCGAATATCTCAGCAGCGCTTCCGCTGGATAGTGATAGCAGCCATTATCGCGGCGCTTCCTCTGATCACTTCCAGCTCTTACGTAATAGGCACGATGTGTTTCATCGCTATCTACGGCGCTCTGGCCGTGGGCATGGGTTTACTCCTCGAGATGGCGGGAATCTTTTCCCTTGCACATCCAACCTTTTTCGGTCTGGGCTCGTACTCCGGAGCGGTCCTGGCGGTGAAAGGCATTGCACCGCCCTGGGCAGGTACCATTGTGGGCACTCTTTTCGTAACGGCGCTCTCTTATGTGATTGGCGCTCCATTGCTGCGCCTGCGCGGCTTCTATTTGGCGTGCGCAACTTTTGGTCTGCTCGTTATCGTGGAGATCGTTCTCGGTCAGTTCGGCAGCATCACCGGGGGACATGAAGGTCTTGTCGGCATTCCACCCCTCACGATCGCAGGATTCGCATTTGAAAAGGACGTTCACTACTATTACCTCTCATGGGCGTTCTGCCTCGGCCAGCTATGGTTCTTGTCCAACGTTATGGGCGGCAGGGTCGGGCGGGCCATTCGCTCCTTCCGCGATAGCGAGTTGGCAAGCAAGAGTATGGGTGTCAACATACCACGCTGTAAGCTGCAAATTTTTATGTTAACCGCCGCTCTCGCCAGCATAGGCGGCAGCATCTACTGTTTCTACCTGCGTTTTACGCAGCCAGGAATTTTCGGTTTTCCTCTTCTCGTTGATTTAGTGACCATGATCATCATCGGCGGCGGAACTACGATCTACGGGCCTTTGATAGGCAGCTTCGTTATTACCTGGCTCCGAGAACTGATCCACGGGTATCTTGGTACCATTCTCCCCAGGATGACTGCTGAAGTCGATGCCATCTTCTTCGGCGTGCTGATTATTGTTATACTCATTTTCATGCCCGGCGGCGTCACCGGCTGGATACACCAGTTCGCAGCATGGGTAAAGAAGAAAACAGCAGGCTCCGGGCAGGCTAAGGCGTGAGAGGAGAATGAGCACGTATGACTGATGAGACGATACTCGAAGTCACGGGTCTCAGCAAGCACTTCGGCGGCATCAAAGCCCTCAACGAAGTCTCCTTAACCCTTGAGAAGGGAAGCATTGTTTCCATGATTGGCCCGAATGGTGCCGGCAAAACCACATTTGTCAACGCCATTACCGGCGTGCATTGCCCGGATGAGGGGAGTGCGCATTTCGAAGGTCGAGACGTAGCCGGCTTGCCGCCTCACACCATTGCCGCCCTGGGTATAGGCCGGACCTTTCAACTTGAAGAACTCTTCTCGAGTATGACAGTCCTGGAGAACGCCATGGTAGGATGTCACACGAGGAGCCGTCAAGGCATGTTTGCCACGGGATTTTCTTTGCCTCGAGCGCGCCAGGAGGAACAGACGACCACGGAAGAGGCTCTGGAGAATCTTGATCTGGTGGGACTCAGAGAGAAAGCGTTATCTCCCATAAAAAAGCTGCCGCTGGGTGAACGGAAACTCGTCGGGATAGCACGGGCGCTGGGGATGAAGCCGAAGCTTCTCATGCTGGACGAGCCGGCAGGAGGCCTGGCGGCGCACGAGATTGACGAGCTCGTTCACCTCATTTACGACCTGGCGCACAAGAAGATCACGATTTTTGTCATCGAGCACAATATGCCCTTTGTCATGGGCCTCTCTCAGCGAGTGATCGTCCTCAATGAAGGATACAAGATCGCGGAAGGGACACCTGACGCGATCAGGGCAAACGACCAGGTTATCAGAGCATATCTCGGCGAAGAGGCTTCCTGATGGCTGAGATTACCGCACCCGTATGCACGGTCCCGGCGCGACGCGATCCCGCCCATCTCCAATTGACCGTTCGAGATGTGTGCACCTTCTACGGCGAAGCGCAGGCACTCAAGAATGTTGACCTGAGTGTTTATAGTAACGAAGTCGTGGCCATCCTCGGCAGCAACGGTGCGGGCAAGACGACACTTCTTAAGACTCTCACCGGCTTGCTCGTCCCGGCGAGCGGAGGTATCGTGTTTCGGGGTGAACCGATCGCGGGACTTCCACCCAACCAGATAATCGGAAGAGGGATCGCCAGCGTACCTGAGGGGAGAGAGCTCTTCGGCACCATGACCGTTTGGGATAACCTGCTTCTCGGTTCCTATTCAATGAAAAACAGGGCACGCAAACAGATGCTCCAGAGCCGGCTTGATATGATATTTTCACTCTTTCCCATTCTGAAAGAGAGAATCAGACAGAGGGCTGACACGCTCTCCGGAGGCCAGCAGCAGATGCTGGCTATGGGGCGTGCGCTCATGGCCGGGCCCAAGCTCCTTGCCCTCGACGAACCGTCACTCGGGTTATCCCCTGTGCTCGTCACTGAGGTGATGAGCCTGCTCAAGAAGATTTGCAGCGAGCTGGGGGTTTCACTCCTCCTCGTAGAACAGAACGCCCGCGCAGCTCTGAAGATTGCGGATCACGTGTACGTGCTGGAACGAGGAGCGGTGGTGCTCCATGGAGCATGCAGTGAGGTCCTGGAGAGCGAACAGATCCGCCGCGCGTATTTGGGAGGATGACGAAGACAGTGAACAGTGATCAGTGAACAGTGATCAGTGAACGGTAAAGCGAGCAGGGGCCGGCGAGTAAAGGACAGGCAGGGAGACAGGCCAATATCACCGAGAAAGCAAAAGGGGGAAGTACGATGAAGAAAGCAACGTTAGTAGTAATTATGGTCTGTGCAGCAGCGAGCTTTTTATTATGCGGGCACGGGCGAGCGGCTGAACTGGCCCCGTATCCTATTGGTGTTAACCTTGAGCTGACAGGCCGGGTCTCGAGCCTTGGCATCCCGGTCAAGAGAGGCCTGGAAATAGCGGTCGAGGGCGTCAATGGGGCAGGAGGCATCAACGGGCGTAAACTGAAACCGGTTTATTACGATAACGAGAGTGATCCGGCAAAGGCGGTCATCCTCACCAAGAGGCTCATCGACGTGGATAACGTGATCGCGTGTACCGGCTACGCCCTTTCAGGCAATGCGATGGCAGTCGTCCAGACCGTTGAAAGTGGCAATACCGTTATGATCGCGGGAACCGCTACTGACAAACTCTGGATACCGACGAAAAAATGGGTTTTCAATATTGTACCGCGTCAACGGGAGGCATCCATCCCCATGCTCATTGACAGCCTGTTGCAGCGAGGAGCAAAGAAGATCGCGTATATCTATATCGACACGACGTATGGGCAGACGGGTAAAGAGACCTTTGATGTGGTCGCGAAAGAAATGAAGATCACCCCCGTCATCGTCGAGAAATATGCTGCCGGAACACCTGACGTAGGCCCGCAGATTACCCATATCAAAGCCTCCGGCGCAGACAGTATTCTGATGTCCGGGAATGTCGCAGATAGCGTCATGGTGGTCAAGAGTGCACGGGATCAAGGCTTCACAGGGCCCATAGCATGCGATTATGCCATCGTCGGTCCTGAGTTTATTGAGCTCGGGGGCAAATATGTCGAAGGTATTGTCACTACGTCGCTCAAAGCACTTGTCGCACCAGAACTTCCGGCAAGCGACTTCCAGAAAAAAATCGCAATGGACCTTTACACCAGGTACGCGCAACAGTTCGGCACCTTCAGCCTCTATTCCGGTCATTCCTGGGATATGGTATATCTAATTGCCGAAGCCCTCAAAAAGGTCGACCCGAACCTCGACCCTACAAAAAAGGCGGACCTGGTGAAGATACGGGAACAGCTCCGGGATAATCTCGAGAAGATTAAGGGTTACGTGGGGCAGAACGGTACCTTCAACTTTGCGCCTGATAACCACAACGGCCTCGGTCCCAAATGCTACGTTGCGGTCGTGGTTCAGAATGGCAAGTGGGCACCGTATAAGGGAAAGTAAGAGACAGGTTGAGGTTGAGGTTGAGAAAAGATAAACCCGTTCCTGGTTCCGAATGCCCGCGTCGGTGCTCTACCTTAACCTTAACCTGCATTATCTTTAACCTGTATTAACAAAGGGGGGTAACGATGAGAAGGCAAAGCGTAAGAATGTATCTGATCATTTCGGTCGTTGTGTTCGGCTGTTTGCTGTTTGCTACCGGGGAGAGTCGCGCGCAGAAAGCAGCGCCATACCCGGTAGGCGCGGTCTTCGACCTGACAGGCATAATATCGAGCATCGGAGCTCCTGAAAAGCGGGGCCTGGAGATCGCAGTCGAGGCTGTCAATGCGGCAGGGGGCGTCAATGGCAGACAGCTCAAGATGACTGTGTACGATTCGGAAAGCAACGCGACGAAAGGCGTGACCGAGACGAAGCGCCTGATAGACGTGGACAAGGTGATTGCCGGCCTCGGCTATTCATCTACGGGTGTCACTATGGCGGCCATCCAGACCGTTGAGTCCGGCAATATGGTAATGCTCGGGGGAGGAGCATCTGAAAAGATATGGATCCCCACGAAGAAATGGGTCTTTACCGTTGTACCACGCCAGAGAGAGGCGTCGATCCCTGTACTCCTCGAGGTGCTGCAACAACGTGGCGCAAAAAAGATCGCTTACATCAACATCGACAACACGTTTGGACAGACCGGCAGGGAAGTCTTCGACTGGGCGGTCAAGGAGATGAAGATCACTCCCGCTATCATCGAGAAGTATGCCGTGGGGAGCACTGACGTGGGTCCCCAGATGACGCATATTAAAGCGGCTGGCGCTGATGGTCTGCTCATCACCGGGCAGATGGCGGATACGGTCATGGTGATCAAGAATGCGAGAGACCAGGGGTTTACCGGACCCATCGTGGCCGATTACTCCATCGTGGGCCCTGAGTTCATTGACCTTGCGGGAAAGTACGGAGAGGGGATCGTGACAACATCGATCAAGACACTTGTCGCGCCTGACCTTCCCGACAACGACCCTCAGAAAAAGGTTGCCATGGACCTGTATAACAAGTATACGAAGCAGTACGGGACCTTCAGCCTTTACGCCGGCCACGGATGGGACCAGCTCTACCTGCTGGTTACGGCTTTGAAGAAGGTCGACCCGAAGCTCGACCCTGCCAAGGATGCGGACCTGGTGAAGATAAGAGCCCAGGTGAGGGATAACCTCGAGACGATAAAAGGCTTTGTGGGACAGAATGGTATTTTCAACTATTCGCCGGACAATCACAACGGGCTCGGACCAAAATGTTATGTGCCGGTCGTCGTTGAAAATGGAAAGTGGAGACTATATAAAAACAGGTAAGAGAAAATGCAGGTTGAGGTTAAGGTTGAGAACAGACAGCGAAAACAAGTAAGAACAGGTCCGTGAGATTTTGTCTTTACTTAACCTTAACCTTCGTTTTAGTTTTTACCTCAGCCTATTTTTACAAAATCTTGGAGGTGTGTCATGGCGAAGAATTTAGTTGAGCTGATGTCGGATCTGATGGAAGAGGAAACGCTGGCGTTGGTCAAGGAGAAGATCGCTCAGGGAGAAGACCCTAACCAGATCCTGGACGATGCAAGGTCGGCCATGGAGGTCGTGGGGAAGCGCTTCGAGAGCTGTGAGTACTTTATACCCGATCTGATGATGGCAGGTGAGATACTCAAAGAGATTTCAGAGCTCGTGAAGCCGCTGATGAAGAAAGAGAAGGGCGCTCAGAAATCAGGCAAGGTCATGATCGGGACAGTCGCAGGTGACATTCATGACATAGGCAAGGACATCGTCACCTTCATGCTCGATGTGAGCGGATTTGATGTACTCGATCTGGGGATCGACGTGCCGGTAGAGACGTTTGTAACCAAGATCAAGGAGTTCCAACCACAGGTGGTCGCATTAAGTGGTTTTCTGACCCTTGCCTTTGATTCGATGAAGCAGACCGTGGAAGCGATCGAGAAGGCGGGACTCAGAGACAAGGTAAAGATCATGATCGGTGGTGGTCAGATCGATGATGAAGTGAGAAAATATGTCAAAGCAGATGCATACGGAAAGGATGCGGTAGCAGGGGTGCAACTGACCAAAAAGTGGATCGGAGCGTAACTGTGAGCGCCGAAGAACTGTACAGGCAGCGAGAGAAGAGGGTCAATGATGCCATCGCACTCAAGAAGCCTGACAGGGTTCCTATCATGGTGTTATTCGGATTTTTTCCCACACGTTACGCGGGCATGACGATTCAGGAAACTATGTATGACCCTGACAAGATGTGGGAGGCGCAGTGGAAGACGCTGAATGAATTCCAGCCCGATATGGACCAGAACCCGTATTTCCTGCGTTACCTCGGGCCGATCCTTGAAGCACTCGACTTTAAGCAGCTGATATGGCCCGGTCACGGCCTCGCGTCCGACCACACGTACCAGTTCGTTGAAGGCGAATACATGACAGCGGATGAGTACGACCATTTCATTCTCGACACAACAGATTTCATGATGAGACGTTACTGGCCCCGTGTGTGCGGAGGGCTGAAGGGGTTCGAAAAGCTTCCACCCCTCCACAATATCATCAGCTATTACATGGGCATTCCTTCCGGGTTCGGCGCTTTCAACCTGCCGGAGGTCATCGAAGCCCTCGAGGTTTTGAAGAAGGCAGGGCAGGAATCAGCGCGCATAGGGGCCTATGCGAGGAAGTACGGAGAAAAGACAAGAGAGGCAGGTTTTCCTCTTCAGGTCGGCGCCATCTCTCAGGCCCCGTACGACACGCTCGGTGACTTCTTCAGAGGGACAAAGGGGGTCATGCTCGACATGTATCGCAGGCCCGACAAGGTCGTCAAAGCCTGCGAGCACATTTTGCCCTTCATGGTCGAAATGGCTGTTAACGGGTACAAGGCCTCTGGAAATCCCCGTGTATTCATACCGATTCACAAAGGCCTGGACGGATTCATGTCGCTCGATCAATTTAAGAAATTTTTCTGGCCCACGCTTCGGGAGTTGATGGTGGCCTTGATCGACCAGGGGCTGAACCCTTGCCCGCTATGGGAAGGAGATTGCACCTCAAGGCTGGAAATCATCAAGGATATCCCTGCTGGCAAGGCTTGTTACGCTTTTGAGGCCACTGATATGGTCAAAGTGAAAGAGGCGTTGGGGGGTCGGGTCTGCATAAGAGGAAACGTGCCTCTATCGGTGCTGATTGCCGGCACACCCGACGACGTGCGAAGACACGTAAAGCATCTCATTGATACGGTGGGTAGGGATGGAGGCTACATCATGGACTCCTCGACGGGCCTTGATGACGCAAGGCCGATGAACGTGAAGGCCATGTTTGATGCGACCAGAGAATACGGCCTGTACTGATGGGATGGTGGAGCAAAAACTCATCGACATCATTGCCCTGCGTCCCGCGTCGCTCAGAACTCACATTTTTTCTTGTACCTCTTTAGGCTTGTGCTTCCTCAGAGCGTGAAAGGGGATTTGGTACGTGGCGGAAGAGATCGTCGAGATTGGCGATGAGAAGCAGATCTTCAGGGTGGTGAACGACGCTGCCACGAGGTATAAAGGCGTCATACCCGACGATCGATGGCATGAACCATACATGCCGATGGATGAGGTGCGAAGGGAGATGATGCGGATGAGCTTCTATGGTTACATGGAGCAAGGCGAACTCCTGGGAGTCATTGGTAAGGAACCGGTCAAAGATACCACACTCATCCGGCATCTTTATGTGCTTACCAGGGCGCAACGCAGGGGCATTGGCACGAAGCTCCTTGATTACGCCCAGAACCGCGTCTCCACAGAGTATCTGCTGATCGGAACATGGCAGGCCGCGATATGGGCAATAGCCTTCTACAAGAGGCATGGGTTCGAACTTGCCGACAACAAGGATGAGCTCCTGAGCAAGTACTGGGACATACCGGATCGGCAGATTGAGACGTCGTGCGTCCTCCGAAAAAAGATACGTTAGGAAGAACTTATGAAAAAGTCACAGAAAGATGAAGGACCGGTTCACACGTTATTTGATCTGAGCGGGAAAGTAGCTCTTATCACCGGAGGCGCCAATGGATTGGGTAAAGCGTTCGCCGAGGCCCTCGCAGAATATGGCGCCGATATCTCTATCGCCGATGTTGATGAGACAACGGCCCGCCAGACCGCAGCTCAGATAGAAAAAATGGGACGTCGCTCCCTCGTCGTGAAGACTGATGTCACCCGTCCTGATGAGGTAGAGCGGATGGTGACCGAAACGGTTGCGCGGCTCGGGACCATCGATATCCTTATAAACAATGCCGGCGTGACGTCAAAAGGCGTGCGAATCCATGAAATGCCTCTAGAGGTTTTTGACAGGGTGATTAACATAGATCTGAGGGGCGTCTTCATCGTCACCAGGGCTGTCCTTCCTGTCATGTTGAAGAAGGGGAAGGGTACCATTATCAACATAGCTTCCTCATACTCGTTGCGACCGTTCTTCAACATCAGTGAACTCAAACCAAACGCTCCCTACATCACCGCCAAGCACGGGGTGCTGGGTCTTACGAGAGAAACAGCGGTGGAATATGCGAGAGATGGAATCCGGGCCAATGCTATTGTCCCCGGCTGGATTCAAGGAACCAAGCTGAGTGCCTCTACCCAGGGGCCGGAGTATGCCGACTTCGCAAAACAATACGACGAGACCGTATTGAAGATGACCCCCATGGGTCGTAAAGGAGACCCGGACGAGCTGAAAGCGCTGGTGGTCTATCTTGCCTCTGACGCATCCAGTTTTGTAACAGGACAGTACTTTGCGGTGGATGGAGGCATCACCGCCTGACTCTCCACCTATTTGCCCTCATGCCTATATCTTCCAGGTACCTGCCGCAGGAATTCTGACAGCTCTGGCAGCTCTCTGACAATGCACTCATGCGCCCTCGACCGCGCAGGCCTGAGCCCGTTTCCCCGCGGTCCGGGAGAATCCCCTTTATTGACGCGGATCCACGGCTGTCTGGCGCAGTGGTCTTCCCCAAAATGAGTCTAGCTATCGCAAATGAATTCAAATAGTTGACGCCACATCGAGCCTCTTTTCGGGCATGCAAGTTGCATAATAAGCTGCCAGGTCCCCAGGGAGTTGAGCCCTGAGCGCGGACCCATATCGAACGGAAAGGATTCAGGGGGGATTGTGAAAGGGCGAATTGCATCAATCATGACACGTGCGCTTGCGCCACAGGAAGGGTTTTTCTTACTCTTTTTGCTGATGCTCCTGCTTCAACCCATGCAGCTTCTCGCTTCCGGATTCATCATTTACAATCAGGATGCAAAGGCTGACGGCATGGCCACTGCTGTTACTTCGTCCCTGGATAACCCTGCGGCAATCTTCTATAACCCGGCTTTGCTCCCGGACCAGCCCGGATTCGGTGTCAGTATGAACGATACGATCATCATGCCGAGCCGAACCTTCAGAGACGCGACAACCGGCACCACGGCGGACCTGAAGCCTGCGACCCATAACGTGCCGAGCCTCTTTGCCAAATATACCCACGACCGACTCTCATTCGGTATTGGTATTTACTACCCCTTTGGCCTCTCCTCTGACTGGGGCAGAACCTGGAGCGGCAGATATTCGACTATCTTCTCGCAGCTGTCGGCAACCTACGTGACCCCTACGATAGCTTACAAGTTTAACGACCGCATCTCCGCAGGTTTTGGCCTCTCGTATGTAGACAGCTCTGTGGAGTTCGAAAGGGCCATCAATCTGCGTCAACTCCGCTTACCCGACGGTGAGTCAAAGCTGACTGCTGATGGCTGGGGCGTCGGGGCCAATGCGGGCGTGCTTATAAAACTGCCAAAAGATTACAGGCTCTCTTTTACGGCGCGAACCCCGGTGACAATCGATCATAAGGGTACCGCCAACTTCTATACTGCCAATGATGCAGTGCTCAAGGCGCGGAATCCGGCGCTGAGGGATAGCGATGCTTCGATTTCGATTACCCTTCCGTGGCAACTGACGGGAGGTCTTGCGAAGACTATCGGCGCACTTACACTGGAGACCGACGTGGTCTACAGGGGCTGGTCTTCGATAGACCGATACACAGTAAGGTTTTCCGATGGCAGAGCCTCGCAGATTGTTCCCAAGGACTGGTTTGATGTCTTCACGTTCTCGTTAGGTGCCAATTACCGGTGGAACAAGTCTTTCGAGACGCAGTTAGGGTACGCGTACGACATGAGTCCTGTGCCCAAGCGGACCCTGTCTCCCGAATTCCCGGACGCTAACAGGCAGCTCGTTACCGGCGGCATCGGGTATACAGCGGGTCCCTGGAAGGCAAATCTGGCCTACCAGGCCACGTTCTTTCCGAAGGCCAGTTCAATAAACAATGTTGTAGGAGCGCCCTCCGGCACGTACGAACAGTTCATCCAGATGGTCCTTTTCACCCTTTCGTTCACCAGGTGAGGCGCCACGGGATTTATGCATGGTTCTTACCTTAGTGCAGGTAGTCGCTTGAGGGAGAAATGAGCAGGGGAAAGGAGGATAGATACATACTTGATGAAGAGAGAGGGTTACCGCCCCCTTCGACTCCGAATCACGAGCCAATGGTCTCTGATATACCCGACCACGTAAGTTCTCATTTTGGCCCGTCTTTTCCCCACAAGCAGATTCCCGACAGAAGAGAAATGTTCGGCTCGAAGATGACAGCAGATCGGACGGAGAGGCCATCAGCGTCTGATAACGAACATCGAATCCCTCTGGTAGTGGAACCCTGTCAGCCAAATACGAAGCTGTACAATAGCCGAATCATCTCGAATTACGTCAGGTTCGTCGAACGCCATTATCCTCGCGTGGATATAGATGACCTCTTAGCCGATGCCGAATTGGAGCATTACCAGGTTGATGACGAAAGGCACTGGCTTACTCAAGAGCAGGTAGACTTTTTTCATGAAAAATTGGTTAAGCACACAGGCAAAATAGATATTTCGCGGGATGTCGGCAGGTACGCAGCGTCTACAGACTCTTCAGGAATAGTGAAGAATTACGCGCTGGGCTTCGTGAACCCCGCTAAGCTCTGCGAGATGATCGGAAAGACTGCCGGTAATCTTGTGAGATCCTGTACGTGGGAATCGAGAAGATTGGGCCCGAATAAGGTGCACATCAAGGTGACGCCACGGCCGGGCACAAGTGAAAAGCCTTACCAGTGCGAGAACAGGATGGGCTACATCGAAGCCATCTTCGCAGTCTTCAAACATAAGCTACCCAAAATTGAGCACACGGAATGCATATTCAAGGGAGGCAGATATTGCCGTTATGTCATCACCTGGCACACCTTCCGATCAGACATATGGAAGAAGATACGGAATTATCTGTCGCTGTCACTTTTTGCAGCCTCTCTGGGCTTTCTCTATTTTTCCATGGCTCAGGCCTGGATCGTCTCGATGGTGATCTCTCTCGTGGCAGTCTTTATCATGTCCTATAAGATTTGGAATATGGAAAAGGAGGAATTGGTCACCGCAGTCCAGAATCTGAGTGACTCCACAGACATGCTGTTCGACAAGCTCAACGCGAGTTACAACAGCGCCAGGGTCATACATGAGGTGGGGGTTACCCTCACCAGGCAGAGACATATCGATGGCATTCTTCAGGATGTGGCTCAAATCCTGGAGAAACGGCTCGATTTCGACCGCGGCATGATCCTCCTCGCGGACAAGGACAAGACAGCTCTCACCTTCAGAGCCGGTTTCGGCTATTCGGACGAGCAGTTATCCACGCTCCGGGCCACAAGTTTCAGACTGAGAGCCGACTCCAGGGGGATTCTTGTAGTCTGTTTTCGTGAAAGGAGGTCATTCCTCATCAACGATTCCGAAGAGATAGAGCGTGACCTTTCTCCTCACAGCCTGGAGTTCGTCAAAGAGATGGGCGTAAAATCGTTCATTTGCTGTCCTATAGTATGCGTTGATGATGCGATAGGCGTGCTCGCGGTTGACAATGTGAGAACAAAAAGGACGTTGCTGCAAAGTGATATAGATCTTCTCATGGCGCTCAGCCCTGAAATCGGTATAAGCATTCAGAATGCAATGGTAACCGATATGAAAGAGAGACAGTTCGATGAGCTCCTGGAAGTGGAGGAGAAGATCCGGGCCTCTCTCAAGGAGAAAGAGGTGCTCCTCAAGGAGATCCATCACCGCGTAAAGAATAATCTGCAGATTGTCTCGAGCTTACTCTACATGCAGGCAACGAGGACAGAACATCCGGGGGCTGTCTCGGCCCTCAAGGAAAGCCGGGCTCGTATCAAATCGATGGCGCTCATCCACGAGAGACTCTACCAGTCACCCAACCTTGCTAGCGTTGACATGGGCGGCTACACCAAAAATCTTGTATCCGACCTGCGCCATTTCTACAAGAGTGAGGAAAGTTCAGTTCGGCTCACGGTAAAGATTGATGACATTGCTCTCGGCATCACCGAAGCAATACCCTGCGGGCTCATCATTAACGAGCTTGTGTCCAACGCGCTGAAACATGCTTTTCCGCAAGGGACGGCAGGTGATATTGCGATTCAGATGCAAAAAAGAGAAGGGAACAGCATCGTGCTGACCGTGAGTGACAGCGGCACAGGCTTTCCAGAAAATGTAGACTTTCGGAACTCACCGTCACTGGGACTGACCCTGGTGAACTCACTGGTCCAGCAGCTCGATGGGACAATAGAACTTGACAGATCAGCGGGCACTAGATTTACGATCAGGTTCGGAGGGTAAGGTGGCCGGCTGTTTGCTTGATTTTCTTTTTTTCGACGGCTTTTTCTCCGCGCACTGATATCACCGGGGTGTAACTGAATCTGCGCGGATCGGAAAAGAATCGCGTGAATTCCTCTATGAACCCGTCGCCTTCTCCGTATTCATCGAAGGCTATGCGGGCTTTTCTGCTCAGTATCTCGAGTTTCTTTCCCCAGTTGAAGCCATCCACGTCGCCAAGAGCCCCATAAATGAGATGATGCGCGCTCACAGAGGCAGCCACATGCTCAAACCCGAGATCATAGAGATAAGAATAGAGTTTTCTCCCGGCATAAGGGTCGAAATTGAACCTCTCTTCTAAAAGACGCGCGCATTTGTTAATGGCCCTTTCGAGTCTTTCCGGCAGTCCGAAGTGGCTCAGGCAATTGTTGTCCAGATCTATAAGGCAGAGTATGCCTCCTGGTTTCAGAATCTGCGATATATTCCGGACAATCTCAAAAGCGTTTGAGCGGTGATACTCGAGCACGAAGCGAACAAATATAAAATCGAAGCTTCCCAGTTCTTCAAGAGGCAGCCGGATGTCTTTACAGACAAATTCCATGCCGTGACTTGAATAGTGCGATCGTCCATATTCGATTCTCTTCTCCGAAATATCTACGCCGACAGTGGAACCGCCGGGCCCGACAAGCCGGTGAAGTATAGCAGTGGTTTTGCCGGGACCGCAACCGAGGTCTGCGACGCGCATGCCCGGCTTGATCTCGGCCCAGAGAGCTTGCTGCTCCACAACGACCGGGTCCGTTTTCGACTCCAGCCGTTCTGTTTCCTCGTCGCTCTCCATTAAATAAGCAACTTCATCCATGTATCGACCTTATGATATTTGCTCACTCGATTGGTACGGGAGGCACGATCGGAGAGGTTTCTTTTTGCGGAACCAGTTCCTGCACAACTGTATCACTTCTTTTGATTTCCCTCCGTCCACTGATAATCCTGCCCATGTACTCATAATAACGGGCCGCATGCTTACAGTCAAAGGCCCAGAGATTGTAAATCTTATCATAGGGTATGGATTGATGCTCAACATAAGAAAGCGGATAGAGGAGTACCGGGATCTCATCTTCCGAGTAATATGGAAAGAGCGTGCCGACATGCTCGTAGAGCACTTCTACCGGCAGATCTTCAGGGTCCATAACGAATACGTGCACACAGTTGGTAAGATTCGACAGGTTCAAGCCCGTATCTGAGACCACAGCAAGGACAATCGCCTTTAACCTCCCGTCTTTCTTGAGTGTAAAAATATATTTTTCCCTCTTGAATCCGAGTTTCTCGTATTCTTCATTAAGGGTATTGCTCTTTTGCCCGTCAGCTCCAAGATCGAGGGCTTTAATCGAGAGCCCTCCCGACATGTGGTCATAGAAGTTGGAGAGTTCTGCGAGGTCGTCGGCGCCTGCATTCTCAAGAATCCAGCCGTTGTCTTTTTCTCCCTCCTTGCGCACTCTCTCGAAACTAAAATTGAGATAGGCGAATGAATCGATCGAACAGTGCTTGGGGTTGGAGAGTGCTTTTGCGAATCCGCCGAACACACGGTTGGGAAACCGGTTGTTGGGCCGAAAATAGCACATAAGGTAATCCATGTGGGTTGAGTAGTAGGACCGGTAATCATTTATGTAATCTCTGACCTGATTCAGGACTTTGAGGCCGCCTCCGTTCTGCCCCACGGCTGCATGGTGGTGGAGCATCCAGGTATTCTCGTAAAACCGGATCATGGAGAGATGAGCCTGAATGACGCCTTTGTCCAGCTGTATAAAATGTCTGGCTATTGTCGGGTTGTCAAGGTAAAGCTTCTTGTACGTCTCCCGGAACCGCTCCTTGTACATATGGAGGGTGGCATATTTTTTCGGATATACAAAACCTGCATCAAAGAAGAATGCGAGCAGGTCGTTCAGGTCGACCCGGCCACCCGCATGCGAAGTTTGATTCTGTATCTTCTGCAGCAAGGCGAAAAGCTTACCCTGATCCTCGATGGTCATGTCAACTATGACGACCCGCCACTTCACCGTCTGTTGTCCATCATCTTCACGCATATCCCCGGAACCGACCTGAACCCTGCAGGCGAGCGACAGACCCGGGACAAGCTCCAATTCGACCTGCGGGATAACGAGGCCCGCGAAAAGAGCCGCGCTCTCATAATGCTCGACCACAGAAAACCAGCGCGAGGAGATCTCCTCCACATCGAGAGTGATCCTTTTCTTAGCCAGGGGGTGGCTAAAGGTGGCGTTTGGCCGCGGCGAAAGCACATAACCGTTTCCGTTAAGCCGTTCCCGCCGGGATTGAGTCTCATCTCTGCTTAGCGGCTCAAGGACTAACGATCGTTCTTTCTTCGACTCCGACTGCCTGATTATGGTACACTCGCCCGTATAGAGTACGGCGTGTGTCTGTGCGTCTGACATGACCACATATAAGGGGGTGTTTTCATCAATCCACTCGAATGTCTGAGGAGGCTGGATCGAGACGAGGACGCGAAAGGAGAAAGCGGTAAAATCATCGAGAATGCCGGAAAAGGTCGCTGAATGCTGCATCAGGGTTACCTGAATACCTTCGGAAGCATACCGCTTCGCTCTTCTCAGGCGAAATCCTCGGCATTCATCAGGCAGTACAAATCGTATACCCGTCCCGTTTATTTCACTTGATTGCGGGTCCACGATCAGAAGATCCAACCCCTTGTCAATCATGAAATTTTTGGCGGTATAGGACGTTGCAACATTGGCAGGACAGGGCTCGGCCCAGAGGCAATGAAGTGTGTCCCCGGAACAGGGTTGAGGATAGGCCCGGAGGAAGAGGGGGGTACCATACCGCGCATGTTCGAGATGCACGATTACGGGCTCTTCCATGAAGTTTGTGCAGTTGAGACTATCAACCAGGCGTTTTTTGGTGACTCTGTGACCGGCTTGCGCCTCGCTTTCCAGTTCCTGACCGGCTCTTTCCACCACGTTCATGCGGAACCCTCAGGTATTCGCACTGCACTCGCCACAGATCGTTCCAATCTACTCTATATTTTTCGGTTAGGATCGATCAAAACCTGAGCGGCGCGGATCAGAATAGAAGAGAAGAAAGGCCGGCCCCAGTATGACACACGGGTCGCGCATATCCCTCCTAACTCTCCTTCCTGCTTCTCCGCTCTCCCCCCAGAGAACGTCCTTCGCCTCTCTAACCGTACTGATGTCTATATAGCCTTATGGCTACATAACCGTATGTCCATTGTACAACTGTATTATATCTGCTTGTCAAGCTTTTTCATATTAATCTTTTATTACATTTCCTTTTTTTGAAATTCCTGGAGGCACGATATTCGAGCGGCTACGATCTATTTATTTGTGGGGCTGAGTTTTGATTGATGTCGAGGCGCCTGAGACCCCGGGCTACGCGTGCGTTCCCTGAGGTGTTGAAACAGAAGAGGTTGAAGAGCAACGAAGGCAGGCGCGAAAGGCGACCATGAATTCAGGAGGCGAGTAAAAAGTTCAGATGTGAGGAGCTCCGAGCCGTGGCGGACGAAGGCGTACCTTGAGGTACGTCGAGGACAGACGCGGCGATGGGCGACAAAGCAGATGGACTTTTGACGAAGCCTCTAACCGACTTTGATGACCTCGTATGTCCGCTCCCCCCCCGGCGCCGAGAACGTCACTTCATCACCTACGTTCTTTCCCATGAGCGCACGGCCCAAAGGTGAGCTGATGGAAATCGTTCCTTTCTGAATGTCACATTCAAACGGGCCGACAACCGTATAGCTTACCTCTTCGTTCGTGTCGAGGTTCTTCAGACAGACATGGTATCCAAAATCGACGGTACCGTTCTGGGAATCCTTAACGTCGCGAATCTCGGAATTCTTGATCGCCTCATCCAGCTCGCTGATCTTTTTCTGAAGAAACTGCAGTTCCTCTTTGGCTGCTTCATACTCCGCGTTTTCAGATATGTCGCCGTGAGCCCGTGCTTCTTCGATCGCGAGGAGCGTTTTAGGCCTCTTAGTGTTCCTCAAGAACTCAATCTCTTTCTTGAGATTATCGTAGCCCGCTCTTGTTATGGGATATTTCATGGTCACTCCGGGAGGATAAGGTAAGATCTTTTACGAGTAGTCAATTGTATCACATGCTTGAACCATATTCAAGAAAGATGCCAGAGGCAGTGCCTTCTTAGGGTCTGATGCTGATACTTGCGCATCCTCACGACTGCCTGCGCCTGTACTCCTTGTACCCGAACTTCTTCACCACCTCTACTTCCCCTCCATTCCTTATCACCGCGATATCGGGTAAATGTATGCCGTTAAACGTCGTGTTTTTCACGATGCTGTAAAGGGCCATATCCGTGAAAATCAGCTTCTCTCCCCTTTGCAGGGAGCGATCAAACGAGTAATCGCCTATAACATCCCCGGCAAGACAGCTTGGTCCTGCGAGCCGATAGGTATATTTTTTCTTATCCGGCTGGGCTGAATCCATGACGTACGGCCTGTAAGGCATGAGCAGCACATCCGGCATATGCGTCTCTGCTGAGGTATCGAGAATGGCGATCTCCATCTCATTTTTTACGATATCCAGAACAGACGATACCAGAACTCCCGCATTGTAGACGCTGGCTTCACCCGGTTCGAGATAGACCTGTACTCCATATCGTTTCTTGAAAGTATTGATCAGCTTGATGAGGCGCTCCAGATCATAATCGTCTCGCGTGATATGATGCCCCCCTCCGAAATTGACCCATTTCAGCCCCTTGCAATACTGCCCGTAGAGTTTTTCGAATGCACTCACGATGCGTTCGAGCACATCCGAATTCTGCTCACACATGGCATGAAAGTGGAGCCCGCTTATGAGATTTCTGTACTTCGGAAATTGCTCTGCGAATGGCTGCGAGGTTATTCCCAGCCTCGATGCGGGCGCACATGGATTGTACATCTCTGTCGCGACTTCCGCATGCCCGGGGTTCACCCTCAAGCCTATTTCAACCCCGCTTTTCTTAGCCTTCTCTCCGTATTTTTGAAGCTGGAAGAAAGAGTTGAATATGATGGAGTCTGAATAGTCGAGTATCCGCCGGAACTCTTCTTCCTTGTAAGCAGGAGAGAAGGTGTGCACCTCTTTTTTGAATTCCTCGAAGCCAAGCCTCGCTTCATGCAGCCCACTCGCGCAGGTCCCGTCCAGATACCGGCTCATCATCGGAAACGTGGCGAATGAAGCGTATGCCTTCAGTGCATGGAATATCTTGCAGCCGGTGCGCTCCTTAACATAGCTCAGGATGCGCATGTTCTCTTCTATCAGGGTTTCATCCAGCAGGTAGACCGGGGTGTGGATGCCGTCTCTTGCAATCCTTAGGAATCTTTTGTTTGCTGCGGCGAATTTTTTTTTCTTGGCTTCCTTGACGAGACGCGTCAATACCTTCAGACGATTGCTGTCGAGACGCTTGAGAAGCTCTTGCTTTGCAGCGGATGATAACGCGTAATATGTGCCGGCGGCACGCGCGTCCCTTGCCGAAATTGCCCGGATTATTTTTTGGATCTTCTTCTTATCCCCATCAGCCACTCTAACCTCTCGCGCCCTCGATTCCGAAAATCCTGTTATTCACTTTTCTTACTTGTTTTGTATCCATCTTGACCTTGACCTCAACCTTAACCTTGTTTGTCACATTTTATCGGGAAGTGCTCCATGTTCTACGACCTGCCAGGGAAGGCCATATTTGTTGAGAGCCTCCATGAACGCGTCCGGCTCCAGCTGCTCCATATTGTAGACTCCGCTCCCTTGCCAAACCCCTGTGAGCATCATCATCGCTCCGATCATAGCGGGTACACCGGTCGTGTACGCGATTGCCTGCGTGCCGGTCTCTTTGAAGGCCATTTCATGGTCGCATATGTTGTAGATATATCGCGTAATCGTCTTACCATTCTTCTTTCCGGTCATGATGTTGCCGATGACTGTCTTGCCCGTATATCCCGTTCCGAGTGAGGCTGGCTCCGGCAGCAGCGCTTTAAGAAATTTTATGGGAACAACCTTCTGCCCCTCATAGTCGACTTCGTCGATCCGTGTCATGCCGACGTTCTTGAGCACCCTGAGATGGTTGAGGTAATTCTCGGAGAATGTCATCCAGAATCGTGCCCGCTTCAGCCCTTTTATATTCCGCGCGAGTGACTCCAGCTCTTCATGATAAAGAAGATAACTTTCTTTCGCTCCCACAAGCGGGTAATCGAAATTGAAATGGATGCTGCCTTCCTCGATTATTGCGGGCGTCTCGACCCATTTTCCGTTTTCCCAGTGCCTCACTGTCTGCGTTACTTCCCGAATGTTGATTTCCGGATTGAAGTTTGTTGCGAAGGCATGGCCGTGGGAGCCGGCGTTGCAGTCGAGTATATCCAGATACTCTATCTCGTCAAAGAGATGCTTCTGCGCATAACTCGCAAAAACATTGGTTACCCCGGGATCGAATCCTGAGCCGAGAACCGCCATGATCCCTTTCTTTCTGAACCTCTCCTGGTAAGCCCACTGCCAGCTGTATTCAAAGTGCGCCTCATCCGGAGGCTCGTAGTTGGCAGTATCTATGTAGTCGATTCCCGTCTCCAGACAGGCGTCCATAATATGGAGGTCCTGGTAGGGAAGAGCGAGATTAAGAAGAAGGTCCGGCTGAAACTTGTCTATCACAGCGGTCAGCTCCGGAACGTTATCGGCATCCACCCGCGTCACGTGAATCTCTCTACCATATCTTTTTCCGATATCGTTCCTGATCGCCTCACACTTGGAGAGCGTTCTGCTTGCAACCATTATCTCAGTGAAGACATCGGGGATCTGCGCACATTTGTGCGCAGCAACGGTAGCCACGCCTCCGGCCCCGATTATCAGTATTCTTCCGCGTTTTTTTCCAGTATTCATGTAGGCTCTCCCGGACGCCGTACGGCTTTCCTTAAATGTCTCGCTACCGCGCGGGGGTCCTTCCTTTGGAATCCAAAAGCATGATCATCTCTCGTGCAACCTTCGAGGCAGTGACTGAAGAGACAAAAGTCGTGTCATAGTCCGGCGCCAATTCGACTATGTCTGCGCCTATGATGTTCATCCCCATCAAGACCGAAAAATATTCCATGACCGCGTTAAACATAAGGCCTCCCGGTTCGGGAGTCGTCACCCCGGGAACGAGAGATGGGTCAAGTACGTCGATGTCGAAACTGATATAGATCGGCCTGCCGGGGTCAAGCCGTGACCCGAGTGATGCGGGGGAATCGATGAGAAGAAGTTCTTCAAATTCCTCTCTCGTGCCCGACCGGATACCGATGTGAAACATTTCCGGTCCTTCTGATCCGCCCAGTTGTTTGATTCTCTTCATGACCGTAGCATGGGAGAGTTTCTGCCCCTCATATTCGTCACGCAGATCACAGTGAGCATCGAAATGCACGATCTGTATTTCTCCCAATCGTTTCTTTATTGCCTTCATGATGGGATAGGTAACCAGATGTTCGCCGCCGAACACGAGGATCTTTTGACCTCTCCCGACGATCTCCGCCACAGCACTCTCGATCAGTTCGAGCGAATACGCCAGATCGCCAGGATGAAGCTCGAGATTCCCGGCATCATAGAAGGTGATATCTTCCAAATCACGCTTCAGGTACGGGCTGTAAGTCTCAAGTGTCCACGATGCCTTCCTGATGCTCTCCGGGGCGAACTTTGTGCCTCCCCGAAAAGAAGAGGTGACATCGAGCGGACATCCGAGCAAGGCGATGGAGGCTGATTCGACACTTGCCCCGGAGCCCATATAGCTATGATTGAAGACGCTTTTCATTGACAAATGTCCCTGAGAAATATCGATAAACGAAAACTACAGTTCGAATGTACTTGCGAATGTCCTTTGCCAGTCTAACAAAACGACTAATGCAAACGCATCAACTTATTTACCCCCCTTCCCTCCCCCTCAAGGGGGGAGGTTGGGGAGGGGGTGATGTCACTCCCACAGACAACTAATCCCGGTGCACCACTAATTCCACAGCACAACACCGGCAAAAACAGCACCGATATCAGCAACTTTGTACGTAGCCGAAATAGACACGATCTCTTTCACCGCGCGGTTTCTCATCTCCATGCCCTTTTCGACCATCTTCCTTACCTGATTCTCCACGATGCTCTGTTCCGCTTTCGCCGAATACTCCATGATCAGCCCGGCGCGATCTTCATCTTTCGGTATGCCTATAGCCACGGCAGAAGAAATGACCTCTCCCGGAACATCACTGCAGAGGGAGGCGTAAGCGACTGGAACAAGGGCTCCCTGCGGCAATTGAACAGGACGCGGGTTCATCTTCTCACAGCCCGGTGGAAGAATGCTGCTCATTTTCACGAGGTTGGTATCCCCCACTCCTGAAGCGACAAGCGCGCCATCAAAAGCATTGAGCAGTGTGAATCCGTCGGACGAACCACTGACGAGATAAAACTTCGTCGGTGTCTTAATAATCACGTTTGCCGATTCCCGAACTTCCCGGTACCCCATAGGGTTCGGAGTGTTTTCCATGCCGGCGAATTCGGGTTGACTTCTTCCCATCTTCACCGAAGAGATGTGACCGCGCATTTTCCGTTCCTCATATGCACGACCGCGATCATTGCCAGAGCATACTGCCGTTACCTGCCGTTTCAATGCTTTCACCCCATGGCCCTCCCTTTGAAATTTTAATTGCCTGATCGGCACTAAAAGTTAGGAGGCGAAGAAACCCATAGGACCAGAGCCCTCGTCTTTCGCCTGTTTGCTACACGGTGCCGCTTTGAAGCCCGAAAATAAAAACATTCACCCCGCTTCAGCTTGTACGTCTTACCGCCGAGAGATACTTCTATGCCCCCGGATAAAACAAAACCAAACTCCTCTCCTTCGTGCGGCCCTTCTTCCATCTCTTCTCCGGGTTTCAGCGCCACCCATGCCGGGTCCATCAGCCTGTTTTGCGCTGCAGGAACAAGGATCTGAAAACTCTCCACGTCCTCCTTCTCCAGTTCAACCCGATCCTTTACCTTGAATGCAATCTTCTGCTCAAACGTCTCATCAAAGAAGGCAGAAGGTTTTTCGTCCATGGCGTCAAGGATGGCAAGCAGGCTCTCCACAGAAAGAGACGTCAGGTTACGCTCCACCTGGGAGATGAACCCTTTCGTCAAGTCAGCCCTCGACGCAAGCTCCTCCTGCGTCAGCCCCCTGGCCTGGCGCATCATGCTGATCCTTTCGCCTATGCTCGAACCGCCGATCTTCATTTGCTAACAGTATACACGCACCAAAAGTTTACTGTACTAAACACCTATTTAAAATAATCAATATTTTGCGAACTGTCAAGTACTTTTTTATTTAACTAAAAGAGACAGTATGTTAAACTCCGGAAAAAGGGCCACCATGCTGGGAAAGGAAGCTATCGTCTCTTTTCTGACCGAGAAAAGAATCAGCCACATCTTCCATGTGCCTGGCATTCATTCTCTTCCCCTCTGTGACACTCTTGCGCAGCATGGCAACCTAAAAACCGTTATAGGACGCCATGAGTCGGCTGTCGCCTTTACAGCGATAGGCTATGCGCAGGCCACAGGGCAGACAGGGGTGCTCGTTGTCACGCCCGGTCCGGGTCTTACCAACATCGTGTCAGCATGCCTGGAAGCGCACGGACGTCAGGTGCCGCTTCTGATCATCCACATCGATACTGATTGGAAACAGCATGGAAAGGGCATACTCCATGAACTTCCGGAACCCGAACATATCTTCAGCCGGATTACTAAGAGAACCTTTGTTGTCGAACAAAAGGAGTCTCTATGGGCTTCGCTGCAGGCTGCGTACGACGCAACGCGTTCGGGCAGGCCAGGGCCGGTTCTTATTTCAATTCCTAACGCGCTCCTTGAAAAAGAGGTACCGACGTCACTCAGTGACATGGGAACTGTGCCGAACGAACCCGATCTATCAGGCCTCGAGGAGGCTCTTGCCGGCAAAACAAAACCGATAATCATCGGCGGAAGCTTACTCGTAGATGAGGAACTGAGTGTGCCGCTCGAGAGTTTGTGCAGGGAGTCGGCGATACCTTTTCTCACCACAACCGCGGGCAAAGGAGCACTGAACGAGGAACTGCCCGAGGCATTCGGCTGCATCATGCGAAAAGGCGTGGTGAGAGAGATGCTGGCTGCGGCGGACGTAGTCATAGCTATCGGCACAAGACTGCGCGATGTTGAGGTGAAGCATCGTGGTGTAAAAATAAGGGATCTTATCCACATGGATATTGACGATGCGTGGATCGGCAGGAACTACCCTGCCAGGCTCGGTGTAACCGGCAATCTCAAATACGCGGTGGATGGCCTTTATCGGATCATGAAAAGCAAAAGGTCATCATGGCGCATCAAGGAGCTGAAGGAGCTTCAAAAAAAAGAAGAAGCGCATCTCCTGCGGCACGCAGCCGGCTTCAGAATCATAACGCTCCTTCGCGAAGTTATTCCCGATGATACGATAACGGTCTGGGACGTGAATCTCCTGGCGTATTGGGCGGAGTATTATTTTCCGGTTATGCGGCCGAGAACATTTCTTGAGGCAGGCGGCTCGTCAACAATCTTCTACGCGGTCCCTGCGAGCATCGGAGCAAAGCTCGCCAGGCCGGAGAAGCCCTGTCTCTGCATCGTGGGCGATGGCGGCGGGCTTCCCATGCTCGGTGAGCTGGCCACGATCAGGCAGTACAACATTCCCGTTGTGTTTCTGCTCTACAACAATAACAGCTTCGGCGTACTCGAACAATTCATGCAGAAGCGGTACGCTCTCGAAGGATCGATGCGTCTGGCGAATCCTGACTTTGTCCGGCTTGCTCATGCTTTTGATATCCCGGCAAAAAGAGTCGAGGATCTCGATGCATTGCGCGACGTATTTCTACACGACATTTCCTGGGATGACCCGTTTCTCATCGAATTCAAGTACCCGCTAATCCCCCCGCCGTGGGAAGCAGAATAAAGCAAGAGCATTGCTTTCAGGCGCGGTTAAGCCCAGAACATTCCAGCCAGTTAAGGAAAATGGCCAGCCGGAAAATCTTTCGTGGAACGAGCATCGCGGGAGGTCTGGGGCCCCGCAAATGCAGGCGTGCGGTGCCGCACATGTGATGGTGCGGCACGATGCGTCCGACTCCGAGGCGTATCGCCTCAGAACAAATTAGATTTGCGAACTGCTGAGGTGGGCTGCAACCGCGATAGATTCGCAGTCAAAAAGCATCGAGCGCGCCGGAATGTCCAGCGGGTCAGACCGGGAGCGCCTAGCTCGTGGAACGAACAGTTTTCCGGGTGGCCATAGTTTTAGCGTTGTAGTTTACTTGAACTTGTGCTGATCTTTGTTCTTCTCGTAGAGGATCTTGAGGCCTTTCAGCGTCAGGAACTCATCCACCTCGTCGATGCTCTCCGATTCCTTATAGATCAGGTTAGCCAGTCCGCCTGTGCCTAACACATAAGGATCGGTCTTCACTTTTTCCTTCATGCGTTTCACTATACCGTCGACAAGGCTGACATACCCGTAAATGATACCTGCCTGCATGGCAGTCACCGTGTTTCTTCCTATTATGTCTTTCGGTTTTACGAGCTCGACCCGCGGCAGCTTTGAGGCGCGTTCAAAGAGCGCTTCCAGGGATATCATCATGCCCGGCGCTATAACGCCGCCCTGGTATTCGCCCTTTACGGTAACGTAGTCAAAAGTCGTTGCCGTGCCAAAATCGACGATGATAAGCGCCTTTTTATGCCGCTCGTAACCGGCTACGGCGTTCACGATGCGGTCCGCCCCCACCTCTTGCGGGTTCTCGTACAGGATCGGCATGCCTGTCTTTATTCCCGGTTCCACGACGAGCGGGCTCTACGCCTATATATTTTGAGCAGACCCGCTGAAACGGGAACAAAAGTGGGGGAACAACACAGGATATGATGGCGCTGTCAATATCCTGCAGTTTGATCTTCTCAAAATAGATCAGGCTATTCAACAGGATGGCATATTCATCGACAGTCTTCTGGATGGCAGTGGACAAGCGCCAGTGGTTGACCAGCGCATCATCCTTGTAGACGCCAAAAACAATATTCGTGTTGCCTATATCGATGACTAAGAGCATAGTTTAAAAAGTTACGTCTCCGGCAATTATTCTTTGCACCTTCCCATTGTCTGAAAGAAGCAGAGCACCGTCTTCGCCCACTCCTTCGGCGATTCCCTTAAAGAGGGAACCCTGCTGGGTCACCTCGAGGTATTTTCCTTTGATGTTGGCTTTATCTTCCCACGTCCTCACGAGGCTTGCGGAGCCATCCTTCATTAAGAGATCGTAATGTGTCTCCAGGTTATTCAATAGCATGCCACAAATCCGGGCCCTTTCAAAGATAATTCTGGTCTCAAGAAACAATGACGTGGCTTTCGATTGTATGTCATCCGGCATCTCTTCTCTTCCCATATTCACATTGAAACCGATACCGATAATCACAAAGCGGACAAGATCAGCTTCTGTAGAGAGCTCAAGAAGCGTTCCGCAAATCTTCCTGCCGTCCACGAGCACATCGTTCGGCCATTTGAGCGTTGGCTTAAGGCCGAGCTGAAGCAACGTGTCAAGGACCGCGAGAGACGACAAGAAGGTGATAGGATAAACAAGAGATGGATGAAGACTCGGCCGCAGGATGACGGACAGGTAGAGATTTTTGGCGTACGGCGAGAACCATTTTCTCTGCAGACGTCCCTTGCCTGCCCCTTGCGTTTCCGCAACAACGCAGGTTCCTTCCTTTGCATCGGCAAGCGCAAGTCGATACGCCAGCGCGTTGGTGGAATCGATGGAATCCTCATAGTGTATGTTCCGGCCCATATATCGCGTGCTCAGGTAACGTTCTATTTCCCACGGATAGAGCCTGTCAGGCGCCTGCCTGAGGCTATAGCCCTTGCCTTTGAGCGTCTCTACGTCGTATCCCATGTGGCGGAGCTGTTTCACATATTTCCAGACTGCTGTTCTCGTGAGGCCGAGACGCGAAGAGATGTAGTCGCCGGAAATATAGTCCCCATCTTCCCTCAGGAAATGCAGGACCTCGCCGACCCTATTCACTCTCGACCTTATCGTAATGGGAGAAGAACATCGTAAAGGAGGCTCTTCCCTGGGAAAGGGAACGTATGTCCGTGGAATAGCCGAACATCCTCGTAAGCGGGGCATTGGCTTCGACTATGGTGATCTTATCTTGCGACTGCACGTTGCTGATCTGGCATTTGCGCATGTGCAGATCGGCTATTATCTCACCTAAGAACTCATTGGGGGTAGTCACCGTCAGGGACATCAGCGGCACGAGAAGTACGGGCCCCGCTTCCGAGCAGGCCCTCTTGAATCCGTCGTACGCTGCCATCTTGAGCGTAAGACGCGCAAAATCAGGATTGTTGAAGGAAGCATCGTGAATAGTCACCTGTACGTCGGTCACAGGGAATCCTTTGACCGCACCCATCTGAGAGCCCTCGGTCACGCCTTCTTCTATGGCTGCCATGAACGGGAATTCGGGCTGCTGCTTCAGGATATCCGAATTGATTTCGTTCCCTGTACCACGGCCGTTGGGCGCAACCGTCAGAGTGACCGAACCCCGGTACAGCGTACCGCCGATCAATTTCTCAAACAACTGCTCGACCGTGGCCGTGCGCTCTATCGATTCCTTGTAGACGACCTCCGGCTTACCGACCAGCACTTCGACCCCGAACTCTTCTTTTAATCTTCGCATGACAACGTCGAGGTGAAGCTCTCCCATGCCGGAAACAACGGTCTGAAACGAGCCCTCATCCGTTCTGACGATGAAGGTCGGGTCCTCCTCAGCGACCCTCTGCAGAGCAAGAAGAAGCTTCTCCTGGTCGACATTTCTCTTTGACTCCACAGCAATGGAGATGACCGGCTGATACAGCTCAATCGGCTCCAGAATTATTGGCTTTGCTTTCGTAAGCGTGTGGCCGGTTGACGTCTCTTTCAAACCGACGATGCCGACGATGTCGCCTGTTCGAGCTTCGTCCATACGGTCCCTGTGGTTTGCATGTATCTTGTAGACCCTCGACACCTTCTCTTTTTTCTGAAGGTTGACGTTGTAGATGTCGTCGCCCACCTTGAGGGAGCCGGAGTAAATTCTGACGTAGACAAGTTTCCTTCCCTCGGTCACCACCACCTTGAAGGCAAGACCGCACAGGTCCTCGTCAGGGTCTGCCTCGCGAAACGCTATTTCGCCGGTGACCGGATCATGTCCTTCAGTGGGAGGGACGTCGAGCGGCGACGGCAGGTACCACACGATAGCATCCAGGAGCGGCTGTATGCCTTTGTTTCGAAGGGCAGTGCCGCACACCACGGGAACACATTTCAATGCAATTGTCGCTTTTCGTATCGCGTCACGGATGGTCTGTTCCTCTATCTCCTTGCCGTCGAGATAAAGCTCCATGAAGCTGTCATCGAGGAGCGATAATTTTTCGAAGAGCTTCTCCCGGAAGTTCCGGGCCGTCTCTTTGAATTCGTCAGGAAGAGCGATCTGATGGAGCGTTGCGCCGAGACTCTCCTCGTCCCACACGACCCCTTTCATGGTGATGAGATCGATGATGCCGTAGAAATCATCTTCTCTGCCGAGAGGTATCTGAAGCGGCAGCGGGTTGGCTCCGAGCTTGTCAACCATCATATCGAGCACATGAAAAAAGTCCGAGCCTATCCTGTCAAGCTTGTTAATGAAGGCGAGTCTCGGAACCTTGAACTTGTCCGCCTGGTGCCAAACGGTTTCCGACTGGGGTTCAACGCCTTCCACGCCCGAGAAGACTGCGACCATCCCGTCAAGAACCCGCAGCGACCTTTCCACCTCGATGGTAAAGTCCACGTGCCCCGGGGTGTCGATGATCTGAATCTCGTGGTCGTTCCAGTAGCAGGTGGTGACCGCCGAGGTTATGGTGATACCTCTTTCCTGTTCCTGGGGAAGGTAGTCCATTGTAGCGGTTCCCTCGTGCACCTCCCCTATCTTGTAGGTCTTGCCGGTGTAATAGAGAATCCGCTCTGTAACTGTGGTCTTTCCCGCATCGATATGAGCCGCTATGCCGATGTTTCTAAGGTTCTTAAGTCGCTGGATTTCCCGTTTCATGCGGTAAGAATATGTACAATCAGAGCCGAAAAGTCAATAACTGAAGACCTTGTTTAGCTGGTTTAATTGGGTTTAATTGGTTAAATTGGTTATAGGCCACATCGGTTGTTTTTTCGCAGTTTGCCTTTCAACCAATCGAACCAATTCACCTAATAAGACCAATGGAACGTCTTAGCATTTCTTGTATACACTTCATTAATGGTGAATGCCGTCTAATTGCCCGTGGTTCGGGCTTTCAATTGACAAATACGGCTCAAAATTGTATATTAATTAGAAGTTTTCGTCTACTTTCTCGTTTAAATTTGGAGGCCCATACATGAGCAAAACCACCGAAGGATATCATGGGAGTGCTGACTATATCGCATCGAAACCCCTTATGGAGATTGTCAACGTATCCGTGAACCTCGCCAAACCCCTGGTGATCAAGGGCGAGCCCGGGACCGGCAAGACGTTGCTTGCCCACAGCATTGCCGAAGCGCTTAAGAAAAAACTGCTGATCTGGAATATCAAATCGACCACCAAGGCAAAGGACGGTCTCTACGTGTACGATACGGTCCAGAGACTGAACGATGCACGGTTCAAGGATAAAGACATATCCGACATCAGGGCATACATCAAGCTCGGCAGGCTGGGACAAGCCTTTGCGTCGGAAGAACAGGTCGTGCTCCTGATCGACGAGATCGACAAGGCAGATATCGAGTTCCCCAATGACCTCCTCAATGAGCTCGATGAAATGTCCTTTCACATCGCTGAACTGAACGAAGAGGTGACCGCCAAGAAGCGCCCGATCGTCATCATTACGAGCAACTCCGAAAAGGAATTGCCCGATGCATTCCTGAGACGGTGCATCTTCTATTACATAGAATTTCCCGACGAACAGATGATGGAAAGCATCATCAGGGTACACTATCCCGACATCCAGGAGAAGGTGGTCCGGGAGTGCATCAAGAAGTTTTACTGGATACGCCAGGTGGACGGCCTCAGAAAGAAACCGTCCACGAGCGAGCTTCTGGACTGGATCAAGGCGCTCGCCATGGGAGGCGTCAACGTGGACAGGATCTCGTCTGAGCTTCCTTTCCTCGGCACCCTTTTAAAAACCGAGCAGGATACTGAAAAGCTCGGGAAGATCGCGAGCGGCGCGCCCACCGGATTCAGAAGGAGATTCTAAAGGGAAAACCATGTTCATAGACTTCTTTTATAAGCTGCGCCACAAAGGTGTGCCCGTTTCCGTCACTGAATGGATGTCCTTCATGGAGGCCATCTACAAAGGTCACATAGGTACGAGCCTGAACCATCTCTACTATATCGGCCGGGCCTTTCTCGTCAAAAGCGAGGCCTATTACGACCAGTTCGATCTTGCCTTCAACGAGTTTTTCGGAGGTATTGCCACCGAGCCCCTTGACCTGGAGAAGGTCATGGAGTGGCTGGAAAACCCCATCAACAAACTCCCCAAGCTGAGTCCCGAAGAGCTTGAAGAGATGAAGAGATCTCTGGAAGAGATGAAGGAGAAGATGGGGCTCGAAGAGATGATGAAGCAGTTCAGGGAGCGGCTGAAAGAGCAGCATGAACGGCACGACGGCGGGGCCAAATGGATCGGAACCGGTGGACGATCTCCCTTCGGGGCGTACGGGTACTATCCCGGCGGCATCAGGGTCGGCGGCGAGGGTTGGATGGGTTCCGCGGTCAAAGTAGCGGAAGAGAGGCGGTTCAAGAATTACCGGCATGACCTTATCCTCGACGTACGGCAGACAAAGGTGGCCCTGAAGAAACTGAGGCAACTGAGGCGCGAAGGGGCCGAGGAAGAGCTGGATATTGATCTGACCATCGACAAGACCGCAAAAGAAGGCGGTGAGATAGAACTGGTCTTTGCCAAGTCGCGAAAAAACGCGATCAGACTCCTGCTCCTGATGGATACGGGCGGCTCAATGGCGCCGTATGCCGATCTCTGCGAAAGACTTTTCTCGGCAGCCGTGCAGAGCGAGCACTTCAAAGACCTCAAGTATTTCTTCTTTCACAATTGCGTCTATCAGGATCTTTACGAAGACCTGTGGAATGCCAAGCCCATCCCGACGGAGAAGGTAATCGCGACCTATCATAGCGGTTATAAGGTCATCTTTGTCGGTGACGCGCGCATGGGGCCTGGAGAGCTGTTCGACAAATACGGCTGCATCGACTACTACTATTCGAACGAGATTGCAGGCGCGGACTGGCTGAAGCGCATCAAAAATCACTACGAGTACAGTGTGTGGCTCAATCCCACACCAAAGGAGTACTGGCGCCATCCAACCGTCGATGCCATAAGCCGCCTTTTCCCCATGTACGAGCTGACGCTCGACGGCCTGAAAGACGCGATCAAAGCGCTCACGTCTAAAGTCAAGCGCGCAGCAGCTTAGTTCAGCTACTCATCGACACGTTGGTATGTGATGTATGTTGCAGACACTCTCACATGTCTACACGGACATCCTTCACTTATCGCTGGACCCGCCGACGCAACCGGGCCCCGGGGCAAAGCAGTAAGCGCTAGCCAAACATATTTGAAATCCGTTGGACTGAACTCCAAATCCCGGGTAACCGCCTGCGGGTAATCGAAATTCCAAACGCATCCCAATCTTCAAATAATCAAACACAAAGAACGCCCCGGCTCGACTGAGAGCCGGTCTGGAAAAACTGGACAGTGACTTAAGTGGTGCGCTGCTCTATACTAACGACTCAAGATAAGGAGAGCAGTGACCATGACAAAGAGACCAAGAAGGAATCACGGAGCAGTATTCAAGGCGAAGGTGGCTCTCGAAGCCATCAAGGGGGAACAGACGCTTGTAGAATTGGCAGAGCGCTTCCAGGTTCATCCCAACCAGATCGCGGAGTGGAAGAAACAGCTTCTGGACAGGGCATCGGAGATCTTCGATAAGGGCAAACCTTCCAGTGAACCTGACGTGAAGGAACTCCATGCCAAGATCGGACAGCTCGCCATGGAGAACGATTTTTTGGCAGTCGCGCTCGGGCGCATAGACGGGTCGAGCGCAAAGAAATGATCATCAGAGAGCATCCGTTGCCGCTGGCTACACAGTGTCGCATACTCAACCTCTCCCGGTCGGGCATCTATTACGTCCCTATGCTGGTGAGCGACAAGGACAGGGAACTCATGCGCCTCATCGATGAGATCCACCTCAACGATCCCTACCTCGGCACGAGAGGCATAAGGAACGAGCTGTGGAACAAAGGGCATAAGGTCGGCAGAAGCCACGTGCGCACCCTCATGAGGAAGACGGGTATCGAGGCGCTCTATCGGAAACCCCGTCTCAGCAAGACGCATCCCGAACATACGATCTATCCCTATCTCCTTAGAGGACTCACTATTACGGAGGCCAACGCCGTGTGGTGCTCTGATATAACTTACATCCCCATGGCAAAGGGGTTCTGCTACCTTGTAGCCATCATGGACTGGGCGAGCAGAAAGGTGCTCTCCTGGCGTCTTTCAAACACGCTCGACACTTCGTTCTGCATAGACGCTCTGGAAGAAGCGCTGTCTCTCTACGGAGCACCACACGTATTCAATACCGACCAGGGCAGTCAGTTTACCTCGGATGATTTTACGGACATTCTGAAAAAGCACGATATCGGAATCAGCATGGACGGACAAGGCCGCTGGATGGACAACGTGTTCATTGAAAGACTCTGGAAAAGCGTGAAGTACGAAGACATCTATCTCAAGGCGTATAGCTCGATCGGCGAAGTGAGAAAGGGACTTACTACATGGTTTGATCGGTACAACAGATGGCGGCGTCATCAGGGGCTTGACAACAGAACGCCCGATGAGGTTTACTTAAGCACGCTGCCCACGGCAAAGGACGCAATGTGAACCGGGGCGGCCCACCACTTAAGAACTGCCCTACACTGTCTGGAGAACCTAGACCACCTCTCTGGTCGTTTGAAAAATCGGTAGGTCGGATCAGGTTGAAGTGGAGGAAACAAGAAGACGCCCTCGGTGTATCACCGAAGGCGTCAGTTGACCGGGAACGCAGAATCTCTGCCGAGTTGCGGCGGCACCGGGCGGAGAGGAGTGAGGTTTAGTACCTTGTTACGGTGCTTGCTTTATCTTCCTATAGGCGTATATGTTGTTGGTCGCGAAAAAACGATGTTCGAACGGTACGCGAATTGCGAACAAATAAGGAACTATCTGAAGCTGGAATGTTTGTGAAGTATACCTGATAAGTTCAAACTTATTTCTGACCATTCTCTCTATGAACCAATCAAAGATGGGGCAAATATGACCAGGGCAGTGGTAATCCGCCTCCTGAAACCACCTAAACTTATCTGTCAGAAGAAAGCGTATCTTTTGCGTAAAAGAGTGAACATTCGGTGTTGTAAGAAAAAGAAAGCAGTCCGGCTTTAACACTCTATATGCTTCGTCAATCAGGTTATGTGGATTATGCAGATGTTCAATTACCTCTGTCGCAAAGCAAATATCAAATACTTCATCTTCGAATGGTAATGGTCCGTCAAGATCGCAAAATCGGATCGCAACATCTGCTAACTTGAATTGATCTGGGTTCAAGTCAACAGATTGAATATCCTTTGCGTGAACTCCATTCTTTAATAGGCTCTGTTCCAACGATCCTTGGCCCGCGCCTGCGATGAGTATCTTGGAGCCTGGCAGGTACGGCTTGGCGATTTCGAGGACCTTCTCGTGAAGACCTCTAGGGGACATCTCCGCGAATTCTAGGTTTTCATCTATCATGGTTCCTCCAATCTCATCTCGCTTGGCAGTCGCCCATTTTTGTATAATCAGCGCGCCTCGAATGCGCCTATATCGGGTACCGATCCCGAGAAGGGAAGGCCGACATTTACCCCCGCGTCAACCAGTGAACTTGTGGGGAGCAAACTGTAGTATGCAGCGGACCGCGCCCCCATGGCGCTGAACTGGGGACTCACTGATAGGTTATTGCTGATGGTCGGGGTGGTGACCCCCTCATTCTCCACACCTATTTTTACATTGTAGAGATCGTTATGAGTTACCAGGGGACTCGCAATGCCCTTTATATAGCCCGCCCAGTCTGCGAATCGCACCCCGTAGTCATGGTTCATAACGACGTTGTTCCTGATTTTCAGGTTCGTAATGGAGCCGGGATAGGCTAGCCCAACCATAATGCCGGCCTTTGAATCATCGTACGTGGTGTCAATCACGTTATTGTAGACCTCGACATTGTCCAGACTGGTAGGGCAGATATTTAGGATCACTATGCCTTGCCCCTTAGTGTTGTATATTACATTGTTGCGGATCAGGATGTCGCTGAGTGTATACTTGCATGCCCAAACCCCCAGTGACTGTACCGTGATGTAATTGTTATAGAAGTCGATATGGTCGACCGCGATCTCGTGGGCATACCCCAGCGGCACGGTATTGATGAGCCCATTGTCGTGGAACTTAAGGTTCCACGTGCTGTTGCTTCCCTGACCCTGGACCAAGGAGATATACCCCTCGTTAAACGTGCTATTGTAAATCTCGTTGTCTTCACCAAGGTTAAAGAGTTCGATGGTTATGGCATCCATGCTGAGTGTAGGGTTGACCGTGAAGGTCGAATTTCTGATAGTACAGCGGCGCATCCACCCCGGCCAGCTCTTGAAGGCGTTCCCCTGGCCGCCGGTTCCGGCCGATTCGTCGATTACAATGTTGTCAAAGAGGCAATCTTCGAGGGACTGAACCCACAGAGAAGCCATGGGGATAGATTCTGAGCATCCTGTAATCGTTACGTTGCTTACGACACAGCCGGTGGCGTACCCGGGAGGAGGAACTGGAGGCCACTGCTGATCAGCATTATCCCACCAGTCATACCCTTGTAACTTGAGGGCTTTATCCCTTATCCGGATAAAGTTGACATTGTCAACTGTGACACGGTGCCTACCGAAGATCGAGATCCCATGGGCAAGCGTCCGGTTGTTCCCGTCGAGGGTGAAGCCGCTGATAGTTTGGTCCCCATTGACGAAAAGATCTGATTGTGCATTGACATACCAGTCATCCAAACTGCTCTTTATTATGGTCTGGTCCTTACCTGCACCCTGCACATTTATCCCCGGTGCCAGCACGCACTGCGCGGAATCGTTATACGTTCCGGCGTTGATGAAGATCGCGTCGCCAGGGATCTTCACCCCTGAGCAGGCGCGGGACAGGGTGGCCCAAGGCTTGGAGGCCGAGCCATTACCTGACGTGTCATTGCCCTGGGTGTCGACGTAATAGGTGACTGCCCGAACCTCTCCTACGGCAAGGATAACCATTATGACAAACAGCACGATTACATTGTTGTGAATGCGAAACAACGTGCGAAGGTTCATGACGCTCCTCTTTCTGGTATAATATTGACTATAATGCATATATACTGGTGACGGGAATCTCAATACCTCACTTCGCAGTGTGACCACGTCGCCCTTTTCGCTGCCTCGACAGCTTGGTCACCTGGCTACGCCCTGATCCTAACCGAATGAGACCGTCACGGGACCGTGAACGACAGCGGTGAGCTCAGCGTATCACCCGCACTGTTCCATGTCTGTATCCCACCATCGACCCGCTCCTGAATGGCTCGCGCCTCGTGTCCTTGGCTGGCAAGGTCTGCCACGTCGTCCAGCGACCGCAGTCGTGCCTCTGTGTTGCAAAATAGAGCGCGACGCGCCTGAACAGCGGAATCGCCAACAGCCATCCGGAAACCTACGAGGGTCAGCGAGAGGCGGAATACCGGGTTATGGGACTGCTACCTCTGCCAGACACCGACAGTCCCCAGCCCGGGTATAAATGCAGCGATAGCCCTCACGTTGGTCAGGAACGTTGGGTCAGTCCACCAGGAACCGGAGGGCAGTTTTAGGTTCGGGTCGTAGGCGAACACCAGAACACCGGAAACCCCACTGGATGGGTTAAGACCCGGGACCGCCGGAAACCGATTACCGGTCGCGCTGCCAAGCTTGATAACATAGCCGTGCTGACCCTTCTGACCGTTCACCCATCCGGGTGAACTCGCATCTGCTGGAACATAGGTAATGTCCTGCGCGGGGAGTACCCGTGCGTTCGCAAAGTTAAAGACCCCATACGTGCCCGAGTTGAGATAGAAGAGGCTCCAATCCCTGTACCCGGGGGGAATATAGTCAACGGGCGCGACGTTGGCCTGCGTGATCGTAAAGCTCATCCCGCTTGAAGTACCGCCACCGGGTGTTGGGTTATAGACCGTCACGGTTGCAGAGCCGGCCGTCGCAATGTCAGCAGCGGTGATCGCAGCCGTCAGTTGGGTTGGTGAGCCATAGGTCGTGGTCCGATTGAATCCGTTCCAGCGGACCACGGAGCTGCTCGTGAAGTTCGTGCCCGTCACGGTCAGCGTGAAGGCAGCACCACCCGCTGTGGCTGACGAAGGACCTAGAGAAGTCAGGGTGGGCACCGGGTTGTTGGCCTGCGTGATCGTGAAGCTCTTCCCGTTTGAAGTACCGCCACCGGGTGTTGGGTTATAGACCGTCACGGTTGCAGAGCCGGCCGTCGCAATGTCAGCAGCGGTGATCGCAGCCGTCAGTTGGGTTGGTGAGCCATAGGTCGTGGTCCGATTGAATCCGTTCCAGCGGACCACGGAGCTGCTCGTGAAGTTCGTGCCCGTCACGGTCAGCGTGAAGGCAGCACCACCCGCTGTGGCTGACGAAGGACCTGGAGAAGTCAGGGTGGGCACGGGATTGGGCTGCGGAAGCTGGCTTAACAGTATGATGTCATCGAGGGAACCGCTTCCCCTGACGCGGAAAGCCCTCACCGAGGTCACTTTGTTGCCGGCCTGTGCCTCGCCGAGATCCGCCTGCAGGTTACGCGTAATGGTTTGCCACTGGCCATTCTTTGTTCCTGACCCAAGGCCGTGGTGGACGTACTGACCCTCATTCAGCCGGCTGGTATCATCCGGAGTATAGTAGAGATACTCCACGCCTTGCGGGGTATCGCACTCTACATAGATTATATACGGCTCGCCAAAACGCATGGCCCAGCTAATGTAAAACTGAGTGGTATTATTCCACGTGATGGTGGAGAGGTCCTCCCAGAAGTTGTAAAGAATATAGCCGGTGTTGAGACCGCCACCTGAAACCTTGATGAAACGGCTCGCGCGGCTGGCGTCAGAGACATTGGTGATGGTTCCGGGACTCGTTGCGTCGTACACAACCCAGCCTCCCGTGCCACCGTCTTCCGCATCCTCGTAAACGGACAGGCTCGTATCGCCCACCTTCTTGTAGTTGAACGTCCAGGTCTCGCTCCACGGGCCCACATTCCCGGCTTTATCAGTGGCCCTCACCTTCCAGCGGTGCTCGACGCCGGGGGTGACAGCGATTTCATACTGGGTCGCCGTCCCGACCTGGCTCACCGCCCCGTCGACGGACAGCTCGTAGTAATGGACCCCGCTCGTATCCTGTACTCCCTGCCACGTGAACACAGACACGACAGGCGACGCATTGGTATACCAGAGGACCCCTTCGGGTTCCATGAGTGGAACCGCGGGTGGCGGCTGGCTATCGTAGGTCACCGTGATCGTCGTCGGGAGACTCGCAGCGCCAAGGTTGGCCCAAGCCGTCAAGGTGAGCGGATTGGCGCCGCTCAAAAGGACCCCGCTGTAACTCCAGGTGGTACTGCCCGGGCTATACGTCACGCCGGCCGTACTTCCGTTGACCAGGATTGCGTTCGTCACAGATGAACAGGTACCCGCAAGAGTAACGCTTGGCTGGGGTTGGGCAAAGTCCTTCCCGCCATTCGTCGTGATCGCAGGCGGGGGAACGGCCGTCTTGGTAAGGGTGATCTGGCCCCGGTCAGGAATCGCGGGATAGTAGACCACCCGGGTCGCCCCTTCCACCTGCGATTTGACAGAGCGCAGGCTCGTCCCCTGCCGTACGTCAACGTAGTCCCAGGTTGCGGGTATTTCGCTCCGGAGGGTGAGCGGCTCGTCGTAGATCGCATCGTTCATGCCGTCGGTGAGACTCAGGACAATCTGGTCGCTCGTTTGTGAAACGACCATAAGGCTCGCGGTGTCCCGCTCCTGCATGTACTTGACGACAGAAGCAAAGGTCCCGAACCAGAAGTCCTTCGACTTTACGTAATCCAAGTATTCCACGAAGGTGGGGGTGTGCCACGCTGCATAGGGGCCGCTGAGCTGGTGGAACAAAGCCACCATCCACTTCCGGTCCTTGATGGCCCCATCGGCCAGGCCCTCCATACTTTGTAGATCTGAGGGTGCGCTGGGCGTAAAGGTAGCTAACTGGTAGGGGTCAGTCGTTGGGTAATTGAAGTCGCCGATCACGGTACGGGCCCCGATATAGCCCGCATCCCTGACCATGGTCTCAATCGTGGGGTTATAAGCACCGTAGGGGTAGGCGAAGGTGAGACACGGTCCGGGGATGTTCGCCTCAATGGTGGCCTTCGACTGAACGATCTCCTGCTGCGCCTGACTGGTAGAGAGCTGCGTCAAATCCGGATGGGTCATGCTGTGACTGCCTATCTCGTGGCCCAGCGGAACCACCGTCTGTCTCCACTGGTCCCACCAGACGTTGCCGGCTATAATGAAGAACGTACCCGGAAATCCCCGTTCGGCAAGCAGCGGGGCTGCAATGAAAACGTGCGAGTCGTAACCATCGTCGAAGGTGAAGGTGAAGGCAGCCGTTTTGTTCTCGTGCCAGGTGGCAACCGAGTGACCGGCCCAAGCCGTGCAAATCGTAGTTAGCATGACGACCATGCCACAGCTGAGTAAAACGAACAGAAATCGCTTCATGAATGTTCCCCCCTTATAAGAATTTGTTTTGTCAAAAAACCTTAGCTGCCAAGCTGTCTGCCTTTCCTTAAATGCCATGCTTCGCCATATCGGACCAGATGACGAGGTCACGCCCCAAAAGACGGAACTGGTGCGCCTTTCCCACGTACGTGACAGGCAGTTTGCCCAGCTGTTTCAACTTAGGTCGGTTCCATTCACGGACGGACATATAGATGCGCACGAGCCCGTCCTTCTTGATCTGGAAGTAGATGTACTTCTCGAACGGCGCGAAGATCCCCTGCCCCCGGACTTCTTTCAGGGTACCGCCGTCAAAGATGTTCGCGTCGTTCTCGGTGAAGGGCAGAAAGAAGGGGTCAATAGTCCTTTACCGGACGATCTGATATCTGGCAAGCGGAGAGATGGTCTAGGTTCTCCAGACAGTGTAGGGCAGTTCTTAAGTGGTGCGCCGCCCCGGTTCACATTGCGTCCTTCACTCCGGGCAGCGTGCTCCAGTAAACCTCATCCGGAGTCCTGTCGTCAAGGCCCTGATGACGCCGCCATCTGTTGTACCGATCAAACCATGTAGTAAGTCCTTTTCTCACCTCGCCAATTGAGTTATACGCCTTGAGATAGATGTCTTCGTACTTCACGCTTTTCCAGAGTCGTTCAATGAACACGTTGTCCATCCAGCGGCCTTGTCCGTCCATGCTGATTCCGATATCGTGCTTTTTGAGAATGTCCGTAAAATCATCCGAGGTAAACTGACTGCCCTGGTCGGTATTGAATATGTGTGGTGCTCCGTAGAGAGACAGCGCTTCTTCCAGAGCGTCTATGCAGAACGAAGTGTCGAGCGTGTTCGAAAGCCGCCAGGAGAGCACCTTTCTGCTCGCCCAGTCCATGATGGCTACGAGGTAGCAGAACCCCTTTGCCATGGGGATGTAAGTTATATCAGAGCACCACACGGCGTTGGCCTCCGTAATAGTGAGTCCTCGAAGGAGATAGGGATAGATCGTATGTTCGGGATGGGTCTTGCTGAGACGGGGTTTCCGGTAGAGCGCCTCGATGCCCATCTTCCTCATGAGGGTGCGCACGTGGCTTCTGCCGACCTTATGCCCTTTGTTCCACAGTTCGTTCCTTATGCCTCTCGTGCCGAGGTAGGGATGGTTGAGGTGGATCTCATCGATGAGGCGCATGAGTTCCCTGTCCTTGTCGCTCACCAGCATAGGGACGTAGTAGATGCCCGACCGGGAGAGATTGAGTATGTGGCACTGTGTAGTCAGCGGCAACGGATGCTCCCTGATGATCATTTCTTTGCGCTCGACCCGTCTATGCGCCCGAGCGCGACTGCCAAAAAATCGTTCTCCATGGCGAGCTGTCCGATCTTGGCATGGAGTTCCTTCACGTCAGGTTCCCTGGAAGGTTTGCCCTTATCGAAGATCTCCGATGCCCTGTCCAGAAGCTGTTTCTTCCACTCCGCGATCTGGTTGGGATGGACCTGGAAGCGCTCTGCCAATTCCACGAGCGTCTGTTCCCCCTTGATGGCTTCGAGTGCCACCTTCGCCTTGAATACTGCTCCGTGATTCCTTCTTGGTCTCTTTGTCATGATCGCTGCTCTCCTTATCTTGAGTCGTTAGTATAGAGCAGCGCACCACTTAAGTCACTGTCCAGTTTTTCCAGACCGGCTCTCGGTTCTCGACGTTGCCTCCCGTAATCCCCTGTTTGGTGTCGGTTAGGAGGGTACTGGCACGTGCAAGACGCGGCGATCTACTCTGCTCTTGGCGTCAGGGAGGGTCACAGTGGCCATCTGGACGTGTACCTTGAAGCCGGAATAGTCGGCGTAATGCTATTGTTGGCGTTTCTTATAGCCTGCTATTGCAACGCGTTGAGGCAACTGAGTCGCGCGTACGACTGGGGTCTGTTTGGAATATGCCTTCTAATGATGACACTGATACACAACTTCACCGAGAGGAATTTTCTCCGGCCATCAAGCTACTTTTGGAACAGCCTGATCTTTGTGGCGATTGTCTTTACGGCACCCGTCCTGGGTAAAAATGAATGATCATATTTCCGGTACATAGGCCCTGACAAACGCGCGTGGAAGTGCACATATGGAGCGGTGGAAATTCCTTCGACGCAGTGTGTTCCTATGATGAAAGGGTAACAACAAGATGTTCCGTTAAGAGAAAGACAGCAAGTGATATAATGAGCGCTATTGGAAAAAATGAAAAGAGCGAACATTATGGGTCGAATTGAGCTTGGAGGGTCTAAGAACGTGTGCTTGTTCAGAGAACGCAAGAGATTCACAACAAACTGTGAAGAATAACCTGCACTTAATCCGCCCTATTGAAGGCAAAATCCTTCACATGGTCTCTAAAAGATACTTGTCGACAAACTGCCGTTTAGGTTTGAGAAGTTCCACTGAATGAGACGAAATTCATCGAGCCGTCGAAGGTTAATTGGACTCCAGAATAGGATGCATTTTAGACTTAACCTGCTCTGCAGATGAAGGTTCTTGCACATCCCCCTCTGCCATGACAAGGCCCCCTGACCCGTCCTGGGCGTTATTGGAACTTCCACCTCCGATTCCAACCCATGCGGCTGTTCCATGGCTGGCTTGATGTCCTTTGTTGAGTACGGTTATTCGGGCTTTTTTGGCATATCTCGACGCCCTGCCTAAGCCGCCGGCCACAAAACTGGTACTGCGGTTTTTCTTAGGAGTGAGGCAAGATCAGCGATCGTCACCCCTGACTGTCTGGTGGCACAGCAGTTGCTAAGGAATTACACGATGAACATAATTCCAAGAGTGCCAAGAGAGGCGCATCGGAGAATTGGGGCTACAATTCTAGCAGTGACGGTGCGTTTGGGATGATAAGACACGATTGAGCGTTCTGTGGTCCGATTTCCTGTTTGTTTCCTTCAAGAGATGGGTTAGGATGTCCAGTACGATTCCGGTTGCTCTGGTAATTTTGAGCGAGCCTCGGCCGCTGGAAGCCTTAGAAAGTGCGTTCAGACGTTGCGCGTATGTGCTGATTCCTCTCTCTCTTTTGCTTATCAAGTACTTTCCGGACCTAGGCGTTGCCTATGTCACTTGGTCCGGGGACAAAATGTGGTTGGGAGTTGCATCGCAAAAGAGAGGTGGCCCTGGTGTGGTTTGTGCGCTCGCAGTGTTCTTGATCATCTGGGCTTTTCAGAGAGACTGGCGTGCGGGAGCCCTCGTCAAAGTCAAGTTCCACGCATTAGCAGACGGATTAATTCTTGTCATGGCGGTGTTTCTCCTGGAGGATTCCGTGGGCCTACACTGCTGCAAACCATGTTATGAAGAGTTATAATTGTGCCTATAGGGACGAAGAGGGAGAAATTATGCTATGGCAGCCCTGGCTTCTCTTCCCACCTTTCGAATCAACGTCCCCTGGGAAAGGGAGGATGTAAATGATGTCCATGAAAAACCTTTCACTGAAGCTTCTGTGGGTGATGCTCATCCCCGCGGCCCTCGCTCTCAGCCCGGGACTGTCCTCAGCCGCCACCTATTACGTTGACCCCGCCGGCACCAACTCGACGGGCGACGGCTCCCAAGGGAAGCCGTGGGCATCGCTCTCGTATGCGTGCTCAAAGGCAAAGCTTTTTGGCGACACTATCGTCATCAACCCCGGCGCCTACACCGATTCAGCCCAATGCATCCTGTATCCCGGCGTCAACATCAGTGGAGCAGGAAAAGATCGAACGGTCATTAAGAGCAATTACAGCGACTGGTATATCCGGGCTGACTCAAATCCCCCGGTAGAGGGGAACCAGACCATAAGCGGCTTCAAAATCGATGGCAACAATAAGACGCTGGCTCATGGGATATGGGTCACCGGCAGACATCATTTTACTATTAATAATGTGGACCTTGTCTCCATCAAAACAAGGGCAATTCAGTTACAGGGGTACGATTACTGGCCTAATAATGACGCTCAATACTTTAATCCACCGAACCCACCTCCGGGTCATGCATCCGGGATCACTATTAGTAATGTAACAATCACAGGCTGTTCCGGTAGCGGAACCGGTGGGCAGTCATTGTTCATTCAGTCTATCGAGGATTCTATATTCGATAACATTGTGATAGACGAATCAGCCGGAACTGGAGGGCTGGGAAACCCTTTTCAAAGCTGGCCTGGGTGGATGCGCCGCTGTACGATTAGAAATTCGACCTTTAGCGTCAATCCCTCATTAAGTATGGACGCGATAACCAGTGAAATGTTTAATCTTGAAGAGGGAAACGAGATATACAATAACACCTATAATGAGGGATACATTTCGTTTGTAGGCGGGGTTATCGGTACTGGATCATTCGTTCTCAAATTTCACGATAATAGACTGATTAATAAGGCTCCCCTTGGATATGCCCACGAAATAGCCGTGGATAATCTCGACTTCTATAACAATTACATTACGACTCAGTCGTTGGGTATATGGTCCTCACCTTATGTACTCACCAACATACGGATTAGAAACAATATCATATACAATACAAAAGGACAGGGAATTACAATAATGAACGTTCCTCCTTCTGCGCCGGGCACTGTTAAGCAAGGCATCAATGGGTTAAAGATTTACAACAACGTCATTGACACTTCCTATCAAGGTTCCACTGGAATTGCTGTTACGATGGATGGTGTTACCCTCACAAACCTGGAGATCAAGAACAATGTTATCATGAATGAGACAACAGGAGTTTATCTTGGTCCCGGTGTCATCAATCCGGTAGTTTCTTGGAACAATTTCTGGAACGTCACCAACAAAACTACCGGAAATGGCAACATGTCCGTAAACCCGCAGTTTATTGCCAGCGGCAATCGTTATGATACCTATTATACATTAAGTCCTGGAAGCCCCCTCATTGACGCCGGCACCAACGTGGGTCTGCCTTTCCAGGGCAGCGCACCTGATATAGGCGCATTCGAATTCGGAAACACCATCGGCCCCCCTTCCAACCTGCGCGTCGTTCCGTGAGCGGGTCAAACCTACTTCTGGTTGCACATGTACAACCAGAAGACGAAGTCCCCGTCCGGGAATACGTACGTTCCTTACCCGCCCAATCTACTGCGCAGGCACCTTGACCCGTCACGGGACCGTGAACGACAGCGGTGAACTCAGCGTATCACCCGTACTGTTCCATGTCTGTATCCACCATCGGCCCGCTCCTGAATTAAGCGCCGTCGATGGCGTTATCGCACAGGTGCCCGTGCCGGCCCCGCAACCGACATTCGCGCTGGAAGAACGTGCCCGGAAATCCCCGTTCGGCAAGCAGCGGGGCTGCAATGAAAACGTGCGAGTCGTAACCATCGTCGAAGGTGAAGGTGAAGGCAGCCGTTTTGTTCTCGTGCCAGGTGGCAACCGAGTGACCGGCCCAAGCCGTGCCGCTCACCGCCACCATGACCATGACGCCGATAAGAAGGAGCAGAATCCGTTTCATGGTGTTCTCTCCTTATAAGAATTTGTTTTGTCAAAAAACCTTAGCTGCCAAGCTGTCTGCCTTTCTTTAAATGCCATGCTTCGCCATATCGGACCAGATGACGAGGTCACGCCCCAAAAGACGGAACTGGTGCGCCTTTCCCACGTACGTGACAGGCAGTTTGCCCAGCTGTTTCAACTTAGGTCGGTTCCATTCACGGACGGACATATAGATGCGCACGAGCCCATCCTTCTTGATCTGGAAGTAGATGTACTTCTCGAACGGCGCGAAGATCCCTGCCCCCGGACTTCTTTCAGGGTACCGCCGTCAAAGATGTTCGCGTCGTTCTCGGTGAACGGCAGAAAGAAGGGGTCAATAGGCTCTCCGTTCAATGTCCAGTTATAAGCGACCAGCTTCCCATCTCTTCTTGCAAGCCAGAGGCTCGCGTTGCGTTCGAAACGTTTCTTCAACTGTGTCTTCACTATCTCAGGTGAGAAGTAGCGTGAAAGCCACTCCACTTCCTCTCTTTCCATCTCCGTCTCACTCCTCCTCCGATCAACCGTCATGCCAGGCGGCAGGGCACAGTCGGCCTCCTCCAGCCTCCTGCATTCCATCACATAGACAAGATGGACCGAGTGGGCGATCCTGCCCCATACGAATTCGCAAGCCTTTTCCATAGCTGCACGGAGGCCGTGCTGCCTGTAATACCTAAGTGTGAGCGGAAGATATGAGAGAAGCATTTTCACGCAGTGACTCCTTTCCAGAATTAAGCGGTTCTGACCTGACCTCACCCTGCCGTGTCCAGCCGGGACAGCCAAACCAGCCTGAACCCGTGGGTTATCGCCATGCTATTGACTTTTCTGCCGAAACGGACGATAAGTAATAGAAATGATTAAGAGCGCCGAGCCCACTGGTTACGACCTCCGTGTTTCCTTCCATGTCTCTCCGGCTTGTACCACCCTCCCGTCCACTCTTTCAGACCGGCACCAACTCGACGGGCGACGGCTCCCAAGGGAAGCCGTGGGCATCTCTCTCGTATGCGTGCTCAAAGGCAAAGCTTTTTGGCGACACTATCGTCATCAACCCCGGCGCCTACACCGATTCAGCCCAATGCATCCTGTATCCCGGCGTCAACATCAGTGGAGCAGGAAAAGATCGAACGGCCATTAAGAGCAATTACAGCGACTGGTATATCCGTTATGATATCTATTATACATTAAGTCCTGGAAGCCCCCTCATTGACGCCGGCACCAACGTGGGTCTGCCTTTCCAGGGCAGCGCACCTGATATAGGCGCATTCGAATTCGGAAACACCATCGGCCCCCCTTCCAACCTGCGCGTCGTTCCGTGAGCGGGTCAAACCTACTTCTGGTTGCACATGTACAACCAGAAGACGAAGTCCCGTCCGGGAATACGTAGGTTCCTTGCCCGCCCAATCTACTGCGCAGGCACCTTGACCCGTCACGGGACCGTGAACGACAGCGGTGAACTCAGCGTATCACCCGTACTGTTCCATGTCTGTATCCACCATCGGCCCGCTCCTGAATTAAGCGCCGTCGATGGCGTTATCGCACAGGTGCCCGTGCCGGCCCCGCAACCGACATTCGCGCTGGGATACCACTGCCGAATTCTCGGTCCGGTAGAATCGTCTACCCATAAGATATACCAGGTTGCAGCAGAGACCGCGTTCCAGGAATAGGTCGGTGTCTTGGTCGTAAGTGTCCCGGACGGTGCTATGAGCGTGGCCGGCCCCGGACCCCCGGCTGCCAGCGTAAAGGACAGCCCGGCACTCCATGGCCCGGTCCCTGTTGCATTGCTGGCCTGAACCCACCAGGTGCCTGCCCCCGGATTGAGTGCGACCGGTGGCGTTACCGTACAGGTGCCCGTACCAGCCGCACAACCCGCATCCGCTGCCGAATAGGACTGCTGAATCCGGGTGCCGGTCGAATCGTCCACACGCAACGTATAGGCCGTCGCTGTGGGTACTGCATTCCATTTGTAGGCAGGTGTTGTTGTCGTGATCGTCCAGGCGGGCCATACGAGTGTCGGGGCGGGAAGGGAAGATACAGCCGTGATCGTGAAGGTGAGTGCATTGGAGGTACCGCCACCGGGGGTGGGGTTGAAGACCGTGACGGAAGCCGTGCCGGCCGTGGCGATATCAGCGGCCGTGATCGCGGCGGTCAGCTGGGTTGGTGAGCCGTAGGTCGTGGTACGGTTGGCGCCGTTCCAGCGCACGGCGGAGCCGCTGATGAAGTTCGTACCCGTCACGGTGAGCGTGAAGGCAGTGCCACCGGCGATGGCGGAAGAAGGATTCAAGGAGGTCGCGGTGGGCACGGGGTTGGATGCGGTGATCGTGAAGGTGAGTGCATTGGAGGTACCGCCACCGGGGGTGGGGTTGAAGACCGTGACGGAAGCCGTGCCGGCCGTGGCGATATCAGCGGCCGTGATCGCGGCGGTCAGCTGGGTTGGTGAGCCGTAGGTCGTGGTACGGTTGGCGCCGTTCCAGCGCACGGCGGAGCCGCTGATGAAGTTCGTACCCGTCACGGTGAGCGTGAAGGCAGTGCCACCGGCGATGGCGGAAGAAGGATTCAAGGAGGTCGCGGTGGGCACGGGGTTGGATGCGGTGATCGTGAAGGTGAGTGCATTGGAGGTACCGCCACCGGGGGTGGGGTTGAAGACCGTGACGGAAGCCGTGCCGGCCGTGGCGATATCAGCGGCCGTGATCGCGGCGGTCAGCTGGGTTGGTGAGCCGTAGGTCGTGGTACGGTTGGCGCCGTTCCAGCGCACGGCGGAGCCGCTGATGAAGTTCGTACCCGTCACGGTGAGCGTGAAGGCAGTGCCACCGGCGATGGCGGAAGAAGGATTCAAGGAGGTCGCGGTGGGCACGGGGTTGGATGCGGTGATCGTGAAGGTGAGTGCATTGGAGGTACCGCCACCGGGGGTGGGGTTGAAGACCGTGACGGAAGCCGTGCCGGCCGTGGCGATATCAGCGGCCGTGATCGCGGCGGTCAGCTGGGTTGGTGAGCCGTAGGTCGTGGTACGGTTGGCGCCGTTCCAGCGCACGGCGGAGCCGCTGATGAAGTTCGTACCCGTCACGGTGAGCGTGAAGGCAGTGCCACCGGCGATGGCGGAAGAAGGATTCAAGGAGGTCGCGGTGGGCACGGGGTTGGATGCGGTGATCGTGAAGGTGAGTGCATTGGAGGTACCGCCACCGGGGGTGGGGTTGAAGACCGTGACGGAAGCCGTGCCGGCCGTGGCGATATCAGCGGCCGTGATCGCGGCGGTCAGCTGGGTTGGTGAGCCGTAGGTCGTGGTACGGTTGGCGCCGTTCCAGCGCACGGCGGAGCCGCTGATGAAGTTCGTACCCGTCACGGTGAGCGTGAAGGCAGTGCCACCGGCGATGGCGGAAGAAGGATTCAAGGAGGTCGCGGTGGGCACGGGGTTGGATGCGGTGATCGTGAAGGTGAGTGCATTGGAGGTACCGCCACCGGGGGTGGGGTTGAAGACCGTGACGGAAGCCGTGCCGGCCGTGGCGATATCAGCGGCCGTGATCGCGGCGGTCAGCTGGGTTGGTGAGCCGTAGGTCGTGGTACGGTTGGCGCCGTTCCAGCGCACGGCGGAGCCGCTGATGAAGTTCGTACCCGTCACGGTGAGCGTGAAGGCAGTGCCACCGGCGATGGCGGAAGAAGGATTCAAGGAGGTCGCGGTGGGCACGGGGTTGGATGCGGTGATCGTGAAGGTGAGTGCATTGGAGGTACCGCCACCGGGGGTGGGGTTGAAGACCGTGACGGAAGCCGTGCCGGCCGTGGCGATATCAGCGGCCGTGATCGCGGCGGTCAGCTGGGTTGGTGAGCCGTAGGTCGTGGTACGGTTGGCGCCGTTCCAGCGCACGGCGGAGCCGCTGATGAAGTTCGTACCCGTCACGGTGAGCGTGAAGGCAGTGCCACCGGCGATGGCGGAGGTGGGGCTGATAGAGCCGATGGTCGGTGCGGGGTTGCTGGCGGTCCCGGAACTGAGCGTTATGTTGCCGTCATCCGGGATGGCATCATAGTAAACCACTGTCGCTGACCCCTCGGCAACCGGTGTCAAGGGAGCGCTGTATGTGCCCTGCTGGATCGTGACGGAGGTCCAATTGGCGGGAATCTCGCTGCGTATGGTAAGGGGTTCGTCGTAGGTGGCGTCATCAAGCGTATCAGTGAGGCTGAGCACGATCTGCTGGCTGGAACTCGACAGGACGGAGAGATTAGCCGATGCTCTCTCTTTGATATATTTCACGACAGCTCCAAAAGTATCTACCCAAACATTCTTTGTATTCAGGTAGTCGAGGTAGAGTGTAAGCGTGGCTACCTGCCAGTTTCCATAATCTGTTCCGCCATCCAGGGCATGAAAAATCGGGACCAACCATTCCGATTGACTGACTGCTGAATCCGTCAGTGCTTCCATCTGGTCCAACGTAACTGAATCATCGCAAGCCTTGATATTGGAAAAATCGTAAGGCTCCTGGTTCAATACGCACGTAACGCCCCTCGCCGCAATATAACTATCTAGGGCAGTAGCCTGCACATCGCTGTTCATCTCCCCATAGGGATAGGCAAAAGTAGTGCATTTCTGGGAGGTAATCTGGCCGTCGATCACTGTCTTTGATCCTGCTACCTCATCAACCATCTGATCATGAGTGAGTGTCGTCAGGTCAGGATGTGTTTTTGTGTGGCTGCCTATCTCATGGCCCCTGCTCGCTGCATCCCTCCAGTTATCCCAGCTGCAATAGCGCTGCGCCGGCGTCTGCACCAGGCCGGTGATTACGAAAAACGTGCCCCTGAACCCCCGTGACTCAAGGGCCGGGATGCCGAGCGTGTATTCCGAGACATAGCCGTCGTCGAGAGTGAGTGTTACTGCTCCGGCTTTGTTACCCCGCCACCGGGTAACGGCGTGCGGAGGCCAGGAGGGAGTGCCCAGCACGCTTAGTTCAGCCATGGAGGTCCACGGATTGCCGTTGACCTCCGAGAGGGCCCTCAGACGAACGAACCGGCCGGCCTTTGAGGTGAAACTGACCTGCTTCCTCGTGGCATCATTGGCGAAGGTGCCTGTGGAGACCGGAGTACCCCAGTTCACACCATCGGCGCTTACATAGAACTCGTACTGCTTGATCCGTCCATTCACGCCGCCATCTTGCCTGGGCAGATAATAAAAGCCATTTATGTTGTAAGTCATGCCGAGATCGATCTGAATTTCGTGCGGAGGCGGGGGATTCGAACCAGACCATTGGGTGTGCCAAATGGTCCCCGTATTGCCATCGAAGGCATTGACCGCGGCCCCGTTTTGGCCGACAAGTTCCTCACTGTCGACATACTTGAGGGTCCAGCCTCCCTGGGGGATTTCCGCACCGAATAACGACGCGGAAAAGAGTAGGGGAACGATGAAGAGCAAAGCGAGAAACAAGAACCTTCCTGTCGCCTTTCTCTGGCTTTTCCGGATCACTCTCTCGATCGTGGTTGCCCGCAATGTTCTTCTCCTTTCAGCCTTCATTTGTCACACCTTGTGGTTGCCGTGCCTTAACCCTGGTTGTGCATGCGCGACCACAGGACTATATCCCTCCCGAAGATGTGAAGGGCCCTTGCCCTCCCGAACTCATACGCAGGCATCTTACTGGTATACCTGAGTGACGGTTTGTTCCACCTGTACACTGCCCAGAACGCGCGCTCAACCCCTTCCTTTTTCAGTTCACCGAGAACGTGATGGTCCAGGTAATAGGGGATGTTCCGGCCCCGGTATTCTTTGAACGTCAAGAGACCATACATATAGGCGTCATTATTCGAGAGGGGAAAGAAATGGTCGGGCACGGCCTTTCTCACGTTCCAGCGGTACGTGACGATGATACCGTCGATCTTGGCGTACCACAGATCAGACCCCCACTCGAAATGGTCTTCCATCTCCCGTCTCAGCACTTGTTCGCTGGTCACCGAAGCCAGCCGCGCCATGTCCTCAGGGCTGATATCGGCTATTCTTTTTTTTCGTTCAACTGTGATATGAGGGGGAAGAGGCACGGCCTGGAAATCTATTTTGTTGAGCTCAGAGCAAAAGATGACACTTTCGCCCTGGAAGACCCGCTGCCACGACGCCTCGAACAAGCGGCCGACCACGCTTAAAAACCCCTTCTCCCGGAAGTGGGTCAGGGTCCATTTGACATAGAGGGCGATGTTCATGGGGCTTCCTTCAGGCCCGCGAGTGGCGCCAAAGCTGCATGGTATAAAGGAGAGCCCCCGGGTTACCGTGCCTTAACCCTGGTTGTGCATGCGCGACCACAGGATTATATCCCTCCCGAAGATGTGAACGGCCCTTGCCCTACCGAACTCATACGTAGCCATCTTAACGTTATTCCTGAGTGACGGATTGTTCCACCTGCGTACTGTCCGGAGCACGCGCTCAACCCCTTCTTTTTTCATTTCACCAAAAATAAGGAAGTCCGAATGGAAGGGAATTTTCCGACCCCGGTATTCCTTGTAGGTCCAGATATTCCACATGTAGACGTCATTGTCGGAGATGGGGAAGAAAAAATGCTTGGGTGGTGCTTTTCTCACACTCCATTGGTAGGTGGCGATGGTTCCGTCGATCTTGGTCAGCCACAGATCAGACCCCCTCTCGAAATGATCTTCCATCTCCCGTCTCAGCACGCGTTCACTGGTCACCGAAGCCAGCCGCGCCATGTCCTCAAGGCTGATATCGGCTATTCTTTTTTTTCGTTCAACTGTGAGATGAGGGGGAAGAGGCACGGCCTGGAAATCTATTTTGTTGAGCTCAAAGCAAAAGATGATATGTTCGCCCTGGAAGACCCGCTGCCACGTCGCCTCGAACAGGCGGCCGACCGCGCTTAAAAACCCCTTCTCCCGGACGTGAGTCAGGGTCCATTTGACATAGAGGGCAATATTCATGAGAGCATGCACTTTCCCCCCAAGGAAGTTGTGCCTGCGCTAGCTCCGGGCCTTCCAGGCTCGTGCAGACCTGTTAACGTCCATGGGTGAAAGGTTCGGACAGGCTAGTACGAGGGCTTCGCGGAATCCCGCGACCGCATTCGCCAAACCATGACCTGCCGCAACCGCCCTGCCCGCGTCAGCCATCTTGCGCCTGAGATCAGGGTCGCTGCCTAACCTGACCATCGCCGCCGTTAGCTCGTCAACCCTCTCGGGATCAAAGGTCACACCGTTTTGCCGGATAAAGTCCCTCGCTGCCCCAGCATTCTTCGAACATATAACCGGCAGACCGCATGCCACCGCTTCAGCCACGGAAAGCCCGAAAACGTCCAGCCGTGTCGGAAAGACGAAAACGTCGTGCCGCAGGAGTTCCTCGGCCATCCTGCCCTGAGAAAGCGCACCCTTGAAGAAGACTGACTCCGAAACACCCGACCGTGCCGCCAGGTCTTCCAACCTGCGCCGCTCAGGGCCGTCACCTATAATGGTGAGAACAGCTCCGGCCAGATGCTCCCTCACTTCCGCAAACGCCTTTATGAGAATGTCGAGCCCCTTGAGCAAGACCAGACGCCCGGAAAAAACAAAGCGTACGCCCTCCACCGGTGAGGTCGCCCGGAAGGGAGCGGGAGGCTGGGCCGGTGCGAAATCGTCCAGGTGGGCGCTCAGGATGCTCAGCGACATCCGATCGCGTGGGTAGCCAAAGGTTTCATTAAAGTGGTCCAGGGTGTCTGATGAGGATCCCACAACTGCCTTTGTCCTGGAAAGGATAACCCTACGGACCAACCGCCGCAGAGCGCCGAGCCGTGCCTCGAGGAGCCCCGTGGTGTCCGACCAGACCACATAGGGCTTTCGGTGGACCAGTCCGTAGACCGCCGTCAGGATGCACTCGGGCCGGAACTCATATCCTACCAGCACGTCCGGCTTTATCTCGCGCAAGGCCCGCAGAAGCCCTGAAGGGTAGCGGACCGAATTGGACTCACCGAAGAGATGGCGGTATCGGTAACGGACTCCTGGCCCGGGTCGGAGGAAAACCGCCTTAAAGGGCAGGTCGTGCGGGGTTGCCCAGTCCCGCCCTTCCTCCATCGGCGAGCAGAAGATGACGGTGAGGTCGATCCCATTAATCCGGGCCAGCTCTCGGAAGAAGGGCACCCGGTAGGGCACGAACCACGCCATTACCACGGTTACCTTCATCTTTTCCATCACGACTGTGCCGTTTCCCGGTGATTCGTCGAGCCCTGAGGTGCTCGACCACAGGTCACCCGCGGCTTTTTCCGGCCCTGCTGCACCTTACCGTAAAGCTGCGCGATGTTGATAATCAGCCGGTCTAGATAGAAGAGAGGCACCACCACGAAGAGTATCCCGGGTAGGCTGATTCCAATCCTGCGCCGCCTTTGGATGAGAAGCGTTAGCTTTCTGCCGCCGGTCGGAAAAAGAGCGGAACCCCTGCGACGGCGGACGGTGATCACGCACAGGATAAGCAACAGGGCAGCCCCGAGACTGCCCAGCAAATAGGCAGGAGGGACCAGGAACAGAGATACGATGCCCACAAAAGGCCAGAGAGCGGAGAAGGGCTCCAAGATCAGCCTCTTCCACGTCGGCGAGAATGCGGACAGATGCGCCCGACCTCTTCTGAACGCCCACCGGCAGAAGTGTGGAACGCTATCCCGCGTTTTGTGATAGATGAAGGCATCCGGCTGGTACACTAACGCGTAACCCGATTTCCGTAAGCGCTCGCAGACGTTGACGTCCTCATGCCCGTGGCGCAAGTCCTCGTCAAACCCACCGACGGCGTCGAGGGCGCTTCTCCTGAATATGGAGCACCCTGACCCGATGTATGTCACCCCTCTCTCCAGGAATCGGGCCTCGCAGTCGAATCCTATGGCCCCTCCCGCGGGCTTTCCGAGGCAGGCGACACACAGCCCGAAAAAGGTTGCATCCGGTGGTGGATATGCGTTCGCGCCCACGCCCGCTACGTCGGGTTGGGCTATTCCGGGCACCATGCGGTACAGGTAGTCCGGCGGTGCCATGCAGTCCGCGTCGAGAAAGGCAATCAACTCGTGGGAAGCGGCCCGCCAGCCCTCGTTGCGCTTGGCCGAAAAGCCGGAGCTGGCTGAAGCGATCAACGTCACGTTCCTGTGAGCCCGGACGATCTCGCAGGTCCTGTCAGAGGAACTGTCGACAACGATAACCTCCAGTTTGTCGCGAGGGTACTCAAGCCAGCTCACCGCTGAAAGACAGTCCCCGATGTTCCTCTCCTCGTTGTGCGAGATGATCACCAGTGACACACCGGGCAAGTCCGTGTCCGTCATGATCCTCCTTCCTTTCTTCTCCGTTCGAGGACCACCCGGTAGACCTGTTCCAGTTCGCGTGCGCGATGGCCCCACGTGTGCTCACTGCAGGCGACCTGGCGCGCCTTGCGTCCCAGCGCATCTGCCAAAACGGGATCGGTCAGAAGCCGCTTGATCTGGGCGGCCATATCCTCCACAGACGCATCAGCCACCAGCCCTATGCCACGCGCCTCTACCATCTCTGCCACGTCGCCCACCCTGCTCACGACGACCGGCCGCCCCGAGGCCATGTATTCCCCGATTTTGTTCGGCCACCGAGTCTCGTTGGGTAGGTTCCGTTTGAGCGGTAAGGCGAGGACATCAGCCGCCGCCAGATACTGGGGCAGCATCTCGTCCGAGCAGCGACCCACTTCCAGCAACCTGTCGCGAACCCCGAGCGCTTTCGCCATTTCCGCATGCCAGGGCACAGACGTTCCTATTACAAGCAGGTAGGCCTGCTCGACCTGTTTCCGGACAAGCTGCAGGCTCTTGATGAGCAGGTCCAGGTCCCCCTGGAAAGTGCCCATGAAGGCGACGATCTGCCCATCCACGGGAAGGCCTAATTGGCGCCGTGACTCTTCCTTCGGCAAAGGGCGCACCTTGTCGACGTCCGCACCTCCCCTGACAATGAAGACCTTCTCCTTGTCGATGCCGCACCGGACAGCCAACCGGGCGAGGGGGCCGGAAATGGCCGTAATCCCGTCCGCCCTGCTTCGCAGGCTCAGCTCTGCGTAACGGTTGTAATTCCAGAAGGGGAAGCCCGCCTTGCGGTAAAGGAAGTCGTACCTGGTGTGGTAGAGATCTCGCAGGCCGCCCGGAAGATAGTAGACGTCACACCAGTCGGAGACCACCGCGACCCTGGCCTTCTTACAAAAAAGAGCGGCAGGTATCGCCACATTCGGCGCGTGATCAAACGTTTGTGCAATGTCATAGCCGCCGGCCAGCCCTTCACGTATTCTGTGATAGATATCGAGTGGCCCGGTTCCTGACTCCAGATAGATCCTGTTCCACCCCGGACCGAGGTTCTCATGGAAAAACCCGGGAGTTTCTATCACGCGCAGACCGTTCTCGCCCGTCACCGTCCGACGAAACCGTTTTTGGTCCGACACCAACATAAGCGTGACCCGGTGACCAAGGTGGGTCAGTTCCTTCGCAAGGTGGTGGGCCCGCACGTAGTTTGCCGAGCGCCTGCCGGCGCTGAGGAGGAAGAGGAGTTTGAGCGGTCTGTTCATCTGGAAGGGGGCCTCGCACCGGACATGACCTCCCGGTACAGGGCAGCCATCCGCTCTCCTTTGAGGGACCAGGTATATTCCTTCGCTCGTGCCGCCGCTCCCTCAGCGAGGCGGTGAAGCTCCGAGCGGTCGCGCGCCAATGCAGATATGGCTTGGCTCAGGTTTTCTACGAACTCCCCGGGGCGGGTCACGGGAATCTTCACCCCGCAGTCACCCGTCACCATGTCACCGGCCCCCTGGTGGTCAGAGCAGATCACGGGAACGCCGTAAGTGAGCGCTTCGAGGACCACAGTACCGGTGGTGTCTCTCAGGCTGGTGAAAACGAAAATGTCCGCCCACTGATAGAAATGAATGACTTCATCATGGGGGACCCTTCCCAACCACGTGCAGTGCGCAGCGACCCCCTCACGCTGCGCTATTCTGCGCCATCTGCTCCAGTTGCGCCCCATACCCAGTATCCTCAGCTCAAAAGGAATCGATCCCCCCAGCTTTCCAAGGGCGCCCAGCAGCAAGTGGAGGGCCTTGCGGTGCTCTAAATTCCCGCACCAGAGGATTCTCAAGGGATGACCTGGGGACCTCACGCGCTCGTCTGCCGCAGCACTACCGTTGGTGCCCACCTCCGCCATGAGTAGTGGCTTAACGTTGTGGACCCTTTCGAAGCCACGGACTGCGTCGGAATTGGCGCACACGACCACCGCAGCCTCTCGGGCTGCCTGCCGAACCCGTCGACTGTAACGGAACTGTAACCGGTTGACGATCGTTCTCAGACCCTCCTCGAAGACACATCCAAGTCCGCCGCTCCACAAGAACCGCCACGGGTAGTTCTGGGCTCCCCCCACCGGGCCCCAGATAAAGGGAATCCCGAGTTTCCAGAGGTAGCCCGGCTCGCGGAAACCGCACATGTTCAGTTGGTGGACGGCGTCAAACCGTTCCTTCTCGTGGCACCGCAGCGCCTCCCGGAAGGCACGGCGGTGCCAGCGCCTGTAGCCCCAGTAAAAGAGCCAGGGGATGTGGTCGAGCAGTTGTTCCAGCCGCGAGATCGGCACGAAGCAGAAATGCAGGCCAGCCGTCTCCCCCCGTTCCCTGCGATACGTCTCGATGTGTTCCCGAAAAATATGCTCCCGACAGAGTACCCACGTGTCGAAGTACGTCGCCGACTGAAGTGCACCGTTCCAGCCGGTGGCGGGCTCGGAACCCATGAAAGGGCTGCAGGCATAGGCCAGCAGGAGCATTTTGTTTCGCGCGGGTGCGCCCGGGACCCCCTCAGGCAACGTGATTCTCCTGCTGCTGAGCCCCGTTGTTGGCCCGTCTCCGCATCCGCCGAACCAGATTCCTTATGACGCCAATCTTTCTTAACTGTGCGCGCATGGGACCTCCTGTCGCGGCCAGAAGCCACGCAGCGAGAGAAACGGGCTTGGAAGGATAGACTTCGAGGCTCAGCTTGGTTCCACAACTCTTAGTCCACTTTGTCTTATAATGAAAATAGTCGCCAAAATCCATCACCCGCGTCCCTCTGGCAAAGGCATCCTTCAGTTCAGTGGCTGCTCCCACGGTGCCCGGCGCACTTTTGGCATAATCCAGATCAAAACAGTGGGTCTGTGACTGCCAACGCCCGTCAAAGATAAACGCGTAGGAGAGAAAGACCGGCACCTCCCCTGCTTTTAAGACAAAAAGATCAATCTGACCTTTGGGAAATAATTTCGCCACTGTCTCCAGATAAAAGCTGCAAGCACTTCGATCGTTGAACTGACTTGGCGTATCAGTTGAGTTCCAGCGCCGACGGTGCAACTCGAAGAGGACCTTCAGGTATGAGGTGAACTCCTCTTCGCTGGAGCAGTGGATATGAGTCAGCGCCCCATGCTTGCTCAGATGCCTTGAATGACGGGATATTTCATCCTTCACATGGCGTGACAACCCTCGGTAATACTCATCCCATGACTTGTAGCTATCTATCAGGAGAAAACGTCCGGCCCCCGCCACCCTGGAGACGCAAGATTCGGCGTGCCCTTTGCTGAAAAAACCGGTGTCGACGAAGACTCAGGAACATGTTTGAGTCTGGAGAAGCTCCCAGAGGTCCTTGTGTCGAAGCAAATAGTGCCAGATAGCTTGAAGGGCCTCGCGGCGATCCCCGTTGGTTATGAAATCCTGATAGTTCGACTCCGCCGCTGCGATAAATTCAAGGCTGCGAAGCTTCATACCCAATACGCTCTTACGCACCAGCTTGAGTGGGGCAATTCCCATGACAGACCCGTTTTTTCTCACGACGAGTACAAAAAGCTCGGCATTCTGATGAAAGTACTTCCAGTATGTCATCTCCCACTCGTACGTGAGCTCAACTGTCCTCGTTTCATTTTTCTCGACGAGGCTGTTCCACGCCTCTTTCAGGTCTTCCAGTTGCCTGGCGTCCTGAATAAGGTCCACCTGGAGTCCGCTCTCGTCTGTCATCATCTGCTCCGGATGCATGCCGGCTTTGCTGGTTCGCGGCGTAAGAATTTCTTGAGGACGCCCTTTTCCAGCTCAAAAGCCAGCCGGAAGACGGGCATGCTCCTTAGCGGGATACGTCCCAACCGGTATGGTGTGGTGCCGGGCCCGTTCAAGGTCGGCAGAGCGGTCAGGATACAGTCATGGCCGGCGCTCTTCACCAGGGACTCAGTTTCCGCTGTAAAATCCCTGGCCTGGCCAAAGGGGTACGAGAAAGGGATAAAGGTCATGGACAAGTGCTGCTCTATCGATCTCTTCGAGTCCTTGATTTCTCTCTCCTGTTCTTCCAACGGCATGCTTGCAAGCGGGGTATGCGACATGCCATGATTTCCGAAAGATATTCCGTCGGCATACATTTGCCGAACCTGAGCCCAATTCAGGAAGAGTTCTTGCCCGGAGAGGGCATCTTTACGTGAGATGGCGAACTCCCGGTACAGCGCGTCCAGAATCTCGTCCCTTCTGCTCTTGCTGACTGAATACGCAAGATATCCTTCCAGCGCCTTCACGGTGGCCATCTCACGACCATGCGTGTCCGTAGACGGCTCGATGTCCAGGTCCTCTACGAGAGACCCCAATTTTGCCGCCACGCTTCTGCTTCCGTATCTCGTGGTAAGGTAGTGGAGCTCCTGAATCCATAAAGGTTTCCCGCTTGTCATGGGTTCCACGGCCAGAAAAATAGTTGCAGGGATCATATGTTCCTTTAGATAAGGGTAAGCATGGCGGAAATTGTCGGCAAACCCATCGTCAAAAGTAATGACAGCCGATCTGTTGGGGAGTGTACCTCGTTCAAGGGCCTCCACGAGTTGCTTCAGCGGCATGATCCTGTAATGTCTGAGCACGTAGTCCATATGCCTGGCAAAAACCGTAGGTACGCAATTCTCCGGATCTCGCACAAAGCTGTCGTCGTCGCTGATGCTGTGATAGAGAAGTATCTTTGCATTTCGCCGCCCAAGAAACCTGAGAAGGCAGACAAACCCTGCATAATAGAGAAACACAAAAATGAGCCGGGTGGGCAGGGCTTTCATCGGGAAGATGACCGTGCCCGGCACGTTTGCGGCCACGCCTGTTTCAGCACTTCCTCGTACAGGTTGAGGTGCCGGGTTGCGACCACGGTATCCCGATATTCGGCTTCAGCCTTTTTCCGGGCATTCGCCCCAAGCTTTCTTTTTCTATCTCGGTCCTCCAGAAGCCACAAAATGCCGTAGGCAAATCCATCTATATCATATGGGCGCACTACAAAACCGGTTTTCAGATGTTCGATCATCTCAGGGACTCCACCCACCTCAAACCCGACGCAGGGCGTAGCGCAAGCCATGGCTTCCATAACCGCATTGGGCAGGTTCTCGATTACCGAGGCCATCACGAAGAGGTCAACGGCTGAGTAAAGAAGCGATAAGATGTGCTCGCCCGACAATCTGCCCAGATAGTGGGTTTTAAAGGGTAGGTCAGGGAGCTGACCGGGCCCGGAACTTCCGAAGACCACAAACTCTATTCTTTCGCCGTACCCTTGTTCCGCGAGGCGACCCATGCACGCCTTCAGGTACTGAAAACCCTTGCGCAGGTCACTCGTTGCATCCATGGCACCGAACAAAACCAGCTCTTTGTCCAGCGGAAGACAAAGAACGTCACGGGCAAACTCCTTGCTCACCGGTTTCATTCTCGCGGTATCTATCCCATTAGGTATCGTCTCGACCCTGCTTCGCCGGAAAATCCAACTTTTGCGAGCTTCTTCAGCCAACCAGGCGCTCGGAGTGATGATCGTGAACTCGATTCCTTGCCATTGCTTCACTTTCCTTTTCCAGACCCATCGGTCGATATCAAGCCCACGATCCATTGGGTGACGATTACGTGCGGTATATCCATCTACATAACGGCTCTCACCATTCGTAGCATAATGTTCAGCGCCACTGAACGCCCACATATCGTGGAGGGTCCAGACGATCGGCTTCCGTATCTTTTTGAGGGCGGCAACGCTCAACATCTCGTTGCCGACCCAGTGGAGATGGACCAGTTCCGCAGGGTGCTCATTGATTTTATTGACAATATCATCGCAGAACAGATTGATGGAATGAAGGTTGTAGTTGAGTGGCTTCTGAAGACGCGTAATCTTCTCCGCTGCCCTGAGCCTGATACGCCACAGCAGATTACGCATGGCGCTCCTCCGGCTGAGTACCGTCGGGTCATCACTGAGCTTCTCAGTGACGAGCATTGTTGAGTCAGCGCCTGCCCTGCGGAGCCCTGAATGTAGCCGGTATGCCGCAATTCCGGCCCCCCCTCCCAGGTCGGATTGGGCAACAATAAGCACCTTCATAGCACAAATCCTCCCCACCAGATATCACGGCCTTTGCATAATCGCGGTGAAGCGCCACAGTGCTCACTTTGCGTCGCCGCAAAGCACAGCCTTTCTTGCTACGCGGTAAAACGGCTCCCACGTAACAGGCGGCCAGGTAAACGAAGCTGGAGACTCACAGCGCAATCAGCAGCATGGGCGTGGGTACACAATTCTGGGACTCCCCGCAAGCTGACGCCGTGATAGATAAGTATCTTTGCATTTCGCCGCCGAAGAAACCTGAGCAGGTGAATAAACCGCGCATAATAGACGAACCCTGAAGCCAGACAGATAAGCAGGCGTTTCACAGCCTCCCGGTGCGCTGAGCCCCGAACTCAAGTCATGACTCGAGGCTGCGATCTGTGCTGAGCCAACGCAACTATGCCCACAAAGGATCGTGCGAATTCCTGCACTCGGAGAGCGTGCTCCGTGAGAATGCCCGTCCGTTCTTGGTCCCCCCTTCGCTCACAATGCTCCGCAATCGCCCTTGCGCAATCCACGGCGTCTCCGCCTCGGAAATAGACCGCCCCCGGGATGGCCTGTTCGACGTGAACGGGGAAGTCGGAAGCAATCACTGGCTTTCCCAGTGCGCGCGCGTCCTCCAGGACGGTGCTCCAGCCTTCGTATGACGATGGCTGCACAAGCGCCGAGGCGCCTCTTATCAGCATAACCTGCTCCTGACGGGGGACAAGGCCCAGGATAGAAACAAGGTGACCGATGTGTCCCGCTTCTATCTGAGCCTGAATACTGGCGAAATAGTCGGGCTTCCGGTAATCGTCCGTCGGCCCGGTACAGACCACGTGTACCTCCCTTCCCTGCTCCGCGAGGAGTCGTATGGCCTCGAATAGCAGGGCATGCTCCTTGTGCACCCAGAACTGGTTACAAACGATCAGGTACTCCCGTGCGATATCATATTTAGCCAGCACCGGCGCCGGGTCACCATACCAGGCCTGCTCTGGGACAGTGGCGAAGTGAAGTATATGGGTTCTTGCCTTAGGCTCTCCGAAAAATCTCATCGCTTCCCTTCGGGCATGCTCACTGCTGAAGACAACTGTTCCGTTCCGCTGATCGAGGAGTGCGCCGAACTGACGGTCCCTGGCCTGCAATTCTCCTTCTGTGAAGAAATGCGGGAGGGCCTTGTGCTGCAGATCGGGTATCCAGGAGATTCCTCCGGGGATCAGCCGATGCCGCGGGTCAAAGAGCGGGAACATTGCATGCACCCCTAAACTCCTTCCGAGGACCGCTAGTTGAACATCCGATTCAGTCAGGGCCACTCTCAGACCGGCCTTGAAGCCTGAGACAATCTTCCGGACCGGACCGGGAAGTCCCGAATTGCCTAACCAGGTGCGATAGGGAAAATGGGCATCGGCCAACGGCAATAATTCCTTAAATCGCGCCGGGTTTTGCTCGTAAAAGAGCGTTACGGCAGGTTGTTCTTCGGGGGGAAGAGTCCTGAGGGCACGCAACAGGTTGTGCGTGTAAACCACCCCTCCCTGCCAGCTCTCAGCGGCTACAATGCCGATGTGCAAGCGTTTGGCGCGCATCTCATCCCTACCCGGCCCGAAGTGGCCGCCCTGAACAACCCATCTCGCCCACGACTCTCTCCTCCCGACCAGCGAAAGCCTCCTTGAGCGCTTCCGCCAGCGCCATCCTTACCGTCCGCATCGGTCCCCACTGCGCGACGGAGCGTATCTTACCGATATCTGCCTGCTGGGTGGGCCTATCCACCCGCCTCGTGCGCTCGGGTACCTGGCTGGACACGAGTTCTTCACCCAGGGCCTCCGACAGCAGAGCAACCAGTTCGGCGACGGAATAATTCTCCTCTGATCCCACGTTGAACACCTGGAAACCTTCTGCTATCGGGAAAGAGCCCAGGGCAGAGAGGCCGGCGGCCGCATCGGCAACGTGGATGTAACTCCGCTTCGGTTCCAGATTGCCGAGCTCGATCGTTCGCCGGCCGGCCAGCACCTGTTCGAGCATGTCGGGAACGATATGGGCATTGGTCTCGCGGGCGCCCAGGGCGTTGAAGAGCCTTGCGACGATGCACGTCGCGCCTGTGCGCTTCGCGTGAAGACGCATAAGATGCTCTCCTGTCGCCTTCGACACAGCGTAGATATCGTGGGGCACCACCCGTGTTTCCTCGCTAAGCGGCCCATCAAGCGTGTCATACACGGCCCCGCTCGAAGCAAAAACGATCCGCTGCAGGGACTCTGTCTCCCGTAGCCGCGACAGCAGACGCTGTGTCCCCTCCACGTTCACGCGCAGGGCAAGGTCCGGCTTCCGTTCACAAGTAGGGATGTGATGGATCGCCGCAAGGTGATAGAGGGTATTCGGCTTGAACCGGGTCAACACTTCTTCCAGAGGATTCTCATCCAGGATATCCCCGTTGAAGAAATGAAAGTTCGGACCCTCCGGTGGAAGAAACGATCGCCTGCCATAGGAAAGGTTATCGATTACGCAGACGTTTGCGCCACTCTCGAGCTGGAGATCAACAAGATGGGATCCAATAAATCCTGCACCACCGGTTACGACCACTGTTTGATGATTCATGTCTCCGTTCATATTCGTCCCCCTCCACTCATCTTCACTTACATGCCAACGCGGCAAAACCCCTCCCACATAACAGGCGCCCGGGCAGAGAAGACTCGAAGCGCCCGACAAACTCTGAGCGCCTCAGACAGCACATGCGCGTGCGCCTAGGTATCGTGACTCAGTTCCACCGGCCGTGGTTACCAGTATCACTTTCACGGCCTCCTGACCACCGCTTTCACGTAGTCTACAACCACTCTCCTCTCATCCCGCGGAAGCACACCGATACAGTAGGCGAGCAAAACGTAACCCGCGCCCGTCAACGCCATGACTGCGAGGATCCCGATCAGACTCCCGATCCGTTCCTGCGGCACGAGCATAAGCGGGAGGGCCAGGACGAGGCCCGCGAGGAAAGGCCTGCCATACGCTTCGACGAGCAGAACCGAAAGGGGAAGCCCGAGCACTCTCCGATGGACGTACCAGACGAAAGCAGGCGTGACCACCAAGTTACTGGCGAGGAAGGCCATCGCGATGCCGTTGATCCCCAGGAAAGCTGCCCCAGGGATGGCAAGAGCCACGTTGAGGAGAGCGTTGCTCATTGCTGCAATTCCGGCCACGCGGGGCCTGTTGATGCCTTGGACGACGAAGGTCGGGACATTAGTAAGAGCGCTCAGGAACAGGCCAAGCGTCAGGAGAACAATCACATGACCCGCCTTCGCGCCGAAGTCCGCCCCCATCCACAAGGTCAGCAGCCGACCTCCGAAGACAAAGAGCGGTAGGCATATGGCGGTAGCCACGACGGCGATGACCCGTGACGACGTAAGGTAAACCTCAGTTACGCGGTCATGCCGGTTCAGCCCCTGCAGCTCGCTGATCGCGGGGAAGATGACCATCCCGATGTTCACAGTGATGGTCGTGATACGGTTGACGATGGCGAATGGCACCACATAGTAGGTAACCCACGCAATGCCCAGAATAGCACCGGTGATGATACGGTCCGCCTGGTAGTTGACAAGGTAGGAGATTCTACTGAGCAGGGTGTAGAGCCCGAAGGTCAGCATCCGCCTCGCCGGGCCCAAGCGCAGTAACGGCACGAACCGGACCCATGGAATCAGCCTTTTCACGATAACGGCGTAGAGCAGGATTGCGCACCCGCTCAGCGCCACGTTTAAGATAACTACGTGAACGATCATGTACCCCAAGGCCAGGAGCAGCGCCGTGCCTAACATCGTCGCTGTGCCTAGCACTACATTGACGAGGCTCGTAATGTCGAAGCGGTTCAGTCCGGCCGGGATCGCGGAGAGGACCGAGAGGAAGAGACTGAGGAAGAGACCGGCCGAGCCGATGCGGAATATCAGGATGGCCACCGGCGTCAGCTCGGGAGATATTTTGAGCACCCTGGTGGCGAGCGGCTCGGACAGAATAAACACCGCCAGTCCCCCGATCGTTCCGGCGATGAGGAAGATGGCAAGGATCGTCCCGATGACCTCGTTGACTCTCTCCCGGTCATCCCGTGCCGCGTACTCAGCCACGTACTTGATCACCGCAGTCCCTAAACCCAGATCCAGTAACGCAAAATAGCCGACGACCGTGAGCACGAGTGCCAATAGCCCGTAAGCTTCCGCCCCCATCTTCGAAACGATGTAGGGCACAAGGAGCAGGCTTAGGCCTATGGGCACGAGCCAGCCCAGCGTGTTGTACACCGCGTTGTTGATCGTCCTGTGCGCGAGGCTCATGATTTTGTCCGTGCGGCCGAATCCCGCAGCTTCGCCAGCTGTATCGCTGTGGCCGCGGTAAGCGCCATGAGGCAGGTCTCCCTCGTGTAGAACCAGGTCGGTCCTACGTTGACCGCGACCATCCAGAACCCGACCATGGCGAACAATCCCAGTTGCAAAGCATACCCAGGGCCTCCCCGGTTTACCTTCAAACTCTTCAGCTCGAACACTACATAGCGCACAATGCACCAGAACAGAAGGATGACGGCAAAGATCCCCATCTTCATCCAGAGCATGATGAAAGCGTTGTGCACCGTGTGCCGCTGGATGCCTTCAAATCCTGGTGTCGGGCTGTGTACCGAGCCGAGGCCCAGGCCGAAGACGGGCGATTTGAGGGTGTCTTCCATGGCCACCAGCCACTCGTTCACGTGGGCCACGTTGGAACTGTAATCGCGATCACTCATCGATGTGATCTTCTCACTCAGCAGTCTGTCCGAGGGGGCCCTGGATGCCATAGTCGACGAAAAGACCAGGACCAGCGCGCACAAGCCGAGGCAGCCGCCGAAGAGCGCCATCCTCATACGTCGGCGATCGGGCAGGAGGAGAAAAAGAAGAGCGAGGGAGGCAAGAAAACCCAGCCAGGCATTCCTTCGGTACGAAAAGAAGAGCGCAAGGAGCATCGGTACGATGGCCCCGAAATAGAGCAGCAGCTTGCCGACCCTCATCCTCTCTGACGTCATCTTGCTGAAGAGCACTATCGCCACGGTCGCCACAAGTAGTACGTCCGCCGACTCGAGAAATACCACCCGCCAGTCACCGTACGCGAATCCAAGGCCACCAAAATAGTAGAGTATCCCAAGGCAGGCCTTGAGAAGTGTCAGGACAAAAACAAATACCACTGTTCTGTGAATTCTCTCTTCGGAAATCAGGATATTAAGACTGCAAAAGAGGAAAAGCAATGGAATCAAGAGTTTCTTGAAGTCCTCCTTGAGTATTATTGGATCATGGCTGCGCGTGAAGCCCATAACAAGACCAACGAGTAGAAGACCTGCGTAAATCAGGAACGGCGCTTTGAAAGGTGAGACCGCAGATTTGTCTCGATAGAAGATCGAGCCGAGAGCCACTGCCATGGTAAGCACCCCTACGGCCACCTCGACGAGTGAAGGCACGCCGGGCCGATTGAGCATCTCTAGATAGGCGAAGAGGCTTCCCTTCGTTGCCTCACCCTCTTGAGCCACAACCAAGAGAAAGAGTGTCACGTAAAAAGGGAACTCGATCTTTCGGATCGAAAGGGCGACCACCGCCAAGCCAATGCCCGCGGCCAGGACCTTGGGTGGCGAGAACCTGAGCACTATGAGTCCCGCAAACACGCCCCCGATGGCGAGCAGACCTAGTAGTAGGACTCTCCTGACTACTTCCGGGTCAGCGGCAATGGGCCACGGGCTGGAGTGCGGATTCTGCTTCATTTCGTCACGCCTCCAGTCGTGTGCCGTTTTCTTTTTTTGCTCGCCATGCAGTAACCGACTATCTCCCGGCAGATCCAGTAAACGAACTGCAGGTTGCCGACGAGGTAGCGCTTCCAGAGCCTTCTGGGTTCCATGATGAGACGGAACAACCATTCAAGGCCGCAGTTCTGAAGGCATGCGGGGGCCCTCTTGACCGTGCCGGCTTGGAACTCGAAGACTGCCCCGATCCCCGCTATCACGGGGACGCTGACCCGGTTGCGCACCCGGTATATCCACTTTTCCTGTTTCGGACAGCCGAGACCCACCCAGAGGACGTCGGCTCCGCTCTCGTTGATCAGCTCCAGGTGCCGGGTCTCCTCTGCCGGCGTGAGTGGTCGGTATGGCGGAGAGATGCTTCCCGCCGTCTTGAGCCTCGGGAAAGACTGCCCTAGTTCCCGGGTCATCGGCTCCAGTACGGCGGGGCTGCTCCCGTAAAAAAAATGGGAGTAGCCTTTAACCTCCGACAGGGCGCAGAAATGGCGGAACATCCCGAAGCCGTCCACCCTCTGTGACAGCGGCCTGTCCGTCCAGCGTGACAGCCAAACCAGCGGCATGCCGTCGGGAACCGCCAGCGAACAACCGTTGAGAGCTTCTCTGAGCTCTGAGTCTTCCCGGGCCGTGATCACCATATGAGCGTTGACGAATGACACGGTGAATGACGTCCTGTTCTGGATTGCTAGCTCCATCGCAGCCGCTGTCTCGGAGCGGGTCACGAGGTCGACCTCCACTCCCAGGATGTTTGCCCTACCGGGACCCTTCTGGAAAACCTCTCTCAGTCTGCCATTCAGCATCAGTTGAAATTCATCGCGTTAGTCTACCGAACGGATTCCCTTCGTGCCGCGCAGGTCGCACTGTCGTGGTAAAAGGTCGAGATGTCACTGATGTGCAAACAATTACTCTCTGGACTTCCTGATCAGGCGGCGCCCGAGCCTTTCAGCACCGCTGGAACCGTCCTGAACAGGATCTTCAGGTCGAGCCACAGGGACCACTGGTCGATGTACTGCATGTCCAGTTCCATCCACTTGTCGAAGGGAATGCTGGTACGGCCGCAGACCTGCCAGAGGCACGTGACCCCTGGGCGCACACTGAACCGGCGTCGGTGCCAGTCTTCGTCGAATAGGTTGAAGTCCCTGATCGACATGGGTCGTGGACCCACCAAGCTCATATCGCCCTTCAGCACGTTGAAGAGCTGCGGCAGCTCATCGACGCTGGTTTTACGTAGAATCCGGCCCACTCGATTAACGCGGGGATCCTCCCTGATCTTGAAAACAGGCCCGCTCATCTCATTCAGATGCTCCACCTGGGCCAGCAATTTTTCAGCACCTTCAACCATCGTCCTGAACTTATAGAGCCGAAACCTACGCTTATTCAATCCCACCCGTTCCTGAACGAAGAATACCGTGCCGGGCGAACTGAGCTTTACCGCGATACCGGCAACGACGAAGAGAGGCATGAGAAGGACGAGCAAAACAGCAGACAAGGCAACATCCATAAGTCGCTTTGTGAGCAAGGAGGGTCCCCGCATCGCTCCTGTATAAATCGTGAGCAGGGGATCGCTCTCCAGCGGTTCGATTTGCGCCTTGCCCATGCCCAAGTCAAATGGCTGGATGGGGACTCTAACGATTATGCCATGCTCTTCGCAGGCAGCGATTAACCGAAATGATTCCCTGTAAAATGACTGCATGGGAAGGAAAATGGCAACCTCGTCCACGACGTGCCTCCGGAGATATTCCTGGAAGCTGCTCAGATCACCGAGGAGCTCACCTTTCCATCGCTTGAAGGCCTCTGTCTCCTTGCGTCCCTCATGGTCGAAGAATCCAACCACGTTGTATCCCAGTTCCGGCCGGCGCCGGAGCTTCCGCACAAAACCCACTGCCCGGTCATTCATACCGACGATGACGATGTTGCTCAGGTTTCTACCCCGTTTTCTTATCGCGCTGAGCATGACCCGCATCGTGACCCGTCCCATTATCATGGTGGCCGCACTACCGCCCCAGAAGATGAAAAGGAACAAAGGCGTGATCATCGTGATCCTAAACACTTGGCCAGTCGCAGCCACCATCAGTGTCGTGACGATCATAGCTTTGATGACATCTACTACTTCCTCGATACGGCTGGAGAGTCTCTTCGACTCGTAGAGCGCAAACGTGCGGAAAATCAGGTGCCATGCCAGGAGCAGACCGAAAAATATCACGAAATTCTGGATCTTGATGCGGGTTGAAAGGAAATACCTAAAGGATACCTGCTCGATCCAATGGGACTCCATTGCAGCCGCCAGCAAAAACCAGGCGGTCATGCCCATGAGATCGCATAGCCTCAGACCAAGTACCATAATATAGCGGGGATAAGACCACATAACCAGGGCCCCTCAGGACTGCAAACTGCAGCCTGGTATAATCGAAAACCGATTACAATAACTTGTACAACCAGCCTGGGATATGGAGTCTCCGCTTGTTCAAGACCACTCCAACTACCTTGACCCTTGCATCATCAAGTCTTTGTTTGCTTGTTTGTGCCACTTCCCATCTGGTTTTCTCAGCTTGAATCACAAGTACAGTTCCATCAATCTCTGGGCAGAAGGCCATCGCATCGTTGTATTCGTTTACTGGTGGGGCATCTATGAGTACCCACTCAGCCTCGCCCTTCATTTGCTCGATCATAGAACAGACATTTTTCGATCCAAGGGCCAGAGCCGGGTTTGAGGCTGGAAGACCGCTTGTGACAACTGACAGATTGCTGCGGCGGGTATCTTTCTTAACCTCCTTCAAGTCAACTGGATTCAAAAGCATCTCGGTAACGCCACCTGCCCTTTCAACACCGAACATCTCATGGAGTGACGGGTTTCTCAGGTTCGCATCAACGAGTAGCACGCTCTCCCCGGACGCTGAAAGGACTGTGCCGAACATTGCGACAACCGTTGAAGTTCCCTCGCCGTGGGATGAGCCGACAAACATGAGGGCTTTGCTGCTGCCTTCAGGGGCCAAGGAGCGCAAGTTGTGCTTCAGCCTCTGATATTCCTCCGAGACCTGTTGAGAAATGGAAAGCCCAAAAGGCGCGCAGGGCTGGAGACTGACCTTTGGGTCAAACGGGGCCAGTTCCTCTCGCCTTAGCTTACTATCCTTTTCCGCCCTTACGAGGGCTTCGAAAGTTCTTCCCATCCTCATTCCCCCTTTTGTTGCCGTAGCAATCCCACAGGAGCGGTGGAGGCTGCATTCACCGCACCGTTCGTCGGTCTGCCGTGCTTCTTACCCCAGAGACCGGAAAAGAAGTCTTTCAACACATGCATCCAGCCATCTCCTCCCGAAACCGGACCTCGGATCGGGAAGACCACCGTACCTTCACGGGTGTCACGAGAGGCCGGGATTTCGGCCTCCAGATCCCTTATAACCTCTCGGATAATAGCTCCGTCTATCTTCTTTTTCTTCAGAGCGTACCCAATGAGGAACGCGTTGTCGCAAAGGATGTTGACGACCCGGGGAATACCCCTGGAATATCGGGTGATGAGAGAGAGGGCATCGCTGGTAAAGAGCGAGTAGATGACTCCGCCAACCAGCCGGAGACGATGTTTGATGTATGCCTCAACCTCGCCGTCCCTAAGCGGCCGAAGCGTACGGCGTATGCTTATCCTCTGCCTGAGCTGGCGAAGCTCTGCCGAGTTGAGCTTGATTTCCAACTCGGGCTGCCCCACGAGCATGATCTGCAAAAGTTTCGTTTTCTGGGTTTCCAGATTGGAGAGCGTGCGTATCTCCTCCAGCATCCTCTTGGACAGATTCTGTGCTTCGTCGAGGATGAGTACTACCGTCTGACCTATCTTTGCTCTCCCAAGAAGATGCTCATTGAGCCTCTGCCACAAGGCAAACCGGTCTTTACCCTTGAAAGTTACGCCAAGCTCGTAGTTGATGGTCCGGAGGAGCTCTGAAAAGCTGTTGCACTTCCTGAAGATGTGCACGGGTGTGACGTGCTCATTCAGACTATTGAGCAACGCGTTTACCAGCGTGGTTTTCCCCGTACCAACCTCACCTGTTACGGCTATAAAACCCCGTCTCTCCTTGATGCCGTATAACATCGATGCGAGGGCCTCCCGGTGAGATTCGGTTAGATAGAGAAACTTGGGATCGGGGTTGACATCGAAGGGACGTTCGGAAAAGCCGTAGAAGTCCTCATACATAGCGGTCTCTTCAGTTCTCCATTTCGCGGATTGAGGCTAATACGGAGACACCAAGCCGCTTTTCAACATCTTCAGCCTTATTGAATGTGTGGGCCAGGTATTCGGCCAGCACCGTCACCGAGACACTCAACAACCCGCCCACAACTACTCCAAGGATAATATTGAGCAAAATATTTGGTCGGACAGGCGAGACGGGTGCTGACGCAGGCCCGATCACGCTGAGATTGACTATCTTCTCTGTATCCATGGCATTTGATATCCTACTTTCCTCCATCTTCCTTACGTAAAGCTGGTAGTTTTCTTCATCAAGCTTGAATTGACGCTCCAACTCTTTGAACCTCCTCTCCACCATCGTGACGCTATTGAGCTTTCCTTGAGAAGCTGCCGTTGTTTTCTCGAGGGCTGCCTCTTTTTGCTTCAAGGCCTGTATGTTCTGGTCCAGACTTCTGACGTCTTTATCGTGGTACATCATCTCTTCCTTGGCCAGAAGCTGCCCTGCCTGCTCAATCTCTTTCCTGACGTTCTTCACAAGTGTACTCGTTTCCGAGTATCTATTCAGCAGTTCCGCCTCCTTTAACTTCAGTTCTGCCAGTCGCGTTCGAATAGCACTGAGTGCGTACGGGTTACTTGCGTCTGTTTCCTTGCCAAGCCGTGGCTCAACCGTGGCAGACCCCTGGCTTGCCTCAAGCGCTTCTCTCTTCCCCTTGCTTTCGGCTAGGTCGGCTTTGACCCTTGCAAGGTCGATGTCTATTTCAGAGATTTGTTTGAGAAGCGTTGTCTTCTGATCCTGGAGCGAACTGATAGAATGGAGGTTTCCGAATGCAGCCAGTTCTGTCTCTGACGCCTTCAACTTTGCGGCAAGAAGTTTCACCTGTTCTCCGAAGAAATTATAGCTTTGTGGCTGCCTGTATGCGGCGACATGGTGTTCCACGAAGGTATCGATGAGAGTGTTGACGACCTTGGCTGCGACGATCGGGTTATTATGTTCGAATTCAATGTTTATGATGTTCGATTTCTTTACGCCCTCTACGAAAAGCCTCTTTTGAACCATAAGAGTCGCTGTGTTCAGCGCTTCCTGCGCCGCAGAAGGGTTTTCATCACCACGCAATTGCGGATAAATATTCTTCACACCTATTTTTCGGATCGCGGCTTCGATCACATTTTGTTCCTTGAGGAGGTCTATGGCCGAATTGATATGTTCTTCTCTAGAGGGGTCGACAACAATGGCTTCGGAACCACCGCCACGAGAAACAGCAGGCATGTAGACATTTTCTCTGCCGAACTTGACCAATATCTTGGAAGAGGCCTGATATACCGGTGTCATCAATAGCGAGCCGACGATGACGGTCAGCAGGGTCGCGCCAAAGGTAATAATCATTTTTTGCTTGTGTTTGAAGAGGATGTATGCAATGTCTCTGAGCGTGCCCTGACCTTCATAATCCTTTTGCGGCATCATTAACCTCCATCACTGCTGGCGCGTAGCGCTGACCGGCGTGGCCTGTTCTGCGAAACGGCACGCTACCGCCCTTGGACACAAAGAGCCGACCTCCAGCATAAGCAGGGGAGATACGCACGCCGAGTTAGTAGTTCTTCTCAGGTTTTGCCCTGGTTCTCGCAGTTCTGTTCGCCCCGGCACCCACTTTTTTGAGAATCGCCCTGATCTCTGTCACCTTATCCAAGTTGACTCCATAGCGGGTGGGCAGATTCTGCTTTCTGTGCTCTAGTACCAGTCCATCCTTGACCAAGGCGGCGAGGGCATCCTTCACCTTAGCTATTTGGTGCTTGACACTTCGTTCCAGCAGCCACCATTCTATGATCCCGTCGAGCGTATCCTGGGCTCTGGAGTATTCTGCCAAGTACGACAAGATCTCATAGGCTGTCTGCGAGTCTTGAACAAAATCCCGACTTCGTGCCGCCGCAGTTGACCTCATACAAGTTCCCTAACTAACTAAGCAACTACTGTTCCGTTCAACCAGAAATTACTTACGCAGGAAGAAAGAACTCGCTTTTCTCTGTATATCAAGGACCTTGCCCAGTTCTTCCCATCCTGTTAAGAAGGGCTATTTCCCGGATCTTCCGCTCGTCTGATCGACCAAGTAGGCTCTCTTTGTCCTACCAGAATCGCACAATTCAGAGAAATGCTCTGCCGTCTATAGCAGAATACACGGGACAAATTTGTCCTATCAATGTGATTGTTTTTGTCCATGCTTTACAGCGAGATGTTTCTGAAGTTCTTTACGTCGATTTTGTACCGGCGAATAAGTTGCCAAAAAGCCCGCCGGTTCTTTTCTGCAGCTCTTGCAGCCTTACTGATGTTGCCACGACTGGCGAGCAGGAGTCCACGGATATATTTCGTCTCGAACTGTTCAATGGCTATGGCTTTTGCTCTTTTGAACGATGGGTCACACTCTGGAAGCGGCTCTGACCTCGACAAGCCGATCTCATCGCACTGGATATCCTTTTGCCCGGCAAAGATTACAGCCCGCTCCACAACATTCTCCAGTTCCCGCACATTGCCCGGCCAGTTATGCAGCAAAAGGATGCGTATGGCCTCCGCGGTGAAGTCAAAAACGTTCTTTTCATACTCAAAAGCATACTTCTTCAAGAAATGGCGCGCCAGAAGCGGGATATCTTCCGTACGCCCTCGCAGAGGCGGAAGGGCAATCGGAACAACATTCAGACGATAGAAAAGGTCTGACCTGAATTTTCCCTCTCTTGCCGCGTTTTCCAAATCTATGTTGGTCGCGGTAATGATACGTGCGTCAGCCCTGCAGATCTTGGTAGAGCCAAGCATCTTATATTCTTTATCCTGGAGGAAGCGCAGAAGCTTAACCTGTGCAGCTAGCGGAAGAGAGTCGATCTCATCGAGAAACAAAGTTCCGCCGTCTGCTTCACGAATCAGACCATCTTGGCTTGAACCTGCTCCTGTGAAAGCGCCCTTGGCATGGCCAAACAGCTCATTTTCCAGAAGCTCAACGGGGATGGCTCCGCAATTTACAGCGATGAAGGCCTTGCCTGATCTCCGGCTGAGGTAATGGATGGCCCTGGCGCACAGCTCTTTGCCAGTGCCTGTCTCACCGGAGATCAGCACGCTGGTCGAGGCCCAGGAAATCGGGAGCGTGCAAGAGGTAGACGTGGAGGGCGTGGCTCTCGATCCACTCCCCGCAGTAAAGGAGCCGGCGCAAGTCACCCACGTGCCGGTTCGACGATCACCCCGCAGGCGTCTCTCAATCGCCCGCGCAAGCGCTCATCTGGTAGGCGACCGGGCAGATACCGCAGATACGGGCCGTGATATCCGGGCGGCTCGGTGAAGGCCCGGCCTCGGAGGAACGCCTCGAAGAACCGGGGCGGTTCGTAGATCTGCAGCTGCACCTCCGTGACCCGCCCGTCGGCACCTCGCACGTACATCGCACCCTCGCCCTCCACAGCGCCAGGGAGCTGACACGCGATTGCGGTTCGGGGAGCCACGATGGGTCATGGGCGGTGGGCGTCGGCTCCCGGCGGAACGGCTCGGCTCCGGCATTGAACGTCCGGAACACCAAGGCGGTGACACGCTCGGATGCCCCTCGTTCGCCGATGGGTCGAGTGAGCGCGCCGTGTTCGGTGTCCTGGGGCCGAAGCAGCCGTAGACAGCCGCGGTCCACCGACGGGCAAAGGGCTCCGCAACCGGCGTGGGTCACAGGACCCAGGCAGGGTGTGCCGCGGCCACCATCACGCACACGTTCCCGCGCAGCTTGCACTCGACGCACACGTGTGGGCAGCGACATTGGGCCGCCGCCGGTGCAGGAACACGGTGATGACCTCAAGGAGCTGGCCCCGGTCGATGGGGCAGCCCCGCAGCTCGAAGTCGACCGCCACGTGCGCCGAGATCGGCGTCGACTGCGCCAGGGTGGAGATGTATTCCGGCCGGGCGTAGACGACCGACATGAACTCCTTCACATCGCCAAAGTTCCGCAACGCCTGGACACCCCCGGCGGTGGCACACGCCCCGATGGTGACCAGACGCTTGGACGCCTGCCGAACCTGTTGGATGCGCTCGGCGTCGGCGGGGGTGGTGATGGAGCCCTCGACGAGCGACAGATCGTAGGGTACCCCCACACGAGCGCGGGGATGCTTCGGGGAAGTGGGCGATGTGGACCTCGCCAGCCACGCCGAGCAGCTCGTCCTCACAGTCGAGCAGGCTGAGCTGGCAGCCGTCGCACGACGAGAACTTCCACACCGCGAGCGTCGGCCGCCTTGCCGGCCGGGTACGGCCATTACCTTTCCCTCACGGCCAGCAGGGGCGCCACCTGATCGTAGCGCACCGGGCCGTCCTTGCACACGAACTCGGGCCCGAACTGGCAGTGACCACACCACCGATCGCGCATTTCATGCTGCGCTCGAGCGACACCCGGATCCGGCTGGGCGGCACTCCGCGTCCGGTCGGCAAGGCGCGCGGCGAAGCGCACCATCACCTCCGGCCCGCACACCAACGCCAGAACGCTGCCGGCGTCGAAGGGGACGCCGGCGACCAGCTGGGTGACGACACCCACGTGATGATGCCAGCCCGAGGCCGCCCGGTCCACCGTCGAGCTCGACGACGACATCGGCGGGCGGGTTCGCAGCCGGGTCAACTCGGGCCCGAACACCACCTCCTCGGGCGAGCGGGCTCCCACCAGGAGCACGACCTGCCCGAAGTGCCGGCGCCTCGCCAAGGCGTACCGTAGCGCCGAGCGCAGCGGGGCCAATCCGATCCCGGCCACCAGGACAAGGTCGGCGCCCTCGGCGTCCTCGATGTCCCAGCCGGTCCCGAACGGTCCCCGAACCCCGATCACCTCGCCGACCTTGGCCCGACACAGCGCCGTGCTAACAGCCCCGACAGCACGGATCGTGTCCGACGCTCGCGCTCGGCCCGGGCGGTGGTGGCTGCTGATAGATATGGGCACCTCGCCCACCCCGAACGAGTACAGCATGTTGAACTGGCCGGGGCGGTACGGCACCTCGATGCCATCGACGGGATACAGGGAAAGGGTCACCGTGTCGTGGCTCTCACGCGCCCGGCGCCGGACAGCTGGGTGGGCCGGGCACCATGGGATGGTCCGGGTGTCGCTCTACGACACTCACCGGTTCAGGCCCGGCTGCCGACATCGCCGTAGAGATCGAGCAGGCGCATGCGGGTGGCCTGGAGTCGGTCGACGACGATGGGTAGGAAGCGGCCCATGAGCTGGTAGCCCAACCTCGGATCGGAGTCCATCTTGGCCCGCAGGCATCCCACGTCGAACGCGACGGCCCGGGTGACCTCCTGGGCGACGGCGTCGAAACTCCAGCGGTAAGGGGCGACGAGCCACGACCAGCCGACCACCGCACCCGGCCCGAGGGTCTCGATGATCAGCTGACCGGCGCCGGGGGCGGCGACCTCCAGGCCCACCCGGCCGTGACGGAGGATCCAGAAGCGGTCGGCCGGGCCCCCCTCGACGAAGAGCCGCTCGCTGGTGTCGAAGACGACGTTGCTCGCGCACCCGGCCAACAGCGCCAACGTCGCCGGGTCCATGCCGACAAACAGGTCGTGTCCTGCCGAAGCTCGTCGATCCCCCTCATCGGGCCGCGTCCGCGACGTCGGTCGCAGGACGGCGCAGGGCCGCGATCTCCTCGGTGAGATCGATCCCGACCGGGCACCAGGTGACGCAGCGACCGCAGCCGACACAGCCGGACGTCCCGAACTGGTCGTGCCAGGTGCCCAGCTTGTGGGTCAGCCACTGGCGGTAGCGGGACCGGGTCGACGAGCGGACGCTGCCTCCGTGCAAGTAGGAGAAGTCGGCGGTGAAGCACGAGTCCCATCGCTTCCAGCGCTCCGCGTGGCCGCCGGTCACGTCGGTCGTGTCCTCCACCGTGGAGCAGAAGCAGGTCGGGCACACCAGGGTGCAGTTGCCGCAGCTCAGACATCGTTCCGCCACGTCGTTCCACCGCGGGTGCTCGAGGGTCTCGGCCAGCAGGTCGCGCAGTCCCCCACTGTCCAGGGTGCGGCCCATACGTCCGGCCGCGTCCTCGACCAGGGCCTCGGCTCGGGCCGTATCTTCGGCCGGGGCCGGTTCGTGGGGAACTTGGGCGAGCAGCGTGGCGCCGGCCTCGGTGCCGACTTCGACCACGAAGCGGTGGCCGCCGTCGAAGATCTCGGTGAGGGCAAGGTCGAAGCCGGCCCGGGCCCGGGGTCCGGTGCCCATCGAGACGCAGAAGCAGGTTCCGCCAGGCTCGGTGCAGTTGACGGCGATGATGAGCGCATCGGCTCGACGCGACACGTACCTCGGGTCAGGGAATGCACTCGCCCCGAAGATCTGGTCCTGTACCTCCATGGCTCGCAGATCGCATGCCCGGACACCGACGAAGGCGTGGCGTTCCAGCGCGGTGGATCCGCCCGGGTCGTCCACGGTGAACCCTTCGCTCGACTTGGTACCCCGCCACAGCAGGCGCCGGGGCGGGGTGAGGAAGCGGCGCCAGGACTGAGGGCCGACCGCGTAGCCGAACGCGGCGGCGTCGTCGCGCCGGCTGATCCGGTAGCTACCCCCATCCTCCGCGTCTCCGAGGCCCACCGGGAGGTCGCGCACCGACGACAGCCCGTCGAGCACGATCGCCCGTTCACCGCACGCTCGGGCCGACGACCTGGAAGCCGCCCTCGTGCAGGGCATCGAAAAGAGCGCCCAGCCCGTTCCAGTCTATGACCGACCGCGAGCCCCCACCGTCTCGGTCACCACGGTTGCCCGCCGCCAATAACGCCAAGGACCCTGGCGGTGGTCGCCCG
>CAWGRP010000004.1:0-128949 GCA_963825005.1 uncultured delta proteobacterium | reverse complement strand
TCCCATGCACTTCCGCCAATAGTAAAATCAAGGACTTACAATGCATGGGGTTTTGGTGGTGGGTCATTTCTGGCCTCTCAATGGTGCTACTGTGCCCGTAATTGTGCCCATTTGTGCCTGAGCCACAACTTTTTCTAGTTCTTCTAGAGCGTGTAGAAGTCTCTCACATGCCGCTTTCTGATCGCCTTCCGTGACGATGTTGTATCGGTCGAAAACAGACCGGGTCTTGTGCCCTGAAATCGACATTGCTATTTTCTCCGGTGTGCCGTTCCTTACCATGTTCCTGACAGCGGTTCTCCGGCAGTCGTGGAGTAGTTTTGCGTTTACCTTCTTGAACGTGTTTTCGCCGCACTTGTGACACACAAGGTCCTTCTCTTTTGTACCTTCCGGTAATTCGTTCACTGTCTGGCACTTCTTACAACGGTATGAAGGGCGGTATCCGCAAGCCTTCAGCGCACCGGCCCAGGCCTTACGGTAGTCCTTGATCCTTTCCCCTCCGTTATGAAATACAAATGGGCAAGTCGGATGGTCGTTGTCGCGGATAACCTTCTGTCTCAGGATCACATCGTATACTTCGCCACTGTCGCCAATGTGGAATGTCCTTGGATCGTCGTTTTTGGTTGTGCCCGGATCAAGATTAATCTTTTTCTCAAAGAAGTTGACCTGTCCCCAAGTGAGTGAAAGTATCTCAGTCTTCCGCATGCCTGAGAAGTAAGCCAATGTCAGTACACCCTTGAGATAATCCGGCAGAACAGAGACCGAAGCTGAGTGTGCTGCTCGTGAAATATACGCTAAGCCGCTTACTGGTTGTGCGATCGCTTCAGTTAGGTTGTGCTATCTCAGATGGTTCGGGCGCTCTTTGCAGAGGGAGAACACGAAGGGCCGAGCAACTCAGCCCGATTAGACGCTCTGCTAGAGGCAGTGCTGTAAGACCCTATTTCGTCCCCGCGATCTGCCAGTTCAGATCGCTGAGGGGGGTGAGCATAGCCCCCTGGCTCAGCGTCAATCCGTTTATGTACCAGACCGCGTTCTGGCCGGTTACGCTATTGCGCCAGACGAGGTCGGGCTCGGTATTGCCGTTGAAGTCAGCCACGCCCACAATCGTCCAGTTCAGATCGGTCATGGAAGGAAGCAGCGCGCCTGAGAGAAACGTCGCCCCGTTCATGTACCAGACCGCGTTCTGGCCGGTTACGCTATTGCGCCAGACGAGGTCGGGCTTGGTATCGCCGTTGAAGTCAGCCACGCCCATGATCTGCCAGTTGAGATCGCTGAGGGGGGTGAGCATAACCCCCTGGCTCAGCGTCGCCCCGTTCATGTACCAGACCGCGTTCTGGCCGGTTACGCTATTGCTCCAGACGATGTCGGGCTTGGTATCGCCGTTGAAGTCAGCCACGCCCACGATCGTCCAGTTCAGATCGGTCATGGAAGGAAGCAGCGCGCCTGAGAGAAACGTCAATCCGTCCATGTACCAGACCGCGTTCTGGCCGGTTACGCTATTGCGCCAGACGATGTCCGGCTTGCCATCGCCGTTGAAGTCAGCCACGCCCACGATCGTCCAGTTCAGATCGGTCATGGAAGGAAGCAGCGCGCCTGAGACGAAGCGTCATCCGTTCATGTACCAGACCGCGTTCTGGCCGGTAACGCTATTGCGCCAGACGATGTCGGGCTTGCTATCGCCGTTGAAGTCAGCCACGCCCATGATCTTCCAGTTCTGATCGCTGAGGGGGGTGAGCATAACCCCCTGGTCAGCGTCGCCCCGTTCATGTACCAGACCGCGTTCTGGCCGGTTACGCTATTGCGCCAGACGAGGTCGGGCTTGGTATCGCCGTTGAAGTCAGCCACGCCCACAATCGTCCAGTTCAGATCGGTCATGGAAGGAAGCAGCGCGCCTGAGAGAAACGTCAATCCGTCCATGTACCAGACCGCGTTCTGGCCGGTTACGCTATTGCGCCAGACGAGGTCGGGCTTGGTATCGCCGTTGAAGTCAGCCACGCCCATGATCTGCCAGTTGAGATCGCTGAGGGGGGTGAGCATAACCCCCTGGCTCAGCGTCAATCCGTCCATGTACCAGACCGCGTTCTGGCCGGTTACGCTATTGCGCCAGACGAGGTCGGGCTTGGTATCGCCGTTGAAGTCAGCCACGCCCACAATCGTCCAGTTCAAATCGGTCATGGAAGGAAGCAGCGCGCCTGAGAGAAACGTCAATCCGTCCATGTACCAGACCGCGTTCTGGCCGGTTACGCTATTGCGCCAGACGAGGTCGGGCTTGGTATCGCCGTTGAAGTCAGCCACGCCCACAATCGTCCAGTTCAAATCGGTCATGGAAGGAAGCAGCGCGCCTGAGAGAAACGTCGCCCCGTCCATGTACCAGACCGCGTTCTGGCCGGTTACGCTATTGCGCCAGAAAATGGGCACTATCACGGGAGACGTCGTATCAGAGAATACTACCTGATGCGAACCTGCGTTGGCGTAAAAGACGGCGTACGTGATGCCTTTAATGGTTCTCCTCGAGAAGGGGACCGATAAGCCGTCGAAGGTGATCGCACTAACTGAGCGGCCAGCCGGGATCGGCACCATTGCGGTGAGACCATTGGCGTCCTCTCCGACGGATACGGTAAAGTTGAGTCGCGATCCATCCCACGTGATGTTACGGAACGCCGATGCGTTTCTCCCGTCAAGCCAGCGCAGCATCTGTACCTGTGACACAACCGGAACCCCACGTTGCTGCGCCGCTGTAATGATCGCATCTGAGCCGGTCGATGCCACAGTGTCGGCATGCATGTTCGCGGTGAAAGCCCCGTAGTAGCCCTGAGAGCCGATGGCGTTGTCAAGCAGCGTATTGATAGTGAAAGGAAATGTCTGGCCTGACTCGTCGGTCATCTGTGTGGTCGCCTGGTACACATCGATCATTGTTCCGTCAGACCTGGCAAAACGCATGGGCATGCCCGAACCGGTGAACATTCCCGGCCGATCAGCTACCCAGGCCGGCGGGTAATAGTAGTATGACGTGTCGAGACGGATCCCGTTGTCAAGCTCAACCTGGGGCTCGGTGTCGTAATCGCTCCAGGCAATGCAGTGGGTTCTGTTCGTGGCAGGAGACGGGATTCCGGGATAGTAGGCTCGAAAAGCATTGAGCTGGTCGGCGTAGAAACTGCGTAGCGACGAGGGAGTCCAGTCGGCGCAGTTGGTATTGATGTGACACGTAATCTCAAAGCCCGCGGCATTGTACGACGCGGCCTGGGCGCTGGTGAGAGTGCCCGTGTACAGGTTGGACGTGCTTCTGATGCACTCCCAGTTGTCCACGGAACAACCGGGGGTGCTTCTGGTGATATAACTGTCAAAACGGCCCGCAGTTCCTCCGCCCGCATGGTCGTCGTCTGTCATGATCACGACCGCCGTGACTTCGCGTGGAAAGTACCAGAAGCGCGGCAAAGGTTTTTTCGCGAAATTCATGTTGATTATGAGATTGGCAAGCAGGCGCTGCTGTTCGTCCGCTTGCGGGATTGCAACCTTGTTCAAATCGATCCAGTCGGGTTGGATGTCTCCGTTTGCCGCGCCATAAAACAGATCATCCGGCCGGATCGGCGTGATCCCGTCGCGCTCCTTGCCGCTCCATGCGGGGTTGCCCTGACGCGTGTAGACCACGGAGCGTGCCAGATCATAGGTGAACGCGGCCGCCTGACCCGCGCCGTACGCATGAAGCGTGACCGCAGGGTTCGAGGTCGCTGAGGTGGCGCTGGAATAAAGTGTTGCAATCGTTGACGCCCCACTCAACGTATATTGGTCAGCCGTTCCGTGAAACTGGATAGTCTGGTTAACGATGCCCTGCCCTGGAGCGGAACCCGTGTTCACCAGAAGATAGCCGTTCGAAAGGGTGGCTGAAGTTTCAGTGAGTCCGAGCAGAGAGGCAAGCTGCTTATCAGGCCGCATGACGATTAAGTTGCCGCCGCCATTAACCCAATTGGTGAGCACCGTCACCTGGGAGCCACTCAGGGGCATCTCGCCTAGAATGGCCGTGTCATAGCCAGAAAGTGTGGAAGCCGAAATCTGTGAACTGTCCATGACATAAAAGGCGTTAAGCCCTTCAGTCCTCAATATCTCGGCATAGTACTGCGTGAACGGGTTGGACGAATTGGAGATCACCAGAATCGGACCCCCAGGACCCTGGGCCGGTCCCGTATCGACTACGCCCGGTACCCCCGTGACGGGCGTTATGACTGTAGCGGTGCTTTCCGCACGCAATGGGAGCATAATCGATGAGAGAAATAAGACGAATACTGCAATTAACGTCGTTATGCATTCTTCATAAGAATTAGATTTCACTCCCCCCCCCCAAATGATCAACCGGGTGTTTTAAACATAAGGGCTCGATGACGGGAAGGCAAGAGGAGCAGGTAGCCGCATTGCCTCACAAAAGATAGCACTGAGAGAAAATCTAAGAAGACCACTGACTTATATCTGTGGGGCTACCCAACATCCAAGTTGGGAAACGCCAAAGCGCCCTTTGATAGCTGCAGCTTAGAGTACCCACATAGGTTCGAGTCCTGCCCGAGAGTCAGAATATCTAGCCTGATCGCCATGACCGGGCTTTTCTTCTAAGCTGCCATTTGCATCCCCCTTTGCCGATGCGAACGGTAACGGGCTCCACGACCAGCCCGACAATTATGCGCGCGGATGCGGGCGACACCATATCCGTGTACTTGACCTGGGACGCTTGAACGAGCATTAGGGGTCAAATCTTTACAGGCTGTTGAAAAACTACACCCCTGTATAACCTGTCTAAGGTGCGGGCATGTAGCTCTTTGGCACATCGCATGGCGCGGTACACGATGTGGCGCACGGCAATGACCGTCGCCACAAGAGCGTGACCCAGGGCAAGGGCCACTGCCCTGCGTGGTCTCCCTACGAGGAGCTTTACCATCCTCTTGATGTTCTGTGCTGTGGCTGTCATAAGCACCTGCTCTCGTACGAAGCGTACGCCCCGGAACTTGGCTCGCCTCATACCCATGAACTCCTTCGCTTCCCCGAACAATTCTTCTATCCTTTTTCGCATGCGCTGTGAGATACGATACGCCTTCGTGGTGTTGAGGTGACGTGCTCGCTTCAGAGCGTCGTCGTAAAGGTGATAGCTCACCGACCGGGCCCTATCCCGGGTGCATGCCTGTTTCCTGGAACAGATGCCACAGTCCTTGGTCCGTGCTCGGTAGACCTGTTGGTTGCTGGCCCGGTGGAATCCCCAGTACGTGAGTTCCTTCCCTTCCGGGCAGCAGAACACGTTCTTATCCTGGTCAAAGGAGAACGCGGTGATGGGGTAGATGCCCCGGTCGTTCTGGCTCCTGTAGTCGACCATCGGTACATGGGGTGCTATCCCGTCGGTAATAAGACCGTGGAGGAAGTTCCCATTCCCGTAGAGCTTATCTCCTCCAACGCTTGTGGGGTTGAGATGATAGTGCCAGCGTATCCTTCGGATCTGTTGCAGTGCCAGAGTGGACTCCGTCTTCTTATCCGGTTTCCCCGCATCGACCCCCAGGATGATTCTGCTCGGATTGTCCATCACGTAGGTTGCCGCATGGCAGAGCATCGTGCTCCCTGAAGCAGTCTTCCGGGCAAGGCGTGCGTCAGGGTCGGTTGCAGAACGATGGGTATCGTTGTTGATCTTCTCTCCTCTATGGGGATAGTTATCGCCCGGCTCCCAGGGCTTCTCGGTAACCGGGTTTTCTTTTGCAAGCTTCTCGATGTACTCCTTCGGCTTAAGTTCCACGACAACGGGATCCAGACTCTTGAACGAAGCATTCGCTCTGATGTGGGTCGCATCAACACTGAGGTGTTTCCCCTGGACAAGACCGTGGGTCATACACTGCTGGACAATCTGGTCGAAGAGCTCCTGAAAAAGCCCGCTTTCGTTGAAGCGCTCGTGACGGTTATGGGAGAAGGTGGAGTGATCAGGAACCGGATCATCTAAGGCAAGACCGACAAACCAGCGATACCCAAGATGCATCTTTACCTCTTCGCAGAGTCTCCGCTCTGAGACAATGCCGTAGAGGTAGCCGATGAGGAGCATTCTGACGAGCACTTCGGGGTCGATAGAGGGACGGCCTGTATGACTGTAGAGATGCTTCACTCTGTCCTTCACGAAGCCGAAGTCGACGTACCGGTCGACCAGTCTCAAGAGATGATCCTCGGGTACGAGGTCATCGATCTTCATGTAGTAAAAGAGCGGTTCTGTTTTCTCGTGTTCTCCTAGCAACGCATCCTCCAGAGGTGCTATTTTACTGGTAGTCTAGCACACTGATGCGATGCCATCCACTGCAAAATGGGCGTCCACTATGCTTTGTCAAGACATGACCCCCATTTGCACGATCCCTGAGTCGGTGACCTGCTCATGGCCAGAAAGGCAGAAGAGGAGTTGATCTAAGGCGAGTTTTTCAACAGCCTGTTTATTCTTGACTCAGTATCGCTTCCAGTGACGCAAAGAGTTCCTTCAGCCTACGGTCGTTTTCCATCCGACGGTTTTGTTCTTGTCATGTGATCTCTATAAAGAGGAATGAGTGAGGTGTTGCGGATAGGCTCTCCTCAAAACCATCACAAGAACAAATTCAGGATCAAGACCTGAGAATGGCATATGGTAGAAAGTGACTATGTCATTATTGAGTCGAGTCCTTGTCAAGAAAACAAGCGCGGAATAAAGATACCTTATCTCCGAAAATGGTAGAGGACTCGTAAAACGGTTGAGAATGGCAGAAAATTAAACGTTCTGATATACCACCATTATCCTTACTATCGATGGTCTGTCAATTGCACTCAGGCATCATTGGAGGGGTCGTTGGAGGGTTCAGATGATGGTATATGTCCAATATCAAGATGGCAGTTACGATGCTGTTGATGGTCCCACACTAGACAACCTACTTGCGACCAACTGTCTTCTCAGGTTCTATCGTCGATCTGAAGAACGATGGGTCGATGTCAACCGTGATCTCATTAGAGGGTCGGGGGGTAAGTATTCAGGACCAGAGAGACGACAATCTTTGTATGACTTTAAACTGCTAAATTGTGCTTGACCGTCGTGATAGGAGTTTAACAGTCTCTCGAGAAGCAACTCCATTCTAAGTAATCAATATGACGTTGCCCTTACCGCTGTGCCGGGAGGACAAGGTTACGGAGGGAGGAGCTGATGTGTACGCCCTTCACTCGAAGCAAAGCGTTTTGACTTCGGCGCATTCCGCGCTTGCCTTTTCAGCGGGCAGAGCATATCATTGGGGAAAAGATGAGAGAGTTTAGGCGTCATTTAACGACTGCAAAAGAAAGGATACCGAAATGAAGTTCCTGGTCGAGCTTGACCATGTCAAGACAGGTCAGCCGTTTACCCAAGACACGAGGCGCGCCTTCATTGAGAGTATTATTTTCCCGACAATCGCCAGGGCTGAGGAGCTTATTCAACAAGGCCGCATCGTGGCAGGAGGGCCAGTAGCAGGACGCATCGCAATCCGCTTTATTGCGGAAGTGGAGACAACTCAGCAACTTGACCAGCTCGTTTCCAGCCTTCCCTTGTGGATGGTCGCTGATACCCGAGTGACACCCCTTATTGATTTCAGCGACCGTCGCGCTCACATTAAGGCGCTTCTTGAGGGTATAACGGAGCCATGAAGCCCTGACGGCGCGCGGGGGCAAGCCTTGAGACAAGCAACATAGCCCATGGCAAGGGCAAGCTCGACCACCTTGTCCCGTTTGATCTCTGCCAGAATCAACTCTTCTACGTCGCTCATCTCATTTCCTCAATTGTGAATGGCGTCAGTTAACAAAGCACAGTCCAAATTATTCCCATCAGCCGACATGAATTACCAGCAAAACCTTTGCACAATTTTGTGCAATTACCGTTGCCGCGTTTCGAGACTTTGCGCAGTATACATTTGGTGCGCATCGGCCGCGGGCGATTCACTGCCGGCGCTTGTTGCGCACGATGCCGGGGTCGTGATCGAAGGGCCGGCGGGCTCGCGAGAGGTTCCTGTTGCCGCATTTCTCGAAAGCCGGGCAGCCTCTCTCAAGACTGGCGAGATCATCAGGGAAATACGCGTGCCCACGACGGATGCACTACGCATTGCAGCGTTTGCTAAACTGGGCAGGCGAAACGCTCTCGCCATCGCCCGCATCAGTGCAGTGCTCGCCGTCACGCGGAGCCAGACGGGTGAACTGACAGCAGCCAGGCTCGTGCTTGGCGCGGTCGCACCTGCACCGCTGAGGGTTACGGAGGCAGAGCGCTTGATTGAAGCAGAGGGTCTGGCACAATGTGTATGGCCGGCAGTGTCGGAGCTGGCTTCCGCGACCGTGGCCCGAAGCATTCCTGGTAGACCATCTGCCCCTTACAAGACCCGGGCAGTAAAGGGCCTGATTCTCGATGTGCTGGAGAAAGTGAGCGGTGGCAGACCGGATTAATGTTGCCGTTGCAGCTTGGTTTTGTGAGATAGACTGGAATCTTGGATCGGGATGCAATCTTCACAGATCCACCCATCTTCGGATTCCTCGGCCTCGGCCAAGGCCTTGATCTGGTGGCAACAAATGCACCTTATCAACTTGGCGCCGTGTGCTATAAGCTGCACTCTCCTCGATCGAGGCGCTGCTTTGAGTATCAGCGTTCTTTCGTGACCTCGATCCTCCGACAGTTCTATATCATCAAGTCCGTCATCAGCGCCGAGAATTTCAGCTGTGTCTCTTCCTTTTTTCATGATATCACTCCTTCTTCTCAAAGAAGTTCTGTCAAAATCCGCCGACAGTACGCGGACCTGCCGGAAGAACTTTTCCTGAGTCGCGACTTAACGAACACGGTTGGGTACCCACTCGCAGGGGATTGCCTTCACAATCACCTGTAGACAGCATCCCTATCGCAGTCCAATCACTTCTTCTGTCCCGTAACTATCTCATAACGGTGACCAACATTAGTTCTTTAAAAGTCCTGGCAATAGCCATTAATCTGACTACCGTACGTGGTGTGCCCTAACAATACCACGTAACCTGGAGCGCTCGTTCCCCCGCAATACTCCCGTGGAATCAGCACCAGAAAGTCTCCAGTCTGTTCATCCCGCACAGCACCATAGCCTCTCGGGGCGGTGGGTATCACTGACTTCGGACCTGCCAGGCTCGCTAGCACCTGGATATAGCTATCCATCGCAGATGATGCATAAACGTTTGCCGCTGCCGCCATAACGATAACACACGCAACCACAAGAACCTTTTTCATTTTCTTTCCTCCTTTGCCAGCCCTTGCGTACAGGAGCCGTACTGCCCTCTAGCCCTTAGCTGCTTCGAATCTAGCTTCTCCATCCAAGCGTGCTTCGCCGGTCACTTCCTCGCTCGATTCCTGTAGCAACCTTCTTAAAACGGTAATGCCGATACCCGGGAATAACAATCGCCCAACTGTATATTTCGATTCGATGCAACGATTTAATGCTTGGGGGGTGATAGACAGAGGGTAGCGAACAGACGATTCTATTCGTGGGATAGCATATACAAGCGCCTGTCACGTTCTCCGGTCCAGCTCCATTGGACATTGCCGTTGAACATGGCCTACGCTTTGGCCGTTCGCTAGTCTACTTTTGTCGTCATTTACAAAAATGACCTCAGTGGGTGCGCCGGGGCGCTGGCGCACTTTCGCCGAAACAGTTGCGAACGTAGCGTCCATTTCTTTGGTAGAATCGAACAAAGGCAATCTAACTGAGTTTGTTAGCCACATCAAGACGCGAGCATGTTGGCAAAGTAATCCTGGTCTTAAGGAATACCTGTGATAACGCGGTTCCGTATGGTATACAATATATCCAAAAGTGAGGAGACATGCCGCTAGATACGATGGAAAACAGGCAGCTGCTCGTTTGGGGTTAACGTTCGCGTACGGACCTCCCGCGCGAAGCAGGCCGGCTAGTCTGCCAGCCGGTACTCACGGAAACAAAGCGGCATAACGCTTGCCAATGAAATCAACAAGAAGACTCTCGATAGCAGCAGTGATCGTTCCGTCCGTCATAGTGATCGGTCTCTTGGGCATAGGGTTTATCGCAGGACGCTACACTGTCATAAGAACATTTGATAAGCAGATACGAGGATTTTCCAAGCCGGCCACGCTCGGACATCTCATCGGGAATGAGCAGCAGAGAAGAACCATAGCTTCTGCGTACTATGACAGCGATGCCATGATGAAAAGACTGGACAACATTTCGTGGGCTGTTCCAAACATACCGTCACCCTTCGTAGGAACCGCCCCCATGCCCGGATGGCACGGTAGTGCCCACATCAATGCCATGCAGTTTCGGTCAGACAAAGAAGTTCAAATGCCAAAACCGCCCCATACTTACAGAATCTTTATCACGGGCGGTTCCACAGCGTATGGCAGCGGAGCACCCAGCGACGACAGAACCATAGCCGGCTACCTGGAGAAGATTCTTTCCCAACGCCTATCTCCTGTTGCTAACCTGAACTACGAAGTCTTTACCATGGCCAATCCAGGCTGGGCCTCAACGCATGAACGTATCATGATCGAAAACGTTCTGTCGGAACTGGAGCCTGATATGATCATCTCTATTTCAGGAGTCAATGATGTTCATTGGGGAAAGTTCGGGCGGAACATATTCTGGTTCAGATCGTATGCCGACGAATTCCTCCTGGGACTAATCAAAGATGTGTATGCCTACACCAAACAGCCGAAGATTCCGGAAATCACGCACATCGACGAGAGCCCGATCCCTCCCCGGACTGTGGCAGAAAGACTCTTGAAAAACGTAAAACTAAGTTTGTTTGCGCTATCTGAGCGTAACGTCGATTACGTGTTTGCGCTCCAGCCGACGCGCGTGTTGAGCGAGGGGTTAACAACAGCCAGCACGCCACCGCCAGACTATATGAGAGAGTGCTACGCTCTATTCGGTACGCTGTTGAAAACCTTCCATAGCAAACACTTTCTCTATGTTGATCTGTCAGGAGTCTTTGACAGTCTTAGGGGCCAGACCATATATATAGATGCATACCACGTTGGGGACAAAGGAAACCAGATAATCGCAGAAAACATCTACCAGCAGATTGTGGAGAGAATCACCAAGCAGACACGTTAAGCCATACACGCGTCCAGCCCAGTGTCCCAAAATTCCAAAACTACTCGGCCTTCTCTTTTGTTTCCGCTTGAGGATTTGGCTTTTGCAACAGATGGGGATACTTCGCCCGTACCTCTTTCAGCAAAGCCTCGTCCAGCTTCGCCTCATAAAGCGTTTTGGCCTTTGCAAGCTGATCAATGGTCAGGTTGTGGGCCTTCTCAAGGTTCGCGGACTGAAGGTCAGCTTCTTGAAGGTTGGTTTGCCTGAAGTTACCTTCCTTAAGGTTGGTTCCCTGTAGGTTGGCCCCCTGTAGGTTGGCAAGCATAAAGTTGGCATCCTCCAGGTCGGCTTCTTGAAGGTAAGCTCCCTGAAGGAAAGCTCCCTGAAGGTTTGCTCCCTGAAGCTCGGCTTTCCGAAGGTCTGCTTTCCGAAGGTCTGCTTTCCGAAGGATGGCCCTCTGAAGGTGAGCTTTCCGAAGGTCGGCTTCCTGAAGGTCGGCTCCCCAAAGGTTGGCTTCCTTGAGGTTGGCTTCCTGAAAGCTCGTTTTCTTAAGGTCTTCTTCCCGAAGGTTGGCCCCTTGGAGATTGACGTTCTCAAGGTTCGCATCCAAAAGACGGGGGTACCGGTCCTGGATGTCCTGCATCAGTGCAGGATCCAGTTTCGTGCCATAGAGCGTTCTTGCCAGTGAGAGTTGAGAAGCCGTTAGTCCACGCGCTCCCCGAAGGTCGGCTTTCCAAAAAATCGCTTCTCGAACGTAGCAATCCTGAAAGTAGCTATCCTGAATGTCGGTTTTCCAAAAGATGACTTCCCGAAGGTAGGCTTCCTGAAGGTTGATTTTACGAAGGTCGGCTTTCCAAAAGACGGCCCACCGAAGAAAGGCGTATGTAAGATCAGCCCATTTTAGATTTGCCTCCTCAAAGGTTGCTCTCTTAAAGACGGCTCCGCGAAGATTGATTCCCTCAAGGATGGCACGAGAGAGGTTCGCACAGTCCAGGCACGCCCCTGATAAATCAGCTCGCTTCAATATCGAAGAATACAGATCTGCTCCTTCAAGGTGAACTTTACGAAGGTCTTGCCAGTGCACGAACCCTTCGTAATCGACGCCTGGCTCAGCCACGAGTTTCTGGAAACTCAGTTTCACGGTCGCGATATGATCAGCCACGCAGTTGACGTAGCCAGGTAACCACGAGACGCGATAGTATTTGACCCCACCTTTGTGCGCCCACGGGATAAAAGGGAAAAGAACGAATCCTTCAAATACAATCAGAACACTGATGATGAGACAAGCGACTCTGTGTCTCCATCCGCTCCGCCTCCTGGTATCGGCCCACCAGAAGCAGGCGACCGCCAACGTGCCGAGAAGAGCCAGCGCAGCGACCGCATACGACGCATAAGGCGCATGTTTTCTTATGTACGAGAGGGAAATGATATTCAGGACGATCACCGGCACGATCCAGATACAGAAGCTGACGACGAGCCTTTGCAGTTCTCCCACGAACCCCCGGTCAGGATACTCCCCAAGGTTCATAATCCAAGGATAGATGCGTGTTACCTCTATGCAACCGTACTGCTGTCTAAGTCTATCCACTAAGCGCATCCGCCTCTGGATATACATTTGTAGATAGAGAAAAATAAGTATCACTAAAAGGGGGGCAATAACGAAAAAGCAATCTGCGGAAACGTCGATGTTCATGATGGGAAGGTGGACCTTATCGTTGAGAACGAGGATCCTGTCAGGCGTACTCACGGCAATGAGGGCTATATATGTCAGAAAGCCCATGAACACCAGGTAGACCTTTGCCGCGTTCTTGGAAACGTCCTCGATATTCTTGTAGAGCCATTCGGAGGCCGGCTTCGATGGACAGCGGGCAAGATCGGCTTGTCCTTCATGATCGTGCTTATCGGAAGCCTCGAGCTGTTTTACTTCTTCCGGGGTTTGAGTAGAGCCTTTTTGTTCTTGGTCGCCTTTTGCCATTAGGCAAAGCCTCCGAGAATAATGACGTAACGGTAATCGTAACACACTCCTGCGCAGAACCGTCAATTGAAATCAATGGACAGATAATGACATTCTCATGAAAGATGGGGCATAAAGTGTACCCTGACTTTTTCTTGAGAGAAGAACAGGTTTGTAAAGGTCTTACTCGACCTCGTGGCGTGAAATGAGTTTTGAAACAATAGGAAGTTCTACGCCCGCATAGCCGCCACGATTTCCCGGTTAAGCGGCACTCGCTCGAGGTAGGACCGTCGCTCATCGTCACTCTTGAGGGTGGACGCCTTCCGTTGTATCACATCGTAGGCCTGTTCGAGATAGCCCCTGGCCTCGGTCTTGCGAGCGGCCTGAGTTAAGACGAGGTAGTGGTTGAAAAGAACCTCCTCGGTCCTGAGCGCAGGCATCGCCATTCCCATCTGCTTCAGCTGTTCTATCGCTCGAGTACTATGCTCAAGAGCCATCTCAGTATGATCCTGCAGCAGCGCCAAACGGCCGAGCATGGAAAGAGCGGCTATCAGCGTACGAGCAGAACCGGAACGCTCACTCTCCTGGACCGTCTCAATCAGCAATCGCTCGGCATCCTGCAAGCTGTGGCCGGCGTACTCTTTATGCATGAGCAGTTCGGCATAGTAGTTTCTCACAAGGGGCACCATGGCTAAATACCACGTCGCCTGGGTCTGCTGCCAGCCCTGCACCATCGGATCTACCGCCTCTGCAACGCGATCCCATTCGATGTACAGCTTACCGAGCAGGGCCATATTGTAAGCATTCCATGGATTCGGCTCTTTGGCATCCTTGTACAGGGCGATTGCCTTCCGGAGAGTAAGTTCAGCATCCTCGAAGCGCCCGGTTGCAATATGCAGCTGCGCGAGAAAATTGTAAGGCGCCGGAAGATAGTCGAACATCTTCAGCCGCTCGAGTCCTGCCACACTTTTTGTGAGCCATTCAAGGGCTTCTCCATAGTTGCCCTGATCGAATCTGCCGATACCGATAACACTTTCGAGCCGGTGATACGAGCGCTCCACCACGCCCGGTTTCACACCGGGCGGCGGAGAATTTCGCAGACGGGTAGTGTACAGATCAGCCGCCTGCAGAAGCATATTCAAAGCGGCCTCCAGGCTCTGCTCGGCCGACGTGTGTCCCAGTCGTGACATGATAATAAACTGGGTCCAGGGATCATCGGCATTTTGCGCCAACTGGAGCGCCTCCCGCATCGTCTCCAGTGCTTCCCGAACCGATCGTGTGACATGTATTATTTGGCCGCGCACGAACTTTATCTGGGCCATCAGAGCAAGGTCCTGCGTGCGGATGGCTGCGGCTTCGGCTTCATTTGCCAGCTCTTCCAGCGGCGTCGCCTGTTGCTCGGCCGATTTACTGCTCCAGTTCATTTCCGACGCCATGAGCAGAAGATGAATGACCTCTGCCCGCAATCGGTCGATCTCGACATCATCCTCCCCGAGCCGTCGAATCTTTTCGAGGGACTTCCGGCACAACTCGCCGGCCTCGGTCAATGCGCCGTCATTATAGCAGGATTGGGCAGCCAGCCAGTAATAACGGGCCGCCGCTTCGACGTTGTTGCCGAGATCATGATGATGGGCAACCTGGAGTATAAGGTTGCGGCGCGGGGCTCTGTCGCTCTTTAAGGCTCGCTCAAGGACCTCGGCCACTCGCCGATGATAAAGGACGCGCTCGCGAGGGCTCAATTTTTCATAGAAGACGCGGTGCATCAGAGCATTTTCAAAAGAATACGCCTCGGTCTCCTCCTCACTCGAACGGTCTTCTGCTGCCCGTCCATACCTGATCAGCTTATGCTCTTTCACCATTGCGCGTAAACGTGGCAGAACATCGATCTCCTTGACGTCAAGCACCTCCGAGAGAATAGTGGAGAGAAATTCCTCGCCCTGTATAGCTGCCTGTTGCAGCATCTTCTGATCCGTTTCCATCAATCGCTCGATGCGTTGGTCGAGAACGGTCTCTATTTTTTGCGGCATCGGAATATTGCGACTCAAAGCCCATTCGCCGTCAACGCAGTTGATCTCACCATCGAGTACATAGGAATCGTCTTTGGGGCGGATTACGTGGGACTGCTCGAGCAGGCTGAGGTACTGCGTTATAAAAAAAGGATTTCCATCACAGAGGTGGGTCAGCCAGCTCGCTAGACGAGGACTGACTTGACTGCCGAAGCGCGCCTGTACATAGTGCTCAACCTGCTCTTCCGGCCAGTTGGCGAGTGATATCACCCGCGCAGCGTCCCGGAGGAACAGTTCATCGTGCACATGCCGCAAAGGATGCTTTTCAGGCAGGTAACTGGGTCGATAAGCGACAAGAATGACCAGGTGTGACTCTCGAAGGCTTCGGCTTAAACGGAGCAGTAATTCACACGATGCAGTGTCGATCCAATGGGCGTCTTCGATGATGAGCGTAAGCGGACTGAAATGCGCTGCAATTTTCAGGATCGTGTTCGTGTACTGCGAGGCCGGAGATGACGAGTCATGCTGAGCACCTTCGCCGGTCGCGAGCCATTGGCCGGCAATTGAGATGCCCGTCTTTATGCCGGCGCTTACAGCGGCGCCCACGCCGGGAATGATCTGCAGCCAGTCAGGCGCAGTCTCTTTCAGTACGGCCAATACGATTTTAGCGACGTCCCTGCCCTTTTGGTCCGCTTTCGTCAGTGCCTCAAGTATTTCTATCATTGGCTGATAAGCATTCGTCGCCCCCGTCTCTTCGTGGCAATAGCCATATACAAAGCGTGCATCCGAGAAGTCCTCCGTTTCGGCCGCCAGGGTTTGCAGCCTTTCGAGCAGCAGAGATTTGCCGAGCCCGGCTTCGCCTTCGATAAAAACGATGGCGCCCCGTCCGCCTGCTCCTTCCATCAGCACGGTTTTCAGCTGCGCCAGCTCGTCTTCCCGTCCAACCAATAAAGCTTGTTCCATGACTGACCCCCGACCACGATGGGAATTACAAAACACTAATCCGCAGCCTGCCGCTTCGCATCTGGATCCTCAGCAGCGGGAATATTTTAAGCGAGAAAGAGCTTAACTCTCTTCTGCTCGAGAAGGATGTGGCCTTTAGCCCGGAGCCTGGAACGGGCTCCGTTCCGTTAATACAGAAACTTCGGTCAACAGTTCCCTGGCATGGTTTCTCTTTTTCAGAAAAATAGAAGCGCCTCACTTTGGCGGAAAATTGGAAAGAATCCCTTGTACTGCTTTTTTCAGATCAGCCGAAGCTGCATCCGTGCGGATGCTACCAAACGCTGTCCCGCGCCATACCAGCTCAGCATTGTTTTCCTTCTGTGTAGACATTTTGGGCACGTCTGAAGGAGATGGCATACCACGCTTGATTTGGTAGACGTTGAGGGTCAGCATCCGAAGCTCATAGTTATCACGATAACTACTGCTGTCGTATTCGTAGCTCATCGTTACCATCAGATCAGGCTTATCGGACGTCCTGACGTAACCTTTCTGCGTGAGAAGTTGATCCGCCAAAACCTGAACATTTGATTCGAGCAGAGGATCTTTCCCATACGTGCTCTCTGACGGCGCCCACGCATAATTTTTTGGCGCCGGGAAGCTGCTCTTCATGTCATAGGAATATTTGATTGACGTGCAGCCCCCCAAAGCCAGAACCAAAAGCAATCCTGTCACTACCAGTGCCAAAGCCCCTCTTCCTCTGGATGCGGTTATCATTATGCCCCCTCTGGGTGAATAGTGTGACGCTAAGATATTGTGCGCTCATGGCTAGCCTATAGCAGGTTTTACCCGACGTCAAGGATAGGGCCTCATGCACACGACAAATAGCCCTGGTGGTAGGTCTAAAGCAATGAGGCCATGGCTCCTGTTTTCACGTCGGGCATCGCCAGAAGCAGCTGCCAGATTAAGTTACGGACGACGCTGGTCCGTTGCGGGGCGCGGTGTTATATTACAGACATGCCTATCCCGTTCGAACGTCTTGGCGCGTGCTTCAACCTGTGTTCCGTGCTCTTCTACCCTGGAGCGGCGAAAAAACATCTTGTTACGCTTATTCGACAGGCTGAGACTTCCGGTCTCGTCATCGATCTCGGAGGCGGTACGGGCGTCATTCTCAATCTCGCTCATCAGGTAAGGAGCGACCTTACCTACATCTGTGTCGATCCGGCAATCGGGATGCTCAAGTACGTGCGACCCTTCGCTTACCGTGTTGCGGCTCGAAGCGAAGAGATGCCTTTCAGAGACAATACTGTTGCGGCAGTCATGATCGGCGATGCGATCCACCATTTCAGCAATCCGGAGCGAGGAATCACAGAGGTGCATCGGATATTGAAGTCCCGTGGCAAACTCTTTATATTCGACATCAATCCAAAGATTCTTCTGGGACGTATAGCGCTCGCGATCGAGAGACTGCTCGGGGAATCGGCGCATTTCTATGCGCCTGAACAGCTAGCTAATCTGCTCGCCAAAAAAGGATTTAAGGTTCTCGTCCCTGGAAAAGGCGGCCGATACACGCTTGAGGCCGAGAAGCATTGATCTGTATTCCGGGTCCTAGGAGATGAGTACATGGTCACCGCTCTAAATTATCACAGACCTGAAAGAGAGGGGGCAAGAGATGGTACAGAGGGATGATTGCACCTGCAATGCTGATAATCACGGATCCGGTGAGCCTGCCGGCACACAGGAAAAAGGTTCAGGGAAGATTGCCTTTGCTGCCAAAATAGTCAGGGCAACAACCGCCATCATTGTGTTCGGTATTCCCCTGGTTACGGGAACTGCCACGCTGGTCGGTTATGGCCTGTATAAAGCATATAAGCGTATAACCGGTACTTCATAGTCGCACTATTCCAGCCATTCTCCGTAGTGACAGCCTCGCGCTTGAGCCCGCAGGTGCGGAATCACGGCAAGCGTGCGCTCACTCACGACTTCAGAAAAGTTCATCGCCGACTATCTGACTCCACCGATAAGAATTCAGCCGACAAAACGCTCAGAGGTTCAGAAATAGGCGATTATGTCCGATAACTGATCATACGATCGTCCTTTATGAATAAGACTCGCTTGAACCTTATCAGGGTACTGTTTGTCGCTGTCGTCTTGCTATCCATCACCGTACTGCAAGGATGCAGCAGCGACTCTACCGGTCTGCCGCTTCCAACGCTGTTACCGGTGTCGCCGCCACAGGCTCGCCGGTATCCGGGACTATCTCTCTCGAAGAATCTTCGGGACATGTGCTGACTGCGGAAACGACGGACGGGACGTTCGCCTTCGATACTTCAGGGATGTCTCCTCCTTTCATGCTCAAAGCGGCGTGGGGTGGACAGACGATGTACTCGTTTGCTGTTGATCGCGGAATTGCCAATATCACGCCTCTTACGGGGATTGTGGTCGCAGCCGCCGCCGGAACAAGCGACCTCGATACCTTTTTCGCAACGCCTACCAGTTCTTCTTTTGCGTCTGCTGCTGCCGCTCTCCCTCAGGCCACGGCAAGCCTCAGGGCAAGCTTGAGGCCCCTCCTCCGAATGTACTCTGCAGATATGGATCCCATCACCGGGCAGTTCGTCGCCGACGGCACGGGAATGGACGGCCTGTTAGCTCACATCAACGTCAGTTATCTTTCCGGAACGGTTTCCATAACGGACAAGACCTCAGGGGCAACACTTTTCACTGCGCCCTTGACGAGGCTCGATCAGAGCGTATCCGCCATGGCCTGGACGAGCCAGCAGGGCACCATCGCGCGCGACCCAGACGTGCGGGTAGATGCCTCCGGCAACGCCCTGGCAGTGTGGTGGCAGTACAATTCCGATCGCAGCGCAAGTACGATCCAGGCGCTGTGGCTTGATGGAAGTCCTGCTCCGACTCAGATCAGCACCTCTACCGGTTTCGCAGGGTCCCCCCGCCTTGCTTTCGATGCCGGCGGCAATGCCATCGCTGTCTGGGCCCAATCGGACAATAACCTCAATAATGTGTGGGTGAACCGGTATGTGGTTGGTGTTGGATGGGGTGTTCCGTATCAAATTACAAACGTGAGCAGCGCTGCCTCAGCCGTGACAGGCTCTCCTTCTATCGGTGTGGACGGCGCGGGAAACGCGATCATCTCCTGGTTCCAGAAAAATGGTGCCATCAACAACGATCACTTTGACGTCTACACGAGCCGTTATGCAGTTACGACAGGTGCGTGGAGCGCGCCGGCGATGTTGACGAACGGTTCAAACAGCGCCTATAACTGCAAAGTTGCGGTCAACGCGGCCGGGATTGCGGCGATCATCTGGATACAAGCCCAGGATGACGGCACATCCGGTGACGGCGGGGCCGCGGATGTTTGGGTTGCGACCGGCACCACGACAGGGGTCTGGGGAACACAGACCAAGATGAACAATCAACCTTATACCATGTACGGGCAAGCCAACATCGCCGTCGACGCAGCAGGTAACGCGATGGCAGCCTGGGTGCAGAACAATTACAACGGGCTGCTCGACATCTGGGTCGCCCATCTTACGGCAGGGAGTAGTTGGGAGACCCCGACAACGGTCTCATCGGGGATCACCGGCGAATGCTACGGGCCTGATCTCGCCTTCGATGGTGCGGGAAATGCTGTGATCGTTTGGCAACAGCAATCGGATGCCGACAGCGGTCAATACGTTGCTGCCAGTCAATACACGGCTGGAGCGGGATGGAGCGCACCGATTCAGATCAATGACAAACCGGGCTACACCTTCGATCAGCGCGTCGCGATGGACTCAACCGGTAATGCCACGGTCATCTGGTATCAGTTGGAGCAGTCTGGCGTCACCGTCCGAATGGCCAGGAACCTTAAGTCTTCCGGATGGGGAGCGTCCCAACTCGTGGCAACAATGGATCAAAGTTACGACGGCTACACGACTTCTCCTGCACCGCGGGTTGGTGCGAACGCGAACGGTCAGACCTTCGTCATCTGGGGAACGGATTCAATCCCACCTTCTGAGAGACAAAAATCTCCTTCAGCTTCAGGCGGAGGCCTCATTTCTCGGTCTCTTTCACCACGAAAATAAAGCATAACCGGTACGTCGTAACTGAAGACACAGCAGGCCAGTGCTCCGCACGCCGCCTCAGATGTTCACAGGATAAGGCACCTTTGTCGCGGTAGCATCTACGCCATCCGGTCGTGGCTCGTCATAATTCCCTTGATTTGATATTTATTTATCGATACAATAATATCAGCATCCCGGCTGAGGTAAGAGCAAGCATTACCACGGGCAGTCGAGACGTTCAAAAAAACGCTGAGTGGAGAGGTGTTCAGGAATGAAGCCGTTACCGGAGCCTACGCTGCGCAGACTTCCCATCTACCACCAGTACCTGAAGACATTGCTTGCGGACAAGAGGCCCAAGTATGTATCGTCCGGTCAGATCGGCGACGAATTGAACATCGTGCCGATTCAGGTGCGGAAAGACCTGGCAGTGACTGAAGCGGTGGGCAAGTCGAAGCTCGGCTACGACGTCGTCGAACTGATTCAGGCAATCGAAGCATTCCTCGGATGGAATAGCAGCAACAAGAGCTTTCTCGTCGGCGTCGGCAACCTGGGTTCGGCCCTTCTCGGGTACCAGGGTTTTAGAGAATACGGCCTCAATATCGTAGCCGCTTTTGATGCGGATGAGAAGAAGGTGGGCACCGAGATTCACGGCGTCAGAATTCTCCACGTGAACAAGCTGCCGGACCTTATAAAGAGGATGGGAGTACGCATCGGCATCCTGACCGTTCCCGGCCAATCGGCCCAGGAACTCGCCGATATCATGGTCACGGCCGGCATATACGCTATCTGGAACTTCTCTCCCGTAAAAATCAACGTGCCGCCCCACACTATAGTCCAGCATGAAAACCTGGCGTCGTCGCTGGTCGTGATTTCCAAAAAACTTGCCCAGGCCCTCAAGGCAAAAGCGTAAACAGGAGGTAAGGCTTGGAGACTTTGCGAAGCTTTGAAAAAGTATGCGACATAGTGGATCAGAATGATCGAAATCCGGCTCGTCTCATCCCCATACTGCAGGCAGTGCAGGCCGAGTACCGCTACTTACCCGAAGAAATCCTTACCTTTATCGCAACTTCTCTGGGGATTTCTCCTGCGAAGGTTTTCGGGGTCGCAACATTTTACTCTCTCTTTACGCTCAAACCGAAGGGTAAATACGTCGTGAGGATTTGCGATGGAACCGCGTGCCACGTGAAGGGTGCAATGAACCTCCATACGGCGATTCGGGAGAAGCTCAAGCTGGCCGCTGGCAAGGATACGACACCTGACATGCTCTTTACACTGGAGACCGTCAACTGCCTCGGCGCCTGCGGTCTTGCTCCCGCCATGGTAGTGAACGAAGAGGTCTTCGGTCAGCTTACGCCGGAGAGGGCCGCCTCGATTATCGACGACGTTATCCGGAAGGAGGCGTGGAATGAATCTGACGACGATCGAGCTTAAGAGGATAGATCAAAAATTCCGACGTCTTGCTCAAGGCCTCAGTCATCGCGTTGTAGTCTGCGCGGGTACGGGATGCCTTGTCAACGGCTCGCTGAAAGTTTACGAAGAATTCGTGAGATGTGCAGAATCATCGGGACTGGACGTGGTGGTTGCACTCGAAAAAGAGGAGAAGGGGGTCTTCATTTCGAAGAGCGGCTGCCAGGGGTTCTGCCAGATAGGTCCTCTTGTCACCGTTCTTCCCGAAGGCTTGCTTTACACGCGCGTCAGAGCCGATGATGTGAAGGAAATAGTCGACGTAACACTCACGAAGGGTGAGCCGGTGGAGAGACTTCTCTATCGGGAGCCGGAAACGGGTCGGGTGTGCAGGACTGCGCATGAGATCCCTTTCTACCGGAAGCAAAACCGCTTTGTTCTTAAAAAGTGTGGAGTGATCGATCCTGAAAGCATCACCGAGTATATCTCTGAAGGAGGGTATCTCGCGGCAACGAAGGCGTGCATCGAGATGAAGCCGGAGGAAATCTGCGAGCTCGTGGTTGATTCGGGCCTCAGAGGGCGAGGGGGAGGCGGTTTTCTGACCGGCCAGAAATGGCATGCTGCCCGCATAGAACGAGGACCGAAGAAGTACGTCATCTGTAACGGTGATGAGGGTGATCCCGGCGCATTCATGAATATGGGTATCATGGAGGGGAACCCGCACAGCGTTATCGAAGGCATGATCATAGCAGCACGAGCCATAGGCGCGGACGAGGGATACATCTACGTCCGGGCGGAGTATCAGCTCGCGGTGAAACGGATGCGCAAGGCTATCGAGGATGCGACGGCGCTGGGTATTCTCGGAAAAAAGCTGCTCGGATCGGAGCACACCTTTCACGTTACGATAACAGAAGGGGCAGGCGCATTTGTCTGCGGTGAGGAAACGGCGCTCATCGCCTCAATCGAAGGCAAGAGAGGCATGCCTCTGCCGAAGCCGCCTTTTCCCGCTCAGAGCGGTCTCCGGGGGAAGCCGACGATTATCAACAACGTTGAAACGCTCTCGACGGTCCCGCTCATTCTCTCATACGGGGCAGAGGAGTTTCGCGCCACAGGGACCAAGGGCTCGCCGGGCACGAAGACCTTTGCACTCACGGGACATGTCGTCAATACGGGCCTGATAGAGATGCCCTTCGGTTCGACGCTCCGCGAGATCGTCTACCAGGTGGCAGGAGGGATCACCACCGATGCAGGAAAGCCGGGGTGGGACGGATTCAAGGCGGCTCAGATCGGCGGGCCTTCAGGGGGATGCCTCACCAAAGAGCACCTCGATCTCCCTATCGACTTCGATTCTGTGAAAGAGACCGGTGCAATGGTCGGCTCGGGCGGCCTGGTCGTTATGAACAGCGATACCTGCATGGTTGAGCTAGCCCGCTTCTTCATGCAGTTCACGCAGAGGGAGTCGTGCGGCAAGTGCGTGCCGTGCAGGGAAGGGACAAAACAGATGCTTGCTCTTCTCGACGACATCATAGAAGGCCATGCGACCGAGGAGAGCCTCGACCTCCTGGAGGAGCTTGCCCGGATGGTACAGAAAGGATCGCTCTGCGGACTGGGAAAATCGGCGCCCAATCCCGTATTGTCAACAATGCGCTACTTCCGGGACGAATATTCAGTACACGTCAAGCATAGATACTGCCCGACAGGCAAATGCAGGGCCCTCACCGCATTGCGGATCGATCCGGAGCTCTGCCGGGGATGTACCCTCTGCATCCGTACATGTCCCGTAAACGCCATATCAGGAGAGAAGGGCAAGAGCCATTTCATTGATCCGACCATATGCACGAAGTGCGGTACGTGCGTAGAGAGCTGCAAGCACAAGGCAATACCGGGAGCCACACCATGAACGAAGAGAGGTATCTGACTATCGATAGAAAAAAGGTCTCCCTCGGAGACGAGAAAAATCTATTGGAGCTGATACGAAGAACGGGGATCGATCTCCCGACCTTCTGTTACCATTCGGAGCTGAGCGTTTACGGAGCGTGTCGTCTTTGCATGGTCGAGGTCGCCGGGACCGGTCTCGTGCCCGCCTGCTCCACGCCGCCCGCTGAGGGTATGACAGTGAGTACCAACACGGAAGAAGCCCGGAAAATGAGGAAAATTATTGTCGAGCTGCTCCTCGCGAATCACAGCGAGAGCTGTCCGACTTGTCCGAAGAGCGCGACCTGTCAGCTTCAATCCCTGGCGCGGCGGCTGGGGATCAGCAAGGTGCGATTCAAGAAACAGGATAGGGACATGCCAATCGACACATCTTCGCCCTCGCTCGTGAGAGATCCGAACAAATGCGTGCTGTGCGGCGATTGTGTGCGTGTTTGCTCGGAGGTCCAGTCGGTGGGCGCGATTGATTTCGCGTATCGGGGCGCTCAGACGATGGTTGTGCCATCTTTCGGGAAGACCCTCGATCGCGTCGAGTGCGTCAACTGCGGCCAGTGTGCCCGCATCTGTCCGACGGGAGCTCTCACGCCAAGGTCTGAGGTAGAAGAGGTGTGGAAGGCGCTCCATGATCCGAAGAAAACCGTTGTCGCTCAGGTGGCGCCCGCTGTTCGCGTGGCTCTGGGCGAGATGTTCGGCATAGAGCCCGGTGTGACAACAACAGGACAAATCAGCGCGGCTCTCAGGGCAATCGGGTTCGACATGGTCTTCGACACGTCGTTCACTGCGGACCTCACCGTCATAGAGGAAAGCAACGAATTCATAAAGAGAGTCGAAGCAAACGAGCGCATGCCTCAGTTCACTTCGTGCTGCCCCGCCTGGGTCAAATTCGTCGAACAGTACTACCCGGAATTCATCAGCCATCTCTCAACGTGCCGCTCACCGCAACAGATGTTCGGCACCCTCTGCAAGGAATTCCTCTCGGGTTCGTCGGCCCTGAGCAGGGAAGAGATTGTCGTTGTCTCTATCATGCCCTGCACTGCAAAGAAATTCGAGGCGAAGAGGCCCGAATTCGTGGGGGAGACCCCGGACGTTGATCACGTTCTTACAACTCAGGAACTGGGGGGTATGATCGAGGAGGCGGGTCTTCACTTTCGAGACCTTGAACCGGAGGCATTCGATATGCCTTTCGGCTTCAAAACAGGGGCCGGTGTTATTTTCGGCAACTCGGGAGGAGTGTCGGAGGCCATTCTCCGGTACATTACCGAGCACCTGACCGAAGAGAAGAGAGAGAACTACCAGTTCACGAGTGTCAGGGGCGAGGATGGGATCAGGGAGGCGACCCTCAGGGTAAAAGACAGAGAGCTCCTTCTTGCCGTGGTGAGCGGCCTGGGTAACGCGCGCAAGGTCATCGAGAAAATCAAGTCCGGAGAGGCCCGGTACGACCTGGTCGAGGTAATGGCGTGTCCCGGAGGATGCATCGGGGGAGCGGGCCAGCCCGGGTCCAAGGATCTGACAGTCTACAAGAAACGAACCAAGGGCATCTACGACAATGACAGAATGCTCGAACTTCACAAATCGCAGGAGAACCCTTACGTTCGCGAGATGTATCGCACGATTCTGGGCGAGGTCGGCAGCGATGCGGCTCACAGGCTTCTGCACACGAGGTATAAGAGCCGCAAGAGGATCGCGGACGAGGACGTGTCATTGAGCGGCTTTAATGGCGATGCGACCCTGGACGTGAATATCTGTGTGGGGACGAGCTGTTTCCTCAGGGGATCACAAAAACTCCTTCACGCAATTCTCGATTATCTGAAGGTCAACGGCCGTGAGAAGAGCGTGAACGTGAGCGCTTCATTCTGCTTCGAGAAATGCGACAGGGGTCCCACCGTGAGAGTAGGAACGCTCGTTATGGAGCGCTGCACAGCAGAGGCGGTCATCTCCACCATAGAAAAACAGATGGGAGCCGCAGAAAGGCAGGTTATAGCCAATGAGTGACGGGAGTACGCAAATAGTCTTCACCCTCGCTGCCCGGTGCCGGGACTGTTACCGGTGCCTGAGAGGCTGTCCGGTGAAGGCAATCAGAATGAAGAACGGCCAGGCCTACGTTGATGAGGCACGCTGTATCGCGTGCGGCACCTGCATCCGCGAATGTCCCCAGCAGGCGAAATCATTCCGTCAGGACATCGAGATTGTGCAAAGGCTAATTGAAAGCGACCGATTCGTGGCTGCAAGCATAGCCCCTTCGTTCGCCGCAGTCTTTACCGGCTGGCAACGAAGGCGCTTGCCCTCGGCGCTGCGCGCGCTCGGGTTTGATTATGTGGGCCAGACTTCCCAGGGAGCCTTCCAGATATCGGCCTGCACCGCGGAGCTTATGAGGCAAGAGGGGGCTGGAACCTATATCGCCACCGCCTGCCCGGCAGTGGTCAATTACGTCGAAAAGTATAAGCACAACGTGGTTGATAATCTTCTACCCCTCGCCTCTCCCATGGTGGCCCATGCCAAAATGTTGAAGAACCGTCTCGGCGAAAAGAGCGCCGTCGTCTTCATAGGACCCTGCATAGCAAAGAAATCGGAGATCCTGCGTCCCGGAGTCGCCGGTGTAGTCGACTGCGTTCTCACGTTCAAGGAGCTCACTGCCTGGCTGGAAAAGAGGGATATCAATCTCTCCACGTGCGAAGAGAGTAACTTTGATGAGAAGCCGGTCGCCGTCGCGCAGCTCTATCCGCTTCCCGGGGGCAGCATAAAGACCGCGGACCTCCGGGACGATGGATTGGACCGAAGAATAGTGCGCGCCGACGGCGTGGCCCACGTAAAGGAGATACTCGGCTCTCTCTCCCCCGACTCCGGATATACGCTTATCGAGCCCCTTTTCTGCAGCCAGGGTTGCATCAACGGACCGGGCATAGGGAACGAGAAGAACATCTTCGAAAGACGAAGGGACGTCGTGGAGTACAACGATGAGATAAGCTCTGACCACGCCTCTCTCTCGCTGCAGGACCGTTCGCTCTTTGGCGCATCTTTCGCAAAGGAGACAGGAGTGCTTGCCGAGGTTTCAGAAGAGGCAATCCAGGCAGTCCTCGAAAGCACAGGAAAGGCCGATCCGCAACAGCAGCTCAACTGTGGCGCCTGCGGGTACGATAACTGCCGGGACAAGGCCATCGCCGTGGTCCAGGGTATGGCCGAACCGGAAATGTGCATACCTTTCATGAGGCGGCTCGCGGAGCGCAGGACCGACAGGATCATCGATACGAGCCCCAACGGGATCGTCATTCTCGACAAGCATCTGGCCATCATCAGCATGAATCCCACATTCAAGCACTTTTTTACCTGCTCTGACGCGGTCCTCGGCAGGCACATCTCCTATCTTATGGATCCTGCTCCGTTCGAGAAGCTCATATCCGGCGTTGCTGACACGGTCGATACTACCGTCGAGCATCGTTCCTACAATCTCCTCTGCAGGCAACGCCTGTATACGCTGAAGGAGGAACAGCAGATCGTCGGTATTTTCATGAATATAACGAACCAGAAGGAGCATGAGAGAAGGCTCAAGGAACTGAAGTCTCAGACGGTGGAACAGGCCAACGAGCTTCTGGAGCACCAGGTTGAGATGGCGATCAATATTGCGCAGTTTCTGGGCGAAAGCACGGCTAAAGGCGAGGCGCTTGTGAGAAAGCTGATGGCCTTGAGCGAAGGTGATGAAAAAGGACTCGATTAACAGCAGGAAGTATATAGAGACTGTTGTCGCCCAGAGCGCAAAGAGGGTGGGAGCTGTTTGTGGAGATTACGTCCTCGTAGAGCGCACCGCCGAAGCGACCACCGCAGTTCTTGCGGACGGCATCGGTACGGGCGTCAAGGCGAGGGTTGCGGCGGTCATGTACGCAAGCAGGCTCATGGAGCTTATCCGGCTGGGCTTCACTCTCAGAGAAGCCTGCGGCAAGGTCATCGGCACCATGCATGCGGCGCGGACCTCTGACATACCTTTTGCCGCCTTTTCAGTGTGCCGGGTCCTCAACAGCGGCCTGGTCACTATCCTCTCCTACGAGATCCCGAGCCCGATTCTCGTGGACAAACGGCTCGCAGCTTACCTGCCCAGGCCGCGATCGTACCCGCTCGGTCTCGAGATGATCTCTGAGACGAACTGCACGGTAGACTACGGTGACGGCATATTGCTCGTCAGTGACGGGGTGAGTCAGGCGGGGTTGGGTCACGCATACCGTATGGGCTGGGGTCTGACGCTCGCATCCGATTTTGTCAACGGCTGCCTGATACAGGGCGTTGATCTGAAGGACGTGCCTGCCAGGATTCTGGGACGGGTGAAGGAGATATCAGGTTCGACATATGGAGACGATACTACGTGCCTGCTGCTCTTCTGCCGGGAGGCAATGGTTGTCAACGTTTTTACCGGCCCACCCTCACATAAAGCGAGAGATGGAGAGGCCGTGCGTGAATTCATGGAGATGAAAGGAAAGAGGGTTGTCTGTGGATCGACCACGACGGAGATTCTCGCCCGACACCTGAAGCTCGATGTCGCCGCGGTCGACGTTTCGAACGAGTACTACCGCCCGCCTTCCTATCACATAGAAGGGATAGACCTCGCTGCCGAGGGCGCAGTAACCCTGAACCAGGTTTACAACATCCTTGATGAAAAGGAAGAGAAGCTGGAGCGGAACTCCTCCGTATCGGAGCTGTATCGCCTGCTCCATCAGTCAGATACGGTCAATTTTTTTGTGGGCGGCGCCTCGAACCCGGCTCACAACGCCATCGCTTTCAAACAGATGGGCATCCTCCCCCGCGAAACAGTTACCCTCCTTCTCGCCGAAAAGCTGAAAAAGATGGGTAAACTCGTGAACCTCACGTACTTCTGACGAGACTGCAAAACATTTTCGCTGCTCTATTTCAAACCTTTCTCGTTGAAAAACTTGGCGTATTTTTTGTCTGTTCCCATGATGTGGTCTTTCAATCACTTGCTCAGGAACTCAGCTTAAGGAGTTTCACTTTCTGTCTCTTGGGGCAATCATGAGCCAGGAAACGAGCGCGCTCAGGACCGAGAGAAACGCGGCGGTTCCCATAACCCATCTGAAGCCAGCCACGTAAGATTCTGAGATATTCCTCTTAATGCGACAGGCAATAGCGGAAGGCGTGCTGTCAGGAATGATGATCGCGGCCAGCTTCGTCTTCTGTTCGCTGATCGAATCGCGGACTCTGTAATCAAGGCCCATCGCCAACAGCTCCTTATCGAGGTGCGAGGAGAAGACGTGAGCAAGGATGATCCCGAAGAGCGCCACCGCAAGCAAACCACCCACCCTTGATATTGCATTGTTGATGCCTGATGCCACGCCGGCGTTATCTTTGCCGGCTGCGCCCATGACCGTTGTCGTGAGCGGAGCAACAGTCACCGCCATACCAAGCCCAAGCACGCACGCGGGCACGAAGAACGTGTGCCAGTAGGTTCCACCAACACCGGGAACGATGAAGAGCGTAAAGCCGCTCGCAGCAATCAGAGGACCCACCACGAGTGGAAACCGTGAGCCATACCGATGAACGAGTCCCCCTGTCCAGCGTGACAGAAAAAACATGATGAGTATGAAAGGCAAAAGAGACGCCCCGGCCATTGTCGGCGAGTAGCCCTGCACCTGAATGAGATTGAAAGGAAGAAAGAAGAGTGCTCCACCGAGCGCTGTATAGAGAAAAAAGGTAAGTGCGTTAGCGCCGCTGAAATTGCGTGACTGAAAAAGAGGAAGCGGCATCATCGGTGTTGGCGAGCGAGCCTCCCACATGACGAATAGAGCAAGAAGCGCGAGACCGGCCAGGCACGGGCCGAACACCGCGGGGCTCGCCCAGCCTCTCTCGGATGATTCGATCAAACCGAAGACGACCGAGCCGAGGGCGAACGTTGCGAGGAGAGCCCCCTGCCAGTCGAGTCTGCTTTCCGTCTCGTGACTGCGGCTTTCCGGAACGCGCAGCAGTGCAAGTCCGATCACCATTGCCGCTAGAGGAAGATTGATAAAAAACGCCCATCGCCATGACAGATGCTGGACGAGCCAACCCCCCAGCACCGGCCCGATGCCGGCTGTTATCGCGGTGAATGCAGACCATGTGCCGATGGCTTTACCACGGTCCTCTTCATTGAATGACGCGCTGATGATGGCGAGACTCCCCGGCACAAGAAGAGCAGCGCCCACTCCCTGAATCGCACGGGCCACGATAAGCTCCTGTATGCTCCTTGAAAGACCGCACCATACCGACGCGCAAGCAAAGATAGAAACGCCGATGACATAGACCCGACGGCGACCGTAACGGTCGCCCAGCGAACCACCGAGCAGAAGCAGCGCTGCGAGGAAGAAGCGCATACGACTCGATCACCCACTGGACCTGTGCCATCGTAGCCCGGAATCCATTCTGAAGCACCGGAAGTGCAACGGTCACAACAGTGCCGTCGATGAATGCCATGCTGGAGCCAAGTATAGTGGTGACCAGTATCCACGCCGGGTGTAAAGAGGGCTGTGATACTGCCTTACGGCCTGCTGCCATGCCTTCTTCGCAGGGGTTCTTCATGATATTCACAAGGGTAATGAGCCTCCGCGCCTCTGTCAAGACGGCAACGCAATCGGATCTAAGAGTCGTACCGATCACGAAAGCGCTGTGCCGCATAAATTTTGAAGACTGGAGATGGTCGCCGAACGTAAACTATTGGGTTATTCCGTCTAAGACGGCCCCGAAGGCCAGCTGCGGCAGCATCAACATCACAAAAGCCGACCGGTGCTGGCTGACGAGCCTTTCTGTGCTTTTGCGGTTGAGGTGCTCCATCCATGTTCGATTAGGCCCATGGTTTTAAGCCTTTCTGCTGATAAGAAATAACCTGCTGACCGATTGTTTTTTTCATGGGCCGCCCTTACATTAGGTCATGAGCCACAGAAAGACCGATTTCGAGTGTATACTTACTTTGGGGGGATTCCAGGTTTTCACAAAAAGAAGGAGGGAAAGATGAAATATTTTATCGTAGCTGTAATCATGTTCATCGTGGGATTTGCCGGATATGCATCAGCGGAAGATCTGATGCAACAGGACCTGAGAATCCTCGCTGACCAGTACACTGCGGCAAGCGGTTACGGAGACACACAACTCTTTGCAACCAATTTCAGAAGTTACATGATCGGCTCCAACCGGCTGGAGGCAGCAGCAGAGCAACAGAGGAAGATTTACCGTTTTACATTCGAGACATCCATAGACAAGTTGGAGACCATGACTGACCAGAAGAGTTGCGTGGTTGCCAATGCAGACTACGAATCCAAGAGGAATGGGCAGACGCTCGCCAAAGGCAAGATAACGGCAACATATACCGTCAGGGATGACAAATTGATTCTTGTGATGATAAAATTTTCCGACCAGATGGTGCATTACAAGGACGCAGAGAAGCTTGCCAACGAGAAGCCGGGAGAGAAAGATAACAACGTAATGTTGATGCCCGGGCCGAATTCCCTTCCTGACTTCGCTGCCGAGAAGAAAACGGAGCGCCAGATTTAAAGATGAGTCAGTTGCTGAGGGAAGGAGTTATGCTGGTACGTCGCGAGAAAGAGCCCGACCTCTCGGACAGGCTTAGATTTCCAAGTCTCTGGCTGGCCTTAGGGTTCCTGTTGGTGAGCTTGGTGATAGTCCTTTCATTGATGCCGCACCCTCCCCACATGGCGCAATTAAGAGGTCATGACAAACTGGGCCATTTTGCAGCCTACGTTGCTCTCACCTTCTGGTTCGGTCAAATATATGCAAGGGCTCGCATACGTTGGGCGATAGCATTAGCTTTCGTGGTTTTGGGTATAAGTCTTGAATATCTGCAGCTTCTGAGCGGATATCGAACCTTTGAATTTGCAGATATGGGAGCCAATGCGGCCGGGGTACTCTGTGCCCTGCTTCTGGTCCAGACGCCTGTGTCACGGTGCCTGGCCGCGGTTGAAAGGTCAGTGCTGCGTTTCGTCGACTAATGACGCACAGGCATGACAGCCGCTATCGGCTTCGACCCGCAAACGCTTTTCCGTAAACATCGGTTGCTTTCAGTGCATTGAATAGTTCCCGATCATCGTAGAACCTTCCGTTCCTGTCACGCTGCTTCCAGGCACCGGCCATCGATTGAATCAATATGCTTTTGGAGGCAGCATCGGCAACCTTGGACAGAACCTCGTCGGTCGTGTTCCTAAGGCCTAACTCTTCGAGGGTGGTTGGCAGGCCGACTGCTTTGCAGAATCCGAAGATCTTATCCAAGAACTGCGGGCTTCTTCCCTCGAGTATGAGCTGCACAAGAGTTCCGAATCCGGACTGTTCACCATGAAAGGGATGTCGTTCGAAAAATTCAGTGACGTGATCGAACCCGTGCGCCACTGCGTGGGCTGCCGACAGTCCGCAATTCTCAAAGCCGAGGCCGCTTAAAAGGACTGTCGCCTCGACCACTGCCTCAAGCCCTGGCCCCGGTATCCCCGCCTCAGCCTCTTTCCTGGCCTGCAAACCGAATTCAAGCAGTATATCGAGGCAAAGCTTGGCCAGCGCCCTTCCGGTGATCGTGCTCAGGGCGCGCGTACCGATCGAAGGGCTGGCAGTCCTGTAATTCATGTCCGCTTCAAAATGCGTATTCAGAGCGTCCCCCATACCGGCGACCAACAGACGAATGGGCGATTTGGCGATCACCGCGGTATCCACAAAGACCATGGTCGGGTTGGTCGGGAATTTCATGAGCGCTTCCACTGTGCCCTTGTCTGTATATACGAGGGCGGAAGCGGAAGTAGAGCCGTCAGTGGCGGCGACTGTGGGAACATTGATGCAGGCCACGCCGGCTCCGAACTTCGGTATAAATTCTGGAGGGTCCTTCTGCACGTTGGTGGCAGACCCTGTGGCCGCAGCACGGCCTGTATCAATAGTTTTGCCTCCTCCGCAATTGATGATGGCATCGTGCCCTCCGGCAAGGCACGCGTTCTTTACGCGCTCGATCTCTTTGAAATTACACTGCCCGCCGAATTGGATAAAGTCGTACCCGATATTCTTCTCTTTCAGAGCCTTGGTGAGTACGGGTTCAACTATCTTCTTTGCACTGGGCGAAGCGAGTATGAGAGGATTCTTTATACCGAGCATTTCAAGCTGTTCGCCCATCTGAAGCAACGCATCGGGACCTTGCACGTATCTGAGCGGACCCCGCAGTACCTTTCAGTGTCATCTGATCCTCCTTACTAAGAAAGGTTATGTCACCACAACCGATGGACGACCGTCGCACAATTGTGCGACTAGGACGATCGCTTCGCTCGGACGCCCGCTAGCGCTAGGACGCACTTGCGAAAAGAACCTCACCTTGGCTTCTGGTTTCTTGTTTCTCTCTTCCATCGTCCCAGTCCGCCGGGGCGGACGGTCGTCCGAGCGAAGCGATCGTCCCGCGTCCTAGCGCAGCGGTCGTTATTTTAACCGCCAGAAAAAGGCGAGTACAGCGCGACCTCGTCTCCGTCTTTCAGGAAATGTTCAGCTTCAATCGTCCTTCCGTTGACCGTGACAATGTAATTCAATCCCTTCGGGAGCTTGAGTTCCTCGACCAGTTCCTGAACGGTCTTGCCTTCGTCCATCGATTTCTTCAGAGAGAATCTGCCCTTTGCTTCCTGCGAATGATAAGCAATATTTCCCCAAAGCTTGACTGCTATTTCCACACTGCAACCCTTGTCGCTCAGTATCTATTTTATCTTCTAGGTCTCCTTATGCCAATTTGTATTCAAGATGGAGACCGAGGCGAGCCGAGGCCTGGGCTGCGGAGGCGTACCTGGAGGTACGTTGAGCAAGCACAGGTCGAAGGGCAACGAAGGTATACACTTGAAGACAAATTGGCATCAGGCACAGCCGAGGATAGCGCGCTTAACCATCGTCTTCGCTATTTGCACCATATAGGCGTTGTAAGGCATCGGTCTGGCTCCGGATACGGCCGCAGCACCGGCTGCTTCGGCAGTAGCTTCATTAATCACCTTCCCCTTGATCGCTTCCTCTGCTGCCTTCGCCCGGTAGGGCGTGACGTAAACCGCATTGAGGCAGATCCTCGCGGACGTGACCTTTTTTCCCGAAACCGCTATCATTGCCGCGCAATTGACAATCGGGAAGTCTATCGCCTTACGTAGAGCAAACTTGATGAATGCGCTCTTTCCGAAAGGCTTGGGTATCAGAATCGCAGTGACGATCTCATCGTCGTCGAGAACCGTTGTCCTGGCGACAGACACCTGGAAGAACTCTTCAGCCTTGATGAGGCGCCGCGACGTCTTTACCGTGGCATCGAGAGCGATGAGCGCCGGAGCCGTATCGCTGGGATGCACTGCGTAACAGCCCTCTTCCACGCTGCCGCCGAAGATGGAATGGTACCGGTTATCACCGTCTATTGCGTAGCATTTTCCGCCGCCTTTTCTGAGGCAGGCAAAACGGTTATTTTGATTTCGGTAGTACCAGCATCTGATGTCCTGACAGATGTTGCCCCCTATCGTCCCCATCTCCCTCAGGTGGGTGGATGCGCACCTGCGCGCAGCCTCTGCCAGCGCCGGATATACATCTATAATTTTTTTGTCGGTGGCAATATCCTCGAGTCGTGTCAACGCGCCGATGCTGAGAACGCCATCCTTCTCTTCAATCAGATCGAGCCCGGGAATGGTTTTAATATTGACGAGCGCCTCAGGATAGCCGGGCAGGATCTCATCTTTCATCTTGCCGAGAAGATCTGTTCCGCCGGCGATGACGGCTGCCCTCTTCCCGTAACGCTGCAAAGCTGCAACTGCCTCATCCAGGCTTCTCGCGTTGACGTGCGCAAAGTTCTTCATCTCATTCTCCTGCTCTCATGTTGACTATCTTGCCTCCGTTCCGCTCAAATTGATTTTGTCACGGCTTTCCGCGACCGGGTACCCGCTTGCGGGTGTTCCATTGACCCTATATTTTACCCAAAGCCTTGAGCACCCTGTCCGGCGTGGCCGGCAGATCGACCCATGCGCCAATAGCATTGTGAATAGCCGCATAGAATGCTGCAGGCAGCACTGTGGGCACGTCTTCGCCGATACCGACCGAGCCGTAGGGACCGTAACCCATGCCTGTCTCGATGATGATCGTATCAATAGGACCACAATCGAGCATGGTGTTGATCTTGTAGTCAATGAGATTGCCGTTCAGTACCACGCCTGTGGCAGGGCAGTAGAGCGTGTCCTCTGCGCGCGAGCGGGAGATGCCCATGACAGAGCCGCCGTATTGCTGGCCCTCGACAGCATCGGGATTGACCGCCTTGCCCACATCATTGGCATTCGCAACTCTGGTCACTTCGACCTCTCCCGTCTCAGGATCAACCTCGACCTCAACAAAATGCGCCTGCCTGACAAATATGGGCCTTGGTCCCGGTGTTCCCATAAAGGCTCCCTGCTGGTTCTGCCATCCCCACGCAAAGAGCGGCTCCGTAGAACCGATGTCCATCTTGCCCATGAAAAAGGCAGGCCTGACCAGTTCCGCCATAGTCATTCTTTTCGAAGGATCCTTCTTGACGTAGACCACGCTCTCCTTTATATCAAGGTCCTCGGGCTTATAATCGGGGAACGGCGGGTAATAGCCCATATCGGCTCGCTCCGGCACCCTGGGTGTGGTCGCGATTTCCAGGATCTTCTGCTTGAGTTGCCTGGCCGCGTTCCTGATTGCATAACCGTTGACGCTAAGGTTGGTGGATGAATCGGGCGTCATCGTCGTGAAACCCGCCTCCTCAAACTGCCGGTAATGCACATCTTCGTAGCGAAACCCCAGCTCGTCTGCAGCGATCTGGCAGTACGCGGTCTCGGCAGCACATCCATTATCGCAGCGTTGCGCGAGAATACGGGCTGATCCATCATCACGTTCGATCCTTATCCCTAATGCTCCTGAGCCTGCCGAATCGCTCCATTCGTGCGTGAATGTGAAGCCCATACCATGCAGCCTGCCGTTGGGGAGTTTCTTCTTCCCCGGCAGGTGCCACTTCTTCTCCCACTCTATTGCCTTCTTTCCTGCCTCGATGCACTCTTTCAGGCTATCCCTGTTTGCAAAACCGCGCGCGCGCTTCAAATCAGCAAGTTCCGCCATCGGGCGACCCTCAACGCCATCGTTGCGAAGAGCAATGATGGTCGGGTCCATCTCCAGGGCCTCGGCCACATGGTTCACTACTGCGCCCAGACAAAAGGCATTCATATTCTGCTCGCATCGAAAAGCGGACCCGGGCATTATGTTCAGCACCGCGCCATTCGATTCCTGAAGCAGATGATGCACCCTGGTGTTTTCCACGAAATGGCCGAGGTGTGCAAATCCCTTTCTGCCGAACCAGGATGCTGCGGCAACAGCGGTTATGGTCCCATCATTCTTGAAACCGACCTTCACGCGGTACCGGGCGTTGTCCATGCCCGCGCCGCAGAAATCTTCCCGCCGTGTAAATTGCCATTTGACCGGCTTGCCGGTGCGTTTTGAAAGAATTCCGGCGATGACATTCGGCTGCATATTGAGCGCCATCTGCGACCATCCCCCGAAAGTTCCTCCCTGATACAGGCAGTGAACCGTGACCTGACTCACCGGAAGCTTGAAGTATCGAGCGATCTGGCGCTTCGCCAGATGGGGACGCTGATGCTTGAGCCACAGCTCAGGATATTCCCCGTTCCATCTGAAAAGACCATTTGGTCGCTCCGGGCCGACCCAGTTCTCCTTGTCTTTCCTCATTCTCCACTCGATGGTCTTCTCGGCTTGGCTGAAACCCTCATCCGGATTGCCCCAGACCACGTTGGCTTCCCGCTGCTGCGCAGGAAGTACAAAGTTGCCGTCCGGCCACGATTCAGGATTGCTCAGGGGAGCGCCCGGTTTGAGCGCCTCCTCCTGGTCCAGGTTGAAAGGTCGCTTTTCCCAGTCGATCTCTACAAGCCTCAATGCTTCGTTTGCGGCATCTTCCGTATCGGCAGCAACGGCAACACCCATAGGCATGCCCTGCCAGTAGCCCACTCTGTTGAGCACGGGCTCGTGACCCTCGGTCCCTCCTCCGAAATGACCGCTCACATCCGCCCTTTCAGGGAGCGCGGGGTCGTCATGCCGAAGTAAAGCCCTGACCCCCGGCACTGTCGCTGCCCTTGTTGTATCCATGCTCCTGATGCGGGCGTGGGGATAGGGACATGTAAGAATACGGAGCCATAACTGCCCGGGCAGATGCACATCCGCGGTATAGAGTGCGTAACCTGTTGCCTTCTCATAGCCATCCTTGCGCCGGATGCCGCGCTTTCCCACAGCATTGTATTCTTCCAGCGGAAACGTGTCGGCATGCAGCGAATGTTCAGGAGCTATTACTTTTCCACGGTCCTCCTTTTTCATTTCATTCTTCATGGCCTGCTCCATGGCCTGCTCCATTACGTGCTGTGTGGCCCGTTTCGCCTTCACGAAGAATCTTTGCTGCCTCAGCCACCGCCTTTGGGTGCTGCGGATACGTGCCGCAGCGGCAGAGGTTGCCGGAGAGTGCCTCACGTATCTCGTCCTCGGTGGGCTCAGGGTTCCGGTCGAGAAGGGCTTTTGCCGTGACTACAAAGCCCGGCGTACAGTATCCGCACTGCATGCAGTGGTGTTTGACATAGGTCTCGATAAGAGGGTGCTTCGCTGCCGCTATCCCTTCGGCAGTCTCGATGCTTGCGCCATCGCATTCGATCGCAAGCGTCATGCAGGAGAGAACCGGCCTGTCGTTCATGATCACCGTGCAGGAGCCGCATGCGCCGCGATCGCAGAACATCTTAACCCCGGTCAGCCCGAGCGTGTCGTGGATCACCGCATAGAGGGTTATATTAGGTTCAACATTAATTTCGTACCGCTCACCATTGACCTCAAGGCTGATAAGCCCTTCGGGTCGCGGCAACGGCTCTGTGCCGTGCTGTGCGATCATATGAGCTTTCAGCCCATCTACGGTCTCGAACGCCGTTTGGCAATAGGGACAAACGGATGGCATGATTCCTCCTTCTCCCATTCTTCTCTATCTCAACGTCCGCAGGAAGATCGACTGCTTGATCCGGTTCTCATAATCGTTCCTGAAGTACTTCAGGGTATCGAGCACCGGAATAGGCGCTGCCTGACCCAGGCCGCAGAGCGACGAGTCAATCATCACCCCGGAGAGTTCCTCCAGGACTTTTATATCCTCCTCGACGCCCTCGCCCCTGGTGAGCCTTTCAAGCACGTTGAGCATCACTTCCGTGCCTTCACGGCAGGGGGTACACTCGCCGCAAGACTCTTCGCTCAAGAACTCCATGCTGCGATACACGAAATCGATCACATCCCTCGTGTTGTTCAGAACAGTGACTGCGCCCGATCCTAAAACCGTCTCATAGGAAAGCGGCGTGCTGATCATTGATCGAGGAACGATACCCCCGGTGGCGCCGCCGATCTGGACCAGCTTCACGTTCTTGCAACCCGCGAGATCAAGCAGCTCTGCAAGGCTCGCACCCATGGCCAGCTCATAAACACCAGGACGCTCCACATCGCCGCTCACGGAGAATACCTTTGTGCCGGTACTCTGAGCAGTGCCTATCTGAGAGAACCATGAGGCTCCTTTCGCGATAATGCGGGGAACGTTCATGAGCGTCTCGACATTGTTGATAACAGTCGGTTGACCGAAGAGTCCGCTTTCTGGAGGAAAAGGAGGACGGAAACGGGCTTCTCCGCGCTTACCCTCGATGGAATTCATAAGGGCCGATTCTTCGCCGCATATGTAGGCGCCCGCCCCTTCACGTATTTCAATGGCGATATCGAGAAGACCTTTCGATATTGCCTGATCGATGGCTCGTTTGAGGCCGTCCAGAAGATAATGGTATTCGCCTCGTACGTAGATGTACGCCTTCAGCGCGCCTATGGCATAAGCGGCAATCCCTATCCCTTCGAGAAGCGAATACGGATCATGCTGGATGATGTAGCGGTCTTTGAACGTTCCCACTTCGCCTTCGTCAGCGTTGCAGATCAGAAACTTCTCGTTGCCGGTTGCGGCCCGCGCCAGGTTCCATTTCACGCCGGACGGAAATCCGGCCCCTCCGCGCCCCTTCAGCCCTGATGAATGTATCAGTGCAATCACTGCTTCAGGGCCCATACTGCGAGCCTTGTTCAAAGCCTGAAAACCGTCCTTCTGCAGGTACGTGGCAATATCGCCGGGATCTATGACTTCACAAAGCTGTAAAACTATTCGCGTCTGGGCCATCACCCAATCTCCTTACGCTTTCCTGTACGACTTCAGGATGTCGCCAATCTTATCCGGTGTGAGATTACCGTGCACCGTATCGTCGATCAGCATGGCCGGAGCTTGATCGCAAGCGCCTATACAATTGGTCAGCACAAAGGAAAAGCACCCGTCCGGCGTTGTTTCCTCCGGGTTCTATTCCGATCGCCTTCCTAACACTTTCAATGATGACAGGCGCGTCCTTCAGATAGCAGGGCAGACTCTTGCATATCCTGATCACGTGTGCCCCGCGAGGTTCTCTGTAGATAAATGAATGGAAACTGGCAACGCCATACACCTCGCTCAAAGGAATGTTGAGCTTCGCAGCTATCTCACTCATCGATTGTTCCGAGACATAGCCTGCAGTTCTCTGTTCCGCTCCGAGAAGGTCGAGAAGCTTTGTGCGGCTTCCGTTTTCTGAAAAGGCTGCGGCGGGCGCTTTGGCCGTGGGCTCCTTCTTTCGTCTCTTCGTCCCGTCCGGCCACATCAGAGCATTTGTAGGGCAATAGTCGATACAGATGCCGCAATCCTTGCAGACTTCTTTGTTGAGGGGTACGTCGCAGTCGACGACTACTTTTGAGGCGAAGCCCCTGTAGCCCATGCTGTAGATCTTTTGACGAGCCACTTCGTTGCAGGCCCGAATGCATTTGCGGCAGAGAATGCATTTGGACATGTCCCTGAGCACATAGGGGCTGAGACGCTCCGCTGCATACAGCCGCGGCTTTCTGACCTTGAATCGAGGAGGGCCTGCCTCCAGATCGGAGGCAAGCTTGTGGAGTCCGCACTCACGCGCCTCTAGATCGGTAACGCAGGTGCCCGTGTGGCCTGCAAGGAGGAGTTCAATCGTGGCCTGCCGTGCCTTCTTCACCCTGGCGGAACTGGTCGTCACGACCATGCCCTCTGCGACGGGCGTATGGCAGGAGCCGACCAGCACGCGCGCGCCTTCGACTTCCACCACGCAGACGCGGCAGTTGCCGGAGGGTTTAATCCCTTCCTGATGGCAGAGTCTGGGGATCATTATGCCGACTGACTCTGCGGCCTCAAGAATCGTGGTGGACTGAACTGCGCTCACCTCGATTCCGTCAATGGTAAGATGAAGATTGTTCATTGTTGTCTCGCCCTCACTCAGTCAAGAAGAGGCTTTCACTCTTTGGGTTAATTATAAAACAAATCGGGACGCATTTGTGGCGGAGATATTCGGCTGGGGCGGAACCGTCATTTCTTATCCTACCGCCCCTTTCTGTTGTACCCGAATCTTTCTTCAAATACAGGCGCTATAAGATTATCCACCGGCGCATAATCATCGGTCATGACGATAGCGTGAGGGTTGGCGAGAAGTTTTTGCATCAGCGCATCTGAGACGATGGCAGATTTTGCCTCTTTGCGATAATTCTCCCTCAGCCACGCATCAAACTCCGCCATGTTAAGGGGGCGAACGCTGGCCATGACGATGAACGTGCTTATGCGCAGGTTCTGGAAATCAGGACTCACGGAAAAGAGATAGACGTTCTTTTCGCCAAAGACTTGCTGCAGCGTCTTCATGTAGGACGGCAGGAACGCTCCTCTTTGAAAGTTGTCTATGATGTTGGACAACACGATACCATCCGGCGTCATTATGGATTTGAGCTGAGCCATGAATTCTCTGGTAGTGAGGTGATAGGGAATCGAAAGATCATTGTACGCATCCGTAAAGATTACGTCATACTTCTCCGTGGAGTTCATGACATACCACCGGCCGTCCGTGTTGTAGGTCTTGATCCGCGTGTTCTGCGGGAGCCCGAGCTGCTCATGCACCAGCCTGGTGATCATGGGGTCTATCTCTGCGACATCTATCTTAGCCTCAGGGTAGGTGATCTCCATGTAACGCGGAAAGGTATAACCTCCTCCGCCAATGCTCAACGATTTGAAATCCGCATGCTGGGCGAACCGCCACTTCATTATTTCCGCATAAATGCGTTCATATTCATACTCTATGTGGGTGGGGTCCTCCAGGCAAACATATGAGTGGATCAGGTTGTCGAGGATCAGCGCCCGGAGCGTCCTACCATCGGGACTCTGTGTTTTCGCCAGCTTCAAGGTATAGTAGTCGCTCTCCGTGTAGTAGTAATACCGGGCATCGAGCCGCGGCTTATGGGCGAAGACATAGAAGGCAGAAAACATAACGAACATCGCAACAAGAAAAATGGCTTGCGCCTTTCTCGCTTTAAACAGAGCACCGAAGATGATTGCCGCAGCTACGAGCACTGCCCCCATGGACAGGATGATGGGGCGCGTTCCCATAAAAGAGATCAACACGAAGCCGGTGGCGAACGTTCCGATTATCGCCCCGAGCGTTGAGACCGCATAAATCTTTCCCACGACGTTACCGGCACCTTCCACGTTCTTCAGTGTAAGCCTTACCACGACAGGAGATATCGTCCCGAGGATGCAACCGGGTATGAAGAAGATCATGGTGGTAACCGTGAAAATGCGCCACATGAGTGAGAAGGGGAAGCGGTGCGCAGCCACCAGGTCGGTGAGCGGTATAATGGTGAGGGAGGCGAGACCCGAAAGAAGCAGCAGGATGCCGAGCGTCTTCCTGACCGGAAACCGGTCTACGATTTTACCGCCGATATAGGCTCCAATACTGATGCCGGCGAGTATGACACCTATGATGCTCGTCCATGTATAAATAGAGACGCCGACAAAGGGTGCAAGTATCCGGCCCGCTACCATTTCGATCACCAGCGAGCAGAAACTTGCAATAAACATGATGATATACGCTTCGAAGAGACTCATAAGAAAAGACAGTTCCTTTCTATACGGATTGATTTAGCGGACCGGTTAAACCGCCTCGTGGACAAGTATTTTTAGTGGATTCGGCCGGTTTTGTCAAATCCTTTCCGGAGGAGCTTATCTCTGGAGGAGGCGAGCATTACAACCACCCTGCCGCAGTTGACTCACCAGGGTGCATTCAGAAAGTCACTGGAACAGCACGGGTTTTTGTACTATAATACTATGGCAGCCAACAGCTGTTAGCTTCCAGCCGTCAGACGAAGGAAGTTGCACGAGCCCTTGCTGATTGCTGATTGCTGACTGCTGACTGCTGTTTTTTATTGGCGCGTCGCGCGGGGCGAGTGAACGTATATGAGCGTATTATTGGTTGAAGACGAGCTGAAGGTTGCGAGTTTCATCAGCAAAGGCCTGGAGGAAGAAGGCTATTCAGTAGACGTAGCTTATAACGGCGCCGAGGGACTACAGCTTCTCAAGGCCAACGCCTACGATATCGTGCTTCTCGACTTGATGCTCCCGGAGATCGACGGGCTGGAGGTGCTGCGGACAGCCCGGAGCTGGGGCATGACTACCCCCGTGCTGATCATCACGGCCAAGAGCTCGAAAGAAGACGTGGTACGCGGTCTCGACACGGGCAGCGACGACTATCTCACAAAACCCTTCTCTTTTGAAGAGCTCCTCGCACGCATGCGCGCTTTGCTCCGCAGACAAGCGAGTAGAGATGCGCACATTCTCCGTTATAAGGATGTGACGCTCGATCCTTTTAACAGGACGCTCTCCATCAGCTCAAAAAGCGTCGAACTGACCGAGAAGGAGTTCATGATCATGGAGTTGTTGATCAAGAACAACGAAAGGCCGGTGAGCCGCCGGGAAGTCGCGGAATGCGTCTGGCAGGACGGCTCGGACTCCACAAATATTGTAGACGTCTATATTAATTTCCTGAGAAAGAAAATCGAGTCAATATCCAAGAAAAAATATATACAGACCGTAAGGGGCACCGGCTACATCCTCAAAGAGGAAGATGAAAAAGCTGACTAATCTACCGATTCGGTGGCGCCTCTCTTTGCTATACGGTGGCATACTCCTTATGGTTCTCACCGTATTTGGAGCCGGGGTCTACATTTACTTCAAGAATAGTCTGCAGAGAAGCATCGACACAAAAATACGTTCGATTGCGGAAGTCATATCTTCTTCGATGACCGACACCCATGATCCGAGCGTGTTCGGTAACTTCGAACGCTACCTCGAGAGCGTGCTGGGGCGAAAGCCAAAGGGAAAATTTATTCAGATTATGGACAGGTCCGGAAGAATCGGCGCAAAGATGAGCGACATCGACACGCAGACTCTGCCCACCAGCTTTGCGACGCTCGAACGGGCTACTCAGGGAGAGACCGTCTACGAGACCATAGAGACGGGAGTGCCCCGCCTGCGCATGATTACACTCCCCATAGTTGAGAATAAGAAGGTGACGAGCATCGTACAGGTGGGTACCTCTCTGGAAGATTTCGATGAGACACTGAGACGACTCCTCATCATTCTGATCATCGGCATCCCGTCTTCAATCGGTGCGGCAATCGCGATCGGTTACTATATGGCAAAGAAAGCTTTGAAGCCTGTCGACCAGATCCGAAGGGCTGCCGTCAAAATCTCATCCAGTAACCTTGATGAACGGATAGACGTCGGCGGCAGAAAAGACGAGCTGGGCCGCCTGGCGCACACCTTCAATGAGATGAGTGCACGGCTTAAAGATGCCTTCCAGCGAATCAATCAGTTCAGTATAGATGTCTCTCATGAACTGAAGACCCCTCTCACCATCCTCAAAGGTGAAACAGAGGTGGCTCTGAGGAAGCCGAGAGATAACGAGGCGTATCAACGGCTGCTCTCAAGCAACCTCGAGGAGATCGACCAGATGGCGAGAATCATCGATGACCTCCTTCTCCTCGCAAAGGCAGATACCGGCGAGGCCCGGCTCAAACTGGATGAGGTCGATTTGAAAGATCTTATTCTTGAAGTCTATTCAGGCATGAGTGTACTTGCTGAAAAGAAGAACATAGAACTTACGGTAGAAGATTTGCATGAGACAAGACTCTCCGGAGACGAGTTGAAGCTTCGGAGAATGCTCTGGAATGTTGTGGAAAATGGCATAAAATACACGCAGCCGGGCGGCAAGGTCGCTATTTCGTCATTCCCTGAAAACGGTTCTGTGCGCATTAACGTGAAAGACAGCGGTGTCGGCATATCGGATAAGGATTTGAAATATGTGTTCGACAGGTTCTACAGGGCGGGAGGATCGAGGAACCGCGAGAGCGGGAGCGGCCTGGGCCTGTCGATCAGCAAATGGATTGCGGAGGCGCACAAAGGTACGATAGAGGTTGAAAGCGTTGCCTCTTCCGGTACTGTCTTCTCGATAAAACTACCCCTGGCTGGAGGAGCTTCATGAGGGACAAAAAGTGGTTTGGCGTAATTTTCTTACTTGTACTGATACTGGCTGCTTCCCTGTATGCGAGAGAGAAGCTCACTTCCCGTGAAGAGGCGCCTCCTCCGAAAAGTTCGAGTGTGCACCTGGCAGCGTACAGCGGTGGGTTGCCGCAGTTCACTACCCTCGTCAAGGAAGTTTCACCCTCGGTCGTCAATATCAGCACGACGACTGTGGTCAAAGGCATGGATCCCGGCGATCGATTCATGGGGCCTTTCAGAGAGTTCTTCGGGGAAGACTTTTTTGAGAAATTCTTCGGCGACCACCCGCAACGCGAGTTCAAGCAGAGAAGCCTGGGGTCGGGTTTTATCATAGACAAGGAGGGTTACATCCTCACCAACAACCATGTCGTCGAAAAAGCCTCAGCCATAAAAGTGAAGCTGAAAGACGGCAAAGAGTACGATGCGAAGATTGTAGGGAGAGATTCCAAGACTGATATTGCGGTTATCAAAATAGCCACAAAAAATGGCGTGACCGTCGCCCCGATCGGAGATTCGGATAAACTCGAGGTTGGAGAATGGGTCCTTGCTGTGGGCAATCCGTTCGGTCTCGAACATACGGTTACGGCCGGCATAGTGAGCGCCAAGGGAAGGGTGATCGGGCAGGGACCTTATGATGACTTTATCCAGACAGATGCCTCGATCAATCCGGGAAATAGCGGCGGACCCCTGTTTAATCTCCAGGGGGAAGTCGTCGGCATCAATACGGCCATTGTTTCCGGTGGTACAGGCATCGGTTTTGCGATACCTATCAATCTTGCCAAGGCGTTACTACCGCAGCTGAAGAGCAAGGGAAAGGTGGTTCGGGGCTGGCTGGGCGTTGTCATTCAGAAGGTCACTCCGGAACTCGCGAAAAGCTTCAACCTGAATGAGTCGGAAGGGGCACTAGTCTCTGATGTGATGGAGGACAGCCCGGCAAGCAAAGCCGATGTTCGCAGGGGAGACGTGATCGTTTCCTTTGACGGCCATCAGATAAAAGATATGGAGCAGCTTCCCAGACTGGTTGCCGGGACAGAGGTGGGAAAAAAGGTGAAGCTCGGCTTGATCAGGGATGGCAAGAAGATCGAAGTAGAAATTACAGTGGCAGAAATGAAAGAAGAGAAGAGAGAGTCGAAGGAATCACCCGAAACGGAAAAGAATTATGGCCTGGTAGTCCAGAACATAACCCCTGAGATTGCCCGTCACCTCAACCTGAAGGATAGAAGGGGGGTCATTGTCACCGATATCCAGCCTGGCAGTCCCGCGGAGAACGCAGATCTGAGGGCCGGTGACATTATAGCCGAGATTAACAAGAAGCCGATCCGGAATGTTGCCGACTTCAAGGAGATAATGAAGAAAGCGAGTCTGAAAGATGGCATAGTCATGCTTGTGAAGCGTGACAACGTTACTTTTTACGGGGTTATGAAAGAATAAACTTTTTTCGCATACAGACGATAATACTTCTGTATGGCACTTTTCGAATGGGAAGGCAGAACAGTCAAAGGTGAAGTAAAGTACGGTTCTTTGAGTGCCGATTCCGAACTCGAACTTCGATCCCTCATACGGCGCGAAGGTATAATTCTCGTCAAGTCCACAGAAAAGAAAGAGGAAAAGACCACCCGCTTCAGCCTGCGAAAAAAAGTGAAGCCGGCACATATAGGCGTCTTCACCCGTCAGCTGGCAACCATGCTCACATCGGGGCTGCCGCTGGTACAGTCCCTGGAAGCGCTCTCACAGCAACTCGATGACGGCAATTTACGCCTGATCGTCAAGAACATTAAGCAAAAGATCGAGGAAGGCGTGCGATTTGCCGACGCCTTGAGAGATTACCCCAAGTGCTTCGACGACCTTTACGTGAACCTCATCCTTGCCGGAGAGGAAGGGGGTAATCTTGACACCGTTCTTATCCGGATCGCCAGCTACATAGAAAAAACCGAAAAACTGAAGAAAAAGGTTAAGTCTGCGTTGATCTACCCTGCCAGCATCGTTGCGGTTGCGATAGCCGTAGTTATGGTCCTTCTCGTCTTTGTCATTCCCGTGTTCGAGGGCATGTTCACCAGTTTCGGCAGGGCATTACCAGCGCCAACGCAGATGGTTATCAATCTCTCCAAGTTCGTTAAGTCGTCAATTCATTTCATGATCGCAGGCTTCATCGCAGGGATTTTCCTTCTCAGGAGATACTACAAGACTGACGTGGGTGCGAGACAGATTGATGCTCTTCTTCTGCGCCTGCCGGTACTGGGCCTTCTCCTGAAAAAAGCCTCGCTCGCGCGGGTCACCCGGACACTGTCGACGCTTCTTTCCAGCGGCGTCGCCATCCTGGAAAGCCTCGTTATCGTTGCCAGGACCGCAGGCAATAAGGTGATAGAGGAGGCTCTGGTTACCGCCCGGACCCACATCAGCCAAGGGCGCTCTATTTCTGAGCCGCTAAAGGAGAGCGGCGTATTTCCTCCCATGGTAATTCAAATGATCCAGGTAGGTGAGACAACCGGTGCGCTCGACAGTATGCTCAATAAGGTCGCCGATTTTTACGAGGATGACGTGGACAACGCGGTTACGAACCTGACGGCCCTTCTTGAACCGGCGCTCATGGTCTTTCTTGGCATAATCCTGGGCGGTTTGATCGTTGCAATGTATCTGCCGATATTCCAGCTGGGATCAGTCGTCGGTTAGCCACCGGTTCTGCCTTCAAGCGTATACCTTCGTTGTCGCTGTGTCGCCTTTCCTCGACGTACCCCAGGTACGCCTGCGGTGGCTCCTCTCTGCCGCCTCGGTCTCCATCTTGAATGCAGAACCGGTGGAAAATGCCAAAGTCGATGCCTTAGAGTATCAGCATTTCTCCGTTTCCCCCCTTGCACGTAGCCTCAGGATGTCGCAGTATGTAAGTAATGAAGCTTGCAAAGACAGGGTTGGCCGGGTTGCTCATGGCGTGCTGCGTTGCTTTTACACTTGAAGCGCGTGACCAATCGCCGGCAGGGCCTTCCGTCAGTATAGTCGAAAGAGGCGAGCAACGCTTTGAACAACCCGCAGAAAGGCTGGGAATAACCCTGCGAAGGGCTGCATCGGATCAGCCGAAACCGGCTCCGGATCGCATCGCGGATAGGCAGCAGGTCACAAGGCTCACTCCATCTTCTGTCAGAATACAAAAAGCAACGTCGGTAAGCCCTCAGCTCTTACTCAGGGCGACTAACATGGCGTACAGAACCATGGAGCGTGTGAGTTTTGCGTGGCATATCGAGCCGTTTGTAGCAGGTGTCCTGTACTATATAAGTTTCGGGGATGGCTACGGGGGCTGGGTATCAGAAACCGAGGCAGAGCATGGATACCGCCAGAGTGGCGCCTACCGCGTTTTGCTAAGAGCACGGGTGGGCGGGAGAGATATACAGAGCAACGAAATACTGGTGACGGTACAGGAAGTGGTTCGGCCCCTGCTTTACAGGTGGCTCGCCGCTATTCTGGGAGTGGTCGGCGCAGTGCTGGTCACATCGTATGTCTTTGTCAGCGCTCGGAGCAAGGAAGGCGGAACAACGGCGAAAGCGGACACAAGGTCTACCGCGGTACTCGTGCGACCGCATAAGGATACGGGTGTCTGCCGCCTGGAATTCAGCACGCGCGCTGCAGTCGCGTCGGACGTACGATTTCACCCTGTTGTAGACACGGGGGTACAGCTGATGGAACAGCGAATCACGGCAACGGAGAGAAAAGAGAAAAAGCGTGGATGATGCTGCATTCAATCTAAAAGAGTTCTTTACGCCCAAATCAAAGTCCGGCTCTCCGGATATCAGATCGAGAGTGGAGAGCAACGAACGCATTTTATCTCTTCGTGAAAAAGTCTCAACTGTCGCAGGCAAGTCCGGCTGGCCGGCGACGGTCGAAGAAATCTCCAGAAAGACCATGGATCTTCTCGATCTCAGTATGGTCGATCTTCTCGTTGCAGGCTGGAACACGTATCAGGGCCTCAAGAAATATCTGGACAAAGAAAAATACACGCCCACGCAGAGCATCCTCGTTCCTCTCGCCGAACATACCGTACAATCGGAACACCATCCACACCTCGATATTTACGTCAAAGATGAATGCGTGGGAACGATCGGCTTCGAGATAAGGCTTACGTTTGCAGCACGCGGCGTAATGCTGCTGGTTCAGGACGGAATGATAAGAAGCATCAAGACCGGCGAGATTAAGGGTAAGGGCTCTCTAAAGTGTGAAGGGACTCTTCTTCTGGATCAGGATTTCCGTTCGCTTCCTTTGCCCGGATCGATTAACCTGGGGGAGGGAGTACAGATTCCGGCATAATCATCGTATGCCTGCTTTTCGCCCTCTGACGAAATAGAATAACCAGACTGCCGCACCAACAACAATAATTGCAAGTGCAATCCAGTGCTCTATCCTTTTGACATTTCGAAGCAGGGCTTCTGCGGTCGTGCCACACAAGTATCCGAAGCAACTAACTAATGCGGACCTTCTTTGCTGATGCCCAATTTTTTCATTTTGTACCTGAGCATCCGTTCGCTGATCCCCAGTGCAGAGGCTGCCCTCGTTTGCACCCAGGCAGCGCCGACGAGAGCTTCCAGTATCATCTTTCTTTCCGCTGTTTCAACGATCTGCTTCATGCCGCTTTCCGCAACCGGCTTTTCGCCCGCTACAAAGAGCGAAAAATCTTCTCTCGAGAGATACTCACCTCTCGTCAGCACCACAGCACGCTCTACCGTATTCTCGAGTTCCCGCACATTGCCAGGGTAATCATATTTGATGAGCAGGTCACGGGCTTCTCGCGTGAATCCCTTGACCGGTTTTTTGTGCTTTTCAGAATATTTCCTCAGAAAAAAATCGATAAGCAGCGGTATGTCATCCTTTCGTTCCCGCAGCGGTGGGATCAGGACGGTGACTACGTTAAGCCTGTAGAAGAGGTCCTCTCTGAAACGACCCGCCCTCACCTCTTCTGCAAGATTCTTATTCGTTGCGCTGATAATGCGCACATCAACCTTTATGGGGCGCAGGCCTCCGATCCTGTCTATCTCTTTCTCCTGCAACACCCTGAGAAGCTTTGGCTGAAGCAGTAGCGGCACGTCGCCGATCTCGTCCAGGAATATGGTGCCCTTATGAGCAAGCTCAAACTTGCCGATCTTACGCTGATAGGCCCCGGTGAAAGCACCCCGCTCGTGCCCGAAAAGCTCGCTCTCGAGAAGATTCTCGGGGATGGCCGAACAATTTACTTTTACCAGAGGGTTGGCCTTCCTCTCGCTCAGCACGTGTATCAGATCGGCGATCACTTCTTTCCCGGTGCCGCTCTCACCCTCGATCAAACAGGTGGAGTCGGTCTTTGAGACCCGCACAACGAGGCTCATCACCTGGTGCATCTTTTCGCTGCTGTAGATAACGTCCTCCGATTTCAGCCTGTCCTTTAACGCCTCCTTCAGCACCATGTTTTCACGCACCAGATAGCGCTTCTCCTCTACCTTCTTTATCTTGAAAAGGAGATCGTCGAGATCAATCGGCTTTGTCAGGTACTCGAACGCACCCGCCTTCAAAGCTGTTACAGCATTTTCGATGCTGCCGAAGGCGGTAATCATGATTATTTCCACCTCCGGGTTCATCTCCTTGAATGTTTTGAGGAGCGTTAACCCGTCGGTATCCGGCAGTTTGTAGTCGAGAAGGATGACCTCAAAGGTCTCATTCTTAAATGCATCGAGGGCTGTCTTTCCATCTCCCGCAGAACTCGCTGTATAACCCTCTTTTGAGAGGAGACCAGTGAGTAAACTACGCTGCGCCTCCTCATCTTCGACAACAAGTATGCTCATGCGATCCATTACGCCTCCTTAAGGCTTTATGGGCAAGACAACTATGAACGTCGCTCCCTTGCCTTCCTCGCTGGTCACCTGAATATCCCCGCCGTGATCCTTGACGATGGTGAATGAAATGGGAAGTCCGAGACCCATGCCTTTATCCTTTGTTGTGTAATGATATTCGAATATTTTTGAAAGCGCCTCTTTCTTAATTCCAGGACCGGTATCTCTAATGAGGAGGCGGACAGAGGGGCCGCTTACTTCCGAGGAGATTGTAACTGTGCCGTCCTTGCCTATCGCCTCTATGCTGTTGAGCATAATATTGAGGAAAGCCTGTTTGAGCCTTTCTTTCTGACACCGCACCACCAGTGCTTGATCGACACGGTTGAATATGCTGATACCGTTCGATGCAGCCCGTTCACCCAGAATGATGGCTACTTCCTCGACAATGGTGTGTAGCTTCTCGTCTTCCATCGGCGCGTGTGACTTGGTGGAGAGGAGGAATTCCTCTACCAGATGGTTGACCCGGGCGAGTTCCGCCCGTACTATATCGATGAACCGGTAATACTCTTCCTTTTTTTCCGCAGCCGGCAGAAATTCGCGTTTGAGTCTCTGGATAGACATGCTCATGGCATTCAAGGGGTTCCTTATCTCGTGAGCCATGCCTGAAGCGAGTCTTCCGAGCGAGACCAGGCGCTCCTTGAGCTCCATCTGCCGCTCCATCTCCTTGAGCCTCTCATCTGCTCTGCGTTCCAGCCGGAATATGACGTATATGCCCGCGGCGCCACCCACAAGCAGCATGGAAAGAAGGGCTATAAGGCTGAAGGTTGTCCTCCTTTGCGTATCCCTGCTGACTCCGCTCGACATTCTGATTTCAAGGGTGTACTTCGGAAAATAACGGGCGCTGAGCGGCGCCACCACTCTGTATCCTCTGCCAGCACCCGGCTTAACGCCAAGGTAAAGAGCGCCTTTCGGATCAAACACTGAGATGCTGCTGACGTTGAGCCTCTTTCCTTCTGCATCCAGAATGGTCTCAACGATGGATTTCTTTCTGAGACCGGAGAGTTCTTCTTCGTCGAGACTCACGAACAGGAGATGCTCCTTCACCTTGACCCCGATAAGAAGCGTTTGATCTTCTTCGGACGGCATCTTGAGAAACGTCTTCTCTTCTTTTTTCAAGAGCGCTTCAACATAGGGTCTGGGGACGCTGATGCCACCTTTCCGCTCTATCTGATGTCCCTTCTCGTCCGTAACAAGTACGTGTCGATAGCCTAAAGAGGCGACATTCATAGACGCCAGCCTGCTCAGCTCATAGTACACGTCGTCTACGATGGCTTCATCGTAACTGAGGACGTTGAGATAGACAGGCGTGACAATAGCAGGAGATTTGCCGGCCAGTTCGAGATAGGCTATGTTCCTGTCTATCTCCTGCTGAATGCTTTTTGAGAGGATCTCACCTTCTGTCTGAAGTATGCCTTCGATATTTTCCTTGATGATCCTGGTCTGCAGAAAGCCTGTGACGGCTATGAGAACAAAGAATATAGCAAAGAGGGAGAGCGGGAATAATAAAGTTCGCTTATCGCCCATACCCTCTGTATCGGGGCGGAGGCATCATCCCTCTCTGCTGGGGTGGATGCATCATCCCTCTCATCCTTTCTCCATTGGAGAATCTTTCATACCGGCCTCTCTGCTGTTCGTTGAGGACACCGGATACCTCTCCCCGGTAGCGCCGGTACAGGTTTTCTTTTGATGAGTGAACGTTGTTGAGATCACTCTCAAGCCTGCGCGCCCGTTCCCTGCCCGCCTCTGAACTCCGGTCGACCCCCTGGAGCTCGAGCCTTTTCCTGGCGGACTCCTGGTTGAGCGAGCGCCATTCGTCCATATATTTTTTTCTGATGCCCTGAACCTGCTCTCTCTGTGTGTCGCTGAGGTTAAGACCCCTCTCGAAGTCCTGGTAGGAATCCTGAGCCCTCGACCGAGGAGATGGTCAAAGAGATGAATGAGAGAAGGAGCATGAATGCGAAAAGGTTCATATGCTTCATGACCAGCGAGGTCTCGATCTCGTTACAGACTATTATACCATTAAGGGGTGACAGGAATAAGATTCAAGGCTGGTTCGACCAGTAGCGAGCAGAAGGCCGGACCAAGGTTCAGGCCCCTTTCAGGCTCCGGATTTTATCGGGACCTGAAAGGGCCTTCCCTGAAATCAACCCTGGCCGTCGCCGCAGCCCGGACCGAAGCCCCGGCGGCTTCCCCTGCCATGGCCTATAGGCATATCTCTCAGTTTTGCCAGCTGCTCAGGTGTGAAAATCTTTCTTTGTTCAAGCCTGAACTGAACCGCCCTATCCTGCATCTGCTGCCGCAGCGCATTCACCTCTTTCTGTTTCGCGACGATTGTTGCATCGTTCGCTGCAGGATCTGTGTAAAGGCTTCGCATTTCCTGCTGCTTCTGATACATTTGATCCCGGAGCGGCTTGTTCTGCTCCCATTGCTGCTTCCTGAGCGCCGCGAGCTGGTCTTGTTGCTCCTTGGTAAGGTTGAGTTCCGTTGCCATTCGTCCATGCCCACCATGACCGTTTTGCCATCCAGGCCCGCCACCTGCCTGTCCCGGAGCCGAGCCCGCCTGTCCGCCCGGTCCGAAAGCAAACACCGCAGATGTCAGAACCATTACCGCCAACATTCCTAAAACTCATGTACCCTTTCTTCATTCCTTACCTCCTGACGAGAATTTGTAAGACAGATATAGCTTGAGCAACATGGGTGCCATGGCATATGTGGACATAAATAATTGATATTACTTAATTTTGTGAAGACGTCGATTCTGGCGACTTAACAAATTGGTCAGAAAGAAGGGGATTGATCGACAAAATGGTCGATTCGAACTCTTTTCGGGATTGATACTTCGACACCAGCACCTTTCGCTTTCCAATCAGTGCCAAGTCCCGAAAACCATGTATCATCATTGGCAAACATGCTATAGTAATGGTCACCAAGAGACGCAATGAGGCACGTTCTTACCATTGCAGGTCATGATCTTTCGAGTGGTGCGGGGATCACCAAGGACCTTGAGATTTTCCTGGCTCTCGGCTTGCACCCTCTATCGATCCCTACCAGTTTCGTAATCCAGGGCCCCGGTGGTGTAAGCGATCTCATGCCCACCCCGGCCAAGGCCTTCGGCAGCATGCTGAAGGCCGCCCGTGATGTGCGGCTGGATGGCATCAAGATCGGCGTTCTGGGCGGGGCGACTCAAGTACGAGCGGTCTCTTCTTTTCTTCAAGCAGTATCGAGAAAAGCCGATAGTGCTGGATCCCGTGCTCGCCGCAAAGAATGGTGTCAGGCTCATGAGCGATGAGGGGCTCGATCTGATGATCAAGGATCTCTTCCCCCTGAGCTACGTCATAACACCCAATATTGACGAGGCGTCGGCCATTCTGAAGAAACGGATACGGAACGTCAAGGAGATGGAGCAGGCGGCGAGAATGCTCTTCCGGATGGGGCCGAAAAACGTACTCCTGAAGGGTGGGCATCTTCCCGGAAATCCAGTTGATCTGTTATTCGACGGCGAAGAGGTACTCATGCATGAGAAGCCGAGAATAGACCGACAGGTGCACGGAACAGGCTGTACGCTCTCATCGCTCATGCTTTCCTTCATAGTATCAGGCTATTCGCTCAAAGAGGCATTTGTCCGCACCGAGCATGAAATGAAGAACATACTGAAGGGAAGCTACAGACTGAACGGCAGCGGTTACTGGTACTCAAGCCTCACCAGGATCGCCTGCAAGGGACGCGAACGAGGGCAGATTGTGCGATCTGTGCATGATCGTGTAAGCTTATGAAAAATCTGTTTCTAAAAAAGATGGAGATGATGCAATCATGGAAAACCAATTAGTCAGAGCCCGTGAAGGGCAGATCACGCGGGCTGTCGGACAGGTAGCGCAGGATGAGGGCGTGGATAAACAGATATTGTGCGAACTCGTCGCATCCGGTAAAGTGGTGATTCTCGAGAACAACCAACACAAGAACTTCACCCCCAAGGGCGTCGGCAAGAACCTCTCCATCAAAGTAAACGCGAACCTCGGCACTTCGCCTGAGTGTGTCGATATCAAGGTGGAGTTGGAGAAACTCACCATGGCCATGGAAGCGGGTGCTGATACGGTCATGGACCTCTCAACAGGAGGAGATCTCGACGAGATACGAAAAACGATCATAGAACAGTCGAAGATACCCATTGGCACCGTGCCGATCTATCAAGCAGCGGTGGAAACAATCAAGAAAAAGAAGACCATCACCAAGATGGATCCCGAAGAACTGTTCGACGTGATTGAAAAACAGGGTCAGAGCGGCGTCGATTTTATAACGGTCCACTACGGGAGTTACGCGTCAATCGCTGGAGAGACTCAAGATCCAGGGACGCGTCACGGACATAGTGAGCAGGGGCGGGGCTTTCCTCGCCGAGTGGATGATCGTCAACAAGCGCGAGAATCCCCTCTACGAGCAGTTCGACAGGCTGGTGGCCATCGCAAAGAAATATGATATGACGCTCTCACTGGGGGACGGCCTGAGACCGGGCTCCACCGGGGATGCCACTGACAGGGCGCAGATACAGGAGCTGATAACGCTGGGCGAGCTGTGTGAGGAGGCGTGGAAGAACGGTGTACAGGTCATGATAGAAGGGCCTGGCCACGTGCCTTTAAATTTGATCGAAGCCAACATCATGCTTGAGAAGAAGCTCTGCAAAGAAGCGCCATTTTACGTGCTCGGCCCCATCGTTACCGACATTGCTCCCGGGATATGATCATATTACTGCTGCCATCGGAGGCGCCCTGGCCGGCTACTGCGGCGCGGATTTCATCTGTTACGTAACGCCTTCGGAGCACCTTGGTCTTCCTTCCCCGCTTGACGTGAGAGAGGGGGTGATCGTTGCGAGAATTGCAGCGCACGCGGCCGACATTGCAAGAGGCAACCCCAAGGCCATCGAACGGGACAGGCAGATGTCGCAGTTTCGCAAGGCCCTCGATTGGGAAGGCCAATTGCGCATGGCCATTGATCCTGAAAAGATACGCTCCTTCCGCAAGGAACGAAGCCTGCGCGACGATGTGTGCAGCATGTGCGGTGAATACTGCGCCATGAAGCTTGTCAAAGACTATTTTACCAAGTGAGCGCGATTACCGGCGAGTACCCGATCCACGTTTACACGGTCTCACAGCTTACCTCCCGCATAAGAGACTCTCTTCACAGACAGTTCAGAGAGATACTTGTCGAAGGGGAAATATCCAATTTCAAACTCTACCCTTCCGGCCATCTCTATTTTACACTGAAGGATGAAGCCGCATCCCTCAGGGCCGTCATGTTCAACTTCCACGGAAGATATCCTGAAGGTTCCCTCAAAGACGGCGCGGCCGTGATCTGTAGCGGAAGGATAGACGTTTATGAAAAGAGAGGGGAGTACAGGCTTCTCGTCGACGATCTCGAAGTGCGTGGGCTGGGGCTCCTTCAGCTGCAGTTTCAGGTGCTCAAGGAAAAGCTCTTCAAGGAGGGTCTTTTCGACGAGTCACGAAAACGTCCTCTGCCCTTGCTGCCTAAGAAGATCGGCATAGTTACCTCGCCCGCAGGAGCGGCCATACGGGACATGCTGAAGGTGATATTCCAGAAATATGAGAATATGTCGGTTCTCATCTATCCGGTGCGGGTGCAGGGTGAAGGCGCCTGCCTCGAACTCTCTGAGGGAGTAAGGTATTTCAACGAGCAGAAGGAAGTGGATGTAATCATTCTGGGAAGGGGAGGAGGATCGCTTGAGGATCTGTCATGCTTCAGTGAAGAGCCTCTGGCGAGAGCGATCTACGCCTCCAGAATACCGGTCGTGTCGGCAGTAGGCCATGAGATTGATTTTACGATCGCAGATTTCGTTGCCGACGTGAGGGCGCCGACACCCACAGCCGCCGCAGACATGGTTGTCCGGAACAAACAGGAGCTCCTCGCATCGCTTGCAGCTGCCGATCAAAAGCTGCATCGCAGTATCGCCAAGCGGCTGGAGAAGATGAGGCTGCTTCTCTACCAGTCATTCGCTGAACTCAGAGAGAGAAAAGATCTGTTCGCAAAACACAGGATCTACGTGGATGATCTTTCCAATACGCTCATGCGCGCTATCACGGGGATAGTAGAGCAGAAGAGAGCGAGACTCGACGCAATGGCCCAGCGCATTGACGATCTGAACCCCACGAACATCCTGAAAAGGGGATACAGCATCACCATCAAAAAAGCCACGCACGAAGTGCTCAAAGAAAGCGGTCAGGTCGTAACGAAGGACAAAGTGCAGGTTAAATTGTATAAGGGCCAGATCGACTGCACCGTATCGAAAGTCACGCCGTAGCCTGCAGCAGCAGAGCATAGCATCCTTGTCACATTATAACGCTTCGCATTCAAGATGCCGACCCAGCCCTTCGGGCCGGGTACCCCGGGCGAGCCGAGGCTTGGGCTACGGAGGCGTACCTTGTGGTACGTCGCAGTAGAACAGGCCGAAGGGCAACGAAGGTATACGCTTGAAGGCGAAGCGTTATCGGTATTTGGCGAGTAGCTCTTGTATCTGCGGCACTGCCTTCTTCGCGGCCTTGATACCTTCTTCCATAAGCATCTTCTTCTGGCTGAAATCGAAGAGCGGCACGCCGTGCAGATCGGGCTCGATGATCACATCCGCGCATTCCAGCTTTGGTCTGCTCGCTTCACGCGCCATGATGTTGACGGATTGAGCGATGACGTCGATGGCTGAATCGATCTGGTAATTCTTCACATCCTTCTGGAGACTGACACCAATGATGATGTCCGCACCTTTCTTACGCGCCACGTCGCAGGCAACATTATCGGTTACGCCCCCATCGACGAGCATCCGCTTATCAAATGTCACCGGCACGAAAATGCCCGGAATGGCAGAGGAGGCATGGACCGCCCTGGCCAGAGAGCCTTTCTCAAGAACTACGGTCTCGCCTGTGTTCAAATCGGTCGCAATAGGATAAAAGGGGATTTTTGTATCCTCTATTTTTTTCACCTTCACGTTCTGTTCGATAAAGCCTTCCAGTCTTGCCCCCTGCACCGGGCCCATCCTTGAATAGACAATCGAGAAATCGAGAATATCACTCTTCTCGATCTTGAACGCAAGCCACTCGAGCTGAAAGCCATCAGGGTTCGACGCATATAAAGCACCGATAAGGCTGCCCACGCTTGTACCGACAATCATGTCTATGGGAATCTTTTCCTGTTCCAGCACGCGTATAACGCCCACATGGGCAAACCCCTTGGCAGAGCCTCCTCCAAGCACCAGCGCGACTTTCGGAATCTTCTTGGGTACGGGCGCGGGCACGGGTGCAGGTACGGGTGTAGTAACGACGGGAGGCTTCGGCGTCTGACAGGAATAGAGAAAAATCGTTACCAGCAGAACTGCGGGTACAATGAAGCTACGAACGAGAGCCGACATAAGGATTGGTGGTCTTTTCCATGCCTATCGTGCTTTTCGGCGCACTGCCATAATTGTGGCCGGGGAGCACTACTGTGGAATCGGGCAGCGTGAATAGCTTGTTGCGGATGGAGGAAACAAGCACCTCCAAGGAACCGCCTTCCAGGTCTGTTCTTCCTACACCTCCGACAAACAGTGTATCACCGGTGAAGACGAGACCGTTGCCGTACAGGCAGATTGCTCCGGGCGAGTGCCCCGGCGTATGAAGCACCGTGAGGCTTACCTCGCCGACCGTCAATACGTCGCCGTCCTTTACCGTCTTGCCCGCGGGCGGAGAGGCCTCAGCCCCGAACATATCGAGCATGTGTTGCGACTGGTGCGTCAGGGCGTGGGCTTCTTTCTCATGAATGACAATCGTTGCCTTGGTCAAATCCTGCATGCGCTTGTTGCCCAGCATATGGTCGACATGAAAATGCGTATTGACGATATATTTTATCTGCAGGCCGTTCTTCTTCGCCTCCTGAATAATGCGGTCCTCGTCACCCGCGGGGTCTATGACGAGAGCCTGCTTCGTCTTGTCGCATCCCACCAGGTAGGCAAAGACGGCCATCCGTCCAACTTCCATCTGCTTTACAATCACGTGTCTCTCCTATCGATCAGAAAGTTGCCTAAGCATACTATTTTTAGTATAGTGATGCAACCGCTCATAGAGACAGTGCCGAGTGAGCAGTGAGCAGTGAAAAGACTGGGCTTCATCGAGAGCCGCATTCGCCACTATGTTCTCGGCGTCAGCTGTTCACTGATTACTGCTCACTGCTCACTTTTTACTTAACGGGGGTTACATGCTTCCTACGTACATCGATGCCCGAGACCTTCCGGATGCCTGGTTTCAGTGCATATACAAGATATTTGACGAAGAGGGTGTTCACGAATACTGCGTTGACCGTGGTTCCTTCGAAGGCTGCACTCGAAAAGAATTTGACGTCGCTATGGTGCACATCAAGTATCCGGGCACAAGGCCGTTGATCCCGGATATACCTGTTGAGCTGGGCATACCTGCTCCGACGAGCATGGACTATGTCGAAGAGTATCTCCAGTACCTGATGACCGACAGCAAGAAGCAGAACGAGCTTTACACGTACGGGGAGCGGTTGACCAATCCCAAAGTTCTCATCGAAGGTAAAGAACATACACTCGGCGTTAACCCGCTCCAGGAGGTCATAAGGATTTACAGGGAGAATAAGCTGGGTACAAACCAGGCCATTATGGAAGTGGGAATGCCGCAGGACATTCTACTGGAGGACCCGCCGTGCCTGCGGCTCATAGACACACGAGTGATGAATAATAAGCTCCATTTCATACTCTATTTCAGAAGCTGGGATCTCTGGGCCGGATTTCCCTCCAACCTGGCGGCCATTCAACTCCTTAAAGAGTATATGTGTCACGAGACCGGGCTTGAGGACGGCTCTATCACTGCAATAAGCAAAGGACTGCACCTCTACGAATACACCTTCGGTCTGGCTCTCAAGAGATTGAGAAGAGACTGAACAAGAACAGGTAAGAACAAGAGCAAAGGTAGAGGAAAAGGCGAACAAAAGGTAAAGAAATAATCTAAGCGCAGCTCTTCTCTTTTACCTCAACCTTTGTCTTAGTACTTACCTCTACCTGTCTTATCTTTTTCCTGTTTTTAAACTGACTGCATATCTACATAATGCATTGAGAATACTTCCTTGATACTGCTCTGCACGGCCTGAAGATCGGTTGCCTCTGTCACTGTCACGGTAGTTGAATCGAACGACGCGGGGTTATGAAGCGTTATGAGCATCAGGTTACCGGCCTCAATTACCATCTCTGCAAAGGTCCTGTCCTTATAACTTAAACGTATGCCGAAATAGGAAGACGTAATCAGCGCGTCCCTGCAATGATACACGGTAAAATTCAAAATCTCCTCCGCCATGTTCCTGACCTGATCGGATGTAAGTCTATCCAGGTGCTTCTTAACAGAATGATCTCTCAGGAGAGAGCCTATTTTCACTTCGAGCGTGTCCGGATTCGGGATGCCTATCGGCGCCGCATACGAGGGGTCATACGCATAACGAACAATCTCAGCATGCGTTAATTTTTCCTTTCCCCAGAGGGCATCGAAGAAGGCGTGCGACTGGTTCCATTCAAAGTTCTTCAGTGCTTCGGCGAGCTGGTTCCTTCTGAGGAGCCGATCGTAAAAATCGGGTATATGTGCCTTCTCCAGGCGGCTGTCAACGTAAATACCCCATACCTGCGAGTAGATTTCGCGAACACCTGCCTCCTCTTCTCCCGGTGCCCTCCTGGAGTCATAGTCAAAAAACGGATCGAGTACGTCGTGAATATACAGGAGCAGACGATATATACGCCCGTAAAGATAGATGTTCTCATTCCAGACGAAAATCTTTACGTCCAGGTATTCTTTCTTTCTTTTGATCAGAACCTTTTCGTTCCAGGGAGAGTCTGTCTCCTCGGTATAAACCTGGCGCACGGAGTCGCGCATCTGGAGCGATGTCAGGACATCCTCAACTACAATCTTTATTTTGTCCAATTAAAATTCGCCCTCAAGCTGAAAGAGCGTGAGGAGTAAATTCTTTGCCTTCAACCATGTTGATTTTGGTTTGAGTGAGAAGGGCGCTGTCTGGCAGACTTCCAGGAGATATTTCCGCGCCTGCTCCGCGTCGCCTCGCTTTGCGTACGCGGCGCCCACGTAATAGGCAGATTCAATCCGTAGCGATGAGTACTTGGCGGTCAAGTCTCGTACATGCTTCTGCTTGATATAGAGATCTTCCTTTTCCTCCTGCGACAGTGAAGGGTTTTCTTCGAGCAGTTTGTCATAGTTTGGCCGAACGATCTCCAGAAAGGTGAGCATATCTTTGGAGTACCGGTAAATGGTCAGGAAAATCCGCAGCGCTTCGTCCGTCTTCCCTTGCTTGAACAGCTCTTCGCCGGTCTTGAATGCTGTTTGAATATTAACATCGTTTATCGTTGTTTCCCGGGCCTGGGCGGCTTTTTGAGGAGGAGCCGGCTTAGCGGCTTTCTTCGCTGCAGCCTGACTGTACCCTGGCCCGGGCAACACCGCAAGAATCAAGAGTATGATGACGAGGAAAGGCACTACAAGCCCTTTCCTCTTGAGCGCCTCTATTTGAGTGCCTCCTTGAGTTTGTTTCCAGGCTTGAATTTTGGAACTTTACATGCCTCGATCTTGATCTCTTCTCCGGTCTTAGGGTTCCTGCCCGTTCGGGCTGCCCTTGCGGAGCACTGGAAGGTGCCAAAACCCGTTAACGCGACCTTGTCTCCCTCTTTCAATGCTTTCTCGATAGCATCCGTGAAAGCATTCAGCACCTTCTCCACAACCCCTTTCTTAACGTCTGCATCGTTGGCCACAATGTCAATCAAATCAGCTTTGGTCATAGGATCACCTCCTTATCGATTCGCTTCAACACCTTATAGATGGAGCTTATGATACAGCCGCGTACAATGGCGGTGCAGGGAGTCGAACCCCGGACACTGCGGATATGAGCCGCATGCTCTAACCAACTGAGCTACACCGCCTTATGGTTTTGTATAAGCTATAAAGCGTTTGTTGTCAATAGCAAAGTGTCCGCGTGAGCGATCTCGCAAACCCTTTTTTCTTTCGCAGACGTCCGATTCTGTAGTATAAAATCTACTATCATTCAATAGGAGGTTACATGAAAATTCTGGTGACTGGAGGGTGCGGCTTTATCGGTTCTCATGTGGTAGATACTTTTGTGCGCGAAGGGCATGAAGTTGTTATTGTCGATAATCTCTCATCGGGCACGCTCGCCAATAAGAACGAGCGCGCACGTTTTTATGAAGTCGACATTTGTACGCCGGAACTTGAGGAGATAGTTCATGATGAAAGGCCCGAGATAATAATTCATCACGCAGCGCAGATATCAGTTCCTCAGTCCGTCAAGGATCCTCTCAGCGATGCCGAGACAAACATCAAGGGCACACTGCGATTACTTGAGCTTTCCAGGCTTCACGGTGTCAAGAGATTCATTTTTGCTTCGACCGGAGGCGCAATATACGGGGAGGCATCCGTCGTGCCCACACCTGAAGATTACGTGCCTCAGCCGGCCTCGCCTTACGCCATCTCAAAGCTGAGCAGCGAGCATTATATCCGCTTTTATGAAAAGCAGCACAACCTCTGTCATGTCATACTAAGATACAGCAATGTGTACGGACCAAGGCAGATACCGCACGGTGAAGCGGGTGTCGTAGCTATTTTCACCGAGTCTCTTCTGCGCGGGGCCCTCCCTACCCTTAATCATTTCCCCGGAGAGCCGGAAGGAATGGTGCGGGATTACTGTTTTGTCGGCGACATAGCATCGGCGAATCTGCTGGCAGCAGGCACCGCCAAGCCCGGGACTTATAATATCGGAACCGGCACGGGCACAACGACGGCCGAGCTTTACCGAGAAATACTCCAGGCCTTGAGGCTCAGGAATATTGATCTGCCAGCCGCCTATGATCGCCTGAAAAAGGCGGAGGCGAGAGGGGGAGACATCAAGGTAAGTACACTCAGGATTGACAGGGCACAGAAGGAGCTCGGGTTCCGACCGAGGTATCAGCTTAAAGAAGGCATTGCACAGACAGTGGCATGGTATCTCGACAAGTCGGGAAAGAACAGTTAGCGGTGAGCAGTGAGCAGTGAGGGCAGGCAAGACTGAAAGAGCGAGAAGCGCTACGATGTTTGTGCCCCTGCTGATGATCGACAGCTTAACGCTGAGGGCTGTTGTAACGTGAAACTGAAGATACTCGGAACGGGAACTGCCACGCCTTCCCTGCAGCGTGTATCATCGTCGTATCTTCTCTCGACCGGGTGGGGTAAGATACTGGTCGATATCGGGCCTTCGGTGGTGCGGCGACTGCTGGAGTATGGCTATACCACCGACGACATCGATCTGATCGCCCTGACTCATTTTCACCCTGATCATACCGTTGACCTCGCCACCTTCTTATTCGCCTCGAATTACGGGAGTACACAACGGAAGAAACCGCTCATTCTTCTGGGCGGCAACGGACTGCAAGACTTTTTCGACAACTTCGTCCATGTCTATCGATGGCTGGCGCCGGTAGGATACAAGCTCAGCGTGAAGTCTCTACCCGGAGGCAGGTTGCCTCTTGGAACTATTTCAATCAAGACATCGGGCAGCAACCACAACCCTGAGAGCATACTCCTGCGCGTGGAGGAACGAAAAAACAGGGCGAGGCAAGCAGCGAAATCTGTCGTTTTCACCGGGGATACCGATTTTTCCAAAGAGCTGGTCGCGCTCGCCGCCCGAGCAGACCTCCTCGTCAGCGAATGTTCCTTCCCGGAAAAGAAAGTCAAAGGGCATCTGAATCTCCCCGCCTTGCAAAGGATTGTTCAGGCGGCAAAGCCACGTCGCGTCATCTTGTCTCATTTGTATCCTGACTGGCAGGGATTCGATGGAGTACTCCAGGCTCCTCTCAGCCTCGGTTTCGACGGCCTCGAGCTGGAAATCTAGGCCTGCATACCGGCTTCCGACGGCTTTGAAAAAAAATTTTGTTTCGATAAAAATTTTTATTGACAAGGGGCACGGTATGGGATATTGTATACAAGTTCGTTGCGATGGAATTCACAATCTGTTGCTTTTTTGACGAAAGTTTGATGCTGGCTCAGCCAGCCGAAAAGTAATAGATCCAACACTGTAACTTCTCATAATTACTCCCCTTTTCCCCCTGGGCCCCACCCAGGGGGTTTTTATTTTACAAAACCGCGCTTTCAGTGTATTATACTGGGATGGGACTCTCGGACGTTAACGTTTATACGGGCGGGTTGCTCGGTCTTCTCTATTCTGCAGGACCGGTTGCAAAGACAGTAGTTTTCATCCTCTTCTGTTTCTCCCTCGTTTCATGGGCCGTCATTTTTTTAAAATGGAGGCAGTTCTCGAAGGTGGACCGCGACGGAGAGCGGTTCCTCAAAATAATAAAAGACAGCGACTCCTTCAAGAGGCTCGCAAACGCTTACAGGGAGAACCCTGAAAGTCCATTCTACCGGCTGCTCATGATGACCTATAAAGAGACGGCGGTCAGACAGAAGGACAGTCTGGATACCAAACCTGAAACCGCTCCGGCTGTAGAGAATCTACTGAAGATTACCATGACGGAAGAGATGTATAGACTCGAATCGCGCTTATCTTTTCTCGCGACCACGGCAAATGCTGCTCCCTTCATAGGCCTTTTCGGCACCGTGTGGGGCATAATGGATTCGTTCAGGGAGATCGGCCTCAGGGGCTCCACCAGCCTCGCCGTTGTCGCGCCGGGAATCAGTGAAGCTCTGATCACCACGGCACTCGGACTTGCCACTGCCATACCCGCGGTGCTCGGATATAATTATCTTCTCGGCAGATTGAGAGGCGTTTCGACCAAGCTGGAGAACGCCTGTGGTCATATCGTAAATCTTGTTACGCGATGACACCTTCTAACAAAACAAAAGGACCGCTTTCGGAGATCAATGTGGTCCCCCTTGTCGACGTTATGCTCGTGCTGCTGATTATCTTTATGATTACGGCGCCCATGATGCAGCAGGGCATGTCCATCGAGCTTCCCAAAGTGACAACGAAACCGCTTCCATCAAAAGAGGACGTTCAGGTACTCACCGTCACCAAGGATCAGGCAGTGATCCTCAACGAGAAAAAGTTACAGTTGAGCGAACTGAAACCCGCAATCCAACTTCTCTTTACCAACAGGTCTGATAAAGAGATATTCCTTCGCGCAGACAGCAGAGTCCCTTACGGCTTTATCGTCACCTGTATGGGCCTCATACGCGAAGCCGGGGTTGCTAAGATAAATATCGTGACCAAAAATATAGATGAGAGATGAGGGAAGAGAACTGGCACAAAATGCTCATGATCTCAGCCGCACTGCACCTCGTGGTTCTCGCGGCGCTGAGTTTCCCTATCAAGAAAGCTTTCCGAAAGTTTGATACCTCCAGATCTTACTACTCGGTAAACCTTGTCGGGGACATAGGACCCGGCCTTGGCACTAAAGGAGTGGAACAGGGTAAGACCATCCCGCCTGCAAAGAAAGAGGAAGTCAAACCGCAGAAGACAAATCAGAAGGTAGTTCCGACACGTCCGACACCCACGCGGGAAAAGGACACTCGAAGCCTCGCGCCAAAGAAGATAGAGAAAAAACAACCGGAGAATACTTCAAAAGCAGACCTCGAAAACGTGGAGAAAAGAATACGGGAACTGAAGAAGCGTACCGGCTCCACCAACCTGGCAAGTGCGAGAGGGACACCCGGACAGTCGGAAATCTCAGGCCCGGGCGGAGCCGGAGGGCGTCTCATTGACCCTGCCCTGGCCCGTTATCTGGTCGGTGTCAGGGAGAAGATAGAAGACGCCTGGCATATTCCCTTTATGTCGTCGCAGCAGAAGAACTTTGAAGTAAATGCAACGATAAAGATCAGGAAAGACGGTAGGATTGTCGATATAACTATAGACAAACGATCGGGGAACAGAGTCTATGACGAGTCCGTGCTGCGCGCCCTGACGGCCATACAACAGCTGCCGCCCTTGCCTTCATCGGTGACAGAAGATCCGCTGGAGGTGGAGCTGACGTTGAGACCCGAGGGCGTATCGTAAGTGCAGCCAACGCGATGAAGCGAAGAAGTGTGGATGCGGGAATACAAACTACTTACTCCTGTTCTTCCGCATGTCCGCTTTCTCGCTTCATCGCTTCCTCGCTTTAACTTTCTCTAGCTGGGCCGAGGCCCCTTCTTCTCTGCTCCGCCCCGTATCATCTGGGTGACGTACGATATAAAACGGATCAACTGATTTCTGAAGATGTAAAGAGCGGATACGAGCAGGGCGCTGGCTACGAGATAGATTGAGAACTCCTGGTAGTGACCGCGACGAACAGCGCTTCCCTGCAGAACGAGCATAAGGGTACCCGGAAGCCTTCCGAACACATTAAGAAGGAGCAGATCGAGGACTCTCATTTTCGTCAATCCGAGGAGGTAGCAGAGCGAATCTTTAGGAAAGCCCGGTAAGATGAAAAGCATCCATGCGATGTAGAGGCCCTTATGCGTTACGAAGGTATCAAACCTTTTGATATACTCCCTCTTCACAATCTTATGCACAAAGCCGGCACCGAGCAGGCGCCCTATGTAGAACGCAATCAATGAGCCGATGGTCAACCCTATCGTAGAGAGTAACAGGCCCTTCCAGACACCGAAGAGCAGCCCTCCCACAAAACCGGTGACCTCGCCGGGTATAGGCGCGACGATGACCTGCATGCATTGAAGGAGAATAAATACAGGAGCAGCATAGGGTCCGAAGGAGGCCACGAACAGGTTCAACCGTTTCGGACTGAAGAAATATCTGTAATAGTAGAGTGTCTCTCTCCACCCTCCGGTATAGTACGTATAGAACACCATGGCGACGAGAGCCGCGAAGAGCAAGCCGAGAAGTACTCGCAACGCTGCCGAGAGCCAGGGTGATTTCACTATCGTTCGTCTCATACGTCCAGAACCACCGTTCTGAGTACCTCATCTATGGAGGTTAAACCCTGCCGAAGAAGCGTTGCGCTGTACTCTTTCAAGGTGCGCATCCCGCCGGAAACCGCCTTTTTCCGAATCTCCTCTGTACTTCGTCCCTGGGATATGAGATGTTTCAGGCTTTCGTCAGCGACGAGCACCTCGAATATGCCCACACGGCCGCGGTAACCGGTGAGGTTGCAGCGGACGCAGCCGCGCCCTCTGTATACGGGGGCGTCTGCCTCAAGCCCGATATAGTGACTGACCTCACGATCAGGGATGTAGGCTTCCTTGCACTCCGGACAGAGCCGCCTTACGAGTCTCTGCGCGACGACGCCTATCAGGGAGGTCGATATCAGAAGCGGCTGGATATCCATCTCCTGTAGCCGGATAAACGTTGACGCAGCATCGTTTGTGTGGAGCGTGGTAAAAACGAGATGCCCTGTCAGAGCTGCCTGAACAGCGATCGCGGCGCTCTCTTTGTCCCTGGTCTCTCCGACCAGCATGATATCAGGATCCTGCCTGAGGAAAGCCCTCAATACCCGTGCGAAATCGAGTCCTATCTCAGGATGGATTTGAACCTGCGCTACGCCCGGAAGGTCGTACTCAATGGGGTCTTCCACGGTCACTATATTTACCTCGGGCCTGTGCAGCTCGGAAAGTGCGCTGTACAGCGTTGTCGTCTTGCCGGAGCCGGTCGGTCCAGTCACATAGATGATGCCGTTCGGTTTCCGTATCATCTCCCGCACCAGCTTGAGCGTTGCTGCATCCGTGATAAGCCTGTCAAGGCCGAAGGTGCCGCTGTCCTTCGTCAGTATCCTCACCACTATCTTTTCACCCTGTTTGGTAGGGATAGTGGAGACCCTGAAGTCGATCATCCGCTCCTGCAGCCGCAGGCTGATCCTCCCATCCTGCGGAAACCGCCGTTCGGTAATGTCCATCCCCGAGATGATCTTGAACCTGCTCGTAAGCGGCATCTGAAATCTCTTAGGAAGCACCTGTTCTTCGTTGAGAAGGCCATCGATCCGGTATCGGACGCGAAAACCCTGCTCCATGGGCTCCAGATGAATGTCGCTCGCGCCTTTCTCAAGAGCTCTCGCGATGATATTGTTACCGAGCCTTACAATAGGGGCATCGGCAGCCTGTTTTTCTAGATCGGTGGCCACTGAAGCTTCTTCATTCGCATCGAGAAAATGAATGTCTTTAAGAAGGTCAAGCCTGGACGCATCACTGCGGTCGGGAAGATCAGCTTTAATGGAGGTGACCTGACCGGCTGCATCTTCCATCAGCTTTCGATATCCGTTTTTCATGAAAGAGGCGAAATCTTCCTCTGTCACAATCACCGGCTCAATCGGCACGTGCTTCACAAATTTTCTGATTTCGTCAAGAACGAGAATGTCCGCGGGGTTAACCATGGCAAGGGTTAGCGTCCCTCCCGAGTAGCCTAAGGGTAGCACCTTATGCCTCAAAAGGAATTGTTCAGGGATCAGCCCCAGTATCTCTTTATCCAGATTCAGCCTGGTCGGGCAGACCACGGCCAGCCCTCTATTAAGGTTCATCTCTTCTATGCGTGCCGCAAGTATTGTGTTGAGTCTGCCCAGGATCGAAGGGTTTGGGGCAACCACGGCCTGATACTCTTTTCCGGGCAGTATGTAAACTTCCGTTGCCGCAGCAGCAACTACCGTGGCGCTTCGCGGCTTACCACTCAGGAGAGACATCTCGCCGAAACAGGCGCCCCTACCCATCTTTGCTACGGTCAAATCGGCCCCGATGGAGGATTCCCTTTTTCTTACTTCGACCACACCGCTTGCGATAAGATAGAGAGCGTTGCCCGGCTCCCCCTCCTTTACAATAATGGCGCCTGCCGGATATACTGCCCTTTTCAGCCGCGGTGCGATTAATTCCAGAGCAGCATCATCGAGCCCGGAAAAAAGCTCTGTCTGTTTGAGACAGGCGATGACATCTTCCAGGCCGGTCATCTACCGAATCTCCTGGTGCGTTGCTGATAGCTGCGGATCGCTCGAAAGAAATCGATTTTACGGAAAGCCGGCCAGAGAGCATCGCAAAAATAGAACTCGCTGTACGCGCTCTGCCAGAGGAGAAAACCTGAGAGACGGACCTCTCCGCTGGTCCTGATGATCAGATCGGGATCAGGGATGCCGCACGTGTAAAGGTGACTCGCAATGTCTTCTGCGGTCAGGCAGGAGGCAAGCTCTTCCACAGAGGCAATCTTCTTTTCGAGTATGCACTTCTTGACGGCTTCTACGATCTCTTCCCTGCCGCCATAGGCGATCGCGATAGTAAGTATCCTTTCTCCATTGTTCTGCGTGGACTGCTCCGATTTTCGTACCGCCTCTCTTACAGTTTCCGGCAGCGCATCAAGATTCCCAACAGTCCTGATTCTATAGCCGTATTGTCTTACTACGGGGTTGTTCGAGAGCTCTTCCAACTTTTCCGTGATCACGCCGAAGAGGCCTTCAACCTCGTCCGCGCTTCTCTGAATATTGTCCGGGGAAAGGACCCAGATAGTTATAATCTTGATATCAAGATCGCCGCACCACTGCAGGACCGCATCCAGCCTTCGGGCGCCCTCGCGATGCCCATCGGCCGGGTCATCAAAGCCCTTCTCACGCGCGTACCGCCGGTTTCCGTCCAGAATGAGGCCGAGATGGGTGGGTATAGGGCCTTGCTTGATTTCTCTGGAGAGGAGTCTTTCGTATACGAAATATAAGAATCTTCTTAGCAATCCGGATACAGTATAATGTATATTCCTCTGAAAATTCCAATATCTCGCTTCGGTGTGCATACAATAATCCAAATGAGATGTCCGCAAACGGTCTGAGCCCGCAGGCAATTCGCCGGCTCTAATGACAGCCGATGCGACGATTCGTTCCGGATCAGGATACGGAAATGCTCTTCAGGCCGGCTTGAAGCCGGCCTGAGAAAACAGTATGCTATGTTTCAGAAAGATACGTGACTTATCTATGACAGCAAAAGCGCTATCTCTTATGTCCGGAGGGCTCGACAGCGTCCTCGCAACCAAACTGGTGCTCGATCAAGGCATTGAGGTTGTCGGTCTTCATTTCGTTTCTCTGCTCTGCAATAGTATAGCTGCGGATAGAGGAGGGCTCGCGGAAAAAACGGCCCGCGACCTCGGTATTCGTTTTATCATTCAGGACAAAGGTCCGGAATTCCTGGAGGTCGTGAAAAAGCCGGCACACGGGTACGGCAAGAACATGAATCCCTGCATAGACTGCAAGGTATTCATGCTGCGGGCAGCTTCCGAAATCATGACCCTTGAGGGTGCCGCGTTCGTAATTACCGGGGAGGTCGTTGGTCAGAGGCCTATGTCTCAGATGAGACGCACTATCATGATGATTGAAAAAGAAAGCGGGCTCTCCGGACGCATTTTGAGGCCGCTCTCAGCTAAGCTTTTGCCTGTGTCGAAACCCGAGCAGGAAGGGATGGTAGATAGGGAAAAACTCCTCGCCATCTCCGGGCGGTCAAGGAAAGAACAGTACCGGTTGGCCGAAATGTACGACATTCACGGGTTTGGCGCTCCGGCAGGCGGCTGTCTTTTGACCGACCCTGTTTATTCGCAGAAGCTCGCGGAGTTATTAGCCCGCGATGAGCCTCTTTCTATGAAAGATGTTGCTCTTCTTAGAATCGGACGTCATTTCAGGATTAACGGCGTGAAGCTGGTCCTGGGAAGGAACAGGGCTGAGAACGAGTGGTTGACCTCATTCTGGGGACCGACCCATACACTTGTCTATCCCGTCTTCTTTAAGGGTCCAACGGGAATATTCAAGGGTCCTGTCGATGAGGACGGCATGAAAAAGATTATCTCCATTGTGGCTTTCTACAGCAAGAACAGTTCCCCAACCGTGACCCTGGAACTCTTCGACGGCACCTTCAGAAGGCAAACCGCTCAGCGGACGGATATAGATCTCACAAAATACAGGATAGAACGTGACCATGAAACTGCTTGATGATTTATACGTGTACCCTTGGCTTTCCGCCCGTGAAAATAATGCAAATTGTATTTTTATCGACGGTGTCGTACCGACCCTCATTGATCCCGGCCACACGCATCTTTTCAGTCACGTGCTTCAGGGAACGGCACGGGACGGCGTCGCTCTTGATGCGACGAAGCTCATTATATGTACCCACGGTCACCCCGATCACCTGGAAGCGGCTGCCCGCTTTGATCCAAAGGTGATAAAGGCTATAAGCCGTCGAGAATACGAGTACCTGAGTGATGAAGGAAAAGAGCTCTTCATGATGACTGGAGCTCAGTTGCCGAAGGATCCCTTTAGCCTTCTTTTGACCGAGGGATCGCTCAACCTCGGAAAGAAGCGCTTCCAGGTGCTTTCCACCCCCGGCCACTCGCCAGGCTCGATCTGTCTCTACTGGGAGGACGAGAGGGTGCTTCTGTCGGGGGATACCTTGTTTTACCTCGGCGTCGGTCGGACTGACCTGCCCGGAGGGAACAGCCAGACACTTGCCCAGTCCATTGCACGGCTCGCCAGACTTGACATTGAGTATCTCGTGCCCGGACATGGAGAGGTTGTCAAAGGGAAGAAAACTATAGAAAAGAATTTCCAGATGATCCTGCAGGAGTTCTTTCCCGTGCATTCTACGTGACGGGTCATGGCAGGATTATTGACATTCTCAGCGTACCGAGAGATACTATGTACACTAACTCTTCTGCACTTGAAGCAGCTGCGTTATCCGGATGTGCACAGATGAACCTGAATGCAGGCGCGAGAAAGAGGGCAAACAATGAAGATACCGGATGAATACCTTTGTGATCAGTGTGATTGTCTCTTTGTTTTGCCAAATCCGAGAAATCTCTTCTGCCCGAATTGTGGCGGCAGCCAGGTGAGGAGAGAGATGGGCTACAACGAGCTGTCGGACGAGGATATTTATGTGGGCATGGCTTACAGCCTACAAAAGATTGATGTAACCTGGTAGAGAAATCATGCTGAAGCTCGCGCTTCCGGCTCGTATCGTCATCGCCCGGTTCGCTCTCAATCGATACATTTTTCCGCGGTTGAGATAGGAACCTGACTTTCCCCCGGCAGGAAGGATCCCTGCGACTCAAGCGACAGTTGTAAAACTCTTCAAGCTCACTTATATTTATACAGTAAATTAATTCGAGGTGCGAGGTGAAACGCAATGGCTGAGGAAAAGTATACGTGTAATAAGTGTGGCAAGACGTTCGAGGGCAAGCCCGACGAGACCAAGACTGCATGCCCCATATGCGGTAGTACGGACAGCAAAAAGTCATCGGAGCCTGCCGCTTCGGGCTGTGGAAAGAGTAGTCGCTTCAGCTGAAAGTAGTCCTCCGGATGGCGTGGCCATCCGTCATGGATTTCCTCCGGCGAGCACTGCGAGCCGCGCACCCGAGGGTCGCACAGCGACTTAAGGGTGGAGGGGGCGGCGTGAGCCCCAATAAAATAGCCGACTAAAGGAGGTTCTCATGGAGAAGGCTCTAACGCTGAATGACGCCGACTTCACGAAAGAAGTCGCTGAATCTTCAACGCCTGTCCTCGTTGATTTCTGGGCAACCTGGTGCGGACCCTGTCAGATGATGGGTCCCATAGTAGAGGGCTTGGCAGAGGAGTATGCGGGCAAGGTGAAGGTGATGAAGATGAATGTGGATGCCAACCCGATGACCCCTGCAAAGTTCGGCATACGAGGAATTCCAACGCTGCTCCTCTTCCAGAACGGGGAAGTAGTCGATCGGATCGTCGGAGCCGTTCCCAAAGGAACGGTTGAGAATTCTTTGAAGAAGGTACTCGGCTGATAATGGAGGGGCAGAAACGCGAAGCCTTCTTCAGAAAGGTTGCGGAAGAACCCTACTCAAAACTTCTCAACATGAAGCTCGTGGATGTGCGGGAGGGCTATGCTCTGTGCGAGATGCAGTATACCGGCGCTCTTGACAACATCCATGGTATAGCTCACGGCGGCGCCGTCTTCTCGCTCATCGACGAAGCATTCGAGATCTCCTCAAACAGTCACGGCACCGTCGCTCTGGCTCTCAACATGAACATGACGTACATCAAGCCTGCCCTTAAGAATAGCCTGCTGCGGGCAGAATCGAAAGAGATCAGCAAGGGTAGAAGGACAGCAACCTACCAGATCACCGTAGAGGACAGTGAAGGTCTCGTCGCGACCTGTCAGGCGCTCGTCTATAGAAAGGATGATGAAATAGGATTTCTGAAGGCTACTTCTTCGGCTGAACAGTGACGCGGGCTCGTGAATCCTTCTCGCCCTCCACGGTCACGCGGTCTTCGTTGATGTAATAGATAACCGTCTCTCCCGCAAGCTTGTCGGATCCCGAATAAACCACAACGTTACCCTTCAGGGTTATCTCGCCCTTGGCATTCTCGAAGATGGCCTGGTTGCAGGTCGCCGTCCGGTCTGCCTTTATAATCTTCACGTTGCCTTCCGCATCGGCTCTCTCCACCTCGTTGCTCTCCTCGTTCAGGTGCGCGGTCAAGGTGTCTGAAAAAATCTGCAGATCGTCCTGCTTTGTTATTACGTTTCCTTTGAAAATGATGATCTTTCCTTTCTCCAATCCCTCCATGTTGTCAGAGATAATATCGACCGGTTTCTTGGAGGTGAAAAAGCCGAGCGCACCGCTCTTCTCTTCAGCCTTGTTGGGCTGTTGCTTCTCTGTGGACCTGTCTGCAGGCTTGTCTGCAGGCTGCTGCGTGGTACCTTGTGTGGCCTGCTGCGCGGGCGCGATCTTGACCGGTTGCTGAGCGGCCTGCCCTGTGGCGCCCTCCGGTTGCTGAGGATCGCTTGTCGTCTGTTTCTCGGCTTCTTTTTCCTTCGTCTCAGTGGCAGTAGGGGGGACCAGTTCTATCTGTCGCGGTGGTGCTGCCTGCCCTGTTGTGTTCCCGGCGCTTTGTGGAGCGCTTTCCGCCGTCTGCTTATCCGCGCCCGCAGGCTTCGTCTCAGCAGCAGGAGGAGGGGTCAGTTCTATCTGTCGCGGTGGTGCTGCCTGTTCTGTTGTGTTCCCGGCGTTTTGCGGGGTGTTTTCCGCGTCTTCTTTTCCGCGTCCGCAGGCTTCGTCTCAGTAGCAGGAGGGCGCAGGTCTGTCTGCTGCGGCTCTTTCTCTTCTGCCGGCTGGACTGACGCGCTGGCCTTGGGTTTGTCGTCCGGAAGAGGCGTCTTCTTCGTCTGATCAGTCTGTTCTATTGTTCCTGCATTCTGGTTCTTTTTGCTACCCGCGTCCGCTACAACATTTTTATTTTGGCTCCCGGTAGATCCGGCAGTCGCAGGGGACGAAACGATGATCCGTTTCGGATTATTCGAGGAAGAGCTGTCTGCCATAGATACTTTGGTGACGACCCCTTTCTTGCCTTTAGTCTTGAGAAGTGGGCTGGTGGGATATAATTCAACCAGCTTCTCATAATACAATCTGGCTCTCTCCGGGTCTGCCAGCTCTCTGTAGGCTGCCGAAAGCGTGAAAAGAGCCCTGTCAGTGCCTTTGACGCCCGGGTATTTAGTCATAAAGTACTCGAGTCGTGTCACTGAAGCATTGTAATTACCTGTCTTGTAATAGTATTCTCCAACATATATTTCGCGGTCCGCGAGCTTCTGAGTCATTCGTTGCAGGGGTACTGTCGCATCACGCGCATACTGAGTATCTTCATACCTGTTCTGCAGGTATGTGAGCCGCTCGATGGCCTTGAGTGTGTAGGTTTGATCCCTGTCTATGGTCAAGGATAGTTTTTCAAACGATTCCCCGAGCCGCCAGAGTACATAGGGCGCATTCTCGTCATCAGGATGAGAATTCAGGAAATCTGTGTAGACGCCGGACGCCATCAGGTACTCTTTTCTCTCGAAATAAACATCTCCAAGCTTCACGGCCGCAACATCGGCTATCGGGTCGAAAGGGTAATTCTCCCTGACCTGAGAAAACTTGCCTATGGCTTGATCCCATTTCTTCTTCTTCATCAGCTCGACACCCTCGACATAAATCACGCCCGGATTATCCACTTTCTTTGTGACCGTCTTTGAGGAGCAGGAGAGCGTGAGGAGAGGAATGAGAGCCAGAATCAAAACAATCTTACGCATGCGAGATAGTATAACAGAAGAGCATTATTTATGCTAATGTACGTAAGACCGGAAACGCGATGATGCGAGGAAGCGAGGAAGCGGCAGTGGAACGGTTAATTGCAGATGGGCTCGACCATTTCAGCATCTCTTACGGATCTGACACCATGGAAAAGCTTCTGTTCTATGTACATGAACTGGAGCGCTGGAATACGCGCGTCAACCTCACTGCTAAACGGCCCGTGGAATGGATGATCCGGGAGCTGCTTTACGACGCTTTTTTCCTCGGCAGCCTGATCACGGGTGCCCGGTCGGCACTCGATATGGGCTCGGGAAGTGGAATCCTGGCCATCCCGCTGGCGATCCTCTACGAGAGAATGCAACTCTTTTCGGTCGACAAGACTCTGCGAAAGATCCAATTCCAAAGGCACGTTCAAAGGGGTCTCAAGCTTGATAACCTGTCTATCATCCATGATCGGATTGAATGCGTGGAACCACTCAAGGTCGATGCCTTGCTGAGCAAGGGATTCGGATCGACGAGCCTGATATTGCAGAAAGGCGGGGAACATCTCAATTCATCCGGTGCTGCATATCTTCTTAAAGGGCGCACCGGTACGGCAGATGTTTATCCCGGATTTCTGCTGCGAGAGGTGAAACAGTATCAGCTGCCTGAAAACCCGAAGGAGTACCAGCTCTTCATCTACGAGAAAATGTGATAGTGGTAAAAAAATTTCATACGTTAGCACCTTTTGTGCTAATGTATTTGGTTTATGGGAAAGATCATCGCCGTCGCGAATCAGAAGGGCGGAGTAGGAAAAACTACGACCGCGGTGAATCTTGCCGCCTCAATAGCCATAACAGAAAAGAAGACGCTGCTGGTCGATTTGGATCCTCAATGTAACGCGACCAGCGGCGTCGGCATCTCGTATAACAAGATCGCCTCCAGTATCTACGATGTGCTCATCGGAAACAAGAGCGTACAGGAGATTGTTCTCGAAACGCAGGTCCCGTACCTGGGCCTTGCGCCCTCGCATCCGGACCTCATCGGCGTTGAGGTCGAACTTCTCGATCATGAGGATCGGGAGATGGTCCTGAGAAAAGCACTCGTCGAATTGAAGGATCAACAGTCGCACATCATAATTGATTGTCCGCCTTCTCTCGGGCTGCTCACCGTGAATGCCCTCGCCGCGGCCGACTACGTGCTCATACCGTTGCAGTGCGAGTACTACGCCCTCGAGGGTCTCGTGCTCCTCCTGAAAACAATCACTATAATCAAGAAACGGGTAAACCCGAACCTGGAAATTCTTGGGGTTCTCCTGACCATGTTTGATAAAAGGAACAATCTCTCGTTCCGGGTGATGGAAGAAGCGAGACGCCACCTGGGCAATAAGGTGTTCAACACGGTGATTCCCCGCAACGTGAGATTGAGTGAGGCACCCAGCTATGGAAAACCGGTTGTGCTCTATGATATAAACTCCAAAGGCGCAGAAAGCTATTTAGAGCTGGCAGCCGAAATTTCATCAAGCAGAAACCAAAATGCGTAAAAAAGATCCTCTTGGCAAGGGCCTCTCGGCTATACTGAAGGATATCGAAGAAAAAGTGGGTACGACCCTTCTTCAGGTGGCTCAGATCAAACCTAACCCGCGGCAGCCTCGCTCCAGCGTCAGAGAAGAGGGACTGGAAGATCTTGCCAATTCTATAACACAAAAAGGGTTGCTCCAGCCGATCCTCGTCCGGAAGAAAGAGAACGGCTACGAGATTATAGCCGGAGAGCGCAGGTTCAGAGCATGCCGCATTGCCGGACTTACAGAGGTCCCGGCCATCATAAAAGACGTCGATGACAGAGAATGCCTTGAGATAGCCCTTATTGAGAACATTCAGAGGGAAGACCTCTCTCCTATTGAGCTGGCGACCGTTTACTCGCGATTCGTGGATGAGTTCGGCTACACGCACGAGGCGCTCGCAAAAAAAATCGGCCTGGAAAGAAGTTCCGTGTCGAATGTCATACGGCTGCTCAAACTGCCGGAGTGGGTCAGGAGCCTGATTTCGGAAGGGAAGCTGACGTCCGGACACGGCAGAGTCCTTATTACACTCAAGAACGAGTCAGAGCAGAAGAGATACGTCAAGAAAATCCTGAACGAGGGTGCGTCCGTGCGCGAAGTTGAGCGCACCCGCAAAGCTGCAACAGTCCGCAGGACCCCCTACTTCGATATTGAAGAATCTTTGCGCGATGCACTGAAAACAAAAGTGCAGGTTACCTATGGAAGAAATAAAGGAAAGTTGATTATAGAATTTTATTCGAAGGATGACCTCGAGAGGCTGGTCGAAGTCCTGTGCAGCAGCAACTGAAGCCGAAAATCGAGACGTTTTCGGCGTGCACTAGAAAAACCTTGCGCAACGGAACTCGTTTTATAGTAGATTTCAAAAGTTTCGCAATATAGGCTCCAATGCCGCCTCGTGATACGATGCGGTTCTGACCGAGCGATTCTTTCTTACAGAAGGTAAGAGACCTTGTCACTAGATTTCAATTATACTCTTCTCATTCAATTCGCCAATTTTCTTGTCCTCCTCATCCTGTTGAACTTCTTCCTTTTCAAACCTGTGCTCAAGTCTCTCGCCAAGCGGCGGGCCTACATGCAGTCGCTCTCTGAGAGGGTGCAGGAGGAAAGCAGAGAGGCAACGGAGATCGAGAAAGATTACGAAGAGACAGCGAGAGAACGCAAGAAGCCGATTCTCGAGCAGCGTGAAGTAACGGTTAAAGAGGCTCAGGCCTCGTCCATCAAAGTGATCGAAGAGGCCAGACGCGATCTCACGTCCGAACTCGATAAGATGAAGGAGCGGGTCAAGGCTGAAAGCGAAGCAGCCCTTCAAAGATTGTCAGGGGAGGCTGACCGGCTTTCGCAGGAAGCGGCAGCGCGAATACTCGGGAGGCGTAGCCGATGACACTGCCGGAACCCTGGTCTTTCCTCGTAAAACTTTTTAATTTCGCGGTCTTGGTCGCTATTTTGGTCAAGTTTGCGGGCAAACCGATTAAGAATTTCTTAACGGCCCGACGGGAAGCCGTCAAGGAACAGGTGGACGAGTCCAATCGCCTGATCAGAGAAGCTGAACAGCTTAAGAAAACGTACGAAGCCAAACTCGCAGAGCTCGACAGGGAGATCGAAACGTTCCGCAAAGCAGCTGTCGAGGAAGCTGAACAGGAAAAAGCAAAAATAGTTGCTGAAGCCCGCGCTCTGGCCGATCGCATCCGGCAGCAGGCCCAGCTTGCCTACGATCAAGAAATGAAAGATGCAATGACTGCAGTACAGGCACAGATAGCCCGCCGCACCCTCGAGGCTGCCGAGACTGCGGTCAAACAGCTATTCAAGAAAGAGGACCATGATAAAATGGTCGATGAGTTCATTGAGAACCTGCGAGGGCAGCGAGCCCAGAGCTGATAAACAGGACGAAGAGGATATAAGAGGCCCACATTGATAAGTCACTCCATCGCAAAACGGTACGCAAACGCCCTGTTCAGTGCCGGGGAGAAGGATGGAAACTACAGGAAATATCTGGACGAGCTGGGCAAGTTCCTGGAGCTCGTCGAGCTGGAGCCAAGACTGAAGACTACGCTCATGCTTCCGCTGCTGGAAATGGCCAAACGGCGGGACCTGCTTTCCGAGGTGGCGCGTCTCCTCGATTTAAGTCCGACAGTGACGGCCACACTCCAGATGCTCCTCGAGAAGAACCGGACCTCATATATACCTCTCGTCAAAGAGGAATATGCGCATTTGGTTGATGAAAAGGAGGGCCGGGTCAAGGGCCTTCTCTATACTGCTTATCCACTCGCCAGCTGAGGCCAAGGCTCGCATCGAGGAAGCTCTGAGCCAAAAGCTCAAGAAAAAGGTTGATCTCACGGTGACCGAGGATCGGCAACTGATCGGGGGCGTCAAGGTAGTAGTCGGGGGCTTGAGGATCGACGGTACTATAAGACGGCAGCTCGAGATCCTAAACGAACGCATCATGAAGGAGTAGGATCATGGCGGTTAAAGCAGACGAAATAAGCAGGATCATAGAACAGAAGATATCCGGGTTCGAGAGAGAGATCGATCTCCAGGAGACCGGAACCGTTATTTCCGTTGGCGACGGCATCGCCCGCATCTACGGCCTTGAGAATGCCATGGCAGGAGAGCTCGTTGAGTTCCCGCACAACATCGAGGGCATGGTTCTCAACCTCGAGGAAGATAATGTCGGCGTTGTCATCTTTGGTGAAGACTACGCAATCAAAGAGAGCGACCTCGTTAAGAGGACCAGCAGGATAGCACAGGTACCTGTGGGCGAGGCACTCATAGGCAGAGTCGTTGATGCGCTTGGCAACCCACTTGACGGGAAAGGCCCGATCGAAACGAAAGAGTTTAGAAACTGTGAACAGCGGGCGCCGGGTGTCGTTGTGAGGCAACCGGTGAAAGAACCGCTTCAAACAGGCATCAAGGCCATAGACGCCATGATCCCCATCGGGAGGGGCCAGAGAGAGCTGATCATCGGCGACAGGGGCACCGGTAAGACGGCTATCGTCATCGATACGATCATCAACCAGAAGGGAAAGGGCGTCTACTGTATCTACGTGGCTATCGGCCAGAAGCGCTCATCCGTTGCACGCTTGGTTGACGTGTTGACTGCCCAGGGTGCCATGGAATATACGATAATCGTGGCCGCGACAGCGAGCGATCCCGCACCCTTGCAGTACCTCGCCCCGTTTTCAGGCACCTCGATGGGCGAATATTTCATGAATTCAGGAAGACACGCGCTCGTTGCTTACGATGATCTCTCGAAGCACGCTGTTGCGTACCGCCAGCTCTCTTTGCTGCTGCGCCGCCCGCCTGCCCGTGAGGCGTTCCCCGGCGACATCTTCTACCTCCATTCCAGATTGCTGGAACGGGCTTCGAAATGGGACGATGCGCACGGCGGCGGTTCGCTCACCGCGCTGCCGATTATTGAGACGCAGGCAGGTGACGTGTCCGCATACATTCCTACGAACGTGATCTCCATCACCGATGGACAGATATATCTGGAGCCGGAGCTCTTCTATTCCGGCATCAGACCAGCCATCAACGTCGGTTTATCAGTGTCGCGCGTCGGTGGTAATGCACAGATAAAAGCGATGAAGCAGGTCGCAGGCAGGCTCAGACTGGAACTTGCCCAGTACAGAGAGATGGCCGCGTTCGCCAAAGTTCGGCAGCGACCTGGATAAGTCGACGCAGGCATTACTCGCTCGCGGCTCGCGCCTGACTGAACTTCTCAAGCAGGACCTGTATGCACCCGTATTCCGTTGAGCAGCAGGTTGTGCTTCTTTATGCAGGCACGAACGGCTACATCGATCAGTATCCGGAGTCGGCTCTGCCGAAATACGAAAAAGAGATGCTCGCCTATATCGAGGCCGAACACTCTGACATATACAAATCGGTGCGTGAAAAACTGCAGATCGAACCTGCGACGGAAGAGAAACTGAAACAGGCTCTCGATGCATTCAAGGAAAAGTTTAAGGCATAACTGGAAATGGAACTATGGCGACATTACGCGACGTCAGACGAAAGATAAACAGCATACAAAGCACGCAGACCATCACCAGGACCATGCGCATGGTCTCTGCCTCCAAATTGGCCAAGGCCCAGAGCCGCGCTCGAGCGCATCACCTCATATGCCGGGAAGATAGAAGAGCTTTTGAAGCGCGTGGCCTCGCGCCTCCCCGAAGATGCACATCCTCTCCTTGCAAGGAGGGAAGAGGTAAAGAATGTGCTTCTCCTTCCGATTGCATCTGACCGGGGTCTCTCCGGGGCGTTCAACATGAATATCGCAAAAGCGGCGGAAGATTTCATCCGCACAAACCAGGCGAACCTACGAAAATATCGGCGTCTATCTTGTTAGGAAGAAAGATTCGCGACTACTTAAGGAGAAGACACATACCGACTATTAAGGAATGGATAGATGTGAAGACAGTGGACCCCGGCGTGGTCGAATGCAATAGCGTCCGACATCACTGAACTCTATCTCGACGGCAAAGTATGACAAGATCTACCTCATTTACACGCACTTCAAATCCGCGGTCACGACAGGAGGTTCTCTTCCAGGAGTTCCTTCCTATCACCGTTGAAAAGAGCGAGGAGATGGCTCGATTATCTCTACGAACCGAAGATGGAGGAGATCATCTACGATTTGATCCCTCAATTTGTGAAGACCAAGATATACTTCGCCCTGGCCGAGTCACAGACATCGGAACATGCGGCACGAATGGCCTCTATGGAAAACGCTACAAACAACTGCGGTGAGATGATCACACACCTCACGCTGGTCTATAACAAGACGCGCCAGCAGAGCATCACGAACGAAATGATGGATATCGTTGGCGGTGCAGAAGCCCTGCAAGGCGACCTAAAGGAGGAGTCATAATGAGTGCTGAGGTGATGCGGGAAGGTCGTACAGGTCATAGGAACGGTTGTGGACTTACGGTTTCCCGGCCGACAACCTTCCGCCTATTTTCGGGGCCGTATACCTGACCAACCCGACCATCAACGATAAACCGGAGAACCTGATCCTGGAAGTCGCTCAGCACCTGGGCGACAGCACGGTCCGCTGCATTGCCATGGAGACGACTGATGGCGTAAGACGAGGGCCAGGAAGCCGTTTATAAGGGAGAAGGCATCACCGTCCCTGTCGGCAAAGAAGTGCTGGGCAGGGTGCTTAACGTGGTTGGTGATGGCCGTGGACGAGGGACCACCCGTTAAAGACCGAGAAAGAGATATCCCATTCACCGGCCCGCGCCAACGCTCGTCATGCAGAACACAAGAATCGAGCTTCTTGAGACGGGCGTTAAAGTCATCGACCTCTTGGAGCCCTATCCCAAGGGCGGTAAGGTGGGCCTCTTCGGCGGCGCAGGCGTCGGCAAGACCGTTATCATCATGGAGATGATCCACAACATAGCCATGCAGCACGGCGGCATATCCGTGTTCGGGGGAGTGGGCGAGCGAACGAGAGAAGGCAACGACCTCTGGCTCGAAATGAAGGGTTCAGGCGTTATCGATAAGACGGCACTTATATACGGGCAGATGACCGAGGTTCCCGGTGCGAGAGCAAGGATAGGCCTCACCGCTCTTACCGCTGCAGAGTATTTCCGGGACGAAGAAGGGCAGGATGTGCTTCTCTTCATCGACAACATCTTCAGATTCACCCAGGCGAATTCTGAAGTCTCCGCCCTCCTCGGCAGAATGCCGTCGGCAGTCGGCTATCAGCCGACTCTGGCCACTGACCTTGGAGAGCTGGAGGAACGTATCACATCGACCTTGCGCGGTTCGATCACCTCCGTCCAGGCCATCTACGTGCCGGCTGATGACCTTACCGACCCTGCACCTGCGACCACCTTTGCGCACCTGGACGCAACGACCGTTCTTTCGAGGCAGATCGTGGAGCTCGGTATCTACCCGGCCGTCGATCCGCTCGATTCGACGAGCCGGATCCTTGATCCCAAAGTGCTCGGCGAAGAGCACTACAACGTTGCGCGTGAGGTCCAGAGGATCCTGCAGAAGTACAAAGAGCTGCAGGACATCATCGCAATCCTCGGCATGGACGAGCTCTCCGAAGAGGATAAGGTGGTTGTGGCCAGGGCACGAAAGATTCAGAGGTTCCTCTCGCAACCTTTCTTTGTCGCGGAGGCATTTACCGGATCGCCCGGAAAATACGTGCCGCTGAAGGAGACGGTCAGAGGCTTCAAAGAGATCGCCGAAGGAAAGCATGATGACCTTCCTGAGCAGGCCTTTTACATGGTAGGGCACGATCGAGGAAGCAGTCGAAAAAGCCAAAAAGTTAAGTTAAATGGGTGAATAACGTGGGATTGCTGCACCTCGAGGTCATCACCCCGGAGCGGGTGATGGTATCTGAAGATGTCGACATGGTGGAAGCTCCAGGCGCCATGGGCGAGTTCGGGGTCCTGCCGGGCCATATCAACTTTCCTCACCTCTATCGTGCCCGGCGAAGTGCGTTACATGACCGACGGCAAGACCCGTCACCTTGCCACGAGCGGCGGATTCGCCGAGGTGGTCAGTGACAAAGTCACCTTCCTCCTGGAAACCGCGGAGTTCGCTGAGGAGATCGATGTAGAGAGAGCAAAGAGGGCAAAAGAGAGGGCCGAGTCAGCACTCAGCGACCTCTCTTCTGACGATAAAGATTACAAGATACTTGAGCTTGCGCTTCTGCGCGCCGTCGCACGCATTTCAGCCGCAGCACATGTTTAAGTGCACTTCGTAAGAGATTCCGTCAAGAAATCCGGATATGATTTTTGCTTCGGCATCACACTTCTACGCCGAGGTACTTGTTCTGCTTCTGCTTATCACTTCTCAATTCATCGGGCGTGGATTGGTAGACTATTTCTCCTTTACTCACCACGTACACGTAATCGCATACGCCCAGAGCCAGCGAAAGGTTCTGTTCCACCAGAAGTACCGAAAGCCCGTTTTCTTTGAGCTTGAGAACAAGCTCGCCTATTTCGCGAACGATCATCGGCGCAAGCCCCTCAGAAGGCTCATCCATCAGCAGCAATTCCGGGTTTGTCATCAGCGCGCGCCCGATGCAGAGCATCTGCTGCTCCCCGCAAAAGGTTGCATGGAACAACTTTATAGTTGTCTAATACAACCATACTTCCGAGATTGTCAAGCATTTTCTCAAGAAGAAAAGCCGGCTGCATCGGGGAGGTGATATTACAGGAGAGACCGCCTTGACTCTTTGACAAGAATATGGTTGTATCTTACAACCAAATGGCAGGAAACACGCCCACATATTCGCTCCATGAATCCCTGGGCTATCTCGCACATGAGGCATCAGGCGCGATCCGCAAGCGGATAGGCAGGGAGCTTGCGGGCAAGAAATACCCGATCAAAGCCGAGCAGTTTGCGGCCCTCGTTTACATATGGGATGAGGACGGCCAGCCGCAGCGCGCTCTGGCCGAGAAACTGTACAGAGATAAGACGACGGTTGCCCGGTTAGTCTCAGGAATTGAATCGCTGGGGCTCATTCAACGTAAACCCGGGCCTGAGGATGCGCGGGAGAAACGTGTTTTTCTGACCGCCTCCGGCAAGAGGCTGATGACAAGGGTCACTGAACTGGTTCAGGAGATCCTGGAACGTGCTGAAAAAGGGATAGATCCCCGGGAGATAAGAATCTGCAAAGATGTTCTCAGGCGCGTACGCAGGAATCTTGCCTGATATGAAGCCCGACGAAGCGTAATAAAATGCGATCTGTCACTATTATGAGCTCAGCTTACTGCGTCTGATGTATCGGTTCACCCTTCGATGGCAAAATAGAGTGGACTTTTTCGCGGCGTGTGCAATAATTGAGGATGACCAAGATGGATAAGCCTGTTCCGACGACCACAGTGCCACCCAACCGAAAAGAACGCCGGAGACAGCTCCAGTCACAACAACAGAAGGTTGATGCGGTCGTTCAAGAAACTTCAGCGAAGCCGATTGCAAGAAGGCTTTTCTCTAATCTTTTTTTCTGGTTAATCTGCGCGGTGACGGTCGCCGGTTTCCTGTTCTTCGCCTATCCGAGACTTTCTGTTCATCCGGGCCAGACGGTGAGTCCGGGTGATCCGTTTCAGGCAGATTTCGTTCTCAAGAATGATGGTTATCTGCCGATAGATGAGATCACGTACTCTTTGACGCTTGAATATATCGCATTCGGCAAGGGCAACACGCTGCCACGTGCCTATTCCGGAATAAATGAGACACGCGTAGAAGGACTAGCCGCGCGCCGATCCAGCCCGATCTCCTTGAACCCGTTTGTCAGTCTTTTAAAGCAGAGCTTCGGCATTGTCTTACCCCCAAAGACAGTGACGTCTGCCGAGATGTATGTAGACGTGGCCTATCGGGCTTACCTTATTCCGTACACGTTCAAGAAACGTGTTTATTTCAAGACGGCTGTGAGCAGCACCGGCACGTATACCTGGCTCGAATATCAGCGCAGCCGATAATCGCATATCTTAACGAGTGCAGTTAGGATTCGATAGGCTTCTTGTTCAAAAGAGGTTAATCTGACGTTATGCGCGTGGGCCGGTCATTCTCCGGAGGAGCTGCTCGACCCTTCTGGCGGCGAATATCGCCAAAAAGGTTTTTATCCTGGCATTCTGCTGTATCTCTGCAAGCTCGCGCTCGTACAGCGGAGCAACCTCTTCACGGGGGACCTGCATTGAGGTTGCTATCCGGTCAATGGCCGCTGCGTTCTTTTGTGTCTCATCCTCTTTCTTTTTGAGAAATTCCTTCATGGCTAACCCCATTAGCTCCTTCTCTGTTAGCTTAGATTACTTCGCGAGTGTGACGACAGATTGTTACCCTTGTGATTTTCCGCTGATCTCTGTGAGACTGTTCCATGATAGGATGTAGCTAAAGATAGTCTAATAAGGATAGTCTAACATGTCAAGAGATGAAATAGACAAAAAATGTAAGTACTGGTGAGGGACCGAAGAGCGCCTCTAGCTGTCTCCTTAACCGAGAATTCACATCCCTCCACCTAAAGCCTTAACAGACTATGCCGATAATACCTAAACAACGCTCGGCTATAGACGCACGCCGGGCGATCGGAGGATCAGGATGGGGCAACGAAGCTCGATAAGAGCGATGACACATGACGAGCCTGCAGTTCAGTGCGAAGGATGTGGCGGTATGCGCAAGGTTTCGGAATATCTTCCGGAAGAGAGCAAAGCGCGCCTGGCCAATTCGCTTGAAAATATTCAGCGTGCGATTACGATGCTTCAGGGTTCTATCGCCACTATCGTCAGAGAAACAAACAGGGTCAATCAAGTCGCCGATGACATCAATCTGCTTGTTGTCGGGAGCGCCGTGGAATCGGTCCTCTTAGGCGAAAGGAACTCGATAGAGACCCCTTGCGCTGCCGATATCAGCAAGTTTGCCGCGGCTACCATGAACACCACGTATGAAGCGTCAAGCTCAATGGAAAAAGTGCTTGCCGATCTTGTTGGGATCTGGAAGTCCGTCAAAGAAACGGAGGCATCGCTATGCTACATACGTAACGGCGCTCAGAAATTGCAGGAGGATATGCTGCAGTTGAGCGGCACTGCCGAAAAAGAATAAGATACCTGCTTAGACCCCCTACCCGAAAAATTAACCAAAAATTAACCATTTCTTTACAATATCTTAAAAACCTATCACTAAACTACTACTAAGCTACGCGGCGGGTCTGTAGTAGCATCTTCATTTCAGGTCCTAAAATTAGGTCTTAAAAATTCCGGAGTGAACTTCGGAAGATTCGATTTATCCAAGGAGGCACTATGAAGCATCTCGCGATCTGTTTGGTAGCAGCACTGGTTCTTCTGACTTTCGTAACCACCGGCATCGCCAAAGAGCAGGAACTGATAGGCGCCGGCGCAACCTTCCCTTACCCGCTCTATTCAAAGATGTTTGATGTCTACAGCAAAGAATTCGGCGTGAAGGTTAATTATCAGGCCATTGGTTCCGGTGGAGGTATCCGCCAGCTCATCAATAAGACCGTCGATTTCGGGGGAAGCGACGCTGTGATGAGTGAAGAAGATATGAAGGCAGCGCAAGCCCCCGTGCTCCACATCCCCACGGTGGCCGGCGCAGTCGTCGTAACCTACAACCTATCAGGGAGCCCGGCAGTGAAACTCACCCCTGACGTTGTTGCAGATATATTCCTCGGGAAGATAAAGAAGTGGAGCGACCCCCGCATCCTCGCCGCCAACGCGGGCGTGAAAATCCCGGATATGGCCATGACGGTGATCCACCGCTCTGATGGCAGCGGCACGACCAATATATTCTCCGACTACCTGAGCAAGGTGAGCCCGGAATGGAAGGAGAAGGTGGGCACCGGAACCTCATTGAACTGGCCGGTGGGTCTCGGCGGAAAAGGTAATCCCGGTGTGGCGGGCCTGGTGCAGCAAACACCGGGAAGCATCGGGTATGTAGAGTTGATCTACGCACTCCAGAACAAGATGGCCTTCGCCGAACTCAAGAACAAGAAAGGCAGCTGGATAAAACCCTCAATCGCATCCACCAGTAAGGCCGCCAATATTGCTCTGCCTGATAATATGATGGTGAGCCTCACCGATACCGATGCAGCCGATGGCTATCCCATAGCAGGCTTCACCTGGATCCTCCTGTACAAAGAGCAGAAATATGGTGACAAACCGGAAGACAGGGCCAGCGAGGTCGTAAAACTTGTGTGGTGGATGACTCACCAGGGCCAGAAATATGCCGAGCCTATGGAGTATGCCCCGCTCTCCAAGGCAGCTACCGATAAGGCCGAAAAACTGATCAAGTCGGTAACGTACGGTGGAAAACCTCTGATGAAATAACTATATTTCGGTTTAGCGGAGAGGTTTTCTTTGTTATGGACTCGGCAGGGGAGATGATTCAGCCATTAAACCAAACCAATGCGAGCTCACAGGCAGGGGCCATGCGCCTGCGCTACCGGCCGAAGTTCACCCTTTCGGAAGGCGCGTTCCGCAAGATACTGTACCTAGCGGGCATAAGCGTGCTGGTACTCCTGATTGCGATCTTCCTCTCGCTGCTGCTAGCCTCCCTGCCGTCGATAAAGGCACTCGGTTTCAGATTTTTGACAGGTAGTACGTGGAACCCTGTCACGTCTCAGTTCGGAGCACTGCCCTTTCTCGTCGGCACGTTAGTCACGTCGTTCTTTGCGCTCCTAATTTCGACCTTCTTCTCGCTGCCGATTTCCATTTTCCTTGGCTACTACTATCAAGGAGGAAAGGCTGCCTCTTTTGTCAAGACGGTCATTGAACTTCTGGCCGGTATCCCTTCGGTCATCTACGGCTTCTGGGGTCTTTTCTTCTTTATTCCGATCATTCGGTGGATAGAGACGGAGACTGGGTGTCGCTCCTTACGGTGTCGGCATTCTTGCGTCGTCTCTGATCCTGGCCATCATGATCATACCTTATTCCGCCTCCCTGGGGAGAGAGGTGATAAACCTTGTCCCCACTGATCTCAAGGAGGCCGCGCTCTCGCTCGGCGCTACCCGGTTTGAGGTAATCCGCAAGGTGATTCTCCCGTACGCCCGCTCCGGCATATTCGCGGGGATTCTTCTCTCACTCGGCAGGGCTTTGGGTGAAACCATGGCAGTCACCATGCTCATCGGAAATTCAAACTTTCTTCCCACGAGCATCTTCAGTCCTGCCAACACGATGGCCAGCGTTATTGCCAATGAGTTCACGGAAGCCACGGGCAAGGTCTATCTCTCCAGCCTGATCGAACTTGCGCTGCTTCTCTTCGTGGTCACCACGATTATCAACGTCATCGGAAAGATCATCATTATCAGGACGAGCATAGAGACATGATATGAGAGACAGCGCGCTCAAGAGAAGAATCTTCGCTGACCGTGCCTTCCAGGTTATTGTGGTGCTGCTCTCTTTCTGTTCCATCCTGCCCATGTTTTTCATACTCTTTTTCATCTCTAAGAACGGGCTCAGCTCGATCAGCTGGAACTTCCTGACAAGGCTTCCGGCTCCCGTGGGCGAAACAGGCGGCGGAATCAGTAATGCGATCATCGGCAGCGCCTTTTTGATTCTCTCTGCAAGCATCGTTGCCGTGCCGCTCGGCATTTTGACCGGGATTTACCTGGCAGAATACAGGAAAGGGAAGTTCGCCTACCTCTCGCGGCTGTCCGTCGAGATACTTATGGGCATACCCTCCATCGTCATCGGCATCATAGCGTATGTCTGGGTCGTCATGCCTGTTGGTTCCTTTTCCGCAATTTCCGGTGGTGTGGCTCTCGGGATCATGATGCTCCCGGTCATCGTGATGTCAACTGAAGAGACGCTGAAGCTGATGCCCGATACGCTGAAGGAAGCATCTCTTGCGCTAGGGGTTTCCTACCCGAGAACCATCCTGAAAGTGATATTGCCGGCGGGCTTGAGCGGCATAGTAACCGGGATGCTCCTTGCCGTTGCACGAATAGCGGGGGAGACCGCTCCTCTTCTCTTCACGGCCTTTGGCAGTCCTTACATGGCGATCAATATGTTCAAGCCGGTCGGCGCTCTTCCTCTCACTGTGTTCAATTACGCCACCAGCCCGTACCCCGAGTGGCATGCTCTCGCCTGGGGCGCTTCATTCGTGCTGCTGGTTTTTGTTCTTGCGCTTAATCTGCTTGCTAAAGTGGGAATGAGAAAGTGGAAAGTCCAGTTTTAGAAATCGAGGATTTCTCTGCAGGCTTTGACAGCAACCAGGTCCTCAAGGACATCAACCTCTCTATCTTGAGAAACAAGATCACCGCAATAATGGGTCCCTCCGGTTGCGGCAAGACAACCCTCATACGCTGCATCAACCGGATGCATGAGCTGATCCCGAGCGCTCACGTCTCAGGGAAGATCCTCCTCGACAATGAAAACGTCTTCGACATCGACCCGATCATCGTCCGCCGGAAGATCGGCATGGTCTTTCAAAGACCGAACCCCTTTCCCACCATGAGCATCTACGACAACGTGATCGCCGGCTACATCTTGAACGGTATTAAGATCGCTAAAACCGATAAGGACAGGATTGTTGAAGAGTCTCTTAAGAAGGCTGCTCTGTGGGGCGAGGTAAAAGATGCACTGCACCGCAAGGGAACGTTCCTTTCAGGAGGCCAGCAGCAGAGGCTCTGCATAGCTCGGGCACTCGCTATGGACCCGGAAATCATTCTGCTTGATGAGCCCACGTCGGCACTCGATCCCAAGTCCACCACCCACATAGAGGAGCTGGTCGTTCACCTGAAAAACACGGTCACTATCATCCAAGTCACCCATAATATTCCACAGGCAGCCCGTATCTCCGACTTCACAGCCTTCATCTACCTCGGCGAATTGGTAGAATTCGGACCCACCGAGAAGCTCTTCACCGTCCCGAAAGATAAGCGGACAGAGGAATATCTTACCGGAAAATTCGGCTAGCGTGAAACGCGTGCTGCAAATTCGGCTAGGAGGAACAGATGCTAGAGGATAGACTGCCGGCCCTGAAGCAGGAGCTTATAGAGTATGGCAGCCTCGTTGAACATATGGTTGAGAAAGCGATCCAGGGGCTGATGCGAAAAGAGAGTAGCGTGCTCGGCGAGGTGATCGACCGGGACGAGCCCAGAGCGAACGCCTTCGAAATAGAACTGGATGAGCATTGCACCAACCTTATAGCCCAATACCAGCCAATCGCCAGGGATCTCAGGACCGTGCTCATGATTCTGAAAATGAATAGCGACCTGGAACGAATGGGAGACCACGCTGTCAATATCGCCGAGAGCGCAGCGTATCTGATAGAACGCCCTCCGGTCAAGCCTCTTCTCGATATACCGCGAATGGCTGAAGAAGTCGTAAAAATGGTGAGCGACAGCCTTCTTTCCTTCATAAACGCGGACGCCCAACTTGCACAGCTTGTATGTGAACGGGACGACGTTATTGATGGACTGGCAAAACAGATCCTGCGCGAGTTAGTTACATACATGAGTGCCGATCCCTCTACCATTGAACGTTCCCTTCATCTACTGGAGATAGCGGGAAACCTGGAAAGGATAGCCGATCTTTCCACCAACATCTGCGAAGACGTCATCTTCATGGCTGAGGGCCGGGTGATAAAGCACCACAGGGATTCTGCGGCCAGGTAAATCAGAGAAAGTGCCGATAGAAAGGTCCCATCGGCAACACCTCAACATATCGAAGCACCTTCAACAGCCTTCATTACTTCCGTCATGATTTCCGATTCAGGGACGACCGGACTATAGCAGATTGTAACCGAAGCGGCGCTCGGGCTGACACGAACGCTGCGGACAACCTCGCAGCTTCTCTTCCCGCCTGATCATTATAAGCACTTCCCGGAACTGTGCCAATGATAAGAGGAGCTATATGCCGCTCGACATCTTATTGCACAGGCGAAGTCTTGTGACTTCGATGAAACAGCGAGTAAAGACAACGTTATGCGTTGTCGATAATTTTCGTATTACATAAGTATATTTTTGGCTTCTTTATTAATACATGAGGTTGCGCAGGCTTGGGAGAGGCAGTATGCTGATATATCGGAAGAGATGGAACGTCTTGTGTTCAAGGGCTTCTCAGGCAGAGAGATCGATCAGTTTGAGACCTACCTCAGACGGGTCCTCGAGAATCTCCTATCATTTGAGAAGGAATCGGAATAAATCAATGACAAGGAGCCTAACATGGATGAGATAACACGAAGGGCGCTGAATATTCTTTTACAGGTCAAATCAATGGCATTCGCCACTGTAAATCATGGAGAGCCGGATGCCAGAATCATCAATGTCATGCTCGTGGAGGAAGATGGCCTCTATTTCACCACGGCGCGAGGCAAACATTTCTACAAGCAGCTCGAACAGAATCCGAGGGTCGCCATCTGCGGGATGAACGAAGACTTCGTGACCGCGCGCCTCATCGGCGAGGTTCGACGCTGCGAGGGCAGACAGATGATGGATAAGATTCTCGAACATAACCCGCAGGTGGGCAATCTCTATCCTGGTGAGACAATTAACATTCTGGAGCCCTTTCACCTGTTCCGGGGCAAAGGAGAGATATTCGATCTCAGCCATGAACCACCCAAACGGGAACGGTTTACATTCGGGGGCGAGAAAGTGAATCCGGTCGGCTATCGCATAACGAACAAATGCACAGCGTGTGGCGCATGCGCAGAATGCTGTCCTGTGGGCGTGATTACAGCGGGAGATCTTTACAACATTGAGGGAAGCCTCTGTCTGGAGTGCGGGCTTTGCGCGGAAACGTGTCCGGAAGGCGCGATCGATCCTCCCAGAGAAATGTAAGGGGTTGATACCATCTTGACCGCCGCGCGTTTGAACGCCTATAATGAACATTGAAGAACAACCGTGACGGAGATGTGGAGCCGAGCCGCCAATCTGAGCGGGAAGGAAAGGAGATACCGTGAAAAATGTTACGATGCTTTTGGTGTTCGTCGTTGCAATCCTCGTTGTCGTCGCGCTTGCAACTCATGCAGGCGCTTACCCCACCGTCTATCCCACAGGTACAACCATCTACAAGCCGGATCAGGCATATAACGGCTTCCTCCTGATCGCCGGTTTCGCCCCGCCCGGCGGCAACAGTCCCAACCCGTATATCCGCTCCGGTGACCCGGCACGGTTAAAACTGGGGCAGGCGCAGGATCAGTCCATGGAAGAGGCAAAGGCTCTCGATGCGATGAACCTGAAGCAGCCGCGCCAGACAGTCCTGATCGACATGATGGGCAATATCGTCCATGCATGGCCTTCAAAAGGTGAGCTGAAAGTCGTCCTGTTGCGCAACGGCAACCTGTTCGAGCAGTATGTGGAGTACGATTGGAGCGGCAACGTCGTCAGAGAGCTGAAGCCTCCGACCAAAACGCACCATGACGGTCGTGTGCTGCCCAACGGGAACTATCTGTTGCTCTGCTACGAGGATCTTCCGAAGGAAAAGCTCAGCACCGTCAAAGATGTCGAGGTGCCCTGGTGGGGTCTCATCAAGAGGTCGGGCATCAAGCTCATCGGCGATACCATCACGGAAATGACCCCTGACCAGAAGGTTGTCTGGGAGTGGAAGTCTTCCGCGGAGCTCGATATCAATAGGTTCTCTCCCGTCAACCCGGAAAACGACTGGACCCACGGCAATACGATTTCGCCCATTCCAGAGAACAGGTGGTATGACGCGGGCGACAAGCGCTTCAAGCCGGGCAACATCATTTACAACCCGCGGAACCTTGACCAGATCGTGATCATCGACAAGGAGACGAAAAAGATCGTCTGGTCCTGGGCCCACAGCATCAATGGCGGCCTGTCACACCCGCATAGCGTCGACATGATTCCCAAAGGAATGCCGGGTGAAGGCAATCTCATCCTGTTCGACAACGGTCTTTTCCCGAGAAACAGGGATCACAACGGGCAATCAATGGTCCTCGAGATTAATCCGGTCGCGAAAGAGATTGTCTGGAAATACGAGACCATGGGTTATTCCAATATGAAGTTCTTCAGCAAGACCCAGGGGTTCGCCCAGAGATTGCCGAACGGCAACACTCTCATCATTGAAAGTAATACCGGCCGGGCCTTTCAGGTCAAGCCTGTCAAGGGCCACCCGGATGGCGGGGAAATCGTCTGGGAATACGTTCACAATACACAGCTTGGGTTCGATGCCATGTATCCTTACGACTACACGCCTCTGCTGAAGAGCCTGCCGCACAAGGAGATGGTGGTGGCACCTCCTGATAATCTCCTCTGGAAACTGACGTCAGAGCACGGTGGCAAATGACGCGCCGGAACCGGACAGACCGGAAAAGCCCCGGCTTGAGGAGATCGTTATGAGATTCGTCGTCACGACCCTTTTGACCCTTTGGGTATGCGCCCTGTTTCTGTTATGCCCTCATCAGCCTCTGGCGGCGGCAGGACAGCTCACCGTCGTGGCCGATGAAGCGACGTACAAGGAATCGGCTGACTGGGTGGATCGATTGAGAGAAAACGGCGTGGTCGTGAAGCATGCACGGGCGTCGGAGCCGGCCGGATACAAAGGCGAAAGGTATATCTTTGTCATCGGAGGGATCAACGAGCCGGAAGGCCTCGGAGAGCTGATCAGACAATTGCTCAAACCTGATGACGTGAAATGGCTTGGAGAGCAGGGTAACCGAAAAATGTACATAAGACCTGAGGCTTGGTCCCCAGGCCAGACCGTCTGCGTTTTTGCGGGATCTGATCGGAAAGCCGCTCTATCGGCGGTCAAAGAAAATCAGAAGGCCTGGTGGACCCAGGTCACCAGTTGGTTCGACCTGCAGGTTGACTCCACAGCAGTGCGTGGTTACTGAAGTGATGGAAATGAAGCCGCAAAGGAGCCGAGGCGCAGTGCGTTTACCCCGATACATGTGTCTGATAATCATGGCGGTCGCTAGCCTGGCCTCTGCGGTTATTTCTGTGGCCTCAGAGCATGAGACACTGCTTGCGTGTTCGCCGCTGCTTGCCCGACCTACCCGATCTTCCATAACAATAAATCTGATTGCTGCCGAAGAACCGATTGCTTGCGCAGTGCAGTACCGACCGGCGTCTCAGCCTCAAAAACAGGCCTGGAAAGAAACGGGCCAGGTGATCATCAATCCCTTCGCGACTGCAAACCTGTGTATCGAGGGCTTACTACCCGACACCGCCTACGAGTACCAGGTAGTCGGGCGTTTGCTGGGGCGCGATCAGAACAGTAAACAGGCATCCGGGCAGTTCCGTACGCAGCGTGTTGTTCCGTCACCCTTTTCTTTCGCGATCCTGTCTGATGCCCACATTACCCCGTTCGATGCAGACCGGATGCAGGTGTTGCTGCGAACCAGCCAGTCCGTCGCCTCGCGCAAGCCTGACCTCATGCTTATGCTTGGCGATAACATACAAACCTTCGTATCCCACGGCGGCCCCCTCGGTAAAAAATCGGAAGGGCCACAGCTTTATCTCTCTTTACGCCGCTCACTGGGCGATCTCCCCTCGCAAGTTTCGGTTTTCTCGGCGATCGGCAACTGGGAGGGCGAAAATGGTTGGCATCCACCGCAGAATCGGGAATGGGCCCGCGAGGCACGCACCGCGTTTCTTCCCAACCCCGACGCCAAAACATATCCGGAAGGTGGCAGCATATACGAGGATTACTATGCCTTCACATGGGGCGACGCGCTCTTCGTAGTTCTCAATCCGCTGACCTACACCGTTACTGACCATACGCTGCAGACAGGATCAGGCCGCGCTGATGACTGGACGCTGGGTGAAACGCAGAAGAAATGGGTGCTCGACCAGCTCTCCAGGTCTAAAGCTCGATGGAAGCTGATCTTTTTGCATCACACGGTCGGCGGCAATGCCGGGAACGAGGTAAACTCGCGCTATGGACGCGGAGGAGGAAGGGCGGCTCACGTCGGAGAGCAGGCATTGCTCCATGGCTGGATGCGGAAGTTCGGTGTCCAGGCGCTTTTCTACGGTCACGATCACGTGTTCACGGACAATGTGGTTGATGGCATTCATTACACCTGCGTCGGAAGCGCCGGCGCGCCGTGGAAATTCGGAACTGCTGAGACAGGATACGAGACATACTGGACTCCTTCCGGCTACACGTTTGTCACCGCCGGAACAGATGACTTGACCGTCTCCTTTATCAGGCCGGACGAACACGTAGGCGAAGGAGTTGCAATGCACACATTCGTCATCCAGGGTGGACGGCGCCAGTAATGTCAGTACGTCACCGCTGCCTCTATTTTTTGAAGCTCTCCGGGCAGCCTGTTTGTGAAGCAGACTTCACTCTGCTGGGAAAACGAAACGAATTCCTGCACGCCACGCGCTGAGTATGCGCGTTACTTTACAGGTGTGAAATTCTCTTTACAGTTACCTGCTGCCCGCCGAGCGGTACAATTGGCAAGACCGCCTGAAGCCGCTGATATCTCTCATAAGCAGTCTACGGCTGCCGTGTGGTGTCTACTGGCATATTCCTTGCTCGGTGACGGGTGAAATTCGAAGTTCTTCTTTAATTCAATCTAAGGAGGAGGCAATGGATCAGAAGAGACTCGCGTCAGTCCTCACAGTTCTAATGCTTTTTTTAGCGGCGAGCATTGTCCGGGCAGAATCGTTCATCGAGCCCACCGGCTTACTCAGATGGGACAAGTCGAAAACGTTCAACGGCTACACCCTTATCGCGCCGACGTACACGAAGGATATTTACCTGATCGATATGGACGGCAATCTGATCCATAAGTGGCAAACCGACAACCTGAACGGCCTCTACGCGGAACTTCTGCCTAATGGCAACATCCTGCGCGGCGCAGTCGTCAGTGAAAGGCAGGCCGTCTATTTCGGAGGCTCCTCAGGTTCCGTACAGGAACTGGACTGGAACGGGAAAGTCGTTTGGGAATATAAGATGAACAGTCCGCAAGGCTTTTACCATCATGCCTTCGACCGCATGCCGAACGGGAATACGTTGCTGCTCGCGTGGGAGCAGAAGAGTTGGGATGAGGCAGTAAAAAAAGGGCGTGACCCGAAGACGACCAAGCCGGATGGCGTTGTGTCGCCCGCCGACCCGAAGAGGGAGCGCGTCTTTGGCATCTGGCCTGACTTCGTCCGCGAGATTGACAGAAACGGGAAGACGGTATGGGAATGGCATGTCTGGGACCATATAGGGACGGGGCCTGATCAGATAAACATCAACTTTGTTCTTCCTGCCACCGTAGGTCCTCTTTACGCCGGCCCTGACTGGACGCACTTCAACACGGTGCAGTACCTTCCAAAGACCGACCAGGTGCTGGTCAACTCACGCAACTTCGGCGAGTTCTATATCATCGACAAGAAGACCGGCAAGATGGTGTACCGCTGGGGTAACCCTGCGCAACAAGGCAAAGGGCGCTTCCCGGGCGGCTACACAGACGACGGCGACCAGATGCTCTTCGGGCCGCACCATGTGCAGGTGCAGGAGAATGGGAACATCACGATATTTGACAATGGTACGTTCAGGCCTTCCGGCAACTACTCGCGCGTCATAGAGCTGGATCCGAAGACGGGCAAAATAGTCTGGCAGTTCGCGGGGAAAGGCATTCCCCGGTACGGGAACCCGTTGTACTCCGCGTTTCAATCGTGCGCCCAGAAATTGCCGAACGGCAACTTCCTGGTAACGTCGACCAACTGGGGTCATCTGTTCGAGGTAACGCCCGACAAAGAGATCGTCTGGGAATATACCAGCCCGGTCAGCCACAAGGGCGTAAACTGCTCGAAAGATGACTACCTCGTCACCTTCGAGGTGCACCGCGCATATCGCTACGCACCGGACTACGCCGGGCTCAAAGGCAGGGACCTCAGCCCTAAAGGTCCACTTACTGCAGGCTGCCCTGACTTCCGGAAAGCCTTGGAGGAGGCAACCGCAAGGAACCCGAAGTAACTGTGGCCCAGACGCTGGCCGTGGATGGAAACCCCTTTCCCCGGTGTGGTAGAATCTTTTCGGGAAAAACGTTCTCATTTTAGCACGATGCGTATGATAAAGGATAAAGAGAGTATGGGCGCTGCCTTGGTGACCGCATGCGCCTGTATACTCTTGTGCCTGCTTCCCTTTTCAATTCAGGCAGAACGCGTGCTGAAAGTGGGGGTTGACTGTTGCGTGCCCCCGTTCTCATTTATTGATACAGGGTCTAACACAATCCGAGGCTTCAATATAGACCTCGCGAAGATGGTGGCAGCGAGTTCCAAGGCAAAGGTCAGATTTATCCCCGCAGATTCCGCCGAACTTGGACGGCTCCTGTCCGCCGGGCGCGTTGATCTCATCATAGGCGACAGGATAGGGGCAGGTGATTTTCAATTTCTCGAACTGCCCATACAGACGGACAGAAAGCTTTTCGTGAACCTCTCCTCCGTATCTATAACGTGCGTTCGCGACTTGCCGGGGCGCACAGTGGTTGTTCAAAAAGGAAGTGCACTGACTTCCTTGATTCCCGACCTGGGAAAAGTGAAGGTCATTGAAGCAGACACAGAGGAAAGGGCCATTCAGATGGTTAGCGATGGACAGGCCGAAGCTTACCTCTCTCCCAACGCGCTGGCAACCGTCTACCTTATTCAAAAGCACCATTTGACGAATGTTAAGGCTGTCGGCCTGCCCGTTGAATCGGTTCCCATGGCCATATCGGTGCTTCAGGATAACACCGCGCTCCTGACCGAGTTGAGCGTGGCCTTCGGTAAGATTGTTGAAAACAAGAGCTACGAGACCATACACAGCAAATGGTTCGGGCGAGACATCCCATTCGCCAATCTTGAAAGGTACGTTAGAATCGGAGCAATCGGGGGAGGCATGTTTGCGCTCGTGCTCCTGGGTTTTGTCATCTGGACACGCACGCTCAAGAGAAGAGTTCGCCAGGTAACTTCCGACCTTCAACTCTCTGAACAGAAGCACAAGGACCTCATCGAGTTCTCTCCGGAGATGATCTATCTTATCTCGCCTGACTGCCGGATCGTCCATGCCAACAACATCGGGCTGCAGACTTTGGCCTATACAGTCAGCGAGATAGGCTCGCTAAAGATCTATGACATCGTTCCTCCTGAGAACCGATGGGAGATGGAGAGTTTTATTCGAACCGTGTTTGAAACGGGAGGCGGGGTGAGAGAGTTCTCGCTGCTCACGAAACAGGGTAAGAAGATTGAGGTCGAGATGAGTGCCGCGATAATCAAAGGCGTGGACAGTGATCTCGCATGCTGTTTTTCCCGTGATATTACCGAGCGCAAGAGGCTTGAAGAGGAACTGATCCAGTCTGAGCGGCTGGCGATCATGGGCGAGATGGCCGCGGGAATCGCCCATGAGATCAACAATCCCCTGGGTATCATACTGGCCAACACAGAGGAACTTCTCCAGCTGCAATTGTGCCAGGAAAGCGCCAAAGAGGGCCTGGAAGCGATCGAACGGAATGCGGTTCGGGCGGGAAAGTTCATCGATGATCTCTTGACCTTTACACGGCCACGGCCGCCGGCACATGCGCCTATTGACTTATCTTCTCTGGTTGAGGAGTCCTTATCTCTCTGCAAACAACAATTAAGACAGAAAGGGATTCGCGTGGAGAAGGCGTTTCCTGCAGAGCCGGTGATGTTTGAGGGGGATGACAACCAGATGCAGCAGGTCTTTGTCAACCTGATCCTCAATTCAATCCAGGCGATTTCGGACAAAGGTACCATCCGGATACAGGTTTCCAGGGAAAGGCAGAACGGCAGCCAGAATGTTTGTCTCCGAATAGCTGATACCGGTATGGGCATACCTGAAAAGGATTTGCCAAAAATATTTAACCCCTTCTACACAGCAAGAAAGAACAAGGGCTTCGGGCTCGGCCTCTCGATCTCGAAGCGTATCATCGAGAAGCATAATGGGTCCGTGCGTGTAGAATCGAAGATGGGAGAAGGGACGACCATTTTCATCGATCTCCCTCTCGGTGAGTCTTCGACGGAGCCGATGAAAGAGGCTGGCGTGGAAACAAGAAAGCATGGCTGAGAAAATTCTCATCGTGGAAGATGAGCCGGAGATGAGGCAGGTTCTTGCCCGATTCTTGAACCGGCTTGGCTATGACGTGACAACTGCCGGGTCCGGCGAGGAAGGCTGGAAGGCGATCGAAGAAACCATGTTTGACCTTGTCCTGTCAGACATGGCCATGGATGACCTCAGCGGCCTCGAGCTTCTCGAACGGGTCAGAGCTTCCGATTCCACCTTGCCTTTTATCATCATCACCGGCGTGGGAACCATCGAGACGGCAGTGCAGGCTATAAAGCTCGGCGCTTTTCACTATATCACCAAACCGTTCAAGATGCAGGAGGCGGAGATCCTGTTCCGCAGGGCACTCGAATATGGAAAATTGCATCGGAAGCTGGATACGTTGCGCATTCAGGAAGAGAACGGAGAGTTCCCAAAGATGGTCGTTGGGTCAAGCAGGGCGATGCACGAACTCCTGCGAAAGGTTGAAAAGATATCCGACTCGCAAGCCTCCGTGTTGATCGAAGGGGAAAGCGGAACAGGCAAAGAGCTGCTGGCCCGGATGATTCACGCGAACAGCTCCCGGGAGGACCATCCCTTTGTGCCGATCGACTGCGGCGCGTTGACGGAAACACTTTTGGAGAGCGAGCTCTTCGGTCATGTCAAAGGCGCATTCACCGGGGCCATAAGGGCCAAAAGAGGCCTGCTTGAGGAGGCCCAGGGGGGAACTGTATTCCTGGATGAGATCTCCAATATCAAACTTTCCACCCAGGTGAAACTGCTCCGGGCAATCCAGGAAAGAGAGATAAAACCCGTTGGAGGAAATCAGACAATCCAGATTGACGTGCGTTTCATATCAGCGACGAACCGTGATCTACGTCCAATGATAGAAGAGGAAATGTTTCGTGATGACCTGTACTATCGCCTGGCCGTGGTTCCTCTCCACCTGCCTCCTTTGAGAGAGCGACTGGAAGACATTCCTCTCCTCATCGATCATTTCTTAAACAAGTTCTGCAAGGCATACAAGAAGAAGATCAGCACGATCAAACCTAACGTGCTGGAGGCGATGTACAGCTGGCCCTGGAAGGGAAACATCAGGGAACTGGCCAACATCCTGGAGCGAGCGGTTCTTCTTGCCGAAGATGAGGCGCTCACGCTCGACTGCCTCAGCATTGAACGAGGTCCCGCGAAAGAGACCAGCGGTGGGGTGGATGGAACGCCACTGCCTTTGAGGCAGGTGGTTGAAGAGGCGGAGAAGAAAGCAATCGTCAAAGCCCTGAAGGCTGCGGATAATAACCGCAGTATGGCCGCACGCCTCCTCGGCATCAGCCGCCGCGCCTTTTACGATAAGATGGCGCAGTACGGCCTGGAGATGTAGAACTGCAGATCTTCCACGGAGAGAGTCAGTTTTGTGCGGCCATTAGCTCGATCACCATCTGTGCAGCTACAGGCACATCTGTGCAGGAGGCTTTACATTTCTTGCTTTCCGGCTTCTCCTCGTCTGGTCACGGGGCAGCTACTTGCCTTTAATTTCAGGCGATTACAAAATATCCTGAGACTCTTTACGCTGGCATGGGGTTCGCATGTAATCAGCAGGATCTCTCCGATCGTCTGTAATAATTTTCCTACGGCTTGATTACTACGTATCAGACGGTCGAGAAGACTGTAACGCGCTTCACAGAGACGCACGCTGCGTGCATAGGGCTTCTTGGTTTAGCGCAACAAGTTATACGCTGAGAGGGGGTGGGAAAAGAGTTGGTGGAAGGGCCGTGTGGCACTTCAATATAAAAACTTCTTACGAGGGGGAAGGCATGTCCAAAAAATGTTTGTGTGCGTTAGCCGTTATGACGTTTATCGCGGTTTCAGTAATTTCAGCAGGGGCCTATGAGCTGCTCTACGGGCCAACCGGACTAATCAGATACAACAAGGAAAAGGCATACGATGGTTACATGTTGTTTGCTCCCAGTTTGAGCACGACCACCTATCTCATCGATATGGAGGGAAACGTCGTCCATACATGGAAGAGCCCGTATATGCCGGGGCTTTTCGCGATGCTCCTGCCGAATGGGAATCTTCTGCGGGCCGGAAGGCCGGACCCCGACAAGGCGCCTGTCAAGTTCGGTGGCACCGCCGGTCTAATTCAGGAAATCGATTGGGATGGAAACGTTGTCTGGGAATACAAGGAGTATACCCCGACCATGGTTCAGCACCACTGCTTCAACATCATGCCGAACGGGAATATTCTTGTGCTGGGCTGGGAATACAAGAGCGCTGCCGAAGCGATCAAGAAAGGGCGTAACCCGAAGACCATGCCTAAGGAATTCGAATTCGAAGGAATGAAATATACGGGCCTCTGGCCGGATTACGTGAAGGAGGTCAACAGGGACAAGAAGGTAGTATGGGAGTGGCATGCCTGGGACCACATAGGAAAGGGGCCGAAGAAACTGAACGTCAACTACCAGCTGCCCAAAGCAAGCGGATATATGCACGTGCCTGACTGGACGCATTTCAACACGCTCGACTATATCCCTGCGACCGATCAGATCCTCGTCAATTCCCGAAATTTCGGCGAATTCTTCCTTATCAATCACAAGACGGGCGCGATCGAGTATCGCTGGGGCAATCCGACTACCTACGGCAAAGGCAAAAAACCCGGCTTCGTGGACGACGGAGATCAGATTCTCTTCGGTCCTCACCATGTAACGCGGCTTGAAAACGGCAATTTTCAGATATTTGACAACGGCTGGAAACGGCCGGAAAAAAACCGTTCCCGCGTTGTAGAGATGGATCCGAAGACGGGTAAGATTGTCTGGCAGTTTGAGCCGGTCATCGGAAACAGTTTCTATACTACGTACCAGGGGTCGGCGCAGAAGCTTCCCAACGGCAATATCCTGGTGACATCGAGCAATCATGGTCACGTCTTCGAGGTTACGCATGACCCGAAGCCGCAAGTGGTCTGGGAATGGGTTAACCCTGTTTTTCCAGGGGACAAGATTAACTGCTTCTATGACGACGCGAAACACAGCGTATCGGCGAGGGAGGATCTTGCCGCCAACATGATTCATCGGTCTTACAAGTATGGAAAGGATTATCCGGGGCTGGCCGGCAAAGACCTGAGCAAGGCAGAACCCTTGAGCGGTGACTGCCCGGCCATCTGGAAAATGGCGAAGTAAGTATGTACATATAGATCGTATCGCAGGCCTCGCGGAGCTGGGGGAGCGCTCGGACGCTGATTTTAGATCGCCCAGGACTTCCCCGGTTCCGGCCTAATACGGTACGTGTTTCTGGTTGACTGATAATAGACAGCAGAGAAAAACGCAGGATTTAACGTGTCAAACTAAACACAAAAGGAGGACAGAGAGATGATTAAGAAGACATTAGTTGCAGGGTTTGTTGTTTGCCTGGGTTTTGCTTTTATCCTGGCAGCAGCCGTGTGCGCGCAAGGACCGGCGAAGGTGAACGTAAACGCAGCGACTGCGGACCAACTGGGAAAGGTCCCGGGAATCTCCGGCGACATGGCAAAGGCTATGGTTGAGACACGCACGAAATCGGGTTCATTCAAGTCTGCTGATGACCTGATGAAGGTACCCGGCATGACGAAGGAGAAGGTCGATGCAGTGGCGCCGGCCCTGGCTTTCGGGCCTGCGAAAAGCGGCGGCGACGATGATGAGGCCAAGCTGCCAAGGTACTAATGAAGATAAACTGATGGACTATAGGCGTGTATGAAATGCGTGTGACGGCACATGGCGGATGAGGACCTGTTGCCCGCCGTGCGCCATCACGATTAAGAAGGAGGAGAAAAGATGCCTACGAGAACATATCGTCTGTTGGCACTTATCCTGGTGGCGGCCCTGTTCCTGATGGGATATACCGCTACGGCGGAAGCTCAAGCAGGAGGAAAGACGAGCCTGAACAAAGCGAGTGCGACTCGGCTCGCCAAGGTTCCCGGAGTCACGGCGGTCCTCGCCAAGGCGATCGTCGATTACCGCACCAAGAACGGCGCCTTCAAAAAAACTGATGACCTCTTGAAGGTGCCTGGCATGACGCAGGAGATTCTCAAGAAGATGTCGCTGCAGGTTGATTCAAAGGGAGACATACTTCTGCCCCCAGCCAAGAGTGATGGGGACGACGATGATGAGCCGAGTCTCAAACCGTCCAAGTGCTAGCAGGTACAGTTTTGTCACAGTCCAGCCGGTCCAATATTGAACATCAGCCCACGGGGCTTCTCATATAAGGAGGGCGTAGTATGGATGATACCATCAATGACAACATCGATGATAGCGCGGATGACAGCACGATAGACGAAAATAAAGGTCTGTCCCGGCGCAGTGCGTTAAAAAAACTGGCCGGCGGCATTCTGGGAACCGCAGTGGCCGGACTCGCGGCAAAGGCGTCGAGTGCTGCCCCGGCCAAGGAGAGAACGGGCAAGGGATCGAAGGCCGGTAAGAAGCCGAAAATTCTGCTGATGGGCCTTGACTCATGCAGCATGGAAAAAATAATTGAATGGTCTAAACAGGGCAAACTCCCCACGTTCAAGAAGCTCTTGACGCAAGGCAGTTACGGGGAGTTCGAAAATATTTTCCGCGGCATGTCTGTCGACGCATGGGCTGCCTACAATACAGGAGTAGGTCCGGGCCAGAATAATTTCTTCGGATCGCATCCGTGGCAGATCTATGACCGGACTGCCTTCCAGACTTCGGGCATCAACCGGTTCTTCAGGTTGCACGCCCCAACTGTGCCTTTCATGCTGGCTGAGGGAGGCGTGAAAGTCGGCCTCTGCGGCACGGCAATGTCCTGGCCACCGGAACGGCTGAAGGATGGCTTCATGCTGTCCGGCAAGGGCGCGCCAGGGTTGGGCGATCAGCCATTCAACATGGGTCACGTCTATTACACCCAGGAGAAACACAGAGCCGCAGGCCCCTTGAAAACCAAGGTGACTTTCTCGGGTGGTAAGGTGTCCACCGCGATCCGCCGTAAGGACCAGCAAGTTCCCCTTGAACTAACGCTCAATCCCGGCAACACGGTAACCATCGCATACAGCGATCTCAAGCTGACCCTGAAAGAGGGTGAGTGGTCAAAGTATGTCCCCATTGAATTTCCGAATGGGAGGCGGGCTATCGTCCGCTGGAAGCCGGAGCTGATTAATACGGATGATGGCGCCCTGCAGTTGTATCGTTACCGTCTTCTGCAAGACCCCACGGCGCCGGAACGGCACGAGCCGATTGACCAGTTCTTCGACGGGCCTGTCGTGCCGACCGATCGGTGGACCTACCCGCCCTCACTCCAGAAGGAGGTATATGATGCGGTGGGCTACTATCGGACACCGAACGTACCTTTCGAATACGATTATACGGCGTTTATCGCTTACGTCCAGGAAGAGGAGACGCTAATCGAGGACTGCTACGATGCAACTCGCGAACAGAATAACATTGTGCTTTGGCTGATGAAGAATAAGCCGTGGGACTTCTTCTGGTTCTCCAATATGCCGTATGACCGCCTCAACCACAACATGACCCGCATTGAAGGCAATCCCGACTGGTCGGAGGAGTACGAAGAGAAATACGGCAACGGCAAGCTGATGCTGGAATTCACACAATACGTTGACAAGGAGCTGGCAAGGATACTGAAAGAACTACCCAAAGATACGTGCTTCATGATGATATCCGATCACGCATGGGGACCGACGAAGAAGGACTTCGAGCCCAATTCATGGCTGATGAAACTGGGGCTCCTCAACGTCAAGCCTGAGGTGGAGGGCAAGAAGCGGACGTATGATAACGATGACATCGACTGGTCAAGGACCAAGGCATACACTTCCTGGAACCCGGGCATATTCATCAACCTCAAGGGGCGCGAACCGAACGGCATCGTGGAGTACAACGAGTATGAAAAGCTGCGCGACTTAATCATCGCCGAATTGAAGAAGCTCAAAGACCCTGAAGGACAGCAGTACACACAGATTGCAGACCGGGTTGAGAATATATACAAGGGCGATTACGGCTGGTATGCCGGTGACGTGCAGTTCTGCGGCTTTCGTGATGCATCGGGAATCAAGGTGCCGGGCAAGAAGAATGACGGACTTTACCAGATTAATTTTGGCGCTTTCGGCCGTGACGGACAGATATGGGACAATCCGCGCAGACATTTTACCGGGTACCATGGCAACGCGCTTACCTCGTTCATAGCGGTTGGTCCCGGCATAAAAAAGAACAACGATGTTTCGAAGGGTGGCCACATGATGAACGTGATGCCCACCATTATGCATATGTACGGCCTGGTGCCGCCGCCCAATTTTGAAGGCCGCATCATGTATGAACTTTTTGAGCCCGATTCTCCGCACGCGAAGAAGGCATAGGGGGAGTGTCGATTTGGAGTCAGGGCTGTAGATCATGAAAAAACGGCAGATGAGCATCACCCGCCGGAATTTCCTGAAGGCCGGCGCACTGGCAGCCGGTGCTCTCAGCGCGCCCGGCATAACGACGGGGGCAGCCGCAGAGCCGCCGGCGCAGATCGACCGCGAGGTGATGAGCTGCTGCCAGTTCTGTCAGGTGCGATGTACCACGCTTGTGCAGGTCAGGAATGACCGGGTCGTCAACGCGTATGGCAACCCGGGCAATACCTGGACCGACGGGACGATGTGCCCCAAGGGACAGGCGCTGGTGGAGCTCACCTACAGTCCTCACCGGATCCTTTATCCACTGAAACGCGAGGGGACAAACTGGAAGCGTATCTCCTACGCAGAAGCGCTCAATACCGTGGCAGAGCGGGTCATAAAGGTGAAGGAAGAATTCCCCGATGACTACGCGCACCGGGTAACGCTCTTTGCGCCTCTCTGGGAATCACACGAGAGCGAGATCGCCGCGGAGATGGCACTGTGGGCAGCAGGGTTCCCTGATATATGCTCGCCGGGAGACACCTGCATAGGGAGTTCGGCGACGGCCTTGCGCATCTGCCTCGGCAGTCCTGTTTCCACAACCACGCTTGACGAAGCGATGAATACGGAAGTGCTTGTCCTGTTCGGGGCAAATATTGCTGAGATGTATCCGCCTTACATACGCTGGATCGATCAGGCCCGGGCCAAGGGTGTCCGTGTGATCTATCTGGATCCGCGCAGGACACCGACCAGCAATCACTGCGACGAGCAGCTCATGGGGCGGCCGGGCACCGATGGCGCTCTCGCGCTCGGACTGATCCGCTTCATGATAAGAGAGAACATGCATGACCGTAATTACGTTGCCCAACACGTGAATGGGTTCAAGGAACTCGCTGAAGCAACCGAGCTTTACACGCCGGAGATGGTGGCGAAGATCACGTGGATACCGGCCGAGAAGGTGGTGGAACTGGCCACACGCCTGGCCGCAAGTAAGAAGACGATGGTTTGGCTCGGCGGCTCCATATCGCGCTACACCAATTCGATCCAGAGCGCGCGTGCGATCATTGCCCTGCAGGCGCTGACGGCCAATCTGAGCGGTCCCGGAAAGGGGATCATGAATGTCCAGGGCGGCAAACCGGGAGGCATCGAAGCGTTCGAGGATTCTTTCCGGGCCCAGGACATGCCGGCCGCGCTCAGTTTCCGTAAAGTTCTCTTTGCCATGGAACAGAAACGGGTGAACGTGCTGCTTTTGAACTCCAGCTACCGCCGTTATCCCGATGCCAACCGGGTACGAAAGGCGATCGGCAATGTGGACCTCGTTGTTTACCGGGGTTTCTTCATGGACGACGAGGCGTCTCTCGCTCATCTCATTATCCCCGGCACCATGCCGTTCGAGAGTTCAGGTTCCCAGTACGGGGCGCAGCGACAGATTGTCTGGCGCAACCAGGCTGTGCCCATCCCGGGAGAGACGACAGAAGACTGGCGCTTTTACGCTGACCTCGGCAAAAAGATCAACGGAGAAAAATTTCCGGATCTGAAGAGTCCAGAAGATATTTTTGAAATGGTGAGGAAACACTCCCCGACCTGGTCCGGGTTGACACTGGAGCGTTTGAAGAAAGAGCCGACCGGGATCAGCTGGCCCTGTCCATCGGAGGCTCATCCTGGCACGCACGGTACGCTTTATCCGAATGACCGCTTTCTCACGGAAGATGGAAAAGTGGAGCTTCGCTCCCCGGCGCTGGGACCCATTGCGTGGTCGGAGCCGGAAGGGAGCCCGCTTGGGGATGCGGGAGAGTCGAAGCCGTTTCCTCTCATCTTCCTCCAGGGCAAAGTGGTGCAGCACTGGCAGCACACCTACACCAACTGGTCGGCATACATGGCGCAGTTTTCAAAAGGAAATTACGTGCAGGTGCATCCTGATACCGTCAAAAGCCTGGGCCTGAAGGATGGCGAGTGGGCCCATCTTGAAACCGAATTGGGAAAGATCAAAGTCAGGATTGCCCTGAGTGAGATGATTCTGCCTGGACTCGTCTGGACACCTTCTCATCCGGCCAAGGCGAGCCCTTTTGCGGGAAACGCGGGCACTTCAATCAACACGATCATCCCTTCCAACTGGGACAAGGTATCAGCCCAGTTCAACGGATTCGGTTGCAGGCTGGTGAAAGCGTGAAGAACGTGAACAGCGATCAGGGTAATCGGTGAACAGTTGACTGAACGCTGAACACCAAACACTGAGCAAGCTATGACTGAGCGGCTGATTTTATTTGATGGAAAGAAGTGCATCCGGTGCCACTCCTGCGAGGTGGGCTGCCAACTGGAAAACGATGCCCCTCCCGGCATTCAACTCCGCTGGGTGAAGAGCCACGTGACGGGCCATCTTCCCGAGGCGCAGGAATGGTCTGCATCCACCGCCTGTTTTCACTGCAACGACCCGTCCTGCGTGTCGGCATGCCCGGCCGGAGCCCTGCGCCGCAGGGATGACAGCGTCGTGGAGCACCTGAGAACGAAATGCATCGGCTGCGGGTACTGCATAGAGTCCTGCCCGTTTCAGGTTCCAAAAAAAAGCCCGAGCCAGCATACAATGAGAAAGTGCAGCTTCTGCATTCAGCGCATCGACGTGGGTAAGGAGCCGGCCTGTGTCGCAAAGTGCCCTACCGATGCTCTCACCTACTACCCCGATGGGAAAGGGCCGGATGCGCCTGCCTACGGCAGAAAGGAACGGCTCCATATGATCTATGCTCTTCAGGGCGCGCCCGGAGATTATCAACTGCCTGAGCCCGTGCCACTCAATACGGTACGCGCGTTTCAGCCGTGGAAGTGGCTTGGCGGTCTCATTCCAGGAGCACTCGTGCTCGCATGGCTCTGGAAGAGGCTTGGCCCCGAGGAGGGAACAGATGGTTGAGACATGGGGTCTTCCTGTAGCGCTCGACCTCTTCTTCGCGGGCCTGGGGGCCGGCAGCTTCTGTCTCGCTGTCCTGGCGAGCAGGAAGAAGGGGCAGGGATTCGAGGTATGCTCTCGAAGCGCGGCCTTTCTTGCGCCGCTTTCAGTCGCCTTCGGCCTCGCCATGCTCATTCTCGACTTGATGTACAAGACACGCTTCTGGTTCACGTTACGCGTCTTCAACGCCGATTCTCCCATGTCATTCGGCGTTTGGCTCCTCAGCCTGTTTGGCGCCATCTCCATTGTACACGCACTCTTCTGGCTCCCCGAACCGCAGAAAGCTCGTCTGCCAATGATCGGGGGGTGGAGCGTATGGCGAAAGAAGAGTTATCGCAGCGCACTGGGAGTTGCGGGGATGCCGGTCGCCCTGGCGGTATCCGTCTATACCGGCGTCCTCCTTTCCGCCTCGGCGCTTCCGCTTTGGAGAAATGTGGCCCTACCCGGCCTCTTCTGCTTCTCGGCGATGACAACGGGGTTCGCGGCAGGCGGCGTGATAGCGCTCCGCGCTGCTCCTGCCGAGGCAATGGAGCAGCCTATGCTCTGGCTCCGATCGGGCTATCGGATATTGCTGCCTGTTCATCTGCTCTTCACCTTGCTCTTTCTATTGTTTTCATTTTTCAGCCCATCGCGTGGCGACCTTCTCCATCTCGTGACAGGCGGGAACGGCGTGGTATGGTGGGCGGGCGTCCTCGGTTTAGGCATGCTGGTTCCTGATGGCTCTTGTCTTGAGAAAAGGAGCTATAAATCGAATGCGATTTTCAGTCGCCCTCTATGCGCTACTGGTGGGCGGCTTTCTCTTGCGGCTGGTCCTGATATTCGCGGGCCAAGCGCATGTAAACAACGCGGCATATGTACTACTGCAGAGGACGTGGTAAAGGAGGATGGCTGTCATGACAAAGAAGAGAGTAGCTTTCGTTTTGGTGCTGGCCGGTCTTTTTCTCGTGCTTTCGATCAGCGCCTGGGCGGCGGAGGAGAAACTTAAAGGAAAGACTGTCAACATCAACAAGGCAAGCGCCGACGATCTGACGAAGAATGTGCCCCTGATGACACCGGAACTCGCAAAGAATATTGTAAAGTACCGCAAAGACAACGGCGATTTTCAGACGGTCGAGGAGTTGCTGCAGGTGCCGGGCATGGACCGGACGCTGCTCAAGAAAATCAAGCCGTTCTTTATTTTGGAAGGCATTGGAGGGAAGGACTGTACATGCTGAGCCTTATCGCTTGTTTGCTTAAACGGTACGACCGAGGGATACTCCCGCTCCTGCTTATTCCCGCGGTACTCATCATTGGTCTCCTTGCGGGAGGCAACGCATGGGGCACAGAGTCTCCACACGGCCTTCCCCCGGCTGACGATGCGACGTACATCCCCAAACTCGGAGGCCTCCTCAACACGACCCATAGGAATCATTACGGCCAGGAAAAGGAGCTTGCGGAGTGCGTGGTGCTCAGGGGTAGCCAGGTGAAAGACAGCAAGGTCTCTGTTCCGGCCGGCGGCCTCTTCTACGCGTCGTCCACGTCACAGGACGCGAAGCCTCTGCGAAGGGATCCCTTCCTGATTCTCGGAGAGACCTCTTACTTGTTGTCGCTCAGAACTGCCCAGGTAACGAAGACGGACGTTGCGGTCAAGAAGAGGGGAAAGGTCCTCCTCGATGATTCAGGATATCGCCTCTGGTTCGACTACGCGACGGATCATTACGGGAAGCCCTACGGAGAGCTTGCCGTGATCGCGCCCTCGGGCGGGTGGCAGACTGAAATGCCGGTCTCTTCTTCTTTTCCTGAGCCGGCAAAGGCACGGGACCTGAACTTGAAAGAAGGCGTCAACCCTCAGCAGGAACCTTTCTTTCTCACCAGTTCATACCAGTACGGGGCGACGAGACTGACCACAAAAAAGATGACACATGAGGATGCGCTCTTCTCGGAGGTGAAGTATCCGGTTATCAAGGAGGCGGTCTTCTCGCTGGACAGGCCGTATGTGGTTGGGGTCCGGCAGGAGAGCTACCGCTGGTGGTGGAGCAAGAGAATTTATGCATTCCGTAAGGAGAACGGGATTCTGGTGGAGGTACGCAACTGGACAGGCCAAAAGGTGCTGGCATCCAAGCTTCTCGTGCCGGTGACGCAGCAGGAGTACAAGGTGACTGACCAGGAGCGAATGTCGCTCACCGATTTCGACCTTGATTTGCACATAGAGCTCGTGGTCGATCCCTCCTGGTACAAGGGTTCTGATTTTGCGCCATGGGCAAACGACGTGCCGCTGGGCTGGACAAACGGTACCGTCTCTTTCATGATTTATCACAACCTCGTGAAGCTGAAGGACGGAGAGCCCTGGCCGAGGGACAAACGATACCTGGTCCGGCTCGAGCCCGATTCCATGACCGGTATGTTGAAGCGCGTGGTGCTGGAAAACAAGGATGCGTTCGAGCTGACCAACGATAAAGAGACTTACGCAGGGCCGATCAAGATCTCCGATTTCTGGGACAGGCCCTATTTCAAGGTAGTGGCTGGAAAGATCGAAAGCGATGTGGTGAAGAACTCATATGTGCGGGATGCGTTCTTCAGACGCACCGACAACCTTATCCTGTGGAAAGAAGGGAGAGAGAACGCAGACTTCTTTATCGGTATGAGTGAGCTTGTTGTATCGGTGATGGAGGATACATTTCTGACACGGCTTGCGGACCCCACGTACGGGGTGCCGGTGGTCAAATCGAAGTTCACTTCGTATCCACCCGCGATCGCGTCGGCCAAGTGGTTCGCGCCCGACCCGGACTGCGCGTTCGTTCCCAAGCTAAGAGGTCTTGTGCGTAAATTCGTGGAGAACCGCAAGGGAGAAAAGCTGACCTCCGCGGAGGCCCTCGTCATACGGGGCAGCTACGTTGACTATCACAAGGGAAAGATCATCATACCTCCCGCCGGCTTGTACTACACGTCGCGCCTCGACAGGAACGTCCGGCCTCTTGCAGGCGAATCCTTATACATCCTCGGGAAAAGGGCGTATCTGCTGAGCACGGAAAGTTACCTCGTCGTCAGAAAGCATGCGGCTATTGATTATTGGAAGCTGCTCCCGATGGGGGACGGGAATCCCCTGTTCTGGCAGGATATTCCCCTTGGGGATGGGAGTAAGGCGGTCCGCTTTCTTGGCTCGCGATGGCTCTGGGGAAGGCCTGTTGCAACCATGCGCATCATCAAGTACTCCGGCAATGCATTCGGGGCCGACATTCTCCTGGGGCCGGGACTTTCAGAGTATGAGCCGATCTACGGCGATAAGTCGTTTGCGAGCCAGAAGTACTCTTTGCCCGACGTCTACGCCGAGGGGGCGACTTACGTGATCCCCCGGTGGGTGAGTCCCGACGTTGTGGAGATAGCGGAGATGGGCAGTCCGGGTATGGACTCGTTTACCATCTCGTATGAAGAACCGGAGAAGATAGAGCTGAAAGCCGGGCAAGAGACTGCGCTCGGCGACTACAAGCTCAGGGTCGCAAGTGTCGATGCGGGCCGGAAGACGGCGCGTCTCCTTCTGATCGACGGTGAAGGAAAGACGGTGGCCGACAAGCAACTGGGTCCCGTTGACCAGAAAGTTTACGACACGCTGCCTCAATACAGCCCGTCCCAGCAGAAGGTGATGATGCAGTACAAGGACGTCCATGTAGAGCTTGACCTTCCGTGTGATTTCGCGGGCGGTACGGTGACGCTCTATGCGTGGACGGGTGTGCAGAAACTTGAGCGTGATAAGCCGTGGGCTGATGATCCGCGCTACGTGATGCGGCCCGATGTTTGCGGCCACTGCTACATGCTGAATGAGTTTATTCTCGACAATCCCGAACCGATTATCCTCGATGCGAAGAACAGAACCTATACCGGCCCGGAAGGATATTTCAAGATCGTCATCGATGACTTCGACGGCGAGCGTATCCAGGCCTGGCACATAGAAGATAAGGCGGGCAAGCGGACACCCAACCTTGCGGAGTATCCGCGAAACAATGTTGACGTGATGGTCGGCGTCAACGGCACCACCGAACACTTCCTGCGCAAGACGCTGCTTAAGAGGCTGGCATACAGGGAAGTATGGCGGTTGAAGTGACAAGGGGAGGCGACGGATTCCGGCGCATAACTTCGTTGACCGCTTCGTCGCGAATCCTCGACGTGCATTGCAGCACGCCTCCGGTTCTCGTCTCGCGTCCGCCTCGTTCTGCATCCGGACTTCGTCGCCTCCCGGGCGGGCTTGGGCGGGCCAGGTGTAACGGTTGGGGGTGGCGATATGAGGGTAGCAGTTCCCCGATAAGGAGACATGAGACATGGCACAAGATGCGACATATGAAAAAGCCTTGAGCGAAGCGGCTCTGGTTCGAAAGCCGACAATATGGAGTTCGCTCCCGAGCTTTAAGGCGAGCTGGCCGGGGCTTCTCGCGATGATAATCATTGCCGTTCTTTGCGGATTGCCAGGGGTCGACTTTCCTTTCACTATCCAGAACCTGCTGGCATACATCGACGCGGTGCTGCCTCCAATTTACGGCAAGGGGCTTTTTGTCGATCTGCTCCACTTCAACTACGTGGTCATCGGCCTTGTCGTAGGCATACTTATCCGGAACGTGGTCGGTGTTCCCAGGTCGTGGGAATCGGGCCTGACATACAGCGGTGTCTTTATGAACGTGGGCATCATCATGCTGGGATCTCAATACATGCTAAGCGACGTGGTCAAACTGGGCGCCGTCAGTATCCTGCTGATGATAGTGATGGTCTTTGGAGGCGCGCTCGTCTTTATTTTCATGGGCCGCTACTTCAAGCTCGGAGACAGCCTTACCGCTCTTCTTTCAGCCGCTTTTTCCATGTGCGGCGTTTCGGCCTGTGTTGCGGTAGCGCCAATGGTGCGGGCCAAGAGTGAGGAGGTGGCGTACGCGATTGCAGTCTCGGTCACCTTCGGCCTCTTTTGCCTTTTTATGCTTCCTTTTTTCGGCAGACTCCTCCAGCTATCAAGCTATACGTTCGGCATCCTGTGCGCAGCGGGGGTTCCCAATTCCAACCAGGTGATTGCTACAGGATTCAACTACAGTTTCGAGGCGGGCAAGGTGGCAGGTTTTTCTAACATAGGGAGGGTTGTTCTCATTCCCGCCGGGGTTCTTTTCATCTATTTCATGACCCTGACGCAGGAATTTCGCTCATCAAAGATTGATACGTGGCAGATTCTCAAAGACAAGTTCCCCCTCTTCGTATTCGGCTTTCTTATCGTATGGATCGGCAATTGCCTTCACCTGTGGCCGCAGCCGGCGAACGAGGCCATGGAAAAGGTGATGAACTGGTTCTTTACCCTTTGTTTTGTCGGTCTGGGGCTACAGACCAAGCTGGGCGATCTGAGAAAGGCCGGACCGAAGGGCATTCTGATCGGCTATGTAGCGGGATGCCTGAGAGTCGGCATATGCGTGGGGTTGATCCTGATCTTGATAAAATTCGGTGTATTTAAATAGGACAGGCGGCCCGGGGGCCTGAAGCGACAGGAGATCTACTATGGCTGAAAATAGGGAAAATAGAGAAAGTCCGGACGTAGCCGATTTGAAGAAGGTCGAAGCAGAGTCAGCGGCAAAACAGTTGCGCCACCGACTGGACGAGTACATCGCCATTGTCCTGGGTGTCGGAGCCGTGCTTGTCCTCTGGTTTTTGCAGGTAATGGGGTTATATTGAAGATCGGCCCTATGAATACTATTCTCCTCGTTTTGACCGGCGCCGACTGTGACGACGCGGTGGAGGCCGCTTTCCGCCTTGCCCGGGCTTCGTCGAAAAAAATAGTTGCGCTTCAGATCCTTACTTCCGATCTTTACCACTACGGTCACAACGACCTGGTAGCAACCCGTCCCAGTAAGGCGCAGTTTCTACTCTACATTCGCGATCAGGTGCTCGCTCGCGCGAGCGCAGAGGCAGAGGAACTCCGCAAGAAGGCGCTCAACACCGGCGTCTCCCTCGCAATCTGCCCGGTAGAAACGGAAGATGTGGTATCGACCGTGATGACCGAGGCAAAGAAAGGGTATGATGTAATTTTCTTGCCCAAAGAAAAGAGAAGGCTTTTTCCGCTTCTCAAAGAGCAGCCCGTCCGTCAGCTCAGGAAGAAGTTAGGCGGCCAGGTTATAGAGTGCTGAGCGGATGATTGCTTAGAAAAGATCACGGTCTATTTGCGCAATTGCAGGATTCTATACGCACCTCTTCCGACGAGTATGAATACGATTGTTCCTACTGCCAGGTCAGGCAATTTCGAAGCTGTCAGGTACACGAGAACACCCGCCGTGATTACGCCGAGGTTCACGATAACATCGGTAGACGTGAAAATCATGCTCGCTTGCATATGGGCTTCCCGGCTTTGAGACTTCTGAAGGAGATAGAGACAGATCGAATTACCTACCAGAGCGAGCAGAGAAATGACGATCATCAGATGAAAGTCCGGCGTCTCACCGCGTTCCACAAAACGTCTGATAACCTCCGCGAATCCTAAAAGGGCCAGAGTCAGTTGAAAATAGCCGGCTGCTCCGGCAATTTTCTTCTTACGTGAGGCCGTCCCTCCGACAGCGAACAGCGAAAGAACATAGACAATGCTATCGGCCAGCATATCCAGGCTGTCAGCTACAAGACCCATTGAGCCGGCGATGAAACCGGTGAGCATCTCAAGTGCAAAAAAGAAGAAGTTGATGGCAAGAACCTGCCGGAGAACGCGGCTTTCCTGACGACAAACCTCCCCTGTGCTCACCACATCGACTGGTTCAGATGAAATGACCTTTGCGTTGAGCCGCAGGGTTTCAAGGGCTTCGAGCAGGTTATCGTAGCCACCCGTATGGTACACCTCCAGCGTACGCCCCGGCAGGTCAAACCGCAGGGATTGGATTGTCTTCAGTCCGTCCAGTTTCATCCGTATCATTCGCTCTTCTGAAGGACAGTCCATCTTTGGTATGCTAAAGATCGTTTTCTGCATGATCTGCACGGCTTCCAGCCCGAGCTCCTTGCCGACTGCCATGTATCGGAGGCGCGCTCTACCTCGTACTGTCGTCGGCTTTTTGCTTAACGTACTTCCTATACTCCTTCAGCAGGAGATAAGCATATTCTCTGCGAACACTGTCTGAGGAAGGGATATAGTTCTTCATAGCCTCCAACCTTGCAATGATCTCGTGCGCGGTCTCGTCACTAGCCTTCCTGCCCTCATCGTAAAGTTCGGCCAGTATCTCATCCAGACCGAACAGGCTGCATTGCGTATCGTCAGGAAATTTCAGCATGCGCCAGCTAACTGCCGGCGGTGTGTAGTCCTCGCCTCAGTCGACTCATCCCGCTTTAAAATGTGCCATATGATTACCTCCTCAGTTCGCAAGAGCTAGAAAATCTGATAGAGCCTATCGCACGCATTTTTAGTAACATGATTCACGTTTGAAATCCATTGTCAAAGATCAGACGGTACATACTTTCCAGAGAGCATTTTCAACAGCAAGGATGATCGGGATGAGTATCGCTCCGTACCTTGGGTATCTGGCTATAACAATTTGTGTTTATAAGATTAGCGCAACAAGTATTGACATATAAGCTTGTAATGCATATCATATATCAATATCAATTGATATATATGTCACCGAAGGAGGAGCTATGGACGAGCTGGAGATCAGGAAAAACGTGCGGGAAGCATACAGCGGCATTGCCGAGAAGGGAAAAAGCTGCTGCACCAGTTGCGGCCCTGACAACAACAAGCAGTTTGCCAAATCGATCGGCTATTCGGAGGTCGAGCTTGCTGCAATACCTGATGACGCCAACCTGGGCTTAAGCTGTGGCAATCCGACTGCTCTGGCAAGTCTCAGTGAAGGTGAGATCGTGCTCGATTTGGGCTCCGGGGCAGGGTTCGATTGCTTCCTGGCGGCTTCAAAGGTAGGCTCCTCGGGCAGGGTGATCGGTGTCGACATGACACCCGCTATGCTCGAAAAAGCCCGGGAGAACGCGAAGAAGAGCGGGATTTCAAACGTGGAGTTCAGGCTCGGCGAGATCGAGAACCTGCCCGTCGCCGACAGCTCCGTGGACGTGGTCATCAGTAACTGCGTCGTCAACCTGTCGGCAGACAAGCGCAGAGTCTTCAAGGAGATCTACCGTGTGTTAAAGCCAGGGGGCAGAGTGGCGATTTCCGATATGGCGCTGCTCAAAGATCTGCCCCAGGATGTCCGAGAGAGCGTGGAGGCCTACGTCGGCTGCATCGCCGGCGCCGTTAGCATGGATGAATACCAGAAGCTCGCAGAAGCGTCCGGCCTTGGCAGCACGAAAGTCACCGTTAAACCCTCCGGTGCGTGCTGCCCTGGTCCCGATACCGAGGATCCCTTGGGCAAAGCGGTTCTGGGCAAGCCTCAAAGAAGAATGAATCGATTAGGATTATGTCGTGAGCGTCTATGTGGAGGGGTGCAAATGAGTAGCGAGGAAAAATATCGGGTGTTGTTCGTGTGCGTCCACAATACCGCGAGAAGCCAGATGGCCGAGGCGTTCTTGAACAAGATGGCCGGAGACCTCTTTGAAGCGGAGAGCGCCGGCCTTGAACCGGGACCCCTCGAACCCTCTTGCGATAGAGGTCATGAAGGAGGTGGGCATCGATATTTCTGCTAATCAGGCCAAGTCTGTTTTCAGCCTCTACAAGGAGGGCAGGCTGTACGACTACGTAATAACGGTTTGTGACGAATCCTCGGCTGAACGATGCCCCATTTTCCCCGGTCGCGTGACGCGTCTTCAGTGGCCTTTCGAGAATCCGGCTAGCCTTACAGGAACCCATGAAGAAAAGCTGGCGAAGACAAGAAAGATACGGGATCAGATCAAGGGAAAGGTCGAAGAGCTTATTGACGAGCAATCGAGCGGAGGCAGCCGATGAAAGAAATGGTGACCATATTGAAAGCCCTCTCCGACGAAACGCGGCTCAGAATTCTCAAGCTTCTTGAGCACGGCGAACTCTGCGTCTGCGAGATCGTCGCCGCATTCGACATGAGCCAGCCGAAGGTATCCTTTCATCTCGGCGTGCTCAAGTCAGCAGGACTCCTGAAAGACCGCAAAGAAGGGAAGTGGATGCATTACAGGCTGGATGACGCTGATCTCTTCAAGAGGTTCCTCCTGCTGTCCGTGCTGGAACGGATCCCTGAGACAACGATGAAGCAGGACCGGAGGCGGCTTGGGGAGTTCTGCAAGAGCAGAGGCGACGTCATCCCGATCAATCGCTGCTGTGCGACAAACTAACTCTTGAAAGGTCGACACCAGTGCCAAAGCTGAAGAGGAGTCTGTGATGACCGAAGGTATATCGAAAAAACTCTCTTTCCTCGACCGTTTCCTTACCTTGTGGATCTTTCTTGCCATGTTCTTCGGGGTGGGGCTCGGGTATCTTTACCCTGCTATCAATAACTTCATCAATCTCTTTCAGTCCGGCACCACCAATATCCCCATCGCCATCGGCCTCATCCTCATGATGTACCCACCGCTTGCCAAGGTGAAGTACGAGGAGATGGGTGAGGCATTCAGGAACAAGAAAGTCCTTGCGCTCTCCCTCGTTCAGAACTGGGTGATCGGCCCCTTTCTCATGTTCTTCCTTGCCATCATTTTCCTCGGGGGATATCCTGACTACATGTACGGCCTGATTATGATCGGCCTCGCCCGCTGCATCGCCATGGTGATCGTCTGGAACGATCTGGCCTGCGGAGACCGGGAGTATGCGGCCGGCCTTGTGGCGTTTAACTCTATATTCCAGGTCCTCCTCTATTCAGTCTACGCGTACATCTTCATCACCGTCTTTCCACCGCTCTTTGGCCTGAAAGGCACGATCGTGCAGGTGAGCATCGGTCAGATCGCGGAAAGCGTCTTCATCTACCTTGGCATCCCTTTTATCGCCGGTATCATAAGTCGGTTCGGCCTCATCAAGCTCAAGGGCCGGACATGGTTCGACACGGTCTACGTGCCGAAGATAAGCCCCATCACTCTTATCGCCCTCCTCTTCACCATCATCGTCATGTTTACCCTGAAAGGCGAGTACATCGTCAAGCTGCCTCTCGACGTGGTGAGGATCGCGATACCGCTCCTCATCTACTTTGTGATAATGTTCCTTGCCTCTTTTTACATGGGTAAAAAGTTCGGGGCGGATTATGAAAAAAGCGCAACCCTCTCCTTTACCGCGGCAAGCAACAACTTTGAACTCGCCATCGCTGTGGCCGTCTCGGTCTTCGGCATCAATTCGGGACAGGCTTTTGCAGCGGTCATCGGCCCGCTGGTCGAAGTGCCCGCGCTCATCGGCCTGGTGAATGTGGCACTCTATTTTCAGAGGCGGTATTTTTCAGCTCAATACTGTCAGGTAGCGGGAGTGGAGACGCCGTAACGTCGTGAAGACGAAGATCCTTTTTCCTGTGGCCCAATGTTGTTCCACCAAGCCTTTTTCCGTGTCGGTGGGCCTTTGTTCACCTTCTTGAAATCGAGCCCTAATGTTGAGCATTCCGGCTTCCATGTCAAGATCGCGGAAAGGATAAAGCTGCCCCGAGTCCGTCACAACGGTTCTTGACAAAGAATTAACCGCTTCTTCATACCAGTGTAACATCGGGCCGACATACTAAAAGCAAATTTCACATGGTATCAAGAGTCGTTTGAAATAGCTGGGGGGTGAGTCCTATGTATGAAGGCAGAGATGAATTGGTCGTGGTCCAGGAGGATATCAGAAGGGCATTAAATACGCCCAACCCTCGATGGGCCATGCTCATCGACCTCAGGAGATGCACGTCCTGCAAGGCCTGCACTGCCGGATGCGTCGCGGAGCAGAAGAGCCCGCCCGGCATTGTCTACAGACCGGTCTACGAGGAGGAGTTCGGCACATTCCCCGCCGTGAAAAGGAGATTCACGCCGAGACTCTGCAACCAGTGCGATAACCCTGCCTGCGTCGCCGCGTGCCCGAACAAAGGTGAGGGCAAGGCCACCTGGAAAAGCACGAAAGGCCTGAGCGCCGGTATCGTGATGATCAACTACGAACAGTGCATCGGCTGCGGCCGTTGCGTGCTCGCCTGTCCCTATAAGGCGAGAAACCTCGACGCGGGAGCCTTCTATACGGAGGGTACCCCCAAGATCGAGGAGTACGAGAAAGCCCCGAGCTGGGAATACGGCAAGAAATGGCCCCGCGCCAAGAACGAACTGCCGGTCGGGGTGGCCAGGAAATGCCATTTCTGCATGCACAGGATCAAGCAGGGCATGGTACCGATGTGCACGAGCACCTGTCCGTCCAGGGCAAATATCTTCGGGGACCTGGAGGACGAGGAGAGCCTCCTGCACAAGACGATAAAGGCGCACAAGGTGAAAGTCCTGACATCGGTCAAGGGAAAGGGCGAACAGAAGCTCACCTTTGTGGACCTCCAGGGCAAAAGCGCGGTCGAGATCGCACAAAAGGTGGGGTATCCCGGCACGACGCCGCTCTTTGCGGATGCCGCTCCGACAAAGCCCAGAGTCTTTTACATACTTTCGTAGATAAGGGGACAGAGGACATGGCGGAAAAAAATGACAAAGGTCTAACCAGGAGGGATTTCATCAAATGTTCGGCCGTCCTCGGCGGCACGCTCCTGGCATCAGAGGCCGCGTGGGCCGCGGACCTGCTGCGCAGGGCGGAGGCGGGGACGCTGACGCCGGAAGAGGAATACGAGCTCATCAAGGCCGAGAATATACTCTACACGTCGTGCCTCCAGTGCAACACGGGATGCGGCATCAAGGTGAAGTTCTTCAGAAAAAACGGTAGCGCCGTTGCGCTGAAGATAGACGGCAACCCGTATAACCCCTTTGTCGCCCTCCCCAATTCGCCTTATCAGACGTCACCCTTCGACCTGAACACGGTCGATATGCGCGATCTGCCCGAAAGGCCAGGCCGGTATCCAGACGGCCTACGATCCGTACCGGATCACAAAAGTGCTCAAGAGGGCCGGCAAGAGGGGTGAGAACAAGTGGCAGACCGTCCCCTTCGACCAGGCCATCAACGAGATTGTTAATGGCGGCCTGCTCTTCGCCCACGTGCCTGGCGAGGAAAACAGAACGGTCACCGGCCTGAAGGATATCTACGTGCTGCGTGACAGAAAAATAGCGAGCGCGATGGCTGCGGACGCAACCGCCATTCTCTCCGCCAAGGATAAGAAAAAGGCGGTGGAGGAGTTCAAGACGAAGCATGCCGAGAACCTCCACTACCTGATCGATCCCGACCATCCGGACCTCGGCCCCAAGAATAACCAGATGGTCTACTGGTGGGGCAGGCTGAAGGCGGGCCGGGCCGAATTCGGCAACCGCTTCTTCAACGACTATTTCGGCACCGTCAACACCCACGGCCACACGACCGTTTGTCAGGGCTCCCTCTACTTCACCTGCAAGGCGATGAGCGAGCAGTACGAGAATCAACAAGTTCACCGGAGGCCCCAAGTTCTACTGGCAGGCAGATACGGAGAACTCCGCCTACATCCTTTGCGTGGGATCCAACCTGTTCGACGCGAACTACGGGCCGCCCAACCGCAACGCCGGATCATGCCGAACATCACCCAGGGAAAAACAAAACTCGTGGTCGTCGACCCGAGGTTCAACAAGGCTGCGGCCAAGGCCTACCGGTACATGGCGATCAAACCGGGAACCGACGCCGCTTTCTTCATGGCGCTCATCCAGGCGATGCTGAGGGACAAGAAGTACGACGCAAAATACCTGGCAAACGCCAATAAGGCAGCCGCGAAGGCGGCAGGTGAGCCCACCTGGACCAACGCCGTCTTGCTTGTCGCCATCGACAAGGAAGGGAAGCCGGGCAAATTCGTAAGAGCTCATGAGATCGGCATAGCGGAGATCGAGAAACGCAAGGACAAGGCGGGCAAGGAGTACGCCTTCGAGTACCTCGTGGCCATGAAGGACGGCAAACCTGTGGCGGTCGACCCCAACGATGAGAAGAACGCGGTGACCGGCGACCTCTTCGTCGATACGGAGATCAAGGGCATCAGGGTGAAGAGCGGCCTCCAGATCCTTCTCGAATCGGCCAACGCGCATACGATGGACGAGTGGTCGAACATATGCGGGATCCCCGTGAAAGACCTGGAGCTTACGGCGAAGGAACTGACGAGCTACGGGAAAAGGGCCGCGGTCGATGTCCACAGGGGCGTAGCCCAGCACACCAACGGCTTCTACAACGTGACCGCCGCGATGACGCTTAATCTCCTGCTCGGGAACTTCGACTGGAAGGGCGGCATGATAGCGGCGTCCACCTATAACATTACCGGCGGGAAGGAGGGGCAGCCCTTCGATCTCGGCAAGCTCGCCCCCGACAAGACTCTCCAAGTTCGGCATAAGCCTTATCCGGCATGACGTGAAATACGAGGACAGCACGCTCTTTCAGGGATATCCCGCAAAAAGGAACTGGTACCCCCTGGCCAGCGACGTCTATGAGGAGATCATGCCGTCCATGGGCGACGCCTACCCGTACCCGGTTAAGGCGGTCTTCAGCTACATGGGCACACCGGCCTATGCGTTGCCTGCCGGCCAGACCAACATCGAGATCCTGACCAACCTCGAAAAGGTTCCCCTCTATTTCACGACCGACATCCTCGTCGGCACGACCACCATGTATGCCGACTACATTTTCCCGAGCGAGAGCTATCTCGAGCGCTGGGAGTTCCATGGGTCCCATCCCAACATGCCCTCAAAGGTCCAGCCGGTCAGGCAGCCCGTCATCGCCCCCCTTGCGGAGACGGTGAAGGTCTTCGGCGAGGAGATGCCCTGCTGCTTCGAGTCGGTGCTTCTGGCCTTCGCGGAAAAGCTCGGGATGCCGGGCTTCGGCAAGGATGGGTTCGGCCCAGGCCAGCCGTTCACCAGGCAGGATGATTTCTACATCCGGATGGTGGCCAATGTTGCCACGGACGGCTCACCCGTGCCCGATGCCGACGACCGGGAAGTCAAGCTCTTCCTGGATGCGAGGCAGCATCTCCCCCCGACAATCTTCGACGCGAAGCGTTGGGAGCGCATTGCAGGGCCGAACTGGCGGAAGGTCATCTACGTACTCAACAGGGGTGGCAGGTTCCAGGACTACAAGGACATCTACAAGGGTGACCAGGTGGTCAACAAGTACGGGCGGGCCATCAACATCTATCAGGAGAAGACCGTGGGGACGAAGAACTCCTTCACCGGTAAATCAAACGCGGGGTACGCCACGTACCTCCCCGTGGTGACCGCTCTCGGGACCTCGCCGAAAGACGCAGGGTTGGAAGAAGGCTACCCCCTGCACCTGATAACCCAGAAAGATATCACGATGACCAAATCGCGAACCATCCCCAACTATTGGCTCCTCACGCTGCTCCCCGAGAACGCCATCATCATCAATCCGCTCGATGCAAATAAGCTGGGGATACGAGAGGGCGATCGTATGAAAGTCGTGTCGGCCACCAATCGGGAGGGCGTCTGGGACCTCAAGAACGGCACGGTAAAGCCGATGATCGGCAAGGCACAGGTCACGGAAACGATCATGCCCGGTGTGATCACCTTTACGCTGGGCCATGGTCACTGGGCAACGGGCGCGACAGACGTGACAATCGACGGGATCGTCGTGAAGGGTGACCCTAGGAGGGCAACGGGCGTGCACGCCAACGCGGCCATGTGGGTGGATCCTTATCTCAAGAATACCTGTATGCTAGATCCGGTGGGCGGCAGCGTTTCCTTCTATGATACAAAGGTGAAGCTCATCAAGAGATAGAAGACGAGGTGCGGTACAAGTGGCCTTGAGCCCGGTCCAATGCGCCGCTCCTCACCCCCGCACGCTCGGCAACGGATGGCTCATCCCGGATGTCGGCGGTCTGCTCCGCCTCTTAACCGGCTCTTAACAGATTGCTGTTATGTTTTCTTATAAGAAGTTGAAGTGCGGTTCGGCCGGAGCCGACCACGAAACGGTATGGTCGGACGACTCCTGCGGACCTGCAATAGGGCCGGGAACCCGCAAGAGATTAGGCAATCGATAAAGGAGAATCAAATGAAGAATCTCGTGATTATTGGTGGAAGCGATGCGGGCATCAGTGCGGCCCTGCGGGCAAAGGAGCTGGACCCGGACATTGTCCCCACGGTGATCGTCGCCGACGAATTCCCCAATTTCAGCATCTGCGGCTTGCCTTACTACATCAGCCACGAGGTGACAGACTGGAGGAATCTGGCTCATCGAACAAGGGAGGACATCGAGCGACAGGGAATCAAGCTCATGCTTCGTTGTACCGCAACCTCCATCGATACGAAGATGAAACAGGTGATCGTTGCGGACGAATCAAACGCAGAGACCCGCCTCGAATATGACAAACTTGTGATAGGTACCGGCGCCCTCTCGCAGAGGCCCCGCATGGCCGGCCTGGATAATCCCGGAGTCTTCCTTTTGCGCACGCTGCCGGACAGTTTTGCGATAGAGCAGTTCCTGAACCACCGGCTCCCGAAGAGCGCGGTCATCGTGGGCGGCGGCTACATCGGCATGGAGATGTGCGAAGCCCTCACGGGCCGGGGAGTCGAGGTAACCGTCGTCGAATACACCGAATCGGTGATGACCTCGATCGATGCTGATTTCAGCGAGCGTATCAAAGAGACCCTCACCGGGTCCGGAGTGATTGGTCCGCACGGGGATCGGTGTCGAGTCCATGGAGCCGAGAGGAGATCAACTGGTCGTCCAGGGTACCGACGGCTTCAGCCTCTCCGCGGACATGGTACTGGTGGCGGTAGGCAGCGTACCGAACACGGCCCTTGGCCGCTCCATCGGCATCGAGACGGGGGTAAGAGGGGCGCTCCAGGTGAATCGCAGGATGGAAACGACCATACCCGATGTCTATGCGGCGGGTGACTGCGCAGAAACCTGGCACGGAATCCTCCGAAAGAATACCTATCTCCCCCTCGGTACTGTCGCCCACAAGCAGGGCAGGATCGCCGGTGAAAACGCTCTCGGCGGTTTGGCGGAATTCGACGGTGCTTTTGGCACTCAATCGGTGAAGGTCTTCGACAAGGTGGTCGCACGGACAGGCCTGAACGAAAAAGAGGCATGGGGTGCAGGATTCACTCCCGTGACCGCGGACCTCGAGACGTGGGACCACAAGGTGTATTATCCGCCCGCCCATAAGCTGTACATCCGTGTAACAGCGGACAGAACCACGGGAAGGCTCCTGGGTGCCCAGATGATCGGTACTTACGGCACCGAGGTATCAAAGCGGATCGACATCTTTGCGACAGCGCTGTTTCATGGAGCGACGGTCCGCGAATTTTGCGCGTATGATCTGAGCTATACTCCGCCTCTCAGTTCTCCGTGGGATCCGGTTCAGATGGCGGTACAGCATTTAGAAAGAGTGCTCTCAGTGGCAAGCTGAACCAGGACTGCCAGACCGCCATGATGGTGAGCTGCCTGTACCGATACATCACGACCGGCAGGGAAAGCGCGGGCCAACCGTTGTCACTCGAAATATTGCATCATCCTTATCTGCCCATGAGAGCGCAACTTCTTTGCCTTGAACTTTTTGCTTGACATGGAAAACGATCTCTGGTTTAATGTAAATAGATATTCACATTAGCAGCATGACAGAAAAAAAGAGCACGCACATAAGAAAAGAGGAAATCGTCCAGGCGGCCCTAAAAGTATTGGGAAAGGGCGGGGCCAAGGCTCTCACTATTACAGCCATCGCTAAAACGGCGGGGATGAGTGAAGCTAACATTTATAGACATTTTGGAAGTAAAGACGACGTCTATGCTGCGCTTGCGGACTTCATAGGGGCGGCCGTCATGGAAAAAGCAGCAGGCATTGCGGCGAGAAGCAGAAGTCCTCTGGAGAAATTGGAGACCATCTTCTTTTCCCATATGACAATGATCGAGAAAAACCCTGGGATGCCACGTCTGATTTTTTCGGAAGACCTGCGCCTTGGCAATAGAAAATTGGGAGAGAAGATATCCTTACGACTGCGGGACTACGTAGAGACACTGGCGGGCATCATTGCGGCGGGTATCGATGAGGGGGACTTCCGGAAGGGGCTGTCCCCAAGGGAGACAGCCCTGACTTTTCTCGGCTTAATCCAATCGACAGCGCTCCGTTGGACTATCGGGGCCGAATCCTTCGATATTAGAGTAGAGGCGGGTAAGCTGTGGAGCAATTTTGTGAGGCTCGTGTGCTGATTTTTTTTTGCCACATATGTGAATATATATTCACATAAATCAACCAAAGGAGGTACCTGCAATGGAAACAGAAAGAACTATCTTCCACCCGTATCTGATGTTCGTCTACGCACTTATCGGCATGAGCATCGCGCTTTACGACGTGTACATGATCTACATGGGTCAGTTGCTGTGGTGTCCCCCTCCGATCGACGGTTGTAATACCGTCGCCTACAGTCCGGACGGGCGCATTGGGGGCGTGCCGATAGGGTACTTTGGAGTCTTCTTCTATCTGATCATGCTCGTACTCGCGGCACTTCTCGTGTTCTGCTCGTCCCGGCGCGGTTTGCGCCTGGCCTCTCTTCTCTACACTGCGATAGGGGTGTGCGGTTCAATAGGCTTCATGTATCTCGATATTACCGTGATCCGCGCCTTTTGCATTTACTGTCTGATATCGGCCATCTTAACGGTTCTTCTATTCCTCTCCGCAATCGCGCACTTTAAGGCGCTCTCCGGAGGTCATGAGCCGATCACGAATGGAGAAGAGGCGAAGATGCGTTTTGGATCATCATTCTTATGAAGCACCTGTATCCTTTTGGGCGCTGATCTCGTCTACACAGTTAAACCGACGACCCGACCGTTCATCTCAGATCGTCGATTCGCGAAAAGGAGGAAAGGCTATGTGGTTCTGGTGTAACGCACCATTTGCATGGATGTGGTGGATTTTCCCGATCATGTTCCTCGTCTGTTTAGTCATGATGTTCTTCTGCATGAGGATGTTCTTCGGAGGCCACTTCGGAAACCATTTCAGATGTTGCTCGCCGCGAAGCGACGGCTGGAAAGATACCAGCGAAAGTGGCGGACCTTCGCGCGGTAAACAACATGGAGGGACCGAGTACGGCAGGGAGGAGCGCTAACGTTCATTCCTAATGAATTCGAACATCAGGCTGCTTCCCCCAGCTCATTTTTCCCTGCACTGCTGAGGAGCAGCCTGGAAATGTCGTATACCGCGCCGCTCACCGCGCGTTCGGGAATCATTTCTTTGCCCGAGCTATACACCGTATCTGCGTGAAGCAGCAGGATTTCTCCCGTTCGGTCGAATTCGGCCACGGCACGCAGGTTCTCCGGTTCGTTGTCCACGAATGCCGCGATACGAAAACCGCGCTCCTTAAAATGGCTGATGCCCTGCACCTTCGACTCAACAATGCGCTCGCCCCAACCGTAAGGGCTCATGAACAGCAGATCATTATGAAAGCGGACACCATGGGCCTGCCCGATCCTGTTGAGCGATAGGAGCGTTTCCTTTCTGATGCTCTCCGGCCTTCCCGTATTAAGCCCCACACAGGTATTCTCCTGCGACTCAAGCCAGCGTATCACATCCAATACGCCCGGGAAAGGCCGGTGGGCGCGCGATATTACCGGGCTCGACCATGCTTGCTCGGTAAACCATTGCGTGATCTTTCGCTTATCACGTTCGGGTATCCGCGTTTCTGTCATCATTCGCTGGATCTCCGTTTCACTGACAACTATATCCTGCAGGGAGAGACCTCGAAAATGGTTCGTATCGTGGCGCCTGTCAAAAGATGTGAGCACGTTCAGGATCATATGACGGAGATCGAGAATCGTGTCATCTATGTCAAAAACAACAATCAACTGCTCCTTCGGATAGCGTCTCCTCATCATACGGTGCTGTTTTGCAAGTCTTCTCATCCAACAATTCATGCGTACTCCTCTTTTTTTGGTGTTTTCGTTTTGTTATAATTATCGGGGCTGAGTGTTAAGAACTAATGCAGTGTCGGTTAATGTTCAGATAATTCGGTGGGTTGATATCTCACAGGGATGTGAGTTCACGGAATGGGGATAATCTTCGCCGCGCTTAAAATATCCGCACAACACGCAGATCTTCAGCACGTGGGTAAATGCTTCGATGACGACAAAGCAGACCAGGAAGGAAATCAAATAGAGCAGCTGATGTACTATCCGATCTTTGCACATGATTCCAGTATACCCGCACTATGTTACGAACCTGTGAAGGCCGCATTAAATCTTTGTGAAATGCGTTATCACTAATCCCGTTTTTTAAGGGCTATTGGCGCCTAATCCGTATCGGGCGAGATATCCTCGTCTGCATCCACAAACCGGTAACCTTCCTTCACATAGCGGTCGATAATTTTTTTCGGATCAACCGGTGCTTTCGTATAATTCATCTTTTTGATGTGGGCGACTATTTTGCCTTTGCTTTCTACGTAAACCGGGAGCTTGAAGCGCTCATGCATGCAAAGCCTGACCTCTTCTTTTTCAGCCCTATACCATCTGCACGCATTCTCCGTATCGCTCTTGTTTTCGCTCACGAGACCGGCGCCGTCGCCAAATCGTGTCAGTTTCGTCATCATCTCCCAGTTTGTCATTTCGCCGATCCGGTACAGGTTATCCTGGCTGACTTTGACGATGAGCTTCCCATCACTCTTAATAAAATAGTAGACCGGGCCGTTTGCCGTCTTGACGCCCGTGATCGTAATCCCGTTGCTGTAGGACTTAACGAAACGAGTCTGCGTCATGAGAAGCGAAAAGACTACCGCCTCCTTTCCATAATACTCCCCTTCAACCTGCAATGCCCATCGCGGATTGGAAGCGTACGTCGTATGCGCGGCCGCCACGAACAGTAACAAAAGCAAAAGGCGTATAGCGATATGCGTACGCTGTTTCACGGTTCGTCTGTATGAGACTCTCATAAAGTCGCTTTCACTCTCTGATTGCTTGCGCGTAGTCAAAATAGGTGACCGATTTCCCTGTCGAGTCCGCAGTCGTCGATGTCGAGAGATTGATGAAGTAGGCGGATTTTCCTCTAGCGCTATTCGCCGGCGAATTTTTCACGGCCGTCGGAAGGTAGATGGCAAGCCCCGACGCGGTCGAGGAGCGCGTCACGGTGCGTGCGTTCTTTACCGAAACGGTTACGGAGGACTTCAGGAACGATTCATGCAAAACGCGTCCATCCGTATCGGGAAGGTTGAGACCCAGAAGGAAAGCAACAGTGGGAGCAACGTCAGTATTCCCGGATGGCGTGTTGTTTATGACACCTTTCTTGAAGTCAGGCCCGAAGGTAATCATGGTGTTGTTCACATCGATCGGGCTGAAAGAACCATGCATACCCCGATTAGTCATCATGCTTTCGTATTCGGTGCCCCTGATTCCCTGGATGACTGCATTCTCGTCGTAGTTGTAGCTGACGACAATGTCAGGATTTCTTCCGCTCGTGTTTTCGAGACGTACAGCGCTGAGCGGAAACGTGCCCGCGGTTGCACCGTACTTGTCGTCAACGAATATCGCGCCAAACTCCTCGCGTTGCTGAAGGAATGCGACGATTTTCTTGACAATGCTTCCGTTCTTCGATGGCACGTAGAGATAGTCGCTTCCTCCGTTTGCAGCGATGACGACCGCGTCGGAAGGAAGCGTGGCTGGAACCACGAAACTCCTTGTCGTATACGTGCTGCCCGCCTTTCCGGTTACGGTTCCGTCGGTGTCCATCTGATCAGGATAGGCCTTTGCCCCGCCTGCCATGATGCCGCAGAGCACCGGGTCATATTTTGATCTGCCTCCATCGTATACGTTGCTCACCACGCCATTGTCCGCGAGGAGTTGCGCCAGTCTGACATCTCCGGAAACCGAGAAGCCGTTTACGGGATCAACCTCTCTGACAGCTTTGTCAGAAATCGAGCGGAGCGGAAACAGAGAAAGATCGCCGGAAACATTGCTGTGGCCGTGGTCGGAGACAACGATGATATCTGTTACGTCGTCGATCTTAAGGTCGTTAAGCGTTGCGATGAGCTGGCCCAGCATCGTATCCATACTGCCGAGCGCGTCGGCATATGCCTTGGATCCAACACCGTAACTGTGCTCCGTGGCATCGGGGTCCCTTAACCATATGACCGAAAGATCAGGCTTGTGGGTTGCAAGTATGTGCTTGAGATAGACATCCATCATGTAACGGTTTGCGTTTGCATTGGGCGACGTTACTCCGGTTGTCGGATCAGGCGTGACGCCGTCTGACAATATAGATGGCGCCGGCCGGTTCGTCGGGTTGCCATTCGAGCTCGCGAGCTTCAGATCAGGCCACATCGTCGGTGTGTTTCTGGGAAGGACGAAGCCCGCATTCTGAAGTTCAGCGGCAAGCGATTGAGGGAATACTGTGTTTTCATCGATTCCATAGCCTTTCTTATCGAGATCGAACATAAAGGCTGCACCGGACTTTCCCACGATCGCAGTGGTGAGGCCCTTCTCCTGTGCGGCCTGAAGAAGCCTTTTCACCAGAAAGAGCTGTCCGTTGTAATACGAGTTAAGGCTTTCGATGATGTTCCAGTCTTCAACCATTACAGGCTGGTTGTAGTCGACTGTTGAGCCGCTCGCGTTCTTCCCTGACGCGCCTGGCCGATACATCGTATTGCCATAAAATCCTGTCTTATCCGGGTAACTGCCTGCGTTGAAGGACGACGAATTCATCATGGTGAATGTGGGAAACGTGGCGTGGTTGCTCCGAAAGAATACACCTCCTTGCGCGAGCTTCCAGAGGTTGGGCGTGCTTGAAGGATTGACGCTATCAGGCCGAAGACCATCCCACACGAAAATGACTACTTTTCTTCCCATCCTCTTGCCGGCGCCGTCCGCGTCCGCTTTAATGTCCGAGCTGTTATAACCGCATGACAGAAAAATAATGGAAGAGAAGAAAATGAGAATAAGTGCGGACGCCTGCTTTGACGAACCCTTTTTCATTATGCCTCCCGGTAGAACCCTCATCCGTAAGCGTGGAGAAGGAGATTTCAAATACTGTACCTTTTTACGTACCACATTGCCATTAAGAGAATGTTAAGAATTGAT
>CAWGRP010000003.1:0-8581 GCA_963825005.1 uncultured delta proteobacterium | reverse complement strand
GTTACTGTATGCGTTATTAGTGTCAGCACCCGTAACGGCACAGACTCATCACACGCATCAGCATAGCTTTGAGGGCGCGGAGCAATGGGCGAACGAGTTCGATGATCCGAAGCGTGACGTGTGGCAAAAGCCCCATGAAGTGATCCAGGCGCTGGCACTCAAACCCGATGCGATCATCGCGGACATCGGCTCCGGCACGGGTTACTTCTCCGTTCGCTTAGCCCACATGGTCCCGCAAGGACGTGTCTACGGTGTGGACATCGAGCCCGACATGGTAAAGTACCTTTCCGAGCGTGCAAAACGCGACGGGCTTAAGAACCTCACCTCCGTGAAAGGTGACGCCCGGCGATCCACTCCTGCCCGAAAAAGTCGACCTCATCCTCATGGTAGACACGTACCATCACATCGAAGATCGTGATCGCTACTTCCGCACATTGCAGATTCGCTCAAACCGGACGGACGTATTGCGATCATCGACTTTCGCATGGATTCGGCGGAGGGTCCTCCAAGAGCGCTCGCAGCACGCCGGAAGCTATAAAAGCCGAGTTGAATCGTGCCGGCTACATGCTGGCAAAGGAGCACGGCTTTTTGCCGAACCAGTACTTTCTGGTTTTTCAGTCGGCCAAGAAATGACCGGCGCTATCGACCGGCGGATGCCTTCATAGCGAGACAATCGTACATGACGCGGTCGCCGCGGAAAACGACGATTCCTCGCTTCACTATGCGCCATTCTCCATTCTGGAAAACACCATTTGAGGCCAGTGCCTCCACGAGTCCTGAAGCGTTCTCCGAAAGATCCGACGAGCTCGCCATTTTGAGTAAGTACCACCGGCTTCAGTCCCGGAGCAGCAACCAGCATGACCGGTTCGATAACGAGTTTCGAGAGGTCGCCGACCGGTACTGCTTCAGCCGCGACCCGGGTCTGCAGCTGAATCATGCGCGCACGCGTGTCCGGACCGACTGTTTCCCTGCTGGTGCTGATAAGATCGAGCAGATGCTCGCGGACCTCATTCAGCTCTTTGACCGAGTTGAGTTTTTCAAACTCGGGATAGGATTTCAAAGCCTTTGCCAGCATCGATACTTCCCGCAAAAAATGGTTCCGCTGGTTTTCCGGAACCAGGTACAAGGCGATAATCGATACGGGCTTTCCGTCCGGAGCGCCGTAATCGATGCCCGTGGGGCTCCATCCGACAACGCAGATCAGGTCCTCTTCGAACGGCACCCGCACATGAGGACTGGCCCAGCCATTGCCAAGCGCCGAAATGGTAGAGCGTTCTCTGGCCATTACCAAGCCGACTACGTCGATACCGGTGGGTAGTGATGGGATCGCCTCGATAATGTGAGCAAGAAATTGCAGGGCATCGTCCTTATTATTGTCGGGCAATTCTATGCAGCCGCCCTTCCTGCAGTGCGTCAAGCAAGCTATCCATCACTCACCTCCATAACGATTGAAAAACCATGTTTTTATCAAGTGCGTCAAAACGGAATATGAAAGAAGAAAAGCTGCTATCCATGCCCAGTAAACGGGAGGCAGCGGAACCATTCCGAGCCCCTCGGCAAAGGGTGAATAAGGCAGCCATGCGCCGATTCCCATAATGGTCAGGGTGGTCAGGATAAGATGCATGGAAGCGTGGCTGCCGAAAAAGGGGACCTGGCGGGTCCTTATGATATGGACGATCAGGGTCTGGGTAAGCAGCGATTCCACGAACCAGCCGGTTTGAAAAAGACTTGCCAGCGCTTCTTTTTGCACCGCGCCCACAGCCGGATCGACAAAAGCGCTGCAATGGAAAAAGAACCACATCAGGGCGAACGTGGCATAGTCGAATAAGGAACTCACCGGTCCGATAAAGACCATGAACAGCTTGACGTTGTTAATGTTCCATTTGAGGGGCTTTACTATCAGTTCCTCATCCACATTGTCGGTCGGGATTCCGGTTTGGGAAAAATCATAGAGGAGGTTGTTGGTCAACACCTGCACGGGGAGCATCGGCAAGAACGGCAGGAAATAACTGGCCCCGATAACGCTGAACATGTTTCCAAAATTGGAGCTTGCGCCCATCCGGATATATTTGACTATATTTGCAAATACCTTTCTGCCCTCGATAATCCCTTCTTCGAGTACAAGAAGGCTTTTTTCAAGAAGTACGATGTCAGCGGCCTCTTTGGCGACATCAACCCCGGAGTCCACGGAAATCCCTACATCCGCTGCCTTGAGGGCCGGCGCATCATTTATCCCGTCTCCCATGAAACCAACCACACGGCCGTGGCCGCGCAGTTCCCGGACAATCTGCTCCTTCTGGGCCGGGGTAACCTTTACGAAGACATCCACATCCAGCACGGTCCTGTAGAACTCTTCCGGCGTCAACTGGGACAGTTCGGCGCCGGTAACAATCCGCTTTACCTCCAGGCCTACATCCCGGCAGACCTTCCTGGTGACCAGGCCGTTGTCTCCGGTCACAACCTTTACCTGAACGCCTGCCTTCCTCAGCAGTTCAATGGCCTGCCCGGCCGATTCCTTGGGCGGATCGACAAAGGCGATATACCCCAAAAGGATCAGTTCGCTTTCATCGGCAACGCTATAGGTAGTTCTCGTGCGCGGGAACTCGCGATAAGCAATTCCCAGGACCCGATAACCGTCCTTGTTCAGCCGTTCGACTTCCTCGAAAAGGTCCTCCCGAATCATATCGATCAGTGGGAATACCTCATCGCCCATCTGGTACTGGTTGCAGCATGCGTAGATCTCTTCTACCGCTCCCTTGCAGATCAGAACGTTATCGCCCTCGTAATCGACCACCACCGACATGCGGCGCCGCTGAAAGTCAAAAGGCAACTCGTCAACCAGGGTGCAGCCCTGTTCGGGGTCTAGATCGGAATGTTCCACCACGGTACGGTCGAGCAGATTGCGCAGACCGGTTTGATAATAGCTGTTGAGGTAAGCGTAATTCAAAACGTCATAGCTTGTATGGCCGGTGATGTCCACATGCCGTTCAAGAATGACTCTATCCTGAGTGAGGGTCCCGGTCTTATCGGTGCACAGCACATCTATGGCGCCTAAATTCTGGATGGACGGCAGACGCTTTACTATGACCTTTTTCTTGCCCATGGTCAGCGCGCCCTTTGCAAGGTTCACCGTCACGATCATCGGCAGCATCTCCGGGGTTAGGCCCACCGCTATGGCCAAAGCCAAACAAAAGGGCTTCCACCCAGTCGCCCTTGGTCATGCCCACGATTAAAAACACGGCGCAGACCATTACCACCATGAACCGGATCATGAGCCACGTGAAGGACCTGACTCCTTTATCGAAACTTGTATCTTCACGACGATCAGTCAATCGCTCGGAGATTGAGCCAAACAAGGTATGCGTACCAGTGTTTACAATCACGCCGCGGGCCGTGCCGCTTGTTACGCTGCTTCCCAGAAAGCAGGCATTGGGCAGTTCCAAAGCGGTGCGCTCTCCGGCGCATCCATCGGAAACAGTTTTTTCGACGGCCATGGACTCCCCGGTCAGAGCCGACTGGGAGACGAAAAAATCCTTTGCGCTGAGCAGGCGCAAGTCGGCAGGAACAATCGAACCGGCGTGCAGTAATACTATATCGCCCGGCACAACTTCGGATATCCGGACTTCCGTTTCTCCACCGTCACGCAGAACCAGGGTTCGCGACTGCACTCGCTTGCCGAGCATCTCGACCGTGTTGCTCGAACGGCGGTCCAGAACATAGGAAAGCCCGACGCTCAGGAAGACCATGGCGCTCACGATAATCGCCGATTTGATCTCACCGATGGCGCCGGAAATCGTGGCGATAAGCAACAGTTGCACTACCAGGGGGCTCTTGCATCTCTGTAAAATGTCCGCCCAGAAGCCGCGGCGTCGTACGTGCGCCATTTCGTTACGGCCGTGCTCGTCCAGGCGACGCTCGGCCTCTTCCGCATTCAGCCCTGAAGCCGTTGTGCCGAGAGCCTCCAGGGCCCCGGTCACCGAAAGAGAGCAGACCTCGGCGATGCGCCGCTCATGCTCGGCGGCATGCGCGTTTCTGGAGTTATTCGATCCGGCTGTCTGATTAACGGGCATATTTTCTCTCACGGTTCCCAACAACGGAAACGCCTCCGTCAGTCAGTGGCTATGACCAACCCGCAGCGCACGCACGTAATGCGGGCGAAGCACCGAGCGGCTTCGCCTGATTGCCGGTAACGGTGACTCCTCTTTAACTGCCCGTTGGTGATCTGTTTACACTGTGGAAGACAGGGGAAAGAAAAGCTCTCCTCAGGAACCGCACGGGCCCATGAGGAGATCGAACAAAATCAGATGATCCGACGAACGTCACAAGCAAGAACTGTTCCGTTCCCCACGTTATCCCGTACCGACCGTCAGGGTCGTTCTTCCATGCAAGAACTACTCCTTCAGATTATTGACAGTTTAATAGTAGAACCCCGGTTCCGTTTTGTCAACCGGAAACGGACGTATATACGGACGAATCTGTCCCTCGCGTGCGCAAGCGCTCTTCACAAATATTTAACACACAATTAATTGACATGAAGCATTCCGGTGCTACACTTCTCTTATGTCAGAACCCTCAGTCAGCGTTGATACGACGTTCAAGCAGTTTGTCGAAGAGGAGAGAGGTCTCAGGCTTGCGCATATCAGATACGGGACTGCACTCTACAGAATGCTGGTGAAGGATTTTAACCGGTTTAAGCAGGCCTTTATCGACATCGAAGAACGAGAGATTCGACTAGAGGCGAGACTGCTTGTTGCGGCGTGCCTGAAGAGCCCTTGAACCCGCCGTACTGGTAGGCCTTTGTAAACCCTCAAACTCTATTCGTTCGCGCCTTTTCAGTGTCTGCACGATTGAATGACCCCTTCCACGGCCTGCACAAGGTCATTCCTGAGGACAGGCTTATCGAGCAGGGCTTTTACATTGGGAAGAGCCGCGCCTTCAACGAGTCTATCTGAGTAGCCGCTCAGAAGAATATCGAATGTCCCCCCTGATTTCTACCACCTTTGCGCCAACTGGATTCCATCCATTTCAGGCATTACGATATCGCTGACGACGAGGTCAACCTTTTCTGCGTTCTCAATGAAGTAATCGAGTGCCCGAAGAGGATCACGAAATGAGGAGCTACTGTAGCCCCGTCGCCTCAGGACCTCCCGGACATACTCCTCAATCTCTTCTTCATCATCCACAACCAGAACGTGACATACTTTTGTTGCGTCTCCCATAATACCCCATTCCCCCCAATTTCTTTTCATGACAGCGTTCAAACAACTCTATCTTCTAAGCTAGTGTCCATCCGGAAACCCTAACTTATTGAAATATATCACAAAACCCCGATAAATTGCTGTACATTTTCTGGCCAATCTGGTATACTTTTGAGTGTAACAAGCCGTTATCATTCAATAATACACTCAAAGGAACCCCAAAGAATGCGCAGGAAATTCAACCCCCAGACGAACCTCTTCTCCCCCATGGCAAGAAGCTCCATCGTGAAAGAGCTTGAGCAGATCTCCACGATCCTCGATGCCACGCCGACGGTAATGGATCTCGTCTTTCAGGATCTCGTCAAGACGCACCGTCCCGATACCGGCAGGGAAGGACTGACCGCGGAGCAGGTGCTCCGCTGCGCCATCCTGAAGCAGTACCGCGAGCTCACCTACGAGGAACTGGCCTTTCATCTGGAGGACTCGGATGCCTTTCGGAGCTTCTCACGGCTCGATATGGGCCAGTATCCCTCGAAGTCCATCCTCCAGGAGAACATCAAGGCGATCCGGGAAGAGACGTGGGAGGCAATCCATCGCGACATCTTGAGCTACGCCCTGCAGGGAGAAGATAGAGAAAGGCAGAACGGTAAGGGTCGACTCAACCGCCGTGGAGACCGACATTCATCATCCCACGGATTCGACCCTGCTCGCCGACGGCGTCCGCATCATCACCCGGTGGCTCACAGAAGGCAAGGAACTCGCACCCCAACCGCACTATCAGTTCAGCGACCACCGGCGGGTGGTGAAGAAGCGGGTCATGACCATCCTCAACGCACGGAAGGATACCGTACGCCAGAAAGCCTACCGGGACCTTCTCCTCTATGCCGGACTGGTGAAGGGCTATGCCGTTCGGCAATCCCCGAGCTCGCCTCGTATCAGGGCCATGACCTCGCCGACACCTTTGCGGGCCATGAGCTTGGCCCGGAAGCTGACACGGGCCGTCCGCATCCTCGGCAAAGTCATCGACCAGACCGACAGGCGCGTGCTCAAGGGAGAGAAGGTCCCCGCATCGGAAAAGATCGTCTCCTTCTTCGAGGACCACACCGACATCATCGTCAAGGGAGGAAGAGATACCGAATACGGGCACAAGATCTTCCTTGCCGGCGGCGCCTCGACCATGATCCTCGGCTGTCTCATCCTGCGGGGCAATCCCGCCGACAGTGATCAGTACCAATCTCTCCTTGAGCAACACAAGGAATGGTTCGGCAGGATGCCCCGCCAGGTGAGCGCGGACGGCGGGTTTGCCTCGAAGGAGAATCTTGCCTTTGCGAAAGGAAACGGCGTCAAGGATGCCGTCTTTGCCAAGAAGCGCGGCCTCTCGATCACTGACATGGCCAAGAGCACCTGGGTCTACAAGAAGCTCAGGAACTTCCGCGCCGGCATCGAGTCGGGCATCTCCGCCCTCAAACGCGCCTTCGGCCTCGACCGCTGCACCTGGTCGGGCTGGGAGGGCTTCAAACGCTATGTGTGGAGCAGCATTGTCTCCTACAACCTTCTGGTACTGGCCCGGATCAGACTGGCCTCGGCCTAAGATCTGAACCGATGGGCGAGAGTAGCACCACGCCAGAGGAGAGTTGCGTCTTGAATTGAGAAAGAACAGCAGCGCCAATGGAAATCTAACGCGGTACCGAGCAAACATCCGCAGTCCATCATGGGTTTATCCGCGCACACGGGCATCGGCGTTGTTTAAAATCCGGGGTTTCCGGATGGACACTAAGCTAGTTCTTCGAAGCCCTAAATGCAACCCCGGCCTGGCAAACAATTGTGTTAATCGAGTTTACTTCTTCTCCAGTGGAAACGTGAGCGTGCCGCCGAAATAGCCGATGGTGATAGAAAGCGGGGCGAGGGCGAGTACAAGGATCACATAGATGACGCCGGCCCCCTGGATTGGGTTGATAATCGAGGGATCTGATACGCGCCACACAAAGGCAGCGATTGCGTCGGCGAGCATGATGCAGGAAAGAATTATTTTGATCATGACCTGGCGCACGGGCTTCGCCATAAATTGAGCCACCACGTAAAGAGACCGGTTCCCATTGCCGGCAACGAAAGAAGTATCCCGGCGGCGGCGCAATGAAGCGCCGTGATTTCGAAAGATCTTATTTCCGTAATGAGATAAAGCAGATAAAATCCCGAGACTGCGGCCATGAAGGCAATCGGGAAATGCACACTGGCCGGGTGCGGATGGCGGCGAAAGAAAGGGTGACGGGAAAGGAAGACGGCCAGGAAGAAGGCATGCGACGCTCCGCGACCGCCGCCGCTTTCGAGAGAGCCGATCTCCGGATAACGGTCGAGCACCTCAGGTCCGTGAGGCGCGGCGCTTATCGGGCAGTGAGATCAGCGCCCGCAGCGTGGCGCGCCATATGCACGCCCGTCTGCCATAGCCTGCTCTTACTGACGTCGATTACTCTTCCCTTATAGGCGATGTAGCAGGATTCCCTCTTTGCCATTGCTCCTGGAGAGGTCTCTTATTCGATCTCTTTCACGTCTATCCTTGCCGCCCTAGGATATCATGCTGCGCGAGCAACACCGGCAAGTAACGCAAGTGGATAGAAGCTCCACCTTGGCGAAGAGGCGCGTCAACGTCACTCATTGCCTCAGAGCGGCACACCTGATACGCTGGCTCGGCCAAAGAAACAACCCGAACAGAAGACTGCCTCCCGCACAAAATACGGAAAACTGGCCCGTCGCAGCAGAAGACATGTACGTGCCGAGAAGCACAGCGACGAGCAGTGATGAGAAGAACAAGTGAGGATGTGACTCTGGAGCCGCATTGCACGGGGATGGTCCTGTGTCCCAATTCGGCATCCTCATCCACGTCGTGCCAGTCAGACAGGCAGACTCTGTCCGCCGACCTCCCAGAAGAAGAGCCACAAAAGAGAAAGAAAAAGGAAGAAAGGCGAAGGTGTTGGATCGACAGCAAATACGGCGGCTATGCCTCCGAGTGCTTTGACAAGACCGCTCACGAATACACGCAGATAACTCACTTTCAGCATGAGGCAGTATGTGGCCTCCAGCGCGACGCCGCCAAGGAAAAGCAGAGCGCAGACAGGACCGACATGGGGCGCCTATCAGGGCGGTCAGCGCCCAGAAGGCAGCCCACACCAATCCTTTCGAAAGCTGAGAGCGCCCTGCGCCAGGGGGTGACGCACGAAAACCGTATCGAGATAAACAGCGGCATCCTTGAGAAGGCCATTCCTCACGCGCTCCGTGTCGTTTCTGTAATCGACAAGATCGTTGAGCGCATACACGGCCGTGTACCCTGAAAAAGCAGTCAGAAGACCCACGGTCACTATCCAGGGAGAAGGAAATGCGCCGAGCCA
>CAWGRP010000002.1:0-24666 GCA_963825005.1 uncultured delta proteobacterium | reverse complement strand
ACACCTGCGAATGGTGGCGTGAAAGGCAATTTGTTACATCCGGCATTACCACCTAAAGTCAAGGCAGCTGGAAATCAGCTCCCTGCTTGTCTTCGGTCCAGCATGCTCCCTGTTTGTCCACCACTGGTATTAATTTTGCAGAAGGGCACATCGAGGTATCCCCAATTTATTTAGATTATGGTCCTTGAAAGACTTTAGTTCTTGAACTATATTTGATAGAATTTTTCCCCTGAGGGATTTGACATGAAATACGGGTTCTCCGATCTCATAGACGTAGCAGCAGTGCAACGCCTTACCGACCTTTTTCATACGGCTACCGGTATGGCGAGTGCTGTCATTGATCTTGACGGTATCGTTCTTACCGGCTCGGGATGGCAGAGGCTCTGCACCGATTTCCATCGAGTGAACCCCGAGACCAGACAACGATGCATCGAGAGCGACACCATCATTGCCAATCAGGTCGCAGCCGGCCAAAAATACACGTTGTACAACTGCAAAAACGGGTTGGTCGATGCAGCAACGCCGATCGCTATTGAAGGCGAGCACGTAGCCAACTTCTTTACCGGGCAGTTTCTGTTAGAGCCGCCACATCTTCAATATTTCCAGGAACAGGCGCAGCAGTTCGGCTTTGATGAAGGTGCGTACATGAATGCCGTGGCGAAAGTCCCGGTTATTGATGAACGGAAACTGCGACCATTTCTCGAGTATTTTTCGGAATTCGCTCAAATGCTCGGGGAGATGGGTATGCGGCACGCACGGCGAATAGAGGCCGAAGAGGCGCTGCGCGAACGCGATGACTGGATGAAAAGAGCCCAAGAGATCGCCCACCTGGGGGGCTGGGAACTCGACTTAGTCTCCAACCGTCTGTCCTGGTCCGACGAAGTGTACCGGATATTCGGGCTGCAGCCGCAGGAATTCGAAGCGACCTATGAAGCTTTTCTGAAAGCGGTCCATCCCGAAGACCGGGCAGCAGTTGACGCTGCGTATTCTGGTTCTCTCAGAGACGGGAAGGATACCTACGAGATCGAGCATCGGGTTATGAGGAAATCGACCGGCGAGGTCTGTCACGTGCACGAAAAATGCGAACACGTGCGGGATGCAACGGGCCGCATCGTCAAATCCATTGGCATGGTTCATGACATTACCAAGCGCAAGCGGGCCGAAGAGGCACTACGTCGCGCACACGACGAACTGGAACAGCGAGTCCAGGAGCGGACGAAAGACATCGTCAACACGAACAAACTTCTCCAGCTGTATACCGTGCAGTCCTCAAGGAGTGAGTACCTCGATCAAGTCATCAAGCTACTGCTGGAGTGGACCAGCTGTGAAGGCGTCGGAGTTCGGGTTCTTGGCAGAAACGGTGACATTCCTTATGGCGCCTACGTCGGCTTCAGTAAGGAGTTCTGGGAGTCGGAGAACTTTCTCTCCATCCACACCGATCAATGTGCGTGCATCCGTGTGGTTACCGGAAAACCCGAACCCCAGGATACGCCATTCATGACGCCACGTGGCAGCTTTCATTGCGAGGACACGATGCAACTCCTCGCAGCCTTATCAGATGAGGAGAAGAAGGCTTTCAGGGGTAAGTGTATAACTACCGGCTATGCAAGCGTGACAATCGTTCCCATCTCTCACCGGGGCAACGTCCTCGGGGCAATCCACCTCGCTGATCGCCGGAAGGCAAAGGTTCCGGGGAAGACCGTTGCGTTCATCGAATCGGTCCAGCCGCTGATCGGCGAAGCGATGCAGAGATTCAACCTGGAGGAGGAACAGGAAAAACTGCAGCATCAGCTTCTTCAGGCCCATAAGATGGAAGCCCTGGGTACGGCCACAGGGGGTATCGCTCACGACTTCAATAACATCCTGGCGGCAATCATAGGATTTACCGAACTCCTCCACGACCGGATGCCAAAAGACAGTCGCGAAGAGCAGCACCTCTCACGGATACTTACGGCAAGCCTTCGGGGCCGCGATCTTATCAGGCAAATGCTCACGTTTGCGCGAAAGACAGAACACGAAAAGAAACCTGTCGGGCTGAGCACTGTTATTGATGAGACGATCAAGCTTCTTCGCGCCTCCATTCCGGCCACAATTGCGATGAGCGTTAATGTACGAAGCGAATCGAACCTCGTTTTCGGAGACGAGAATCAGATCCAACAGGTACTGATGAACCTGTGCACGAATGCCGCTTACGCCATGCGCGAAAAGGGTGGTGTGCTTGAAATCGAGCTCAGCCATTTCAGTGTATCAGCAACAAAGGGAAACTCGCACGAAATGAAGCCGGGCCTTTACATGTGCCTGACGGTCCGGGACACGGGCGAAGGTATAGCTCCTGAACATGTGAGCCGGGTATTCGACCCCTTTTTCACGACGAAGAATCGCGGGCAGGGAACAGGGCTTGGCCTTTCAGTAGCACACGGTATTGTCAAGCAACATGATGGTTACATCACGTTCGAGAGTCAACCCGGAGTCGGCTCTCTGTTTACTGTCTATCTTCCGAAAGCTTCCGCACAGCAACCGGAAGAGACCGCCGTTGACGAGCATGTTCCCACAGGGACGGAACGGGTACTTTTTGTTGATGATGAAGAAGCCTTGACCGAAATGGGCCAGGAGGTTCTTGAAGAACTGGGTTACGAAGTGACGGTCACGAACAGTAGCCTGGAGGCACTGGCATTGTTCCGGGCCGATCCCTCACGATATGACCTGATTGTCACGGACCAGACGATGCCCGACATGACCGGCATTCAACTGACGAAAGAAGCTCTCGCCTTAAGACCCGCCATCCCCATCGTTCTTTGCACCGGCTTTAGCCATGCGGTGGATGCTGAATCAGCAAAAGCAGCGGGAGTAAAAGCATTCGCGACCAAACCGTTAACGAAAAAAGAAATCGCTTATACGATACGGAAAGTGCTGGACCAATAGAATCGTATTGCCCCTTCTTCACCTTACAAAATCGTTCCAAGCCTTGGGGCCTCTCGTACCATAGGACGGGAGGTCTCGGGTTACGAAGCCTATCGCAACGCTGTGGCTCTGGGTGTCAGCCGGGACCTTCAGTTGGGGATAACAATAAGCTATGGGCCTTCAGAATTGCCACTGGCAATGTTGGAACTGGCGAAGAAAAGGCGACCTGCGCATTTCAGGAAGGATCAGGTAAGCATGGCAGTCATCGCGTGCGCCTGAAAAGTGTGAAGCTGGGAGAAGGTGGAAGACTAACGACTACCGAAAGGAAGCGTTACCTCTGTTTACTCTTGAAATAGTTCAGTAGGTTCCTCAGCATGCCTGTGTTCCGTCCAGCACCTTCCGCACTGTTCTCGCCAGTTCCCTCTTTGTAAGGGGCTTCATGACAAGAGCGCGGATACCGGCCGCCTGGGCAGCACCGGCATCGACCGCGTAGCTGAACCCGGTAGCAAGAATGATCGGGATATCAGGGCGGAGCGCGAGAAGTTTCCGCGCCAGTTCAAGCCCTGTCATATCCGGCATTGTCTGGTCGGTCACCACAAGGTCAAACAAGCCCGGATTGGCCATAAAAAGCGACAGCGCTTCAACACTGCTGCTCTTGACAGTCACCTTGTAGCCCAGTTTTTCAAGGAGTTGTCGGCCCATCTCCATCAGTGCTTCCTCGTCGTCAATGAAGAGCACCCGTTCGCGCCCCGTCGGTATGGTCTGATCACTGACAATCTCTCTCGGCTGTTCTTCCGCGACTTTAGGGAAGTAAACCCTGAAGGTGGAGCCTTTTCCGATTTCACTCTCAACGGTGATGTAACCATCATGACCCTTTACGATGCCATGCACGACCGAAAGGCCCAGACCCGTGCCCTCCCCAGGTTTCTTTGTCGTAAAGAATGGGTCAAAAATCTTGTCGATAATGTCGGGAGCTATGCCGACACCTGTGTCGCGCACGACGAGCTCCACGTAGAGCCCGGGCTTCATCCCGTCAGGCCTTTCACATGCCGACACACTGATATCTCTTAATCGGACATCCAGGATCCCTCCCTTCTCCCTCATGGCGTGGGCGGCATTGGCGCAGAGGTTCATGACCACCTGCTGTATCTGAGTGGGATCTCCGAGGATGAGGCTTGGCTCGCTTTCAACCTTGGTCATGATACTCACTGTCGAGGGTATGGAGGCCCTCAAGAGACTCAGGGTCTCCCTGATGGCGCTGCTTAAAGGTAAGGGCTTCTTCTCCTGTTCGGTCCGCCGGCTGAAGGTCAACATCTGCTTGATGAGCTCGCGACCCCGAAGACCTGCCGCAAGGACCCGATCGAGGTGCTGTTTGTCCCGGCTCTCATCAGGCATGCCGTCCTTTGCCAGTTCCGAAAAACCGATCATCGCGGCGAGGATGTTGTTGAAGTCGTGGGCGATACCGCCCGTGAGCGTCCCGAGGGCGTCCATTTTCTGCGCCTGGCGCAGCTGTGCTTCGAGCTGCTCTCTCTCCTTCGTTTCTTTCATCAACTTGTCGTAGGCCTGCTTAAGCTGTGCGGTCCTCTCCTCAACTCGCCTTTCCAGATCATTGTGGGCCTTTTGAAGGGCCTCTTCCGCTCTTTTGCGTTCGGTGATTTCTTGCTCAAGCTTTACGTTGGACGCCTTCAGTTCATGGGTTCGTTTTTCTACTAATTCCTCCAGATGATCATGGTGTAGCCTCAGTTCCTGTTCCGTAGAAATCCTACCCATGGTTGATCCGGCTATCCCTGACAGGGCCAGGTACAGGTTGAGTAGCGGCGTCGATGGAGGCTTGGATGCCTTGTGTACAATGAGCATCACTATTTTGGCGTGGGGTAGCTCTGTTAAGGGCAGAAAGGCAGCCAGATACGGCTCAGAAAGCATGATTGTCTCGGAAGCCAGGAATCCGGTATCCAAAACGTCGCGGATCGTTTCCTTCGTCTTTTCCGTAAGGAGCATTTCATGCAGGTTTTTGTCCAGCGCTGTGCAGTTCTGAAGCGTAAATTTCTTGTCTGCGCCAAGCCGTGCAAAGGCAACCCATTCTGCCTGAAAATAAGTAACCATCAGCTTTCCCAGCTCATCCAGCACATCCTGATGCGCCGTGAGCCGGACAATATACTGTGCCGCCTTTATGAAGCTTTCCGTATGCCGTTCTTCGTAGGAAGGTTCTATCTTCATGAATCAATCCGCTTTCATCGGCTGAAGATAAAGATTTTCGAGAAACAGGTCCTCAAACTCAGACATCTGCGACAGGTTGATAAGTCCGGATTTTTTCCTCAGGGCATCCACATAATCTTTCCTCTCGGAGGACAAGAGAAGAAGTTCGCATCCGGCCAGAGCCGTGTTGCCGCACAATTCGACATGCTGAGGGGAGGTCATTGGCAGCAAACCGATATCCTGCGCATTTCGCACGTTCAAATACCGTCCAAACGTACCGCAAATACAGATACGTCGCAAATCCTCTGTGCGCATATGGGCTGATCTCAAGAGGACTCGCACTCCCGCCCCGATGGCGGCCTTTGCGCGTTGAAACAGATCTATACTCCGGGTATTCAAAGAAATAGCGGGGATGTCTTCCATGACGACAAGTCCATTGTCCACTAATTCCGCCACGAACTTACCTTTACGATTCAGCCTGCCAGTGCTTGTCAGGTATGCCACAAGATCTACCATGCCGGATCCACAAAGGCCCCTGGCCTCACCGCCGCCAATCACATGTATCGCCAATTCTGACCGGCCATTCTTCTGATCGATCTTGTAGATCGCACCGGGCTCCGCCGGTATTCCACAGCTCATCCCACTGCCTTCAAAAGCAGGACCTCCTGCCGCGGAGGTGACCCATAAAGTGCTCCCGTCCCAGAGGGCTATTTCGGAGTTTGTTCCGAAATCGATTAACAGGCTTCCGGTAGCCTGTTCGGTGAGACGAGTGCTCAGAACACCGGCGAGCAGATCAGAACCGACGAAACCGGCAAGAGGCTGGACAATTTCCACAAAGACATCCGTGTTGACGCCTGAGGCCTCGAACCAGTTTTTCGTATCATCGGGTCGGCAATCAATCTCGCGCATCCAATATTCAGGATGAAGCAACAGGTCAAAGTTCTTTTCTGCGAGGAGCGCAAGCATTGCGGTGTTGCCTACGATGGTGATATGCCTGATCCTCCGGAGATCGTACCCTTCCCTGGAGCATATATCCAGGAGTGCTTCACCAATAGCATCTTTTACCATCCGACTCATTTCGGCCGCATGTTTTCTTGACCCACGAGCTGAAACTAGCCTTGTCATCACATCGGAACCGTGAAGCAACTGCGGATTGAGTCCAACTCGTCCCGAAAGACGCTGATGCAGCTTGAGATCCCACAAGGAGAGGCTTATATTCGTGGTTCCCAGATCAACGGCAGCACCGTAAGTTTCTCCGTCGCAAAGAGAAGTTTGTCCAAATGAGTAGCGGAGCGATGCCTCATCCGGAGTTTCGTCCTGGGCCAGTCTCCTCCATGTGGATTGCGGAGCAGGATTCATGATCCGGATCTTGATATCTTCTGTGGGCAGCACTTGGCAGGCCAGTCGAATCCCCTTCTGACGTTCTCCTTCGGAAAGCATGAGGCGTTCGTTTTTCGTCAGTTCATTGGCGCCGCCCTCTTCGATCTGAACGCGGCATAAACCGCAAACGCCCGATCCCCTACAACCTGAACGCACCCTCAGATCCGTTACATCGAGTATATCGCGCAGGGACGGCCCCGGTGTAAAGGAGATAGTCTGTCGTCTTTCTTCGCTTGCGATGAAAAGGAGAGGCATCGAATCTAGTTCCTGAAGTGAGCAGCCTTAACCATAGCAGCTATGTTTTCGTCTTTCGACTCAGGAGGGATTTCACAGCCCGATGAAAGGATAAAGCCTCCACGGGGAACAAAAAACCGCACGAGCGCTGATGCTTCAGCCCTGATGTCATCGGGATTTTCCTCCACAAAGGAGAGAGATTTTATGTTCCCATCCAGACAGGTCTGTAAAAGACTGCCTTGAGCATCACGGGGGGTGATGCAATAATCGAAATTAGCGATGTCGACCCCTGCCTGAACGTAGAACGGTAAAATAGATTGTGCAGGACCCGCAATATGAAGCCAATTTGCAATGGCGCCTGCGTGCCGAAATGACTCAAAGACCTTCTTCAGACGGGGAAGCTCGAACTCCCTGAAAAATTGGTAGGGAATTACGGCAGGAGAAGCGAAGGGATCGAACACCATCGGCAGATGGACGCCTGCTTGAATTTGAGCCAAGCCGAACCTGATGATCACCTCGGTGGAAAGATCCATCAGGTTGCCCAATCGGTCGGGATCGTCAATCGCCATATAGAGTGTCGTTTCAGCGCCAAGTAACTGGGAGGCGAGTGTCAGGGGACCCATGACACAGCCGACAATCAGGAATTCCTCACCAAGCGCACTTCGCAGTATTCGCGATGCCTTAAGCATTTCAGGCATGCGTCCCGCTTGCGCAGGGTCGATCTTGGAAGACTCACCCCAGTCGGTATCCTTTGTGAACGCATACTTCTCTATCACAGGATACTGGTTTTTTCGGTATCGGAGCACCGACCCGAAAGCCTCGGCTTCCACATTAACGTCCATAACGGTAAAGACCGCGTCATAGCGATGCTTCTCAAGGGCTTTCATCTGGCATTGAGCGATCAATGCTCCATCCTGGCCGTACGCATCCAGAGAAACGCCTGCCATGACGCCGGCATAACCGAAAACCTGCGGAATGACCGGCACGCGATCCGCCTTTTCAAAACGTATTGTTGCCGCGATGCGTTCAAGACTATTCACTGCTTGCTCCCTGCAGAAATACGAGCAATGAAACTTGCACCATCAAATGCAGACTCTGCCACGTAATCGACGTTCAACTTTTCCGGAGAAGACTGTTTCAAAGCTGCGCCGCCTGCGATGACCTTCACATGATCGAGCCCCCGATCCTTCAGAAGAGACTTCACCTGCCTGACCAGAGGAACTACCGGACTAATCAAACCACTGATACCAACCGCAATGGGGAGCTCCTGTTCGACAGCATCCATAAGCTTCTGAAGAGAGCAGTCCTTGCCGCAATCAATGATGCGGTACCCATTGCCGATAAGAACCATCTTCAGGATATTCTTGCCCAGGTCGTGAACATCCCCTTCCAGTGTAGCGATAACAATCGTGCTCTTCTCCCCGAGCGCGGAAGTTCCAAGAGGACAAAGATATTTCATAACTTCCATCACAGCTCTGCCGACGAGCATGATCTCCAACAGATTGAATTGTTCCATGGTGCACTTGGCGTCGAGCGTTGACATGGCCGATTCAACACCGTCCGTGACAATGCGCTCAATGCCGACTCCCGATGCACGAAGGTGTTTAGCCCGGGCAAGGGATTCGACAGGATCACCTTCGAGAAGTGCTTTTATCAGGGAATTCATAGTCACATCGTTCGATCCCGGAACCTGCGAGATGTCCTGATTATTCAATGTGCCAGGCAGCCGCGGACATCTGGTCAGTATAATAGGAAGCCCCACAGGAGTCAAACGAGATCGAGCATGACGTAGCGGCCTCTCTACAGTCTGGAGACTCAACATCGCGAATCAATCCCCCACTCTGAAAGCGTCCGGGCGTGCACTCCAGCCTGGTGATGCGCTCAGTAGTACGTCTCGTGGCCGAATCTGGCCCATCAAACAAGGTGCCCACACTCTCATCTGATGAGAACGTTAATGGCGCCGATCACCATATGTGCGCCACCGGTCTTAAGCTCCGCGCGATCAATGTTGCGGTAATCCACGGCACACTGGATGGTCGTGATCCGCGAGACCGTCTGTGTTGTGGCGAACTTTCTGGCCTGCTTCTCCCATCCTTCGATGAGAATTTGGGCCTTGTCCGTCCACAGCGTACAGAGGGATAGCCCCTTGAGGTCAAACAGACGCTTGCTTTCTATCGTTATGTCTCTGCCGTTTGCATTCAAAAGGCCGACCCGAATCCCTGGGCAGACCGACGAAGAAAATGCTCTGGTGATAAACCACGCGCTGTCGCTCCAGGTGAACCCCATGTACCCGCTCGGCAAGGGTCCCATCGCCTGGCCCTGTGCATCGAGGTCCTCGAAGGTGATCAGTACCTCCCTGCTGCCGTCCTTTACATCCGGTGCTGCCACACGTAGCCTCCTTTCAAGAGCGGTGTTCCACGAGGCCAATCCATAGTGATCCTCGATACAACGAAGCGCTCTTTCTCGGTTATCCGCTGTCATACGCACTGCTGGCATTACGGCGGTGGCCCGATACGAGAGGCAAAGCATTCCATTGCTCTCAGCAGGCCATCCAGAGAGAATGATGGGTACGTTCATACGAATGTCAAGGTTCCTCAAGAAGAAAAATATCACTCGACAGGGGATCTTGACGATCACCAATGGTCCCTTTCAAATCTACACGGACTATGGTACGTTTCTTCTATGGTAGAGGCAATCTGCGATAAAAAAGATCTTGTTCTTGTTGTGGATGATGAAGAAATGATCGGAGAAATGATCGGATACATAGTGGAACGTCATGGGTGCCAACACGTATCTTTTAGCGATCCTGCAGAGGCACTACGACACTATGAAGCGAACAGTCAGAAAGTTACGCTTCTGATCACTAACCTCGCCATACCCGCTTTGAGCGGTCACGACCTGATCAGGAACACTCACCGAATCAATCCCAGGCTCCCGATAATCCTCATCACCGGCTATACCGATGAACACATCCCGGAAGGTATACGTCCTCTCGTCCAGGCCATACTGTCGAAACCGTTTGTGAAAGCAGAAGTGATCGATGCTGTGCGAACAGCGCTCGACAAGGTTGATCATCGACGCCTGGCGACGTAACCGACCAGGTCCTGTCCCGGCTGATCACCGGGTACTTCGTGGCGTCGTATCCCGAAGCGCCTACGTACGATTGGTGGGACTTATCAAAGGCAGGTGTACGGCTATCTTGGTACCAAACGCCGGGCGACTCTTCACGGTTATCCGGCCCTGATGCTCCTCGATGATTTTTCTTGCCACCGCCATGCCCAGCCCGGTACCGCTGCTCTTCTTGCTGTAAAAGGGTATAAACAGGTTCTTGAGTGTTTCCTTGTCCATCCCCTTGCCGTAATCTCTGATCTTTATGATCGCCGTATCATTTCTCTTGAGCAGCCGTATCGATACGCTCTGGCCCCTCTGCGATGCCTCGATAGCGTTGTTGACCAGGTTCACCAAGGCCCTCTCCAGATATGCCGGATCTACCACGACCATGAGCGGCTGTTCTGTTACGCTGATCGTCAGTCCCACCCCTTCCTGTTCCGCCTTCGCCATGGAGGTCTGGAGCAGCTCCTTTATGAGTGCCGCAGCATCCTCCTCTCTCCGGTTAAGCTGCAGGGGTTTTGAGAAATCGAGCGCGCCATCCATGACCAGCTCCATCTTCTCAATTGCCCCGCTTACCGCGGTCACTACCTGTTCACACGTGGTCGTTCCCATCTCCAGGCGCCTTATGGCGGCCTTGAGGTTGAAAAGCGGGTTCTTCAGATCGTGCACGATAACTGCTGCTGCCTGGCCGAGGCCGGACAGATACCTGTTCTGCTCCAGTTGTCTGCCACGAGCGTTTTTCAGGTCCACAAGAAAGCCGATGAGCAGCGCAAACATGGCCGGGAAAATAATGTGGATGGAGTTATCTATCAGCCACAGAGAGGCGCCACGCCAATCGGCAACGATATACCCGCCGTACAGGAGAACAACCATGAGCGAGGTAAAGAGAGCACCTCTGAAGCCGAACAGGAGGCCCGCCAGAAGCAGGGGTATATAGTGAAGCTCTGCGTAGATTGAATGGAGCGGTTGGTTACCAGAGGCGGTGCTGTGATGGAGGTACGTGATCACCAGAACCGCAAGACCGATCAGGACAGCGGCGAGAACTCGCCTGTTCGTCACAACTCTCTTTCCATCCCGAAAGGAGGGTGCCACTTCTGTTCCTATTGAGATACACTATACGAATGCCTGACCGGTACTGTCAAGAATGGTGCCCCTGCTCAGCTACCTGCGCGCTGAAGTGGATAGCGCAGAAGGTTGACCAGCGTCTTTGACGGGGACGTGTCGGATAGGGATACGCCCCCGTCTCTATGGAGGCACCGAAGCTATGAAGAACCAGGTAAGCACGTGGTTAGCTTTTACTCTTTTGATTTGCTTGTTCGTCTTTTCAGAGCACGCAATTTCTTTTGCACAGCAAGGAACAGAAGCAAAGGCGATCTTTGCAGTTACATGATACGACGTCGGCAAAGAGGCCCTGGAAGGGCTTAACGGCGTGAAGTGGGTTGAAAAAGGCTTTCGCGGCTCTCAAGAGATAAATACTGTTTACTATGATCCAGCGGTAATTACGATTGAACAAATGGTGGCGGCCTTAAGAATGGCGGGTACATACCTGAGCTCCGTGAAATAGCAAGAAGTTGTTCAATCCGGGATCTGCTATTTCGGCTATGGGGAAAGACATCGGACGATGCTGCATCGCTATGGCGGCCTTCAGCATTGCCAGCCGTAATCATGAAGCTGTGCGGGAAGATAAAGATTCAACACTTCAGGAAGTACTTCGCGAGAACGCTTCTGAATCAAACTTCCAATTTTTGACCACAGAATAAAAATTGCGGTTGCCACCCGCAAATGGCGCCTTCGTGCATCCTTAAGAATCAGCATTGCCATAAGAAAGTGTAGCTTTGTACCCTTAAGACAACCGGCGAGGGTGCACGAGCAGATTTAGATTAACCTTCTTTCTCTTCCTGCTTGAGACGTTTCTTAATGTCCTCCCTGAGTGCTTTCTTATCGGCCTTGCCGATATTGGTGAGAGGTATATGTTGGATGAATTCCACACGCTCAGGGAGTTGAAGCACCGAGGCGCCAATACTTTTCAGATATGCGATGAGTTCCTCGAAACCAAGTCTTGATTCAGGCTTGAGCTGGACATAGGCGCCTATTCTCTCGCCAAGGTCCTTGTCCGGGATGCCAATCACCGCCACGTCGGCAACGGAAGGATGCGAACTTATGAGCCGCTCTATGCCCACCGCGCTGATCGTCTCACCCCCGCGCAGGATCGTCTCTTTGATCCTGCCCGTAATCGTAATGCGTTCCTTCTCATCAATCTTCGCCAGGTCACCGGTCTTGAAAAAACCGTCTTTGGTGAAGATCTTCTTGTTCTCATCGGAGGATTTGAAGTATCCCGTAAAGATCGTTGGACCCTTCGTTACGAGTTCACCCTCTCCCCCCGCAGGGAGCTCTTGTTCGTACTGGTCTATGATCTTGAACCGGTTGTAAGGGCAATCCTTCTTTCCCACGGTGGTGCAGATGGTTTCAAAGTCATCATCAAGCCGCGTCATGGCACAGGAGCCTTCTGCCGATCCGTAGGCATTGACGAATTTACAGTTAAGCTTTTCATAGACGCTTTTCACGAGCTCCGGCGTGCTGGGAGCACCGCCGGAGTATATCTTCCTGAGTGAGCTCAGGTTGTACGTCGCGAGATCGGGGAGATTAACTATTCTCTGGACGACTGCCGGAACGGTCGGAAATGCCGTTACTTTCTCTCTCTCGACTATACGGCAGATATTTTCAGGGGTTGTAGAATCAGTAAGCACAAATTTGGCGAAATTAAAGAAAGCTCCTCCGACTCCACAGAGCATGCCCTGGCCGTGGCTCACGGGGGCAACCGTGAGCACCACATCATTACTTGTGATCTCCCACGCTCTGGAATGATACTCGACGTTCGCTACAAAATCGTTATGAATTCGCGGCACCGCTTTTGGCAAACCGGTCGTGCCGCCGGTAGGCGTTACGGTTGCAACTTCCATGGGGTCGGGTCTTCTCAGGGCAAGCTCTTCCAAAGCGGTCTGGTCAAGCCGGGTTTCCTCGATCAGATTCTCCAAGGAGAGGAATCCGTGATTTTCACCGGCACGAGTCAGGATAATCTTTTCCAGTCCGTCATTGCTTCGCGTAACACTCTCTATCAGATGCAGGTACTCAATGCTCTTGTACTTCTCCGGCAGGATCCACGTTGTGGGGTTGGTGAGGCTGCTCAGATAGTTGATCTCGGCTAAACCATGTCTCGCCACAAGCAAGATCACTATGGCACCAATCTTTTGCAGGGCAAAATACGAGATGACGAACTCGTGCCAGTTGGGGAGTTGCAATAGAACAAAATCGCGTTCTTTGACGCCCGTGCGCATCAACCCGACCGCGAGTCGGTCCACCTTGTCCCGAAGCTCAGCATTTGTGAAGCGATGTGTGTCGTCCACAAGAACTTCCTTACCCGGGTAAAGATCGGAAGCTCTATCAAGAAGGTCACCCCACGTGAGGCCGAGCCACCATCTCCTTCTGTTGTAAAGCTCGGCGTCTTTCTGATTGTAAGGTTCGAAACCGTCCACGGCCATAGAATGTGACTCCTACTAAGAATGTATAGAGTAAGAATTCAGTCTTATACTTCGGTGACGAGCCCGTCAGATTTCAAACAGTATCTGAAAGCCATATTTCCGCATCACCTCAAGATTTGCCCGAGAACTCCAGCCTTGGGCTCTTCGGTCTTTATTTACTTTATCAGCCAGTAAATAAGAGGCGCGATTTGTCTTTCCATGTCCTCCCACTTATCCCTGATGATGGCTTCATCGCCCATGATCTTCCCAAACTCCGGCCTTACCGCTTCCCATGTAGTGATACCTTTTCTGGCAAGCTCTGCTGCTGACGTGGTTCGCTGTGAGGTATCGCCACCTTGCGTCTCGCTGGTCCCGGTTGTCAGTTTTCCTATCTGACCATATTCGCTGACCGCATTTAGCCACGCATCCATGTTTTCGGGCCGCGCGTTGCTCGGTAGTGTCGTCGAACAGGTCATAATGAATCCGGGCTCGTCCTCAAATAGCTTGAGGACTGATTTTGTCTGCTCTCGAACCTCTTCAGGCGTTCCTCTGGCCAGCATCGCAGATGGCATGCCACCGGCTATGCAAATCTTTCCGCCAAGAGCCTTTTTAGCTTTCACCAGATCAGTGGCTTCCAGGTGGGCTACTATTTTCCCCTTAGGTAATTCCTGCATCTTTTCCAGATGCTGTTCCTGGTTGTTTTCAAAGAGAACCCATATTGTATATCCCCTCGCAACGAACTCGTCGACGAGCTTCTTGAAGGTGGGCCAATAGACCTTTTCGTACTGTTTGGGTCCGATGAACGGGCTCACGTGCTGAGGGTTGAAGAGGAGCGGGAAATCTCCGCCGGCTGGCGCCGTTGCCAAGCCCACGTTCAGTACGAACGGGACCAGCGCTTCACATGCCTCCGCGACCTCCTCGGGCCTTTGCCTTATGTCAATAAGACCCTGACGGAACCCTCGCAGCTTGTCAGCTATCCAGTCCATTGGATTATAGAGGGCCGTTCCCTGGTTCATGGGTGGAATGCCAAATTCGTTCACCCAGACAGGTGCATAGGTCCGTGCCTTGCCCATCCACTGTCCGAAAAAGAGGGCAGCTTTGGCCATGGCCTTGCTGGAAACAATACGTTCACTCGAGCCAATCCTCTGGCATAGCTTGGGCACGACCTCTTCGATCTGGAATTTCATCGGGTTTCTGATAAGCGCGGAGTACTCCTCTGCGCTCATCAGCATCAGATCCGGATGTTGGAATTCCGCCTCCGGCGCGATATCCCGTCCGGGTACGTTATACCGCTTCGACCCTGTTGCATCGAGCATCTGACCAAGAGAGTAGAGAATTGGCGTAAATGCGTCCCAGCTATGCCACCTTGAAAAGGCCGCTCGGTAACATTCAGCCAGGACATCGATATCATAGAATGCCTGCTGCATGGTATACTTCGTTTGCATGCCCACACACCAAAAATCAGACATCGCTGCAACGGGCACTCTGTCATGCGGCTGCAGACCGACCGCAGCCTTCATCCGCGCCACTTTGTTTTCCAGTGTTTGTTTGATCTCGTTCATTGGGCCCTCCCTCCCATCAACTCTTTACAACGGATCAGAGCCTCATTCGCATTCTCTCCGTATGCGTCGGCACCCATCTGTGTCGCTAGTTTGGCTGAAAGCGGAATGCCACCAACAATGATCTTCACTTTCTCTCGAAGCCCTGCCGCCGCGAATCCCTGGATCGTCTGCTCCATTGAATCCAGGCCCGTGGTGAGCAGACAGCTGAGGGCGACAATGTCCGGTTTGTTGCCGCTCGTGGCCTTATAGATGGATTCGGGCTCGACATCGACTCCGAGGTCGATCACTTCAAATCCTCCTGCTTTGAGGATTGTTGCCACCAAGTTCTTGCCGATGTTGTGGATATCGTTTTTCACGGTTGCAATGACGATCTTACCCATGCTTTCGGCTTGGGTTCCCTTCTGTAATTCCGGCGTGAGCACGTCCATGATCTGCTCGAACATCTCGGCCGCAAACATCAGATCGGCCACGAAGTATTCACAGGTTTCGAATCTCTTGCCCACCTCGTCCAGACCTCGCCTACACTCCGTAAGAATGATGTTGGGGTCGAGGCCCTTGTTTATTTCTGACTTCACATAATTGAGCGCCTTCTCCATCTCCAGGTCGGAGATGTATTGTACGAGCAACGAGCTATCAGCCATGGCATCCTCCTTTTACAAAGCAGACGTTAATCTTTACTCAAGTCTAACTCAGCATCAGCCTTACGCTTGGATGCTGTGTATGGACCAAACGCATTCAGTATCCCTCTCGGCATGAAGAGACCCAAACCCATTAAGATAAGACCATAAATCCCTAAAGCCGGAATTGGAAGAAGCAGATAATTCTTCAAGCCCACGTCGATGCCGCGAAAGATAATCCCGCCGACGATGGGGCCAAATAACCTGCCAGACCCCCCGAGCATTGCGATTACCACTGGTAGAAGTGTCTTGTCGTGGCCGAAGACAGTGTCCACGTCAATATAGCCGGCGTAAAACACAAAAATGCATCCCGCCAGGCCTGACGGGATTGAGCTTAGAACAAGAGCCTTCATCTTGTATTTGAACACAGGGATTCCGGTCGCTGCCGCAGACAGCTCACTTTCTTTTATTGCCTTCAAGGCCAGACCCATCTTGGTGCGATGCAGTATTCCATTGATTCCTAGAGCCGCAATCATAAGAATAAGTCCGAAATAATATGACTGATTGAGAGACAGATACAGCGGCTTTGGGATATAAAGCCCATGCGCCCCTCCTGTAATGGAGGGAAGATTGAGCGTCAACTGGCTAAGTAACATCACGAGTCCGAAAGTGCCTATAGCAAAGTATGCCCCGTGCAGCCGAAATAATGGATACGAAAAAACGAAGGCAAAAATGCATGTGATCACGACAGCTGCAATTACAGCGATCAGTCGGATTATGACCGGATGAAGCTCCTGGATTGGTAGTATCTTGACTATCAGAATGAAAGTAACGTAGCTGGCGAGGCCGAAGAATGACCCTTGACCCAGATTGATATAGCCGAGAAATCCTCCCAAAATATCATAATTGGCTGCGAGCGTCACGAAGATGAACATGAAAAAAAGTGCTGTGATCAAGTCTCGGGTCAGCAACCCGGGAGCCGCTGAGATCAGCACCAATATCGCTAATCCGAGAGCAGTGAACCACCGTTGACGCATGCTTACCTTGCTCCTCCCATCAATCCTTCACGCTTGACCACAAGGACGAAGAAGAATATGAACAGATAGACCATTGGCGACCAAGCTGGCGCGATGAAGAAGGAAGTCAGCACTTCAGCCAAACCGAGGACCAGTCCACCAAGCAGTGCCCCCGGAAGGCTTCCGACTCCGCCTATCACGATGATCGTCAGTGCGACAAGTGTTAGGTGAAAACTCTCATAGGGTGCAAGTGGATTTAGCAAAACGAAGAAAGCCCCCGCAATGGCGGCGGTCAAGACAGCAAGGATATAGATCTGGATTGCAATGCCCTGGGGATTGAGTCCAGTAACGAGAGCACCCTCAGCGTCCTCAGCTATTGCACGGGCAGCTCGACCCAATCTCGTACGTTTCAATAGAAGATGAAAGCTCAGAATCATAGCGGCTGCAAACAGCACTATCAACGTCCGTGTGCCTGAGACCGTAAATCCGAGCGCGTGCCAGCTAGGCAGACGGTAGGTAAGTGAAAAGGATGGTGTGGAATCGACAAATTTGGCCCAGTAAAAGCTCAAGAAGGCGTCCAGTGCCATCGTGAATCCAAAGGTAATCAAGATCGATCCGATGAGCACATCGTGAGGCGATTTTCCGAGCAGTGGTCTCACCACGACCATCTCAAAGAGATATCCCAGGACGATCCAGCTGACAACAAAAATGGGGATAGCGTAGATGAGAGAAAGCCCCAGATAACGGGTGAGCAGCATGGCAAGTGCTGCACCGAGGATCAGGAACCCCCCATGGGCGATATTCAGTACACCAGTTGTCGAAAGGCTGATGGATAGAGAAAAAGCCATGAGTGCATAAAGCGCTCCCACGCAAACACCGCTTACGAGGAGGTCAACAACGATCTGGAGACTCATTCTGGAGACTCTCCCACTTCACCGCATAAAGCAAGGTACGATCTCTGGATTGCTGGATCCTCCAGGAGCTCGCTCGCACGGCCTTCACTCTTGACAGTTCCTGTCTCTATAACGTACGCCCTGTCCGCCAATTCAAGCGCGCCTGAAACATATTGTTCGACAAGGAGGATAGTCAGACCTTCCTTTCTTAGCTGCTGGAGGCGCTCATATAATTGGTCGATCATGACCGGAGCCAGACCCAAGGAAGGTTCGTCCAGCATGAGGAGACGAGGGCTTGCCATAAGAGCCCTGCCTATGGCAACCATCTGCTGCTCGCCGCCGCTCAAGGTCCCGGCAGTCTGCTGCTCTCGCTTGCTGAGAGCGGGGAAAAGCTGATAGACCCTTTCCAAGCTGACGGGATCATCGCGTTTGCCGAGTGGGTATGCGCCGAGCTGCAGGTTTTCCCGCACTGTCATCCGTGGAAAGATTCTCCTTCCTTCCGGAACAAGAGAAATCCCTCCTTTGACTAGACGATAGGGCGGAATACCGTTGATCGTCCGATCCAAGAACCGGATCTGTCCCGCTGAAAGCCGTACGAGTCCGAGGATCGCCTTGAGAGTGCTCGTCTTTCCCGAGCCGTTGGGACCGATCAGCGCTACCGCTTCTTTCTCCCGGACAACGAGAGAGACGTCCTGTACTGCCTTCACATCCCCATAACTCACACTTATATGGCTCAATTCAAGCAATGGAATGCCTCTTCATCCAGTGCTCACCTAGATATGCCTTGATCACTGCCGGGTTCTGAACTACCTCTTTAGGAGTGCCGCCGGCAATCACCTCGCCGTAATCGAGAACTACGATTCGGTGCGACAGACTCGTGACGAGGCGCACATTGTGCTCGATGAGTAGAATGGTGAGATGAAGTCGTTTACGGAATTCTTTTATCGTAACGACCATCTCCTCAGCTTCTGTCGGCGTGAGGCCTGCCATAACCTCATCAAGTAATATGATGTCGGAACCGGTGGCAAGTGCGCGGATCATTTCCAGACGCTTTCGCTCGGAGAGGGTAAGTTCACCGGCAGGTCTTTGCTCTCTGCCTTCGAGCCGCCCGAAGCTCAAGAAGTCCTTTGCACTTTGCCTCGCAGCTTTCAGCGACTGAATTTTCCCTTCACGTTTCCTACCAAAGAGACAAGCGGCCGCAACGTTGTCCAGCACTGTCAGGTGCGAGAACGGTTGGACGATCTGAAACGTACGGCCTAAACCTCTGCTGCAGATCTCATCGGGGCGAAGTCCGGTAACGTCCTCACCGCGCAACAGGACGTGACCTTCTTCCGGACGGTAGACGCCCGATAGTACATTAAAGAGCGTTGTCTTACCGGCACCATTCGGTCCGATGATACCCAACGTCTCTTCTTTTTCAACCTGCAGGGTGACCTTATGAAGCGCGGTCACCCCGCCAAACCGTTTGACTGCTCCCTCAATTGCAAGGACTTGCATTACTTGGGATTCCACCCGGGCTTGTAGGGTGCGTCAGCCCATTTTTCATACCAGGTAACTACGATCTTTCCGCCCTGAACTTGGCCTATAAAGGGGTGAAGCGTTCCAAAGCCGCCGAGGGTTTTCCCTCGCTCTTTGACGTCCCAGTAAAATTGGTTCGGGCCCCACATCGAGGGGATCCTCGTCTTCGGGTCCCAGAATACCTGCATCACCTTCTCACGGTCTAGAGTTCCCGCTATCTCAACAGCTTTTATGATACTCTGCAGCCCCTCGTACTTTATGGTGCTCCAGGACAAGTCATAGGGATCAACCTTGACTTGGTCATACATTTTCTTGATGCGGCTGTCCCACATCTTCCGAGCATTACAGGTCGAACCGACGATGCCTTCCACACCGCTGGCCCCGATGGCAGTGACTGTGGATCGACCTAGAAAGCGGGTATAGATCTGTTTCGGCTTATAACCATTCTCAAGGGCCTGTTTGATGAAGGCGATCTGTTCAGGGTCCCAGAGTGCGAGGACCACGATATCGGGGTTAGCGATCTTCAGTTTCGCAATGACGGCCGAGAAATCCATTGTTTTGAAAGGTACCAGCTCATTTGCGACGACCTGAAAATTGTTTTTCTTTGCAACTTCCGCTGCTCCCTCTCCCACATCTTTAGTATGTGGAGTATCGGATGCCACAATGCCGACTGTGTGATAGTTGCTTAACTTTTTATTATTACTCTGTACGATCATTTCGAAAAGAGGTATCGGCCAGGTGCGGGCGAACCTTTGCACGCCAACGGACCAGCGAAAGCCACGGCTAAAGATCGCCTCGTCGACACCTTCCACTATTACCATCGGTATTTGCAATTTCTCTGCGACTGTTGAGGCTCTTAGGGAAATAGGAGACGAGCCCGGGCCTAAAAAGAAATTGACCTTGTCAACCGCGGCCAGTTTCTCATAGAGCTCCACAGACTTATCCGGCGAGCTCTCATCATCGTACACGATCAGTTTCACGGGAAGCTTCTTGTTGTACTGCTTCACAAAAACCCCGCCTTCCTCATTTACTACCTTCTCCCACGCCATCATGAACTGAAGGAACGGAGGTCCCCATTCTGCCGAAAAACCACCCGTCACCGCAAGTGTGGCCCCGATCTTGATCTGCTGCGGGGCTTGAGCAAACACACTGCTTGCCACCAACACTGTTGCCAACGCAAGAACCATGGTGAAGAACAACGCTCTCTTTCTCATAAGCTCCTCCTTAGATTTGTAATCCCGAGCTTCTTGTACTCACAAGTATCGTTGAGCTATTCATACCGCCAGTTTCTGTACGTGCCTCATGCTTTCTGAATACTATTAGCTCGTGTTTTCGCCTTCAGCTGTTCTGAGACGAACCTTGTTGTCTCTCGCAATTCTCTTATAATCTTTTTCACACCGTCCGCGTTCTCTGCGGCGCTAATCAAGCTAACGCCTATCCCGCCAACCACCGTGCCAGTGGCATCTTCGATAGGTGCAGCTATGCCGGTTACTCCATCGAATACCTCTCCGTCGTCTATGACATATCCCTGCTCTCTGATCGCACGCAATCGCCGTTTGAATTCTGCCTTGTTGGTTATTGATTTTCTTGTGTAACTGACCAGCGGACTCTTGCTTAATATTCTATCAACCTCCTCCTCCGCCAGATGTGCCATCAACAGCTGACCAAACATTCCGAAATGGGGTGCCCTATGTCTCCCCATTTCTGTTGATCTCACGGGGTTTCTCCAGTTCTCCCTCTTATCCACATAGATTATTTCATCGCCTCTAAGGACTGCCAGAGCTACAGTCTTATCAAGCTTCGCATGCAGTTCAGTTAAAAATGGTGCAACGATTCTCTTCAACAGCACTGAATTGTTTGCCACGGCCCCGAGACCGAAGACCCTCAATCCAAGAGAGTACCGTTGTGACTCGGAATCATGCTGGAGGAAGTCATAATCGACCAAAGTTGAAACGAGCCGGTGGGTCGTCGATTTTGGAAGTTGCAAAAGACTGCCGAGCTCGGCAAGGGTCAGCTCCTGCCGGTCAAAATCAAAAGAACAAAGAATGTTTAGAGCACGCTCAAGGGACTTGTTGTAAAAGTGTCTTTTCTTTGGAGCGATGGTCCCTTTGTTGTTTTTCATGTAGTCCCGGTAAATGGTACTCAGATACCGTTTAACGGTTAGATGCTATAGCATCGACAACACCTTGTCAAGAAAAAATTGAGTGTCAATTTGGCATTGTATGATTTGGCTGCATGCGAATTGAAACTGCGCACTTGCCATATGAAAGGTGGAAGTCCTCGCTATTGAGCGGCTAAAACCATTACAGTCAACTATATTTATTTCCTCCTCTCCGCATCAAAAGGTTTTTGGTTCACCAACATGGAGAACATCACTCTAATCAGCTTGTGCGCGGTAGCCAGGACGGCCATTTTATAGATGAGCCCTTCTTTCCTTCTTTTGAAGTAGTAGGTGCGAAAGACCTCGTTGGAGATAATCACCTTGGTCGTCATGAGCCAGATCACCCGCCGGAGATGACGATTTCCTCTCTTGCTGATTTTGCTCTTTCCCTTGTATTTGCCCGATTCATGAGTGGTCGGATCGAGCCCGGCTGCTGCGATCAGCTTCCGGTCGTTCTCGAAAGCCTTTATATCTCCGCCCATCTCGATCAGGAAATTCAATGAGGTTTTTTCTCCGATACCCCTCATAGAGGTCAGGATCTCCGTCTCGCTGTATCTTCTCACCTGAGAGATCTCTATGAGGTTCATAATCTCTTCGGCCTGCTCCTCAAGCTCGAGAAGCAGGGAGGCCTCCCGTTTCAGGATCAGATCCTTTGCCGGACTCGCGACACCCACCGATGCAATGGCCGCATTCATGAGGACGTGAACCGAAGCAGAGGGTTTTCTCCCTTTCGAGCGGGAGATGACGATAGAGGCGACGGCATCATAACCAGCTTTTCCTATAGCATGGGCCGAAGGGAGCTCAGTGAGAAGACGAAGAGTAGACTTCGTAAAGACGCCAGTGATCGTCTCCAGTTCCGGGAAGGTAACAGAGAGGATCCTCTTCATGTCGTTCTTCAGAGAGGTCATCTGGTCGACGAGCCTCTCTCTTCTTCGGGACAGATCCTTGAGTTCGGTAACCTGAGGAGATCGATGCTGCGTTGCCAGGGTCCTCCTTCTCCGCAGTAAGAACTGGGCGATCGTGAAGGCATCCTTCTTGTCGGTCTTTGTTTTCCTCAAGGAACGCTTTGCGAAGTTTGGATGAGAAGAGGATTGATAATGGCAACCCGGTAACCTTGTGCGGCAAGATAGGAAAAGAGGGGGATATGGTAACTGGCGCGTGGATTCCATACCCAGGAGGAGGGATGACTTGTCCTCGCGGTCAGCTGCAGGACGAGCTTCTCAAATCCTTCCCGGTCCATGGAACAGGTGAGGGAGAAAGTCTTTTCCCCTTTTCTCCAATACAACAAACATCAAACTTCTCTTTTGATACATCGACCCCGACAAAAAAGCTCATGACATACACCTCCTCATGGTAGTATAAGAAAAGCAGGGATTGCCTCCGGCCAATCCTCCTAAGGTGACAAGGGCTCTTTAGGCCCAATCAACTTATCATGGCTCCAAGAGGCAGGGGACAGACTGAAATAAGGGTTCGGCGACCCAGGAAGCTAATAAGTCCCCCTGCCTTCCTTGGGGCAAATCTTACCTGCTTACAAATAGTTATACAGGAATTAATGGTAGGAGGAAGGAAGCCTCAGGAGCGGGCTATACGCCCTCCTGTCGGAACATACAGTGTGTGGTTGCCTAAGGCTTTACGCGTCGTCTGAATCGTCGTGATGGTAAAGATGATATAACCGCGATGCAATATTCCAATGCTTGGTATTATAGTAGTCTTGTTGGTACCACTGCGCTTGTTTCGGCAGCGTGGGGATGCAGTCTGCTTGCAGCGGATGGGTCAATGTATTTCTTGTTGGTCCTGGGCTGGGGAACATGGGGGTGTCTCGTCTTGAGCACACGTTCGGGATCGACATGCTCTCCAGCAAAAGTACCATTGAGAACTTTCTCAATGTTGTCAGCGATTGGCATGATTCGTGCCCTTAGCCAGCGTGCGGCCGCCATGGTCTGTGCCTGCGAGTCCATCGTGATGATAGACATAGATCATTTCCTCTAGCTCCCCGACCTAAATAACCCTTTCTTCTCGGCATATTTACGATTAAATTTGTAATATCGGACGAGCGCATCGACATTACTGTGAGATGTCGAACTGGGTCGGATCCTTGTCGAAAACAGCATAAGTTAGGTCATACTCCTCCCAGTGTCGATGACGAACTGTCCGACACCGGAGGCGCTTGTTCTTTGTGCGGCAGCATCCGGATTGAATCCAGACTCAACATAGGCCATTGCCAGCACGTACGCAGTCTCACGAGTGTTCAAACCGCATAGCTCCTTAGATTTGCTGATGATAGTATCAATCACCTTCTTTTGAACATCGGCCGAGCCGCATCCCCCCACTTTCGGCTATTGCCGTTGCCGCCGGAAGCGTGATTTTGTTATGGGGAGCAAGTAGTACGAATATTTGCCCTTCTGTTCTTCCGTTTCTTCTTCGGGTCTGGCAAGCGGTAGTGCACGTGGCGGTAGGCTTCTCCCTTAGAGCCCTCATGTTTGTATAATCCATCACGGGCCTCCGTCGGGAGAGGCGTGTTGGGATGGTGGTATCATCTTCCTTCGTAACGGTACTCTCATGAGCTGGCTGCACCGGTAGGTGCCCCCCTGGTTGGGCCTCCATAATGCCGAGACGAGTCGACGTAGTCATCAAATTCAGACCTTGGCTATTCTTTTTTTGATTTGAAACAAGTCTTTTCCCCATCAGATCGAAATCTCCTGCCACTCGCACTGCTCACAATTCCCGCCGGTGTAGTACCGACGATCAGATACGCCGCGATGTCCCGTACACACTGGAGGCGTTGTGCCAGCGCGTCGAACGACGCCCGGTTTTTACTCCTTTTGCGTCTGACATCGTCCACAAGCTTGCCCGCTGCTGACTTGTACTCACGCTTTCCAGTCACTGTATCAGTAAACTCGAATCGCTGCTTCGTACATAGATGGAGGTACTGCGGTAACGAATCGTCAAAGCACTCCGTACTCACGTTAACCTTCACACCTCCCAGATCATTTCCGCGGTCTTCGTGTATGACTCCTCGGCACACGCAACGCTCGCGAATAAAACAATCATACACAGAAGACATACGGTCGCGCTCCTACCGCTGTAAGCGCGAATCCCGTCTCGCATGTTCGTCTCCCTTCAACCCATTCGCGTCCTCCGTTTAACCAGCTCCGCCCTTAACGTTACCCCAGTCCATTGTTTGCGTCAACCGGATTCTTGGAGATCTTTACAACCATTACGGAGACCGACCTCTCTTTCACTCAACCAATGGTGCACCGTCTGCATCTCGTGGACGAGGTCTTCTGCAACGCACTACGGCAAGTTGACATAATTGCACACAGGATCGCCTATCCGCTCATCATTGCCAGTGCGAAGGGTGATCTTCGCGGTGAAATGCAAACATGAAGAGTACCAGGAAGAAAGTTTTTGAGATGGTCCTGCAGAGTCCAATAGATCAAATCCCAATCTTTACAGTTTCAGGTTGAGAGCACGCGGAGAACCCGCAGTCCTTCAGGCAGCATTCGCTTGGCCTTCTTCAACCTTAACCTTGATCTTAACCTCGCTTTTGAGCTCTTCC
>CAWGRP010000001.1:0-6359 GCA_963825005.1 uncultured delta proteobacterium | reverse complement strand
CCGCAAGGCTGGAATGTGTGAAAAGTCGGTTAGACCAATTGCACCGTTCCACCGCTTGCTGGGCACTCTAAGGTCTGGCCCTCGACCAGCAAGCGCTTAGCCGGTTCCCGCTCCTTCGATGCTTCTTGACTGCAAACCTCTCAGGTGTTGTTTAGTGCTCGCGCTAAGTTAGTGCCTCGCACCCTCTGCTGCCCTTTGACGAAAGATAAGGATGATGGTGGTAATGAATACTATCAGCGCAGCGGATGCTGAATAGCGACTCAGCGCCAAGCCCCCGGCACTGATTGGTTTGTCAAGCAAATCACCGACAAGAGCGCCCAGCGGTCGCGTCAAAATAAATGCCGCCCAAAAAAGTGTGGTCCTGGAGATTCTCGTCCAGAAGTAAGCCGCTGCCACCAGTGCGAGAAGCGAGCCGAAGAGTATCGTTCCGCCAACGTAGCCGAATCCGGCGGTATCTGCCGTCCAGTCCCCCAACGCGGTGCCAAGCGTCTGAGAAAACATGATGGTCAGCCAATAAAACAGTTCCGCCTTCGGAGAACTCACGCTATCAACAGAAACCGAGCCGAGCGACCAATACCAGGTCGCTAACGACGCCATGAGAAGAATGAACAGCAATGAAGCGCCACCGGCGTAGCCAACGCCTAGCGAGCGGTCCGCGAAATCCGCCAGTGTTGTACCAACTGTTGTTGTTGCGAGAATTGTTGTCCAGTACAGAAAAGGGAAAAAGCGGCTTGCCCTGATTTGTGCGGCCACTGCAATGAGAAAAATTACTGCAAAAATCGCAGTTCCCACCAGATAACCAAGGTTCATTGACATTGACACAGCGTCGCCGCCGGTCTCGCCCAGCGTCGTAGCCGCGATCTTGATAATCCAAAACATTAACGTTACTTCAGGAACTTTGCTCAAAGCTTCTTTTGTCATTCGGTTCATAACTTCACCTCTATCCCTCACAATTCATGGCAGGCCTGCGTTGCCCTGTTCTCCGCATAGTATAGATGAAAGAAACTCACCGGACGTTTACCGGAAGATTACCAAATGGTAATGTTGGAATCGGGTGAGGGAGAGCGTCGCTTCCCGAGTGAGAAAGTCGTAGTACGAAACAAGCGAAGAAAGCATGTCTGGAGCAGCTGAATTACAGGCGCGTCGGCTCTTCGGAAGTAATCCGTTCGTCTCGATTATTCTTTCTTCCGATATCGTTCGAGCTCATCCAACAGCCATTGGGAAAGAAGCATCGGAGACTGATTGCCGCTTTTCACGAGGTATGGTATTCCGCTCATCTCGCTCTTCGATGCGGACCATTTGATAAAATCTTCGGTGGAGTTGATCTGCCCCTTCTTCATGAAGTAGCTGTATTTGAGCTCCACGTGCTGCCGCACTTTCTTGGTATCATCATACCACGTGCCGTTACGGCAGAACTGACAACCGGACTGCTCGATGTAGGAGAGCAGATGTTCGATCTCCTTTTCCTGTGCAGGAGAAAGCTGCGCGGAGAGCACAGGAGAGGGGAAAGAAAAGATCATGAAAAACCAGATGAGAAGCAGCGCGACTGCTGTTGTGGCACATCGCATTGTGGAACTCCTTTATCACAAAAGTAAGGAAGAATTATAAATCAGAAAGTCAAAGATTTACAAGGAGGGCCAAGGCATCACGTTCACCATGACAATCCTGAAATGTTGAACCAGATTGGTGTTCATCCTTTCTGGTGTATAATACAGCCACTGGAATAAGGACTCTGGAAAAGCTTATGCGCATCCTGGTTGTCGAAGATGATGTTGTTATTTCTTCCTTCGTAGTGAAGGGTCTTAAGGAAGCCGGATTCGTCGTCGATCATGCACGAGACGGAGAGGACGGGCTGCATCTCGCGCTCACCGCTTCGTACGATGTCGCGATAGTCGATATCATGCTGCCCAAGCTTGACGGTCTGTCGCTCATTGCCGAACTCAGGCGCCAGGGCCAAACCACCCCGGTGATCATACTCAGTGCAAAAAGGTCGGTCGACGATCGGGTCAGAGGACTGCAGACGGGAAGTGACGACTATCTCACCAAGCCTTTCGCCTTCTCCGAACTGCTCGCCCGCGTCCAGTCGCTTATTCGCAGGGCAACCGGTACTGCTGAAGCCACCAGGCTATCCGTGGCAGACCTCACCATGGACCTTCTCGCAAAGGAGGTCATCCGTTCCGGGCAGAAGATAGAACTACAGCCCAGGGAATTTGCGCTCCTTGAGTACCTCATGCGCAACGCGGGCAGGGTCGTGTCCAGGACGATGATCATGGAGCACGTCTGGGATTATAACTTCGACCCGCAAACAAATGTGGTCGATGCGAGGGTGAGCAAATTAAGAGACAAAGTAGACAGAGATTTTGAAAAGAAACTCATTCATACGGTCCGCGGTGCTGGTTACATACTTAAAGAAACTGTTTGAGCTGCGCAGAACGGTGGCTTTTCGTCTCACGCTCTGGTATGCGGGCATCTTCACTGTTTCTCTCTTCGCCGCCTTCCTTCTCTTCTATACGCTCGTGCTCCAAAGTCAGGGTATCAGCCGTGAAGCGCTCGCGGCGCTGAGGGAAGATTTTCGCGAGTACTTCGGCAACGCATTGATAATAGTGATACTAGCTTCCGCCCTGATCGGATGGTTCATGGCGCGAAGAGCTTTGTCCGGTGTGGATAAGGTCACCCAGACGGCGATCGCCATATCGCAGGGCGAACTCGACAAACGTGTTCCAGCGAATGGGCAGCAGGACGAAATCGATCGTCTCGCACAAACCTTCAATAGCATGCTCGACCGCATCCAGACCCTTATGCATCAAATGGAGGAGGTCACTGACAACATCGCTCACGATCTGCGCAGTCCGATAGCGCGGATCAGGGGCATCGCCGAAGGGATGCTCACTCGGTGAGGCTTCTGCCCAAGAGCGCTTGCCGATGGCAGGAACCATCATTGACGAGTGTGACCGTCTGCTGGAAATGATCAATGCCATGCTCGACATTTCGGAAGCCGAGGCAGGCCTGGCGAGGCTTCATTCGGAGGCGATCGATATCGGGGCCCTGGTCCGTGACGTGTGCGAGCTCTTTCAATCGCTGGCCGAAGAAAAGGGTGTAACGCTGACGCTCCAGCTCCCCGTGCGTCTCTACGTATCCGGCGACTTACGCAAATTGCAGCGGGTCCTGGCCAACCTTCTGGATAATGCGATCAAGTATACTCCTGCAGGAGGACACGTCCGCATATTCGTGGCTGCTGAAGAGAAACAGGTGACAATGAGCCGTCGAAGATACCGGCATCGGCGTATCAGAAAGAAGACCTGTCCCACGTTTTCGACCGGTTTTTCAGAGGAGAGAAGAGCAGGTCAGCACCAGGAAACGGCCTCGGCCTTACACTCGCTCAGGCCTTTGTCGCTGCCCATGGAGGCCGGATCACGGTGACCAGTTCGTCGGGCAGCGGCAGCAGGTTTACGGTAGTTCTCCCCCGCCGGTAAAAGGCATCGGCTTCGCTTCATCGTCGAAATCCCTTCAACACTATTAGAGCAATTGTACCGTGCGTGAGCTCAAAGAATAAGAGGTCGACAGCGACGGCGCTGGCCTGTAATCATCGAAGATCGCTCCAAGCGGCCTGGGACAGGACGCGGATTCTCACTTAGTGGTCTGTGTGGGGTTCAGGAGACGTTCACCTGCATCTCAACAACACACCTTTGTGCGAGAGAGTCTCACTTCGCTGCAGCCTGTGCAGCAGCCTCTTTCGCAAGTAGTCTCTGAGCCTGACTATCGCCATGGCCGGCTTCATTGACCGTTTGAGCGTGGGTTTCTGTGGCTTCCTGCACCGCTGCCAGACCGGCGTTGCTTATATGGACGGTGTCCGTTTTGGTGGGCTGCGGTTTTGGTTGAGTCGACTTTTGACGCACTGGCGGGGACTGGGCTGGAGGCTGGGTTTGCGTTGCGCTCTTCACATCACTAACCATTTGGATCTCCTTGGTTTGGCCTTGATGACGCTATCTGGCCTCTTGTTTATCGGAAATAGAATTCAAAACCTTAAGGAAGGGAGATCCAACATCGACGCCTGTACGCATGCACTCAAGCCAGAATGCCCGTGTAAGAAAGAGCCGCGGAAGCGCCGAGGCTCCCGCGGCTCACCCAGAAGCAGCTATAATTTGACGTTTCGAACGGTTCTACTTCTCATGCTCAAACTCGTGTTCTCCCTCATGCTCAAAGACGGCTATGCCCAGACCGAGGCCTTGCTTCTGAAGCAGGGGCGGGACGGTTACGTTTGGTGTCCCAGTGTATCCACCGGCATTCGGGATGGTGAGAGGGAAGAAGATATGATTGTTTGTAGAGTTCGCGGCAACCGAGTGAGCACCCGGGCCACCCGGGATATTCTCGACCCACTGGTTGGTTTTGGCATCGATCACCCCGAGCACGGGGCCGCCGTTCGTGGCGGCGTTGTTACTGGCCGCAAGGTAATAGCGGCTATCCCCCTCGTTGAACCAGACCTCGTCCGAGCCACCCAACTGATTGATAGTCGCCACGACGGATCCAGTCTTGTCATCGAGGATAACCGTCAACGGGGTCGTGGGCGCTGTGCTGTTGCTGCAGCCCGCACAGAGCTGGTGCTTTGGACCGAGGGCCAGTCCGTGGGGATTGCAGCCCGCCGGCATAAGGAAGCGATTCAGAATGGTCTCTTTCACGGGGTCGATCACGTCGATCTCGCCCCCTGAGTGGTCTTGTGTCTCGGGTACCGCGAGGAAAAAGAGCCCCCTATCGAACACCGGCTGCTCGAGCCCGTCCACGGCCTTCGGGCCTTTACCCTTAGGACAAGGCGCAACGGTACAGGAGCCGTCGTACACAATCTTGCCCAGCACCGTGCGCGTCTTCTGGGATATGAACGTCACAAACGGATCCTTCGAGCCTGGAGGCGTTCCTGGAAGATCGTTGGCAATAATAATAATGTTATGGATCGGGTCGTAGGCGAGTTCGTCCGCCCTGTTGTCGCTCGGCACGCCCGTCGCAATCGTCGCTACGATTTTCTTTGTTTCGAGGTCGACCACCTTCACGGTGCTGTCGCCGTCGCCCGCCCAGAGCTCGCTGTGGCTATTCCAGACCTTCCCGGTGTGCAGCACCAGAATGCCGTTTGGCCCCGTGGTGGGGTCCGGCCCACCTGCAGTTCCGTGATTTCCAACAAACCCGGGGATTGAATACAGGTAGGTGTCATTAAGCGCATCAAAGACATCAATGCGTCCCGGGTCTGTGGACGTTGCGAAACCTCTGTCGGCAAGGTAATAGAAGTTGGAATCGACAAAGCTGATATCGAAGCTCCCTCCGTGAGGATGAGCGGGATCTGTGAAATTGGTGAATCCAGGGACGGGGATAATGTGGTTGAGGAACGTAACGTCATCATCTGCCCGGCCCGTGACCGAGCCGAGGAACAGAGGAATCGCAAGCACAACTGCCAGTATCGCAACTAACCTTCTCATTTTCTCCTCCTCATTGTCGTATGCTTCAGGATTATGGGACTGCGAGTCTCAAAGGCCTCAAGGGTTACGGAGCCCCTGGGGCCTGTGCCGGGTAGTTTCAGGATCCTCCTCATAACGCGCTCCCCACGATACCGAATTTCAGGCAGGTTACCTATTCAGCAGCAGTGTGTGGCCCGATCTTCTTTCACAGCTCGGGGACACGGATCTCTCTGCTAGGGCAGGAAAGACGGCGGACGTCCCCGGTAGACAATTACTTGAAACGGTGAGTGTCGGAACAGAGACTGCCTGCTCCACGTGGTGCAGGTAGCCGAGCTGGAGATGGCCGCCACTGGCTCCGACGGGTCTGTTACTTAACGCATCGCTTTCAACAAAGACGAGAATCACGTTGCCTTTGGAACCTTGTGGGTCAGCCGGCCCAGGGTGAAAACCGAAAAGAGGAAGAGTGCTGAGAGAAAAAAAGAGGCTACTGCGAGAGTAGAATCGCCTACGACTCATGCTCATTCCCTTATGCCTTACGCGAACATCCCCCGGTGCAGGAAAGAGGTGATATACTTGATAATGGTGCCACTACAGGACTTTGTCAAGTAAAACTTTTAGGTCTGTAAAGACTTTTGGGTACTGGGACGCGAGAAAGTGAAATGTTTTTGTGGAGTGGCTCCTCGCAGGAGAGCGAAAGAGCGCAGTGAGGCAGTGGCTTGAAGGTACATCGGTGCCACGGGGTCTCTTAAAGGTTCAGCAAGGCTCTGGCGTTGCCCTCACAGATCATCTGCTTTTCCTGCTGGCTGATGGCCATGGCATCAACAGCCTCGATCGTTCGGCCCACTCGGTTTCCCATCTCCGCATCGTATGGCATGTCCGTAGCGAAGAGAAGATGTTCGGCGCCGAAGAAAGCGTGAC